>NZ_NPFP01000008.1:0-914473 GCF_002259145.1 Rhodococcus sp. 15-2388-1-1a | reverse complement strand
TCCTGTAGAACGCGAAACCATGTTTCGCCGGCAGGGACTATATCGATGCACTGTTGGGTCCTGAGAGAACACGCGAAAGCATGTTTCTTTCTAGGCAAGACATATACAGGCTGTCATGGCTGGTTCTATCGGCTGAGGGATGAAAGTTTCTCGGTGTCTGAGGGTGGCGTGAACATGGTGGTGTGTGTGTTGTTTGAGAATTGCACAGTGGACGCGAGCATCTTTGTTGTAAGTAATGAAGAGCGTACGGTGGATGCCTTGGCACCAGGAGCCGATGAAGGACGTAGGAGGCTGCGATAAGCCTCGGGGAGCTGTCAACCGAGCTGTGATCCGAGGGTGTCCGAATGGGGAAACCCAGCACGAGTGATGTCGTGTTACCTGCACCTGAATATATAGGGTGTGTGGAGGGAACGTGGGGAAGTGAAACATCTCAGTACCCACAGGAAGAGAAAACAATAGTGATTCCGTGAGTAGTGGCGAGCGAAAGCGGATGAGGCCAAACTTTGTGCGTGTGATACCCGGCAGGGGTTGCGTATGGAGGGTTGTGGGGTTTGCATTGTCGATTCTGCCGGATCGGCCGACAGTGAGAAATTGTGGTGTTAGTCGAAGTGGTCTGGAACGGCCTGTCGTAGAGGGTGAGAGTCCCGTAGACGAAAACATTGCAACTGTCGTTGTGGATACCCAAGTAGCAGCGGGCCCGTGAAATCTGCTGTGAATCTGTCGGGACCACCCGATAAGCCTGAATACTCCCTGGTGACCGATAGCGGACTAGTACCGTGAGGGAAAGGTGAAAAGTACCCCGGGAGGGGAGTGAAATAGTACCTGAAACCGTGCGCTTACAATCCGTCAAAGCTGGTGAACAGTTTACTGTTGCTGGTGATGGCGTGCCTTTTGAAGAATGAGCCTGCGAGTTAGTGGCATGTCGCGAGGTTAACCCGTGTGGGGTAGCCGTAGCGAAAGCGAGTCCGAATAGGGCGTATCCACGTTTGTGGTGTAGTGGCGTGTTCTAGACCCGAAGCGGAGTGATCTACCCATGGCCAGGTTGAAGCGACGGTAAGACGTCGTGGAGGACCGAACCCACTTAGGTTGAAAACTGAGGGGATGAGTTGTGGGTAGGGGTGAAAGGCCAATCAAACTCCGTGATAGCTGGTTCTCCCCGAAATGCATTTAGGTGCAGCGTCACGTGTTTCTCACCGGAGGTAGAGCTACTGGATGGTCTAGGGGGCCTACAAGCTTACCGAAATCAGCCAAACTCCGAATGCCGGTGAGTGAGAGCGTGGCAGTGAGACTGCGGGCGATAAGGTTCGTAGTCGAGAGGGAAACAGCCCAGATCGCCAGCTAAGGTCCCTAAGCGTGTACTAAGTGGAAAAGGATGTGGGGTCGCGAAGACAACCAGGAGGTTGGCTTAGAAGCAGCCACCCTTGAAAGAGTGCGTAATAGCTCACTGGTCAAGTGATCCTGCGCCGACAATGTAGCGGGGCTCAAGTACACCACCGAAGCTGCGGCACTCACACAATAGCCCGCTGTTCTCTTGCGAGGGTTCAGCCAGGTGTGTGGGTGGGTAGGGGAGCGTCGTGCAGCCATGGAAGCATCGGAGTGATCCAGGTGTGGAGGCTGCGCGAGTGAGAATGCAGGCATGAGTAGCGAAAGACGAGTGAGAAACTCGTCCGCCGAATGACCAAGGGTTCCTGGGCCAGGTTAATCCGCCCAGGGTGAGTCGGGACCTAAGACGAGGCCGACAGGCGTAGCCGATGGACAACGGGTTGATATTCCCGTACCCGTGTAACCGCGCCCATGGTGAATCAGTGACACTAACCACCCTGAATCCAGATGACCGATCTCTTTCGAGAGTGAGGCGTGTGGTGGATGCGTGGGACCTGATCTGGTAGTAGCCAAGCGATGGGGTGACGCAGGAAGGTAGCTGGGCCAGTCAGTGGTTGTACTGGTGTAAGCCTGTAGGGCGAACGGTAGGCAAATCCGCCGTTCATCAAGCCTGAGAGGTGATGCGTAGCCGATTGAGGCGAATTCAGTGATCCTATGCTGCCGAGAAAAGCCTCTAGTGAGTTGTTACACGGCCCGTACCCCAAACCGACACAGGTGGTCAGGTAGAGAATACTAAGGCGATCGAGATAACTATGGTTAAGGAACTCGGCAAAATGCCCCCGTAACTTCGGGAGAAGGGGGGCCCTGTCCGGTGACGGAATTTACTTCCTGAGCTGGGTGGGGCCGCAGAGACCAGTGAGAAGCGACTGTTTACTAAAAACACAGGTCCGTGCGAAGTCGTAAGACGATGTATACGGACTGACGCCTGCCCGGTGCTGGAAGGTTAAGAGGACCGGTTAGCCAGTAATGGCGAAGCTGAGAATTTAAGCCCCAGTAAACGGCGGTGGTAACTATAACCATCCTAAGGTAGCGAAATTCCTTGTCGGGTAAGTTCCGACCTGCACGAATGGCGTAACGACTTCTCAGCTGTCTCAACCATAGACTCGGCGAAATTGCATTACGAGTAAAGATGCTCGTTACGCGCGGCAGGACGAAAAGACCCCGGGACCTTCACTACAGCTTGGTATTGGTGTTCGGTTCGGTTTGTGTAGGATAGGTGGGAGACTGTGAAGCGGTGACGCCAGTTACTGTGGAGTCGTTGTTGAAATACCACTCTGATCGTATTGGATACCTCAACCTCGGACCATGATCTGGTTCAGGGACAGTGCCTGGTGGGTAGTTTAACTGGGGCGGTTGCCTCCTAAAATGTAACGGAGGCGCCCAAAGGTTCCCTCAGCCTGGTTGGCAATCAGGTGTCGAGTGCAAGTGCACAAGGGAGCTTGACTGTGAGACTGACAAGTCGAGCAGGGACGAAAGTCGGGACTAGTGATCCGGCACCGGCAAGTGGAAGCGGTGTCGCTCAACGGATAAAAGGTACCCCGGGGATAACAGGCTGATCTTCCCCAAGAGTCCATATCGACGGGATGGTTTGGCACCTCGATGTCGGCTCGTCGCATCCTGGGGCTGGAGTAGGTCCCAAGGGTTGGGCTGTTCGCCCATTAAAGCGGCACGCGAGCTGGGTTTAGAACGTCGTGAGACAGTTCGGTCTCTATCCGCCGCGCGCGTAAGAAACTTGAGGAAGGCTGTCCCTAGTACGAGAGGACCGGGACGGACGAACCTCTGGTGTGCCAGTTGTTCCACCAGGAGCACCGCTGGTTGGCTACGTTCGGAAGGGATAACCGCTGAAAGCATCTAAGCGGGAAGCCTGTTCCAAGATGAGGTTTCTCACCCCCTCGAGGGGGTAAGGCCCCCGGCAGACCACCGGGTTGATAGGCCAGAACTGGAAGTCGGGTAACCGATGCAGGTGACTGGTACTAATAGGCCGAGGACTTACCACAAAGAAGCTACGCGTCCACTGTGCAATATCTGAAACAACACACGAGTTGATTCAGCAAGCACAATCGAATACAGGTCCAAGAACGAAACACCACCCCCGACAGTATGTGGGGAATGTGTTCTCCGACTGAGACCGCTCGTGATATCTGTTTCGCAGAGTTACGGCGGCCATAGCGGAGGGGAAACGCCCGGTCCCATTCCGAACCCGGAAGCTAAGCCCTCCAGCGCCGATGGTACTGCACTCGACAGGGTGTGGGAGAGTAGGACACCGCCGAACACCCGTTGTAAGAAGGGGACCCACTTGGTGGGTCCCCTTTTTGCGTTTGTACCGAAATCCGAAAGGACGCCCGTGTCGGAAGACAACAACGATCGTCGCCCCTCCCGAGGGGACGGCGGCAACCGCCCGAGCGAGTCCCGAGACCGCAACCCCCGTGCTCAGGACCGCCGCGGAGACCCGCGTCGTTCGGACGGTCCGCCCCGCAGGCGTGGCGGTGAGGGTGGGTTCTCCGGCGATCGCCGCGGAAACAGCGCACCGTCCGACCGTCGACCGCCGCGTCCCGATGAGCCGGATCTACCCGACGAGGTCGAAGCAGGACAGCTCGAACCAGCAGTGCGTCGAGATCTGTTGAGCTTGGACAAGAACAACGCAACTGCCGTCGCACGCCACCTCGTGATGACCAGCAGGCTGCTCGACGACGATCCGCAGTTGGCGCTGCTGCACGCGCGCGCGGCTCGTCAGCGCGCCGGCCGCATCGCCGTGGTCCGTGAGACCGCAGGTATCGCGGCTTACCACGCCGGTGAGTGGGCCGAAGCACTGTCCGAGCTTCGCGCCGCCCGACGGATGGCAGGCGGACCGGGCCTCATCGCTGTGATGGCCGACTGCGAGCGCGGACTCGGACGTCCAGAGCGCGCTATCGAACTCGGTCGCAGCGACGAGGCTCGCGAGTTGACCGGCGAGGAAGCGTCTGAGCTACGGATCGTCGTGGCAGGTGCCCGAATGGATCTGAACCAGTACGACCAAGCCGTGGTCACGCTGCAGACCCCTGATCTCGACGCGTCGCGCTCCGGCACCGCTGCTGCTCGGCTCTTCTACGTCTACGCAGATGCGCTGGTTGCGGCGGGTCGCGTCGACGAAGGTGTGAAGTGGTTCCTCAATGCCGCTGCAGCCGACGTCGATGGTGAGACCGACGCAGAAGAGCGGGTCGAGGAGCTGTCCGGAGGCGGTCAGTGACAGTGCTGCGTGATCTCCACGATGTGCTGCTGCTCGATCTCGACGGCACCGTCTATGCCGGCAAGGATCCCATCCCCGGTGCAGTGGAAGCACTGTCGGGTGGTTCGGAGAAGCAGTACTTCGTCACCAACAACGCCAGCCGAGCCCCCGAGGACGTGGCCGAACATCTGCGTGGTCTCGGCTTCGACACCACGGCAGAGTTCGTCGTCACCAGTTCCGAGGCCGGTGCCCGCGTGTTGGCGGGCAAGTTGGACCCAGGTTCCCGCGTGCTCGTCGTCGGCACCGACGCATTGGCGAACGAGATCACCAAGGTAGGACTCGTGCCGGTCCGCTCTGCCGACGACGACCCGGTGGCAGTGGTGCAGGGTCACTCGGTCGATACAGGCTGGAAGATTCTGGCCGAGGCCGTCCTCGCCATCCGTGCGGGTGCGCTGTGGGTGGCCACGAACACCGATGCCACCCTGCCGACCGAGCGAGGACTCGTTCTGGGCAACGGCTCGATGGTCGCAGCGGTTCGCAACGCCACCGAGATCGAGCCGATCGTGGCAGGCAAGCCCGCTGCCCCGATCATGCACGACGCCATCGAACGCAGCGGAGCACGTTCGGCGCTGGTCGTCGGAGACAGACTCGACACCGACATCGCTGGAGCGAACGAAATCGACCTCCCGTCGCTGCTGGTTCTGACCGGCGTCAGTACCGCTGCCGAGTTGTTGCGAGCTCCTCGGCAACTTCGGCCCACCCACATCGGGACCGATCTCGGAGTTCTGAACGAGGACGAGACGGTGTCGAGCGTCGGCAGCAAGACCGGTTGGACGGTCGGCATCGAGAACGAGGTGCTTTCGGTCCGGTACAGCGGAGACGGTGCGCCGGATGCGTTCGAAGGTGCGCTCGCCACACTGCACGTCGCCTGGTCCGGCTCGGCCTTCTCGGACGTTCGCTTCGAGGGTGATCGGCTCGGCGATCTCCGTTCGCTGCTCGGGTGCTGACACAGCATTCGACAGCACCGTTCGGAGAGCGGCGATCGGGCGTTCGTCGGACCCATCCGATAGCGTGAGAGGCGATGAGCGCGTCTATTCCACTACCAGGACAGCACCGGCCGAGCGGTGCCGGCGATGAGTCGTCGGCTGATCCGGACACTGTTCGCACCGAAGTGTCCTCGCTGCTGAATCAGCTCACCATCGAGCCGACGGACGACGAGGAACCCGAGGCGGTCGACTCCGACGCCCTTGCGCGCGACGCGAGTCTGCTCGATCGGGCGCACGAGGTACTCGTGCGCGCCCTGACCACCGTCGACAAGACCTGACGTGGCTCGTCGCGCACGTGTCGACGCCGAGCTGGTTCGTCGTGGACTCGCCCGATCTCGCGAGCACGCTTCCGAGTTGATCGAAGCAGGTCGGGTGAAGATCGCAGGGACCGTGGCCTCGAAGCCCGCGACCGCGGTGGAGCCGGGCACACCGTTGCTGGTGGCCGAAGAGGACAACGAGGTCTCGTGGGCCTCCCGCGGTGCCCACAAGTTGCTCGGTGCCCTCGACGCATTCGAGCCGCTGGGTCTGACCGTCGAGCAGGCTCGTTGTCTGGACGCCGGTGCATCCACCGGAGGGTTCACCGACGTTCTACTCAGTCGAGGCGTGCGTGAAGTGGTTGCCGTCGACGTGGGTTACGGGCAGCTGGTGTGGCGCCTGCAATCCGACGACCGCGTTCATGTCATCGATCGCACCAACGTTCGGTCGATCGACGCCGAGACGATCGGCGGACCGGTGGACGTGATCGTCGCAGATCTGTCGTTCATCTCGTTGAAGCTCGTTCTTCCCGCTTTCGTTGCATGCGCGAAGCCGGGTACCGACATGGTGTTGATGGTCAAGCCGCAGTTCGAGGTCGGCAAGGATCGCGTGGGTTCCGGTGGTGTGGTGCGAGATCCCGCGCTGAGAGCCGAGGCCGTCGAGGATGTGGCCAATGCGGCCGTCGCGTCGAATCTCACGGTGCAGGCGGTAGCGGCAAGCCCACTGCCGGGGCCGTCGGGCAATGTCGAGTACTTTTTGTGGCTGAGGGCAGGTGCAGGCGAGGATTCGCCACGCGCCGACATCACGGAACTCGTCCGGCTCGCGATCGAGGAAGGACCACAGTGACTCCGTCCCACGCAGCACCGGAACGGGAGTCGACTCGAGAAATTCTTCTCGTCGCCCATCCTGGTCGACCGGACATCGCCGAAACCGCGCGTCGCGTGGGCAAGGTGTTCGACGAAGCGGGCATCTGCCTTCGCGTGCTCGTGGACGAGGTCGAGCCGTCGAAGATCGAAGCCTCCGATACGGAGGAACACGACCATGTGTTCGTCGCGGACATGAAGCTCAACGTCGTCGAGTTCGGACCGGACGCAGCCGCCGGCTGCGAGATGGTCCTCGTGCTCGGCGGTGACGGGACCTTTCTGCGCGCAGCCGAACTCGCGCAAGCGGCCTCGATTCCGGTGCTCGGCATCAACCTCGGGCACGTCGGATTCCTGGCCGAGGCCGAAGCCGACCATCTCGAAGGTGCCCTGGCCCGCGTCATCGCCGGGGACTACCGCATCGAGCAACGCATGACGTTGGACATTGCGATTCGCGTCGGCGACCAGGTGGTCGATCGTGGCTGGGCATTGAACGAAGCCAGCATCGAGAACGGGTCGAGGCTGGGAGTGCTCGAGGTCGTACTCGAAGTCGACGGACGACCGGTGTCCGCATTCGGGTGCGACGGCGTCCTCATCTCCACACCGACGGGCTCGACGGCCTACGCGTTCTCGGCCGGTGGGCCTGTGGTCTGGCCGGAACTCGAAGCGATATTGGTCATTCCGAGCAACGCACACGCGTTGTTCGCGCGGCCGCTCGTCACCAGCCCCGAGTCGATCATCGCGGTCGAAATCGATGCCGGCGGACACGCAGGATTCGTATTCTGCGACGGCAGGCGCACATTGAGCCTGCCGGCAGGTGCTCGCGTCGAGGTGGTGCGGGGAGCGTCACCGATCAAGTGGGTTCGACTCGATTCGGCACCGTTCGCCGATCGCATGGTCAAGAAATTCGAACTGCCCGTGACCGGGTGGCGGGGGAGAGCGAGGTAGGGATGCTCGAAGAGATTCGGATCGACAGCCTCGGAGTCATTTCCGGTGCCAGCGCACAATTTCACGAGGGGCTGACCGTACTCACCGGCGAAACGGGTGCCGGTAAGACCATGGTGGTCACCAGTCTGCACCTGTTGTCGGGTGCCCGCGCCGACGCAGGCCGGGTTCGGCTCGGCGCGCAGCGTGCCGTGGTCGAGGGGCGATTCAGCACCGACACCGCGTCGGAGCAGGTGATCGACGACGTCGACAAGGTGCTCGAGTCCTCGGGAGGTCAACGGGACGAGGACAATTCGATCATCGCCGTGCGAACCGTCAACTCGGACGGTCGTTCTCGTGCGCACCTCGGTGGGCGCAGTGTCCCCGCATCGGTGCTGTCGAACTTCACCGACTCGTTGCTGACGGTCCACGGTCAGAACGATCAGCTGCGTCTGCTGCGTCCCGATCAGCAACTCGGCGCGCTGGACAGATTCGCGGGGGATGCGGTGGCGTCCCTGGTTTCGAAGTACCGCACCGCGCGCAAGACGTGGCTCGACGCGCGCAACGAGCTGATCGACCGCACCGAACGCAGCCGCGAGTTGGCGCAGGAAGCCGATCGGCTGCAGTTCGGCCTGCAGGAGATCGACTCTCTGGCACCGGAGCCGGGTGAGGATCGCTCCGTGGCCGAGGATGTGCGTCGGCTGGGCGATCTCGATTCGCTGCGTGAGACCGCGGAAGGTGCTTCGGCAGCACTCGTCGGGAGTACCGAGGAGGCGTCGGACACGGCGTCCGCGCTGTATCTGCTGGGCGAGGCTCGCTCTCGCCTCGAACATGCCGAGGACGCAGCACTGACCGAGCTGTTGCCGCGACTGAACGACGCGATGGCGATCGTGGGCGACATCGGGGCAGACCTCACCTCGTACTTGACGGATCTGCCGTCCGATCCGGGTGCCCTCGACACGATCCTGAACCGGCAGGCCGAGTTGAAGTCGTTGACGCGCAAGTACGCCGCCGATGTCGACGGCGTCATCGCCTGGGCGGAAGACGCCCGCGAGCGACTCTCGCACATCGACACCTCGGCCGATGCGCTCGCCGAGTTGAGCGCCAAGGTCGACGCGGCTGCGATCGACGTCGCGGCGGCTGCGTCGAAGCTCAGTGCGGCTCGAGCGAAGGCAGCCGTGAAGCTCTCGAAAGCGGTCAGCGTCGAGCTGGCGGGCTTGGCGATGGGAAAAGCCAAGCTGCAGATCGATGTTCGCGCACTTCCCGCCGGACCGTCCGACACTGCCCCGATCGTCGTCGACGGCACCGAACTGCATGCGGGCAGCAGCGGCGTCGACGAGGTCGAGTTTCGTCTGTCCGCGCACGACGGTGCCCAGGCTCTTCCGATCAGCAAGAGTGCGTCGGGCGGTGAGCTGTCGCGGGTGATGTTGGCGCTCGAAGTGGTGCTGGCGGGCTCGGACAAGGGCGCGACGATGGTCTTCGACGAGGTCGACGCCGGAGTGGGTGGTCGCGCGGCCGTCGAGGTCGGGCGTCGACTCGGCCGGTTGGCACGCACGCACCAGGTCATCGTGGTCACCCACTTGCCGCAGGTTGCAGCATTCGCCGATACACACCTGGTGGTCGACAAGACCGATGCGAAGAAGGGCGCGGCGAACAGTGGGGTTCGGACGTTGTCTTCGTCGGAACGCGTCGTCGAGCTCGCGAGAATGCTCGCGGGTCTGGACGACACGGAGACCGGTCGCGCGCATGCCGAGGAGCTGCTGGCCACCGCAAATGCGGATCGAGCCGCGTTGTAACTTTTGGTGCTGATGTGATCAGTGTGGTAGTTGTTTCGGCGCGCCTCCGTCGTCGGGCGTGTCGATCGGGTCATCATGGTTCCCATGAAGATGCCGGCTCTGCTGTCACGTAGTCAGGATTCGCTGCCCGGAATCACCGGTATCGCGCGAGTCGATCGCAACACGGCCAAGCTCCTCAAACGGGTCGGCCCCGGTGACATCGTCGTGCTCGACGAGCTCGACCTGGACCGCCTGACCGCCGATGCGCTCGTCGAGGCAGGGGTGCTCGCGGTCGTCAACGCGTCCCCCTCGATCTCCGGGCGCTACCCGAACCTGGGCCCCGAGGCCATCGTGGCCAACGGGATCACCTTGATCGACTCGGCCGGCACCGAGATCTTCAAGAAGATCAAGGACGGCACCAAGATTCGCCTCAACGACGGTGGCGTCTACACCGGCGATCGGCGCCTCGCGAAGGGCGACGAGCAGAGCGAAGCCGAGATCTCGGACAAGATGATCGAGGCCAAGACGGGTCTGGTCGACCATCTGGAAGCGTTCTCGGGCAACACGATCGAGTTCATCCGAACCGAGAGCCCGTTGCTCATCGACGGCGTCGGAGTGCCGGACATCGACATCGACCTCAAGGGTCGTCATGTGGTGATCGTGGCCGACGGTCCCGGGCACGCCGAGGATCTGAAGAACCTCAAGCCGTTCATCAAGGAGTACTCGCCCGTCATCATCGGCGTCGGCGCGGGTGCCGACACCGCGATGAAGGCGGGGCATCGCCCTGATCTCATCGTCGGTGATCCCGAGGACGTCACTGCGCAGACGCTCAAATGCGGTGCCGAGGTGGTGCTTCCGGCAGATTCCGACGGACACGCGCAGGGCCTCGAACGCATTCAGGATCTCGGTATCGGTGCCATGACGTTCCCGGCCACCGGTGCTGCTGCCGATCTCGCGCTGCTGTTGGCCGATCATCACGGGGCCTCACTCATCGTGTCGGTCGGTAGCCCGGCCAGCCTGGACGAGTTCTTCGATCGCGGTCGACGCAACACGAACCCGGCCGCATTCATGACACGTCTGAAGGTCGGGGCCAAGCTGGTCGACGCAAAAGCTGTGGCGACGCTGTATCGCAGCCGTGTGTCCGGCGGTGCGATCGCTCTGTTGATTCTGGCGGCGCTCGTCGCCGTCATCGTGGCGTTGGCCGTGTCCAACATCGGCGGTGAATCGTTGGATTGGGCAATCGATCTGTGGAACCGGTTCGCCCTGTGGTTCCAGGGGTTGCTTTCGTGATTTCGCTTCGCCAACATGCCATTTCGCTGGCGGCGGTTTTCGTGGCACTGGCCATCGGCATCGTGCTCGGTTCGGGTCTGCTCTCGAGCGGACTGGTATCGGGCCTTCGAGACGACAAGACCGGTCTCGAAACTCAGGTGGACGATCTGCAGGCGACCAACAATCAGCTCGGTGAGCAGCTCAACTCGGCCGACGGCTTCGACGCTGCGGTATCGGGCCGGGTTCTACGGGACACGTTGGTCGATCGCAGCGTCGTGGTCATCACCACCCCGGATGCCGACCCCGGCGACGTGGACGGAGTCACGCGGTCGATCGGAGCGTCGGGTGCCACCGTCACCGGCCGGGTGTCGCTGACCGATTCGTTCGTCTCCGCTGCGAACGGGGACGATCTCCGGACGCGCCTGACCAACGTCATTCCGGCCGGCGTGCAGTTGCGCACCGGCGCCGTGGACCAGGGCAGCCTCGCCGGAGACCTGCTCGGTTCGGTGCTGCTGCTCAACGCCGAGACCGCTCAGCCGCAGTCGACTCCCGAGGAGCTCTCACTGGCGCTGGAGACGCTGCGTAGCGGCGGGTTCATCGCCTACGACAACGGTGCCGTCGCGCCCGCTCAATTGGCTGTGGTCGTCACCGGTTCCGGTACCTCGGACGTGGAGGACGGCAATCGCGGTGCCATCGTCGCGCGGTTCGCGGGCGCTCTCGACTCGCGTGGTGCTGGCGCGGTACTGGCCGGCCGCTCCGGCGCTGCAGAGGGCAACGGTGCCATCGCTGTGGTGCGCGCCGATTCGGCGCTGTCGTCCGCTCTCAGCACGGTCGACAACGTCGACCGTGAAGCAGGACGGATCACCACTGTTCTCGCCTTGGCGGAGCAGCTGGACGGGGCGTCGGGCCGCTACGGCACCGGAGCCAACGCGAACGCCGTGACCGTCGGAGCGCCGGCGAGCTGATCGTCGTCGGAACGCGCGTGTCGTTGGCGGTGAGGTAGGTACTGGTGTTACCGTGAAGTCCCGTGGGTAGCAGGCCCAATTTCCACGCTTCACCTCTCTTATCAGCCCCCTGATAGGAGCAAGCCCTGCAGACTCGTCACGGGAGCCTCATTGTCACGCCTTCAGTCGCGTTCCGACACCAAGCACATTTTCGTCAGTGGGGGCGTCGCGTCCTCACTCGGAAAAGGCCTGACGGCATCCAGCCTCGGCCAGCTACTGACCGCACGCGGACTGCGCGTGACCATGCAGAAGCTCGATCCTTACCTCAATGTCGATCCCGGCACGATGAATCCGTTCCAGCACGGTGAGGTCTTCGTCACCGAGGACGGCTCCGAGACCGACCTCGACGTCGGACATTACGAACGATTCCTCGACCGTGATCTGTCCGGTTTCGCCAATGTCACCACCGGCCAGGTGTACTCGACGGTCATCGCCAAGGAACGCCGCGGTGAATACCTGGGCGACACCGTTCAGGTCATCCCGCACATCACCGACGAGATCAAGCGTCGCATTCTCGCCATGAACGGCCCGGACCTGCAGGGTCACCAGCCGGACGTCGTGATCACCGAAATCGGCGGCACCGTCGGCGATATCGAGTCGCAGCCGTTCCTCGAAGCAGCGCGTCAGGTGCGCCACGACGTCGGCCGTAACAACGTGTTCTTTCTGCACGTGTCGTTGGTTCCGTTCCTGGCTCCGTCCGGTGAACTCAAGACCAAGCCCACTCAGCACTCCGTCGCAGCACTGCGCAGCATCGGTATCCAGCCCGACGCGTTGATCCTGCGTTGCGATCGCGACGTGCCGCCGGGGCTCAAGAACAAGATCGCGCTCATGTGCGACGTCGACGTCGACGGCTGCATCTCCACGCCCGACGCGCCGTCGATCTACGACATTCCCAAGGTGCTGCACAAGGAAGGCCTGGACGCGTACGTCGTCCGTCAGCTCGGTCTCCCGTTCCGCGATGTGGACTGGACCATCTGGGGTGGACTGCTCGAGCGCGTCCACCAGCCGCGCGAAACCGTGCGCGTCGGCTTGGTCGGCAAGTACGTGGACCTGCCCGACGCGTACCTCTCGGTCACCGAGGCGCTGCGTGCCGGTGGATTCGCCCATCGCGCGAAGGTCGAGATCAAGTGGGTTCCATCCGACGAGTGCTCGACGCCTGCGGGGGCGCAGGCCGCGTTGGGCGATGTCGAAGCCGTGCTCATTCCCGGTGGTTTCGGTATCCGCGGCATCGAGGGCAAGCTCGGGGCCATCGAGTTCGCACGTACCCGCAAGATTCCGTTGCTGGGGTTGTGCCTCGGATTGCAGTGTGTGGTCATCGAGGCGGCTCGTTCGGTCGGTCTGACCGATGCCAATTCCGCCGAGTTCGATCCGGACACCAAGGATCCGGTGATCTCCACGATGGCCGATCAGGAAGACGCCGTCGCCGGTGACGCCGATCTCGGCGGCACGATGCGCCTCGGTGCCTACCCGGCCACTCTGCAGAAGGGCTCGGTTGTCGCGGCGTCGTACGGCACCGAGAACGTCTCGGAGCGTCACCGTCACCGCTACGAGGTCAACAACGACTACCGGGACCGAATTGCCAAGAGCGGCTTGGTGTTCAGCGGTACTTCACCGGACGGTCACCTGGTGGAGTTCGTCGAACTGCCCGCGTCGGTTCACCCGTTCTTCGTCGCCACGCAGGCGCATCCGGAACTCAAGAGCCGGCCGACTCGTCCGCATCCGCTGTTCGCGTCGTTGATCAACGCCGCGCTCAAGTACAAGGCTGCCGAGCGTCTGCCGGTCGACATTCACGGTGACACCGTGGCGGCAGAGGAATCGGACGCGGCCGAGACCGTCGGATGAGCGAGCCCCGGCACGAGTTCACCACCCTCGACTCGTCGGTGCCGTATTCCGGCGCGATCCTTGCGCTTCGGCTCGATCAGGTCGCGATGCCGAACGGTCGTCAGGCCGAGCGTGAGGTGATCGAGCATCACGGCGCGGTCGGAATTCTGGCCGTCGACGATCAGGATCGTGTGGTGATGATCGAGCAGTACCGTCATCCCGTCGGTCGTCGACTGTGGGAGTTGCCTGCCGGTCTGCTGGACGAGCCGGGGGAGCGGCCAGTGCTGGCGGCTCAGCGTGAGCTCGCCGAGGAAACCGGGCTCGCTGCTCGGACGTGGTCGGTTCTGGTCGATGTGCTGGCCTCGCCCGGGTTCACCGACGAGGCCGTGCGGATCTTCCTGGCTCAGGGCCTGACAGAGGTCGATCGGCCCGAGGCTCACGACGAGGAAGCCGACATCGAGCTTTCCTACGTGCCGATGGACGAGGCCGTCCGTCGGGCGCTGTCGGGCGAGATTGTCAACGCATCCGCGGTGGCGGGCGTTCTCGCGTTCGCCGCGGCGCGCGCTGCCGGTACCGAACTACGCGACGCCGACGCCCCGTGGCCCGATCTGCCGACAGCTTTCGAGAAGCGGAAGAGTTCACGAAAGTAGCCACCGTGATCGGCCAGCAGATTCAGACGTACCTCGACCATCTGGTGGTCGAGCGCGGGTCGGCACCGAACACGGTGTCGTCCTACCGTCGCGATCTGGTGCGCTACGAGCGGTTCCTCAGCGGCTACGGCATCACCGATCTGGCGAAGGTCGCCGAGAACGACATCACCGAGTTCGTGCTCTATCTGCGGCGCGGTGACGACGATTTCCCGGCTCTCGCAGCGAGTTCGGCTGCCCGGACGTTGATCGCGGTGCGGGGTCTGCACCGATTCGCGCTCGCGGAGGGCATGGTCGAGCGCAACGTCGCGAGCGAGGTCAAGCCGCCCCAACCGGCGAAGCGACTACCGAAGTCGCTCCCCGTCGACCAGGTGGTGGCGTTGCTCGAATCGGCGTCGGTTGCCGGTCCCGATGCCCCGCGCGGTCTGCGGGATCGGGCCCTGTTGGAACTGCTGTATTCGACCGGGGCTCGTATTTCCGAGGCAGTGGGGCTCGACGTCGACGACATCGACACCGAGGCCCGCTCGGTGCTGCTACGCGGCAAAGGTGGCAAGCATCGCATCGTCCCGGTCGGGCGGCCCGCGATCGAGGCCGTCGACGCCTACCTGGTGCGCGGCCGGCCGGGGCTGGTCTCGCGCTCCGATCCTGCGCTGTTCCTCAACGTCCGGGGCGGCAGGTTGTCTCGGCAGAGTGCGTGGCAGGTGTTGCAGGATTCGGCCGTGCGGGCCGGGATCACCGCGGGGGTCTCACCGCACGTCCTGCGGCATTCGTTCGCTACTCATCTGCTCGACGGCGGTGCCGATGTCCGCGTCGTGCAGGAGCTGTTGGGGCACGCTTCGGTGACGACGACGCAGATCTACACCCTCGTCACCGTCAACACGCTGCGCGAAGTGTGGGCCGGCGCGCATCCGCGGGCGAGATAGCACGAGCCCGGCGGCCGTGTGTCAGCGTGTCCGATGACGTTGCCGGCGCACCAAGCGGTAGCGTTTGCCAGATCTACTCGAAGACGAACGGGACAGGGGAGCGCTGGAACGTGTCGACACCGCAGCCGCCAGCGGCGGAGTCAGCTTTGGAACATCCACATCTCGACGGTGCCCTGTTCCAGACGCGTCAACCGGAATCCAGTCGGGAGACACGCGACATCACTCCTGCTCCGAACGAGCTCGGGCCCACGGGTCGTATGACTCGGCCGGTCCCGGATCCGCAGCCGTTGTCCAGCCACGGCCCGGCCAAGATCATTGCGATGTGCAACCAGAAGGGTGGCGTCGGTAAGACGACGTCGACCATCAATCTCGGTGCCTCGTTGGCCGGCTACGGCCGTCGCGTGCTCCTCGTGGACCTCGACCCGCAGGGCGCACTGTCCGCGGGATTGGGTGTCGCACATCACGAGCTCGATCTGACGGTCTACAACCTCCTCGTCGAAGCTAAGGTCTCTGCCGACGACATCATCATGCGGACTCGCGTCGAGAACCTCGATCTGATGCCCAGCAACATCGACCTCTCGGCCGCCGAAATTCAGTTGGTCACCGAGGTCGGCCGGGAGCAGACACTCGGGCGGGTGCTGCATCCGATTCTCGATCGTTACGATTACGTCCTCATCGATTGCCAGCCGTCCCTCGGTCTGTTGACGGTCAATGCGCTCACGTGTGCCGACGAAGTGTTGATCCCGATGGAGTGCGAGTACTTCAGCCTTCGCGGGCTGGCATTGCTCAACGACACCGTCGAGAAGGTGCGCGATCGTCTCAACCCACGGCTGAAGTTGGCCGGCATCGTGGTGACGATGTTCGACGCCCGCACTCTGCACTCGCGTGAGGTGATGACGCGAGTGGTCGAGGTGTTCGGCGACGTCGTCTACGACACGGTGATCACCAGAACGGTCCGCTTCCCCGAGACCAGTGTCGCCGGCGAGCCGATCACTACCTGGGCTCCGAAATCCGGCGGCGCGCAGGCGTACCGCGCCCTTGCGCGCGAGGTGATCTACCGGTCGGGTCCGTGACCGTCGACGCTGCCGACGAGGCCCCGATCGAGGTTCCCGCCGACGCGGATCCGTCGAAATTTCGGGTGCGGTTGCTCAACTTCGAGGGTCCGTTCGATCTGCTGCTGTCCTTGATCAGTCAGCACCGTATGGACGTCACCGAAGTGGCGTTGCACACCGTCACCGACGATTTCATCTCGTTCACCAAATCACTCGGTGCCGATGTCGGCCTCGATCAGACGACGGAATTCCTCGTCGTTGCCGCCACATTGCTCGATCTCAAGGCGGCACGATTGCTGCCCTCTGGTGATGTGGAGGACGCCGAGGATCTGGCGCTGCTCGAAGTGCGAGATCTACTCTTCGCGCGGTTGCTGCAGTACCGCGCCTACAAGCAGGTCGCTCTGCTGTTCGGTGAGCTGGAAGCTGCTGCGCTGCGGCGTTATCCGCGGTCGGTGTCGGTGGAGGACAGATACGCCGATCTGATTCCCGAGGTGCTGCTCGGCGTCGACCCGGCCACGTTCGCCGACATCGCCGCAGCGGCCTTCAGGCCCAAGCCGATTCCCCAGGTGGGACTCGATCACATCCATCAGCACGCGGTCTCGATTCCCGAGCAGGCGGCATGGTTGCTCGAGAATCTGCAGGGGCGAGGCCTGAACGAGTGGGCGTCGTTCTCGGAGTTGGTGCAGGACTGCGAGGTGCAGGTGGAAATAATCGCTCGATTCCTGGCGTTGCTGGAGCTGTTCCGGCAACAGGTGATCGCGTTCGAGCAGCCCGAGCCGCTCGGCGATCTTCGAGTGAGTTGGACCGGTAAGGACGAAGGACCCATCGTGGTCACGGAAGAGGACTACGCATGAGTGCCGATCCAGAACTCGAGCTCGAGGACGTCGAGGATTCCGAGGAGCTGGACGACACCACTCTCGCGTCGGCTCTGGAAGCTGTGTTGTTGATCGTCGACACTCCCGCGTCGGACGAGCAGCTTGCCTCGGCCGTGGGTGCCTCGGTGGCCCGCGTGCGCGCGGCCTTGACGGCGATGGCCGCCGAACTGACCGAACGAACCAGCGGAATCGACCTTCGCTACGCCGGTGACGGATGGCGTTTCTACACCCGAACCGCCTATGCGCCGTACGTCGAACGGCTGCTTCTGGACGGCGCTCGGTCCAAGCTCACACGCGCGGCATTGGAAACCCTGGCCGTGATCGCATATCGTCAACCGTTGACCCGCGCACGAGTCAGCGCCGTGCGAGGAGTCAACGTCGATGGAGTGATGCGTACGTTGCTCGCCCGTGGACTGATCTCCGAAGCAGGAACCGACCCGGAGACGACCGGCACGATGTACTGCACCACCGAGTTGTTCCTCGAACGGCTCGGGCTCGCATCGCTCGGTGATCTACCCGAACTGGCACCGCTGTTGCCGGGTGTGGACCTGATCGACGAGATCAGTGACAGCATGGACACCGACCCGAGAATGACCCGCTCCACCAAGAACCGCGGATCGAAACCCGATCCGGCAGCCGAGCTCGACTCGGACGACTGATAGGTAAGACAAGTGAACAAGCCCGCTCGCCGTGATGGCACACCGGACCGTAACAAGAGACAAGACCCACGCAGGAAGCCGACCGCAGGTAGGTCGGACACTCCGCGTGACGCGCGCCGCGGAGATCGCACCCGCGACGCAGCGCCCCGCGACGGCGCTCCCCGTACCGGAGCCCCGCGCACCGGAGCTCCCCGCACCGGGGGACCTCGCGCAGGCGCGCCGCGTACCGGAGCTCCTCGCACAGGAGCCCGACCTGCCCCTCGCCGTGGCGTCGAGCAGGACGAATCGACCGATTACACGCCTGTCGAGACCGGCGTCAACGACCGCAGCAACGACGCTGTTCCGCGCAAGAAGCCGTCGCGTCCCAAGCCGCCGAAGCCGCAGAAGAAGCAGGTTCCGTCGACCACGATCAGCAACGCCAAGCCGGCGAAGCATCAGCACACCGATTCCTCACCGCGCAAGCATGTGCCCGCCGGTGAAGGTGTTCGGTTGCAGAAGGTGCTCGCACAGGCCGGCGTCGCATCGCGTCGCGCCGCCGAGGAACTGATCGCCGACGGCCGCGTCGAGGTCGACGGACGCATCGTCACCGAACAGGGCATCCGCATCGATCCCAACATTGCCGTGGTCCGCGTCGACGGCACCCGCGTGGTGGTGAAGGAAGAGTTGGTTCATCTCGCGATGAACAAGCCGCGTGGATGGCAGTGCACCATGTCCGACGATCTGGGACGCCCGTGCGTCGGTGACATCGTCTCCGAGCGGGTCCAGGCGGGGCAGCGACTGTTCCACGTCGGCCGCCTCGACGCCGATACCGAAGGGCTGTTGCTCTTCACCAACGACGGTGATCTTGCTCACCGCCTGATGCACCCGTCGTTCGAGGTTTCGAAGACCTACCTCGCGACGTTGTCGGGCACCATTCCCCGCACGCTCGGCAAGCAGCTGCGTGAGGGCGTCACTCTCGACGACGGACCGGTGAAGGTCGACGGCTTCCAGCTGCTCGACATCTCGGACGGCAAGTCGCTCGTCAAGGTGACCCTGCACGAGGGCCGCAAGCACATCGTGCGTCGGTTGTTCGACAAGGTCGGATTCCCGGTCGGACGCCTCGTGCGTACCGATGTCGGCAACATCGTGCTCGGCGATCAGCGTCCGGGAACACTGCGTGTTCTCGGTCGCGGCGAGATCGGCAAGCTCTACGAATCCGTAGGCCTGTGATGAGTGCGCTCGTCGTGGCGATGGACGGTCCTTCGGGCACCGGTAAGTCGTCGGTGTCGCGCAGACTCGCGTCGGCACTGGAAGCGAGCTACCTCGACACCGGCGCGATGTACCGCGTCGCGACGGTATGGGTTCTCCGTTCGGGCGTCGAGCCCACCGATGCGGATGCGGTTGCGAAAGCTGTTGCTGCGCTTCCCCTCGAGATCGGCAAGGACCCACTGTCCGAGACCGTGTTGCTCGACGGTGAGGACGTCAGCGGCGAAATCCGCGGCGACGCAGTCACCAAGGCCGTCTCGGCCGTGTCCGCAGTGCCTGCGGTGCGCGAGTTGTTGGTGCAGATGCAGCGCGATCTCGCGAGCTCGTCGACGCGAATCGTGGTGGAGGGCCGCGACATCGGCACCGTCGTTCTTCCCGAGGCCGACGTGAAGGTGTTCCTGACTGCCTCACCGGAGGCGCGGGCAGAGCGTCGCAACAAACAGAACATCGAACAGGGTCGCGACGACGACTACGAATCCGTGCTCGCGGACGTGCAACGCCGCGATCATGCAGATTCGACGAGAGCAGTGTCACCGCTTCGTCCCGCCGAGGATTCGGTGATCGTCGATACCAGCGAGCTGGATCTCGACGGCGTGATCGAGCGTTTGCTGCTCGTGGTGAACGACAGAAGTGGAGCAGTGCAGTGAGTGAAGAATTCTTCTCCGGCGCAGCGGAAACCGCGGGCGACGGAATATGGAGTGACGAGGGCGAGTGGGAGTACGTCGACCTCAACGAGGGCGAAGACGGCGAAGATGCCGTTGCCGTACCGACTCTCGCCGTCGTAGGGCGTCCGAACGTCGGTAAGTCGACGCTCGTCAACCGCATCATCGGACGACGCGAAGCCGTCGTCGAGGACGTCCCCGGCGTCACCCGCGACCGGGTGTCGTACGAGGCCAACTGGAGTGGTCGGCGCTTCCTGGTGCAGGACACCGGCGGTTGGGAGCCCGACGCCAAGGGTCTGCAGGCATCCGTTGCGCGCCAAGCCGAGTTGGCCATGCACACCGCCGACGCGATCCTGTTGGTCGTCGACGCGCGAGTCGGCTCGACGACGACGGACGAGGCTGTCGCACGAGTGCTGCGTCGGTCGAAGACTCCGGTTCTGTTGGTGGCCAACAAGGTCGACGACGGCCGCACCGAGTCCGAGGTCGCCGCACTGTGGTCGCTGGGTCTGGGGGAGCCGCTGTCGGTCTCGGCCACTCACGGCCGCGGAACGGGTGATCTGCTGGACCGTGTGCTCGAGGCGTTGCCCGAGACTCCGCGCGAAGGGATCCCCGGTGGGGGACCCAGGCGTGTCGCTCTGGTCGGTAAGCCGAACGTGGGCAAGTCCTCGCTGATCAACAAGCTCTCGGGTGACGAGCGCTCGGTGGTGCACGATGTTGCCGGAACCACCGTCGATCCCGTCGACTCGTTGGTCGAATTGGGCGGCAAGACATGGCGATTCGTCGACACCGCCGGGCTGCGCAAGCGCGTCAGTCATGCCAGTGGTGCCGAGTTCTACGCGTCGCTGCGCACCAAGTCCGCGATCGAGGCCGCCGAGGTCGCGATTCTGCTTCTCGATGCCTCCGAGGTGATCTCGGAGCAGGACATGCGCGTGCTCAGCATGGTCGCCGATGCCGGCCGCGCGTTGGTGCTGGCGTTCAACAAGTGGGATCTGGTGGACGACGATCGTCGTCAGCAGCTAGAGAAGGAGATCGATCGCGATCTCGCTCGGGTGCCGTGGGCGCAGCGAGTGAACATCTCGGCTCAGACGGGCCGTGCGGTCCAGAAGCTCGTGCCCGCTCTGGAGACGGCTCTGGAGTCGTGGGACAAGCGCGTACCCACCGGCAGGTTGAACACGTGGCTCAAGGAGGTCGTGGCGGCCACTCCGCCGCCGATGCGAGGTGGACGTCTGCCGCGCATCATGTTCGCGACGCAGGCCAGCACACGGCCGCCGACGTTCGTGCTGTTCACCACCGGCTTCCTCGAGGCCGGCTACCGCCGATTCATCGAGCGGCGTCTGCGTGAGGAGTTCAACTTCGACGGCAGCCCCGTGCGTGTCTCGGTGCGTATCCGCGAGAAGCGGGAACGGCCGGGCAAGGGCAACAACCGCTGATGTGGCCCGACCCCGCCCCTGAGCAGGCGATTTCCTCTCAGGGGTAGGGCTGGGGTAATCTCAGCAAGCGCCTTTCGAGGCGCGGCGGGCTGTGGCGCAGCTTGGTAGCGCACTTGACTGGGGGTCAAGTGGTCGCAGGTTCAAATCCTGTCAGCCCGACACATTGCAGGTCTAAGACGGTTTCGGAGAAATCCGGGGCCGTCTTTTTCGTCTGTATGCCGCGTGACTGTCACCACCCGGGCTGTGACGGTGAGCGGTGCCGATGTGGCCAGATGCTCTCGTGCGGCAGCGGATGCGCAGTCGACGAATGCGAGCGTGAAGACGGTCACGACTACATCGGTGGAAGTTGCAGGTGGTGCGGGCAACCGTTCGGGGAACTCCGCCTCGTCAGCGGCCCATGACATCGCCGGCAGGCATTTGGACCGTGCGGTCGGTCAGGTCGACCCCCGAGCGGTACGGGTGTCGATACTCTCCAGTCGGGTGCTGGTTCGAGAGGTCACTGCTCTAGGGCATCATGGGCCTATGAGCGATCCCGAATACCTCGCCACTTTGCTTTCTGCGATCGATGCGGAGATCGCGCGAATCTCTGCCGCCGAATCGGGCTCCGACGAACAGGCATCGGCTATCGACGACGCGGCCGATGCCGTCTTCCGGTTGCGGGAGAAGGTCAAGGCCGGCTACTCCGGCAAGAAGGCCTACTACCTCGCGGCGTCGACCGATCCGAAGGGGATCAGGGTCGAGGGTATTTCTGCCCTGCACGGCAAACGTGCCCACGAACTGGTCCGAGACGGTGGATGGATGCACGCGGACTCCAGCACCGTCCTCGACGCGCTCGATGACGATCGAATCAGTCGATATCACGCCATCGCGGGACGTGGGGTCGCGCAGACGTTTCGAGACGCACGTGAATACCTGGCGGCGGCAGTAGCTCTCGCCGACAATTTGTCCGAAATAGCACCACGTCGAGGCAGCTGACGGTAGAAGTCCGGGCCTCACATGCTGAATGCCCCGCTGAAGTCGAGTGGCGCCGCCTCGAGGTGGCGTCCGCGGGGAGTGGCGTCGACGAGTTCGCCGTCGTGGACAACAATCTCGCCGCCTACGATCACGGTGACCGGCTTTCCTCGAAGTCGGTGTCCCTCGTAGGGGGTGTAGTCGGTCGCCATGTGCAGCGTTTCGGTGGTCACCGTCCATTCCAGTTCGGGATCCCAGATCGCGATGTCGGCGTCGGACCCCGGCATCAGTGATCCCTTGCGTGGATAGAGGCCATTGGTGCGTGCTGGATTAGCCGAGGTCAACTCCACGAATCTGCTTGCCGTCAGACCCAATCCGTCTACGTAGTGCGAGTAGATCACCGGAAGGCGCGTCTCGACTCCGGGGAGTCCGTTGGGCATGTGACGCACGTCGTGGCTGTGCACCTGCTTCTGTGCGGTGTCGTAGCAGCAATGGTCGGAACCGATGGTGGTGATGTGCCCGGTGAACAGGTGACGCCCCAGTTCCTCGACCACCTCGGCCGAGCGCAGCGGTGGGCAGCAGACGAAACGTTCGGGTTGTTCACCCGCGTAGGCCGAGTCGTCGAGGATCAGGTGGTGGGCGACCGATTCGGTGAAGGCGACGAGCCCTCGTTTGCGGGCGTCTGCGACCAATTCGACTGCAGCCGGAGTCGACTGGTGCACGAAATAGACCGGCGCATTCTGTGATTCAGCGATCGCGAGAATGGCGGCCACCGAGGCAGTCTCGGCGAGCTCCGGCCGCGTCTGCGACATGTGTGCTGCATCGACTCCGCCCGACACGGCTGCGAGGTTCTGCGCATCGGTGACGATCGCGTCCGACTCGCAATGGATGATGACCATTCCGCCGAGATCGCGAGTGGCCTGCATCGTGTTGAGGATGGTGTGTTCGTTCGCCATCGTCTCACCGGCATAGGTGGTGAACATCTTGACCGTCCGAATGCCGGCGTCCGCCAGAGTCTTCAACTGGTCGGCGGTGGTGGCGGTCCACTCGACGACGCAGGCGTGCAGAGCCGAATCGCACAGTCCGCTCGACGCTTTCGCTCGTTGCACCTCGGCGGCGTCCAACGGCTGTTGACCGGGACGTGGGATAGCGAAGTCGATGATCGTGGTGGTGCCGCCGAACACGGCCGCCGTCGTGCACTCGAGGTACGAGTCGAGAGAGGTGAATTCACCGGAGGTGAACCCGACGTGGCAGTGCGGATCGACTCCACCCGGCATGACCAGTTTCCCGGTTGCGTCGATGACCTCCGCTGCCGCGTCGACCTCGCTCCCTGGGGTGAGCACCGCGACGACTCTGCCGTCGTCGATGAGCAGGTCTGCTGGAGCGGCCCAATGGGATTCGACGACCGTTCCGCCGCGTATGACCTTCATCGTGTGCTCGCGAGGTAGGTCAGCCATCCGCCGCGGTCACTGATGTCGGTGACGCCCGCGGCCGTCAGGTGGCTCTCGCGCATTCGCATCGACAGGGAGCCCGAGCCATCCGCCAACTCGATGACCCCGAGTTCGAGTTCACTCGGCTCTCTGGGAAGGAGCTCGTCGCGCAATACGTCGTACTCGACCTCGTACAGCTCGCCCGGTACCACGAATCCATCGGTTGCGACCGGGTGCAAACCGGGGAATTCGTCACGCACGGAGAAGAATCGGTATTTCGGTGCGGTATCGACTTTCCCCACGAATCGCGCCTTGTGCAACGCGTCGTTCAGAGTGCCGCCGGACATCGCCTGTCCGTTGACGAACATCGTGACCAGTGCCATGCGAAGCCTGCTTTCAGTGGGTAGGGAGGTGGACGAGGCGGTCGGGGGAGAACGCCGAGATATCGAGTTCTGGTTTTCTACCGTGCACCAGCTCGGTGAGGATGTGTCCCCACAACGGGGCGAACGTGAAGGAGTAGGTGCCGCCTGCCACGAAAAGTCCCGGGGTTCCGGCGAGTTCGCCGATGACCGGCATTTCGTCGGGTGTGGTGACCACGGGCCCGGTCCAGGTATCGAGAAGCGCATTGTGGCCCAGCGCAGGCAGAAGCCGTCGGACCTGCTCCAGGTTTCCTGTGGTGCTGTCGGATCTGCTCGGGGCCGTCTCGCTGTCGTGGAACGCACCTGCAGGCCAACCGCCGCCGAGGACGAGGCGTCCCGTTCGATTCTGCTTGATCGACATTCCCTCCCCGACGTGCTGTACCAGCACTTCGAGTGTCCGAGGTGCGGCATCGAGCGAGTGCATCTGCAACGAGGTCGGGACGAGATCGAGCGATACCCCTGCCAGAGCCGCGATCGGAGCCATCCACGGCCCTGCAACGTCTATCACCACGGGTGCAATCCACGTTCCACCGTTGGTAGTTACTGTCCAGACATCACCGTCGCGGGTCAATCCGGTGACCGGTGTCGACGGATGTACAGACGCTCCTTCGGCCGCGGCCTGCTGCAACAGGGCAGGACCGGCGAGGTCGGGTTCGGCGAATCCGTCCCACGGACACCAGGTTGCGGCCTGAATGCTCGGGCCGAGCAACGGTAGCGCCTGCCGAGCCTCGTCGCCGCTCAGTACCTCCGTCGGGATCCCCGCAGCTCGTTCCCATCGGTGCTTCGCGATGAGGGCGTGGACCTGCTCCTCGGTTTCGGCCACCATGAACCCGCCGCACCGGTTCAGCCCGAGACCGGGCACCGTCTCGTCCAGTGTGTTCCACAGCGTGCTCGTCGACTTCTGCAGTGGAAGCAGTTGTTCGACGTCGACGGCTGTGCCCTGCCCAGGCCTGCGCGTGTGAATGGTCTGGATGTGCAGGTTGCCTGCAGTCGTACCGGAGCCGGCGGTGTTGGGTAGGGTGCGATCGAGCACAGCAACGCGGGATCCCGCGCGGGTGAGGGCGAGAGCCGTTGCTGCACCGACGATTCCGGCTCCGATGACAACGACGTCGACCTCAGACCGCATGAACGGCTCCTACGGTCGCGTAGGCATCGTCGATACCCGATTCGACGATGACCGATTGCAGCGCGGCAAGCGTGTCGGCGTCGGTGACCGGCAGTAACGGTTCGCGCACGGTGCCTCCCGGCTGGCCGAGAAGGTTCATCACGGCCTTCAGTTGGGGGATGGGGGAGGCGTACACGCCGCTGTAGTCCGAGGCGATGAGCCGGCCCGAGAACGCGCGATAACGATCGACCCACATGCGTGCGGTCTCGGCGTCACGTGCAGCGACGGCCTCGTAGAACGGCACCGCGAAGGGAGCGCCTACCCCGCCGCCGTCGATGTTGCCGTCCCCGCCCAGTTCGAGCAGCGTGGCAAGGCCGCGTCGATGCAGGAAACTCCCGAATACACGGACGCGATCGGACACGGCCTCGACGGTGTCGAGCATGGCGAGCCAATCACCGGTGCTGTCTTTGATCGCGACGACGTTCTCCAGGTCGGCCAGTCGAGAGAACAGGTCGGGTGAGGTCCCCATGTCGACCGCAACGCCTCGTGGCCAGTTGTAGGCCATGAACGGCAACGATGTTGCGGTGCTGACGCTTCGGTAGTACTGATAGGTCTCTTCCGCCGAGGTGTGTACGTAGGGCGGAGGCGTCGCCAGTATGCCGTCCGCGCCGGCGGAAGCAGCGTGCTTCGCGAGCGCGGAGGACTGCGCAGCTGTGTACGCACTGACACCGATCACAACAGGGAAGCGGCCTGCGACTGCATCGATCGACGCTTCCGCGACGGTCTTTCGTTCGTGGTCGCTCTGGCTGAACCATTCGCCTGTGCTGCCGTTCACGAGTACACCGTGAACACCCGTCTGCGCGTAGAGATTCATCAGGTCGAAAATTGCCTCGGTGTCGACGTCACCCGACTGCGTGAACGGTGTGGGGGCAGCGGGCCAGTAACCGGACCACGCGACATCATCGCGATTCATGGGAGTGCCTTTCGGGCTCGGGACGATCGACGACGCGTCGTACCCGCATTTGTGGGATCGATTGCATAGACTGCCTTCGGGGTGGTCGAGTCGTCAAGCCGGAAACGTACTTGTAACGCAACCACGGTCGAATATGTTTGTCCGAGGCGTGAAGCAAGAGAACGGAGAACCGATGGCGGTCACCTTGATCGACGTTGCGAGCGCTGCTGGGGTTTCGCGCAGCACGGCATCACGCGCATTGAGTGGATCGTCACTGATCTCCGCGGAGACACGGGCAGCGGTCGAGGATGCGGCCCGCGTTCTCGGGTATCGGCCGAACAGGGCTGCGAGCGCGCTGCGCTCGAACAGGTCGCACTTGATCGGTCTGGTCATGAACAACCTGCTCAACGCGACGTTTCACACTGTCGCCGAGGTCGTCCAGAAGAGGGCGGCAGCCAGCGGATTTCAGGTCCTGCTCTGCATCACCGATGCCGATCCGGCGCGCGAGGACGACGTACTGGCCATGCTGGGCGAGCACGGCGTCGACGGAACCATCGTGATCGGCAGCGGTCGAAGTGCGGCGGCGTCGAATGCGCTTCTGGAGCAGGGCCGCGCGGTGGTCAACCTGATCCGTTCGGTAAAGGGGAGTTCGGCGTCGACGGTGCTGGCAGACGACGTCACGGGTGCTCGCGATGCGACAGCGCATCTGATCGAGCTCGGGCACAGTCGTATCGGCTATATCGGTGGAAACGAGGATGCGACGTCCGGACGTGAGCGCTACGAGGGTTATCGACTGGCGCTGGCCGACGCAGGTGTTCCGGTCGACGAGACGATCGTACGGAAAGGTCCGTTCACCACGGAATTCGGTGCCGAAGCGATCAACTCGTTACTGGATGCACCCCAGGCAATGACTGCTCTGTACGCGGCCAACCACGAGGCTGTCTTCGGCATCCTGCCCACGCTCGTCGGCAGAGGTGTGTCGGTACCGGACGAGTTGTCGATGATCTGCCACGAGGACATGCCGTGGCTCGCGATGTGGCAGCCGGCAATCACAGTCGTCGACAACGGCGCGGCCCAATTGGCCAACGTGGCCATGGACTTGTTGTTCCAGCAGATCAAGGACTCACTCGAACCCGACGGGCGTACGTATCGAATCGGTGCTCGTCTGGTGGAGCGAGCGTCGTGTGCCGCACTGTGATCGACGTTCTCGGATCGCAGGAACGGGGAGCGCGATCACGTGCGAACGGTTAACAGTTGATGTACCGCGTGTCGGCAGTGTTAACCGCGTTGACGCCTCCGAATTCGTCTGCGACGCTTGATGCAATCGATCCCAAAGGATCGGCCCTTCTCGAATCACTCCGTCATCATCGCTGCCGCCCCGTCCTCGAACGTGTAGTGCTGCAGTCGATATCGAAAGGCTCGCTCAATGCGCAAGTTAACAGGACTCGCCGCTATCGCTGTTGTGGTGGCCGGCCTCACTGCCTGTAGTTCCTCGGACGATTCCGCAGCCGCGCCGACGGATTGCACACCCACGCTCGGTGCTTCGGACCTCGCCGAAGAAGGCGTACTGACGATGGCCACCAACGCGACTCTTCCGCCGATGCAGTACGTCGATCCGAACGGCGACGTGATCGGCATGCGCGTCGACCTCGGTAAGGAGATCGCCAAGCGCCTGTGTCTGACGCCGAAGTTCGTCAACATCGAGTTCGAGGCACAGATTCCCGGTGTGCAGGCCGGCCGCTGGGACATGATCGACACCGGCATGTTCTACACGCCTGCACGTGCCGAGACCATCGATCTCGTTCCGTACGAGGTGCAGGCAGTCTCGATCTCGGTGCCGTCGGGCAACCCCGAATCGATCTCCAGCGTGGACGACCTGGCGGGCAAGACCATCGGGGTCGAAGCGCCCGGATACGAATTCGACACGCTGACCGCCATGGCCGAGCAATTTGCGGCCGAGGGAAAGCCGGCGCTGACGGTGCAGACGTTCAAAACCAATGCCGATGCCTATCAGGCGCTTTCGGCGGGACAGCTCGACGGCACCTCCATCGTCGAGTCGGTCACGTCGTTCTACCAGGAAGACGGACGCTTCGAGACAGCCGTCGGTGGAATCAACGAGGCACCCCTGGCAATGGGATTCGCCAAGGGCAGCAAATCCTCCGCTGAGGTGGCGCGAGTGCTGTCGGAGATGAGGAGCGATGGATATCTGCCCGAGCTGTTCGAGCAGTACGACGTCACCGGATACGACGGCGACATTGCCGTCAGCACCGGTCCTCTCGACAGCTGATCCGACCAACGCAAGTCGAAAGGCACCCCCATGTGGTCCTGGGACGCATTCTTCTCCATCCTGACGAGCACTCAGCTGCTCGAAGGCGCGTGGGTCACGATCTGGCTCACCGTGGTCAGCATGATCCTCGGACTCGCTCTCGCAGTGGTGGTGGCCTCCGCGCGATCATCCAAGCTCGTGCCCCTGCGGATAGTCGCCGGGTTCTACGTGTGGCTGATGCGCGGCACGCCTCTACTGGTGCAGCTGGTGATCATCTACACCGGACTGCCTCAGGTCGGCATCAAACTGGGTGTGATCGAGGCGGCACTCGTGGGCCTGGTTCTCAACGAAGCCGCATACCTGTCGGAAATAGTCCGTTCCGGATTGCTGTCGGTTCCCACCGGACAGACGGAAGCGGCACGGGCCCTGGGCATGTCACCCACGAAGGTCTTCCGCGTGGTGGTTCTTCCACAGGCGCTGCGGGTGATGATTCCTCCACTCGGCAACAGCTTCAACGGGTTGCTCAAGACCACAACTCTGGTGTCGGTCATTTCCGTACAGGAATTGCTGCGACGCACACAGTTCTTGGTGCAGGTGAATTTCCGAGTGCTGGAAGGGCTCTGCGCGGCAGCGTTGTACTTCCTGGTGCTGACGACTCTGTGGGGGTTGATTCAGAAGATGATCGAAGTACGAGTAGGGCGTGGATACGACCGCAATTACCGCCGTAAGGGCGGCCCGTCGAGTCCGACGATCGACGACAGCGCGATGAAAGCCGAGGCCGTGAACCGATGACGAGTGCGACATCTGCGACCACGAAGACCACGACGATGGTCGAGGTCAGGAATATGACAAAGGCCTACAACGATCTCGTCGTCCTCGACGACATCGATTTCACGGTGGACAAGGGGGAAGTGGTCCTGCTCCTCGGGCCGTCGGGAAGTGGAAAGAGCACCTTGCTACGCACGCTCAACTGTCTCGAAACGATCGAATCCGGGACCGTCCGAGTATGCGGCGAGATGATGGGCTTCTCGGAAGGGGCCAAGCGAACGCCGCTGTCGGAGGCGCAGATCGCCAAGCAGCGGCACCACACAGGAATGGTGTTCCAGAGCTTCAACCTGTTTCCCATGATGACGGCGCTGGACAACGTCGCATCGGGTCCACGTCATGTCCTCGGCACGCAGAAGGACAAGGCGCGCAGGCAAGCTCAGGAACTGCTCGACCTCGTCGGCCTTGCGGACAAGGGGGAGAACTACCCGTCGCAACTGTCCGGTGGACAGCAGCAACGCGTGGCGATCGCCCGAGCGTTGGCGATGAAGCCCGAAGTGATGCTGTTCGACGAGCCCACGTCTGCCCTCGATCCCGAGATGGTCAACGAGGTGCTCGACGTCATGCTTCGGCTGCGCGACGAGGGCATGACGATGGTGGTGGTGAGCCACGAAATGGGCTTCGCGAAAGCGGCCGCAGACAGGGTCGTCTTCATGAGCGACGGGAAGATCGTGGAAGAGGCACCTCCCGGCGAGTTCTTCGACAGTCCCAAAAACGCTCGTACACAACAATTCTTGAGTCGCATTCTCTGACGGTTGTGCAGTCGCGTGGAAGCCGACAACGAGGAACTGCTCGACCGTCGATCACCCGTTCATCGGATGACGGGTTCGCACCCCTCGAGCAGCTCGAGCTCACGTCGTCGCGGTAACCCCTCCCAGTCCCCACGGGCCAGACATGCGAAGGCTCCGGTCCGCACGGCGGTGCGCAGCCGCTGTGCGGCATCGTGGCCGTCGATCAACTCGGCGAGGTAGCCCGCGACGAATGCATCGCCCGCTCCTACGGTGTCGACGGGATCGATCGAGATCGCATCCTGTCGGTAGGTCTCGCCATCGATGATCGCGTGGGCACCGTCGGCGCCGCGCTTGATGACCACCTGCGAGGGGCCGAACTCGGCGAGCCCTCGGGCCAGTGACTCCGGGTCGTCGGCGTGAGCGGGCCCGAGCACGAGTGCAGCTTCGTCCTCGCCCGCGAACACGACGTCGACGAAGGGGAGTATGTCTCGATAGACCTGGGCAGCAACGTCGCTCGACCAGAGAGCGCTGCGATAGTTCACGTCGAATGACACGCGCACACCGCTGTCGCGAGTCCGAGCGATCACCTGACGCCAGGTCTCGGAGGCTTGCGCAGACAGGGCAGGAGTTATCCCGGTGACGTGCAACAGGGCTGCGCCCGACACGATGTCGGAGTCGACGTCGTCGGGGGTGATCCGTGATGCCGCGCTGTGTGCGCGATAGTAGGTCACCCGCTGCATGGTGGGCGTTCTGAGTTCTTTGACCATGACGCCGGTAGGAGCAGTGCAGTCCTCGGGCGCGACGACGTGGACGCCCTCGGCTCTGATCTCTCTGCGTACCAACTCACCCGGTGCATCGGAGCCGAGCCTGCTGCACCAGACCGCCGAAGTACCCAGGCGTTGCAGTCCGATCGCGACGTTGGACTCGGCTCCGCCGATTCCCACGGCCACGTTTCCGGCATGGGCGAACGGTCCTGGATGTTCGCTGCGGAACAGCGCCATGGTTTCGCCGAAGGTCACGACGTAGGGAGTGGACAGTCGAGACCTCACAGTGCCGCCGCCTCATCCACGACACGGCGTATTTCTTCGGCACGCCTTGTCAATTCACGGATGTCTCCACCGGAGAACGCGTCACCGAGCAGTGGCCCGCCCATGCTCACCGCCACCGCGCCTGCTCGAATCCACGCGGCCGCTTCGGCGATGCCCACTCCTCCCGAGGGAATGACTTCGATATCGGGAAATGGTCCACGCAGGTCGGCGACATAGCCAGCGCCGACCTTCGATGCAGGGAAGACCTTCACTGCGGTGGCACCTGCCGTCCAACCGCGATGTAGTTCGGTGGGAGTCAACCCGCCCGGAAACACCGGCACCCCTCGATCGATCGCGATGTCGATGATCGGTGTCTCGGTGATCGGTGTGACCAGGTACGCGGCCCCTGCATCGATGGCCTCGCTCGCCTGGGCGGGTGTTGTCACGGTGCCCACGCCGAGTTCGGCGTCTGGACCGAATCGCTGCAGTAGGTTCGGCAGCTCTTCGATGACGCCGTGGGTGCTCAGGGTCAGTTCGATGCTCACAACCCCACCGGCGATCAGTGCCTCCACGACCGGCGCGTACTCGGTGGCAGATTTCGCACGTAGGACAGCTACGACGCGGGTCTCGCGAAGTAGCGCCGACGGCTCGCTCCTGCGGTTCATCGATCACCTTTCAATGCTTCGGACGTCGCTGCGTCGATTCCGTGTCCGACGATGACATCGATCAACTCGCCGGTTCGTTCGACGAACGGGACCCAGTCGGCGATGTCGTCACCGAGCAACCGCCGGTCGGTGAGCGCGCCCTTCGCCATCTGCGTACCGGATGTGCTGCGCGATGCAAGCTGGGAAAGCCATCCTCGCGCCGGATCCTGCATGGCGGTCGCATGAGGTCCTGGATCGAAGCCGTCGATCGGGGCCAGGCAGGTCAAGTACGCCGCTGTGGTCAAAGCCATCAAGTGGGGAGTCCGCCCGGCGTCACGGAGCATCATCGCTGGTTCCGGAATACGTTCTCGCAGTTTGACCGAACCGTCGGACCCCACCTGCTGCGTGCGGTGCCCCAACGCCGTGTTGCTCCATCTGACGAACAGTTGTTCCTCGTACAGGTCAGGATCTATGCCATCGGGAACGTCCACGCTCGGTAGATACTCGTCCCGCAGTATCGTGTGCGCGGCCCGATCGACGAAGCTCTGTGCAACCGACTCCGGTATCGTCGCCGCGCCCGACAGGGCACCCAAATACGCTATGAGCGAATGAGTTCCGTTCAACAGTCGTACTTTCAGCTGTTCGTACCGGCCGACTTGGTCCGAGAACACTGCACCGCCGGCTTCCCACGCCGGCCGACCGGCGGCAAAGTTGTCCTCCAGAATCCACATGCTGAACGGTTCGGCAGCCACGGGTATCGAGTCCTCGAAACCCATGTCGCGCGCCAGGTTCGACCGATGAGCGTCGGTGGTGGCGGGGACTATTCGGTCGACCATCGTGGAGGGAAACGCCACGTTCTGCTCGATCCACGTCGAGAGCTCACCTGATTCGGAGCCCGGCAGCTGGGCTGCGAACTCCAGCACCAGTCTTCGAGTGTGCTCACCGTTGTTGTTCAGGTTGTCGCAGCTCAGGACCGTCACAGGCGTGTTGTGCGCGACGCGCCCCTGCAAACCTCGGACGATCAGGCCGATGGTGGATCTCGGAGCACCGCCGGCAAGATCATGAGCGATATCCGGGTGGTCGAGTTGCAGACCCTTGGTGGCAGGGCTGTACGTGTACCCGTTCTCGGTGACAGTCAAGGACACGATCTTCGTGGTCCGATCCGAGAGCGCAGCGACGACGTCGTCCGGTTCCCGAGCGGCCACAAGCGCGCCGGTATGAACCGAAGGAACGCTGTAGGTCGCGCCCGCGGGCGAGATTTCCGCCACCGAGTACCTCAGGTCCTGCGCGCGCAAGGCATCGGCTACCGTTCCGGATCTACTTGCGACGCCCAGGATGCCCCAGGCACTGTCCTGATGCGCGAGTGCTGCCTCGGTGTACACGGCTTGATGCGCCCGGTGGAAGTTACCGAGACCGAGGTGGACGATGCCTTGTTCCGGTGGACGGTTTCTACCCGTTGACGACGGTGGGGCCGTGGCAGCCGACAAACGGGGCAACGGAGTGCGAATGATCGTCACCAGTCCTTCACCGAACCGTCGAGATTACGTGCGACCGGCAGATACGCGCGTTCGTACGGAAAGCGTTCGGCGGCAGCCTCGTCCACCTCGACGCCGAGGCCGGGTGCATCGCCTGGATGTAGGTAGCCGTCGTCGTAGGTGTAGCTCGGGCGGAACACCTCGGAGACCTGTTCGGGATAACCCATGAATTCCTGTATCGCGAAATTGGTGGTGGCCAGACCCAGGTGCAACGACGCGGACAGGTTGATCGGAGACACATCCGACGGACCGTGCGGCGCACCCATGACCTGAAAGATCTCTGCGAGAGCGAATATCTTGCGGACGTGCGAAATGCCACCCGCGTGCACGATTGCAGTCCTGATGTAGTCGATGAGGCGCTCGGTGATCAACTGCTGGCAGTCCCAGACGGTGTTGAACACCTCGCCGATCGCCAGTGGAACCGTCGTGTGCGCCCGGACCGTGCGGAGCAGCTGTTGATTCTCGGCGGGCATCACGTCTTCGAGCCAGAACAGGTTCACCGCTTCGAGGGCTTTGCCGAGTCGCGCTGCCTCGGTGGGATTGAGCCGATGGTGGACGTCGTGCAGCAGGTGCAACTCGGGTCCGACCGCCTCGCGTACGGCCGCCAACACGTCCGGCGCGTGTCGGAGGTACGCGGCGGTGTCCCACTGCTCTTCGACAGGGCCGACGCCGCGCCCCGCGGGTTCGTAACTTGCCGAACCTCGAGTGACGCCGTACACCTTGTCCAGACCGGGGACGCCGAATTGCACACGGACAGCACGGAACCCCTCGTCTCGGCGCTTGTTCACCGATTCGAGAAGCTCGGGCAGGTCCCAACCGGTGGCGTGCGTGTAGGTCAGAACACGGTCGCGCGCAGCACCACCGAGGAGCTGATAGACCGGCATGTCGGCGGCTTTGCCCTTGATGTCCCACAGGGCCAGATCCACCGCCCCGATGGCGGCCATCGTGACCGGTCCGCGACGCCAGTAGGCACCACGGTAGAGGTACTGCCAGGTGTCCTCGATGCGCTCGGCGTCGCGACCGATCAAGAACGGCGCGAGATGATCGCGAAGGTAACTGGCAACAGCGAGCTCCCGGCCGTTGACCGTGGCATCGCCCCACCCGATCAGACCGTCGTCGGTCGTCAACTTCAGAGTGACGTAGTTTCGTCCAGGACTGGTGACGATGACGCGGGCGTCGACTATTTTTCGAGTCATATTGTGAGAAGGCTCATTTCAGTGATGCGGGTGAGATGTCAGAGCACTTTGGCGAGAAACTCGCGTGCTCGATCGGTCTTGCAGTCCGTGAAGAACACGTCGGGCGTGCTCTCTTCGACGATTCTCCCGTCTGCCATGAAGATGATCCGATCGGCAGCGGTCTGCGCGAATTTCATCTCGTGCGTGACCACCACCATCGTCATGCCTCCCTTGGTCAGTTCGACGATGACGTCGAGGACCTCCTTGATCATCTCGGGATCGAGAGCCGACGTCGGTTCGTCGAACAGCATCACCTTGGGGTTCATCGCGAGAGCCCGCGCTATGGCGACACGTTGTTGCTGGCCACCCGAGAGCTGAGCGGGGCGTTTGTCTGCTTGAGATTCGACTCCGACACGGGTGAGGAGATCCATTGCGTGCGTACGGGCTTCACCGGCGTCGACGCCTCGAGCTTGAACCGGACCGAGCATGACGTTCTCGAGTACCGTCATGTGTGCGAACAGGTTGAACTGTTGAAACACCATTCCGACTTCCGAGCGCAGCCGGGCGAGTTCGGCGCTCTCCTCGGGCAGCGGCACACCGTCGATCTCGATGACGCCACCGTCGATCGGCTCCAATCGATTCATGGTTCGACACAGGGTCGACTTGCCGGAACCGGAGGGCCCCAGAATGACGACGACCTCACCGGTCGAGACCTCGAGATCTATATCGGCCAACGCCTGATGGCTGCCGAACCACTTCTGAACTCCTTTGACCGAAATCATCGTTCCGGCCTCCCGCAAGGATGCACCTTGCTCATGATCGGAACCCTTGTGTTCTACGAAAGTCATTGTCAGTGAAGCCTTTCACTCAATATGTTCGACAGTCGACCCAGAATGAGGCACAGCAGCACGTACAGAGCAGCCACGGCGGCGAAGACCGGTGCTGCGTACTCTCCGCCGAGATATTCGATCGCGAGTTCTCCAGTGAGCAGCAGATCGGTGTAGCCGATCACGAAACCGAGCGACGACGCTTTGGTGACGCGCACCATCTCGCTGACGAGACTGGGCAGAATCTGCCGTACGACCTGGGGGAGTAGGACAAATCGGAGCGTCTTGACGGTGCGCAGCCCCACTGCCATCGCAGCTTCGCTCTGGCCGCGAGGGAGGGCGTGGAATCCACCGCGGAACACCTCGGCCATGGACGTGCTCTCCCAGAGTACGAGTCCGATGACCAACGCCCAGAAGGTGCTGATGTTGAAACCGGTGGCCGCCGGCACACCCAGGTAGATGAAGAAGACCAGGAGCAGTTCCGGCAGTCCGCGCAGTGTCTGAACCCAGATCCGGGCAGGGACATTGACCATCGGATTCGACGACATCTGCGCAAGCGCGAGCAGCAGACCGAAGAACAGTGACAGCACCACCGTGAACAGGGCGACCTGCAGGGTGGCGAGTACACCGCGGAGCAGCGCCGCGGCGAGGTCGGCGCGACCGAGTACCGACCATATCTCGGGGTCGAACAGGTCCGCGTTGTTCAGGACTATTGCCGCCAGGGCGACCACCGCGACGATGGGGATGGCCCCGCCTGCGGTCCACGCCCGGATCCGGCGCCGTTCCCTTGGTCCTGGTTGCTCGAAAAGTGTTGTAGTCATCAGGAAGTGAACGCAACCTTTCGTTCCACGGCGGCCGCGAGAAGTCCGGCCGGAACAGTTATTGCCGAGTACAGCAGTGCGGTGAACAGCATCAGTGCGATCACGGCCGAATCGTTGGTATTGATGAGTTGCAGCATTGCGCCGAACAATTCGGTCACGCCGAAGACGCCGGCAATTGCGGTCACCTTGACGAGTGCGATCGTCGTATTGATCAGTGGTGGAACGGAGTTACGTAGTCCTTGAGGCAACACGATCAACCGAAGCGTCTGCGCCTTGCGTAGCCCGATGGCGCGTGATGCTTCGAGTTGGCCCTGGCCGATGGCATTGATACCGGAACGGACTGCGTCGCAGTAGTAGGCCGAGAAGTACAACGTGATGCCGATGGTGGCAAGTGCGAAGAACGACAGACGTACGCCGAGCAGGGGGAGTATGAAGATGGTGAAGAACAGATGCGCTGCGGCGGGAATGTTCCGCATGAGTCCGACATAGATGCCGCTGATTCTCTGTAGTAGCGGGATGGGCGAGATCGCGAAAGACGCGAGCACCAATCCGGCCGCCATGGACATCAGTCCCGAGATCACCACCAGGAGAACGGTATTGACGAACCCTTCCCAGAAGACGTCGATATTGTCGATGATTGCGTTCATGTCGAGTAGGTCCTTTCCCGAATCGGTCCGGGCATCAGCAGCTGGTCATGGATTCGGGGGCGACTGGGGCCTTCAGGCCGGAGGCACCCATATGGCGGTCCCAGAGTTCCTCGATGGTGCCGTCGTCGAAAGCCTGCGTCAGCTGTTCGTTGAAGTACTCGCACAGGTCGCTGCGATCGTCGGCCAAACCGATACCCCACTTCTCACCGTCGCCGTACGTCATGGGCGCAAGAGCGAACTCGTCCGGTTTGTCGACCACGAATCCCGCAAGCAGCGGTGCGGTCGAGTCGATGGCATCGACGGTGCCTTGTTCGAGTGCCCGGACGCAGTTCGTCAGAGTGTTGAACTCGGAGATCTCCGCCTGCGGGATGAACTCCGCCACGCGTGGTTGTCCCTGGCTGCCCTGTAGCACACACACTTTGGTGCCTGCAGGAACATCCTGGAGCGACTTGATGCGTTCGGCGTCGTCCTTTCTGACCATCAACTGAGGGGCCGTGTCGAGGTAAGGTCCGGAGATCGAGATGGCCTCTTCGCGCGCTGGAGTGATGGCTAGGGCTGTGGCGAACAGGTCCACCTTCCCCTGCTTCAGAAAGGGAATTCGGTTGGCGGCGGTGGTGTGAACCCATTCGATGTCATCGCTGGACACGCCCAAGGATTCGACGAGCAACACCGCCAGATCGATGTTGAACCCTTCCCAGTCGTGCTGAAGGTTCAGCTCGGCCAAACCAGGTTGGTTCGGTGACGCGCCCACCTTGATTTTCGGTGCCGCCGCCAACTCGGCCATGGTCGAGCCCTCGGGAAAATCATTGGGACGGTCCACGGTCGAGCTACCGCACGCGGTCATCCCGAGAATCGTGACCACGGCAGCCGTGAAAACGGCACACTTCGATCGATGAAACATGATTGTTCGTCTCTTTCTTCAACGAGAGGTTGACGCGCTGCGTTCGATTTCGCGCGCGCTGCGAGCAGATCGGGGTGCGGATTCCGGCGGTCGGGCCGTCGACCCACGGACGATGAGCTGGGATCGCAATCGAACCGAGCCCTCGCGCCATGGCTTTCCGTCGATTTGGTCCATGATGAGCCCGATGCTCAGGGACCCGCTGCTCTCGATGTCGACCATCACCGTGGTCAGACCGGGATCCGATGCTGCTGCGACATCGACGTTGTCGATACCGACGATGCTGATGTCGGTCGGGCACCGATAGCCGAGGGAACGGATTCCGGCTTGAACTCCCATGGCGACCATGTCGTTGTACGCGACTACCGCCGTTGCGCCACTTGCCGCCACAGCCGCGGCCGCGGCCAACCCACCGTGCACGTCCGCCGATTGGTTGCCGACGACCGCAAGGTCGAACCCTCGCTCGGACGACAGGTCGGACAGGATTTGCGCGCGCGTGCGGTTGGCCCACGAGGCCGCCGGGCCAGGAACGTAGACGAAAGACTGGTGCCCGAGAGACTGTAGATGTTCTGCAGCTTGACGCAGACCCTGCTCGACATCCATCAAGATAACGGGAGAGCCGTTCGACTCGCCGTTGACGACGACGAGTGGGGTCGAACCGATCGCCCGGGCCACGTCCGCTAGGTTCGATCGGGGAGAGCACAGAATCACCGCGTCGGCTTCTCGGCCGACCGTGTCGAGCAACTCGATCTCGCGTGCCGGATCCTCGGCGGTGTCGGCAAGAAGCATGCGGTGACGACCCGGCCACAGCTTTTCCTGGATTGCCCGCAACATTCTCGCGTACACGGCGTTCGACACGTCGGGAACCAGGACGAGGATGGTGCGCGCCCTCGTCGGTGCCGGTGCGTCGTAGCCGATCCGGCGAGCGGCTTCCAATACCCGCTGTCGAGTGTGCGGGGCCAGCAGGTCGACCGAAGTGAACGCTCGCGAGGCAGTCGCCATGGAGACTCCGGCCTCGATGGCAACGTCCTTCAACTTTGCGACCACGGTTCCTCATTTCGGTCCTGTTGCGTACATCTCAACCCGAGCGGTGTGTAACCACTTTCACACGACGTTCAGGTTGTTGCAATAGGTTGCAAAAAGTTTCAGAAAACGCTCGAATGCAGGGGGACTGCAACATCGGCGTCGCGTCTTCCGTGGCTCGGCGATTGAAGGTGGCGAGTTCTGGGCAAGCGGTAGTCATGACAGAGAACACCAAGGTCACAGTCGAACGCACCATCGAAGCGCCCGTCGACGCAGTTTTCGATGTGCTGTCCAACCCCGAGCGTCATCAGGCTCTCGACGGATCCGGGTTCGTCCGGAGCGTGGACCACGCCGACCGCATTCAGAAGGTCGGCGAGAAGTTCACGATGAACATGCAGGGCGATCACATGGGAGGCGAGTACCAAACCGACAACCATGTCAGCGGTTACATCAAGGACAAGCTGCTCGCATGGAAGACGGCACCCGCAGGCAACGAGCCTCCCGGCTGGGAGTGGCTGTGGGAGTTGGAGTCTCAGGGTCCCAACGAGACGTTGGTGCGCCACACCTACGACTGGTCGAAGGTGACGGACAAAAAGCTTCTGCAGCAGATCAAGTTCCCGCTGGTCACCGAGGACCAGCTGAACGACACACTCGCTCGGCTGGCAGTCGAAGCGACTTCCTGACCAGCGGACTGGTCTGAGTCGCACAGTCTCGGCTCAGCCGAAAAACGATGTGGCATCGACACTTTCTATCGGCATCCAACGCCGTGGAAAGTCCGTCGACACGGTTGTAGCCGACAGATCGACTCCACGGACGGCCAATGCCGACGTCGGCATCTGATCGACGATCAGACTGACGGCGTAGGTAGCGGCCGTCACGTGGAGACACGGATCGATTCTTCTGGAGCACGTGCAGGACGTTTCGGTTACGTTCGGGACCGGCGACAGTGCGCTCGCTACGAGTTCGGCGTGGACCTCGTCGGGGAGGTCACCGCGGGCTATGCCCCTGCGCGTGAGGCAGGCGAGGATGCGCAGCACCGACTTCCGTTCGGCCGCTCCGTAGCGGGGGAGGGAGATCACGGCGGTCTCGACCTTCTTGCCCGTTGACACGACGCAGCGAAACTCTCCGATCTTGCTGGGGTCCACTGCAACTGCGTCGTTGCGCACCAGGCTTCGTGCTCGCGGGAGCATCGGGTTCGGCCGGGTGACGGCGATGGGTTCGACTCGCCTGATCCAGTCTTTCCCCCAGGGCGTCGACCCGAAGGCGGCAGGCTGCGGTGTTGTGGCCATCAGCGCGTCACCGCCCGCAGCGACAGCGTTTCTCGCAATGTCGAGTCGTCGAGCGCCGCCAGAGCCGACTCGTTGTTGCTCTCGGTCAATCCGGCGATCGCCTTCTTCCGGGTATGGAGTGAAGCGATGTGCTCCTCCAGTGTCCCCTCCGTCGTCAGTGCCATGACCGTCACCCCGGACTTCTGCCCGATACGGTGAACTCGGTCTGTGGCCTGCGCCTCGACGGCGGGGTTCCACCACCTGTCGTAGTGAATCACCGTGCTGGCACGGGTGAGATTGAGGCCGTACCCCGCCGCCCTCAGGCTGAGGACCATGACGGGGGATCGGTCGCTGTTCTGAAATTCGTCGACCATCCTGTCGCGCTCGCCCACGTCGAGCCCGCCGTGAAAGAACGGAATCGGGGCTCCGGTGAGGCCTTCGAGGTGCTCGGCGAGAATCTCTCCGGTGCGGCGGTACTGGGTGAAGACGAGTGCAGCGCGCGAGGATTCGGCGAGCTCCTCGACGATGTCGGTGAGCCTGTCGAGTTTGCCCGAGCGATCGGCCAACCGAGACAAGTCTCCATTGACGAGGCCCGGGTGGTTGCAGATCAGTTTGAGCGACGTCAGTAGCGCCAGCACTGCTGTTCCACGGCCGCGATTGCTGCCGAAACCGGTGTCGAATGCTCCTTCGACGGCCGAATTGTACAGCGATGCTTGCTCGTTCGAAATGGGACACAGGACATCGATGTGGTGCTTCGGCGGCAAATCCGTCGCAACCTCGGCCTTCGTCCGTCGAAGGACGACCGGCGCGATCGCACTCGACAGTTGTGCGAGTGCGGCCGCTGAGCCTCCCTGCTCGATGGGTGCTGAGAATCGTCGAGTGAACCGAGCCCGGGTTCCGAGCAAACCGGGATTGGTGAGATCGATCAAGGCCCAGAGTTCATCCATGCGGTTCTCGACGGGCGTGCCGGTCAGGGCGATGCGCGTGGTGGAATTCAGCCGACGCGCCGCTCTTGCTATCTTGGTCCGGGAGTTCTTCATGACGTGCGCCTCATCGAAAAACACTGTGCTCCAGAATATTTCGCTCAATCGCTCTGCATCGGTACGCAGGGTGGGGTACCCGGTGACTGTCACCGAGCCTGCGTCGGCGCATTGCTCGAGGGTGCGGGACGGCCCGCGGTATACGTTGACGACCAATTCGCCGTCGGAAAAATTCTCGATTTCTCGCCGCCAGTTGCTGATCAACGACGTCGGGCACACAACCAGATAGTTGCCCTCGCCTCGTCGTGCTCCGACGATCATGTGCGAAATGGCCTGGAGCGTTTTGCCCAGCCCCATCTCGTCGGCGAGGATTCCGCCGCCTCCGACCTCCTGAACGGTCGGCATCCAGGCCGCACCGTGCACTTGATAGGGCCTGGGCGTGAAGGCCGACGCATGCTCGATCAGATGGTTCTGCAGGTGCAGGCTGGCGCGGAGTGCCTCAGCGGCACCGTGTGCTGTCAGCACGCTCGACCCGCCGGCGTTGGGAACCGCGTGCGCCGCAGGCGGGAGTGCATCGACGAGAGCTCGGGGAATCCCACTCACGTCGGGGTTGTCCTCGACGTGGTTCAGGATCGCCAACCATCCGAGAGCCGATGGACCTGTCGCGGAGCGGGCTGCGGTTCGGAGCTCGCCGGCGTTCGCTGCCACGAGTTGCGCGCCTACGGTACGAACGGCAACGGTTCCGTCCGCGCCGGGAACCGCGAGCTCGATGGGGGTGGACTTTCCTTCGAGCGTCGCCTCCGGGGTGCTGTGCCAGACGGCGAAACAATGACGGTGAGGCAGATAGGTGACGTGAGGAGCTGGGTCTGTGTCGGCGGTCGAAAGCATGCACCCTCCGGCGAAGTCGGCAGCCTCGGTGACGTCCGAAGCTGCCAACACCGTACGCCGTCCGGTGTAGTTGTGCCGCATCCAGGATTAGCTTGACTTTATCGAAAAATACTGTCCTACAGCGCGATCGAGCACCTTCCCTCGCACTGGACGAGATCAGGATTGCTCGCGAGAACACCACCAGGTCGTGCGGCCGCCCACCGTTCCGCGTGCCATCGGGGCACCACATCGAGGGCACGCCGCGTCCGTTTTTCGGAAGGGAATGATCTCCCCGGTGTGCACGCCGCCTTTCTTCGTCGCTGATCTGATCGCACGACGCAGAACGACGCGAAGGTCGTCGAGCTCCTCTGTCGTGAGTGTCTTGGCTCGCCTGGACGGGGATTGCTCGCTCTGCCACAGCACCTCGTCGGCCAATAGATTGCCGACCCCCGCTATCGCCGCTTGGTCGAGCAGCCTCGCTTTGAGAGGTGCACCGCTGGAACCGATTCGGTGACGGAAGTCGTCTCGCGTGATCTCCGCAGCGTCCGGACCGAGAGCGTCGATATCGGGTTCGAGTCGAACCCGGCCGAGGCGGCGCTTGTCGAAGAGTCGGAGGTGCCCACCGTCGTCGAACGTCATGGAGAACCGCGTCCACTCCGGCTTGTCGGTCGGACGCTCACCGACATGTGGATCGCCGCCTCCGTACTGCGAGGTCCGCTCACCGTCGGGAGCGGTGACGATGACGCGTCCGCCCATGCCCAGGTGAATGCCCAGAGTCGGGCCGCTCGAGCCGTCGGCCGTGACGGTTTCGCACCACATCGCCTTGCCGCGTCGCCGCGCCTCGGTGAGTTTCCCGCCCGTCAGTGCGCGGGCGATATCGCCCGGCATGTGTGGTCGGCACTCGAACGTGTCGGTGTCATCGATGTCCACGATGACGCGACCGAGAGCTTTCTCGACGACCTGTCGGGCGTTTTCCACTTCGGGTAGTTCCGGCATGCATCCGGTGTACCCAATTCGTGGGCGCTATGCGCGGGTGCCGTCATCGGTCATTCGACTCGTTCGTCGTCTCACTCTGGCACCAGCGGCCCAAGTTCGGCGTCGAGCACCTCCTGTACGACGCGCATCGCCGCCAGTGCGGCAGGCGCACCGCAGTACCCCGCCGTGTGGATGACGGTTTCGGTGATCTCGGTTCGGGTGAGGCCGTTGCGGAGAGCTCCGCGCACGTGTCCTGCCAGTTCCTCGTGGGCGCGCAGCGCGATGAGGATTCCGAGATTGAGCAGGCTGCGGCTGCGGTGATCGAGGCCGGGCCGCGTCCACACGCCGCCCCACACGGTGTCGGTGACGAAGTCTTGCAGTGCAGCGGAGTCGGTGTCGGCGGCATTGGCGAACGCTTTGTCGACGTAGTCTTCGCCCATCACGTTCTGGCGGACCTCGAGTCCGTCCTCGAAGCGCGGTCCCCTGTTCCGATTCGTGGATTCTTCGTCGATCATGGTGTGCCTCTCCCTTGTCTGCGGTGTCGACAGATCATGGCAGGGGTTTTCAGCGGAACCGCAGGCGGAGGCGAACTCGGCTACGGGTCGATCTGTTCGGTGTTCGTACGTGGATCACCGTGATCAGGGGGAGTGATCCCACGCTCGCGTGGTGAGCCCATGAAGGCCGATCCTCCGACAGCGCTGTCGATTCCGTGAAAGCGACCGCGCCGCATGCGCGAGCGAAGTATGCGTGCAACGACGACGAAGGCTCCCAGAACGACGGCGAAGCCGGCGACTACGGCAACCAGCGCCAACGATGTGTTCATGACGGCCTCCGATCCTCACCTTCGGTCACCCGATTATCAGGCATGGGACCGGCTCGGGTGATGGAACCAGGACGGAGGTATCTGTCGATCTGTTCAGCGCAGAGAAACCGGCCCACCGTCACGGTTGTCGCGTGAAGCCTGTTTGTCGTCGCAGACTTGTTCTGCGCGAGTTGCTTCCAGGAACAGTTGAAGGAAGGAAGAATGCGCGCTTCGGTCCTGCGCGGGCCTTCCCTCTCCGGGGTCTTCCGATGCCTTCGACATAGCGATTCGCGTTCCTCCCGTGTCGCGAACAACAGTCTCAGATTCTGAATAGTTAAGCAACTGAGACAGTAGGTACAAAGCGCGGCACTAAGTGAACGATCGGAAGGAGGTGGCGATCGAGCAAATTCTAACGGTGTGTGTGGGCGTCGAGGGTGCCCAAGCTGCAACGCATCGGCAGAGGGGCTGGCTATCGCTGCCCGTGCCTTCGGGTTGAGGGCTACATCCCAGCGGCGGTGGGCGGCTCGATCAGCATCCTCTTGATCACCTTGCCGGTCGCCGTTCGGGGCAGCTCGTCGAGGAACGTGATGTCGCGGGGAACGCAGAAGCGGCTCAACCGATTTCGGATGTAGGCGCGCACCATGTCCGCATCGAGGCCGGCCGATCCGCGGCCGACGACGAACGCGGCCAAACGCTGCCCGTATTCAAGGTCGGGCACACCGACGACCGCGACCTCGCCGACCTGAGGAAGATTGGCGATCGCATCCTCGACGGGGCCGGGAAAGACGTTCTCGCCTCCGGAAATGATCATCTCGTCGTCCCTGCCACAGACGAACAGCCGTCCGTTGCAGTCGATGTACCCGAGATCGCCGGTGTCCATCAGGGCAGCTCCGCGGGCGGAGGCCGTCGACGGAGGTTCGGCGTTGGTGTACCCGTCGAACAACATGTCGTTGCCGACGAAAATTCGGCCCAGGGTTCCCACCGGAACGGCAGTACCGTTCGCGTCGAGAACCGCGACCGTCGTACCCAGAGGGGGACGTCCGGCGGTGGCGGGGGCTGCGCGCAGGTCTTCGGGAGTAGCGATCGTGGCCCACGAGACCTCGGTGGAACCGTAGAAGTTGTAGAGGACGTCACCGAAGACGTCCATGAAGCGGCTGACGGTCGATCCGGTCAATGCCGACCCACTGCACGCGACGACTCGTAGGCTCGAGGTGTCGTAGCGTGATCGGACCTCGTCGGGCAGGTCGAGTATCCGCTGCAGCATGATCGGAACGGCGATCAACGAGGTACAACGGTGCGCCTCGATCGCCCGCAAGCAATCTTCCGGATCGAATCGATCCTGGAGAACCACCGTGGCGCGCAGCGGAGTACTGATCTGCAGTGCCGCGAGTCCCCAGCTGTGGAACATCGGTGCCGCGATCAGCATCCTCTCGTTCATCCGAAGGGGCATGCGAGACAGCATGGCCGCCACTGTTCCGAAGCCCTTCGGTGTGGGACGTACCGCACCCTTCGGCGACCCGCTGGTTCCGGAGGTCAACACGACCACCGATCCTGGCCGATCCGGCCTGGTGAATGTGGCGGACGGTGGTGCGACGAAGTGTTCGAGCGTGCGCCGACGCGGAACGGCGGTATGAGACGACAGGCTCACACGGGTGACATCGTCGGGCAGGTAGCGCACCATCGAGTCGAACTCGTCGTCGACGAACAGTACTCGGAGCTGGTGGCGGGCAGCGATCGTCTCGATCTGGCGGGCAGCGAGACCGGTGTTGAGAAGAACCACCTCGACTCCGAGCATGCCGCACGCGACGGTGCACTCGATCATCGCCGAGTGGTTGCGGGCCAGAATTCCGACGGTGCTTCCAGGGCTGATTCCGGACGCGTGGAGACCTGCCGCGATGCGGTGCGAACGGTGGTGGATCTCTGCGAAGGTCCTGGTCCCTCTGTCGTCGATCAACGCGATCTCGTTCGGGGACTTCGCTGCTGCGGCAGCGAAACCGCCGCCAAGGGTGAAGCCCCACTTCGCCAGCGAGTTCAACTGCCGGTACGCGCGGTCGGGACGTGCAGCACGAATGACGCCGGTTCCCACCATCGTCTTCATGATCGCCAGCGGTAGCGACCGCGAATCTCCGGTGTTGGACACGATCGACGTCGAGGTTCCGGACAGGGAGTTGTCCAGTCGACGCAGACCACCCATCACCCATTCGACCACGGCCCGGTTGTGTTCGGGTTGGGGTGAGTAGGACCCGCCGAGTCCCGCTCGGAACACGGTGACATCGATCTTCGTCTCGCCTGCCGAGCGGGCAGTGAGGGTGAATCTGATGAACCCGCCGGACTCGACGTGCTCGATGGTGATGATCGGCCGGTTTCGTCTGTTCACCACCAGGTCGAGGGCATGCTCGACACCGCCGACTCCGCATCGGTAGCCGGCCGTGGCTTCACGAAGCGTGCAGTAGTCGAGCCCGGGAAAGTAGCGCGGGTACAGCTCGACCGCGCTCAACACCCCGCACACCTGCTCGATATCGTGTGCGAAGACCGTGCTGCAGTCGATGACGTCCGAGACCATGCCCCAACCCCCGTACCTTGCCGAGCCGACAGCAATGCCGACTCAGCACCGACCAGGGGATGGCGGCGAGCACCTGGAACGGGTCATCCGCCTGGATGAAGTCGTCATCGTAAACCCGAAGCACGGTTGTCTGGGCGAAATCGGCCGAAGTGGGTGCGTGATTACCGATTTCTTCTGCCCTCTGCGTCAGAACTGAATGCCCAGAGACCACGCGAACACCGTGTACGCGGCGATGGTGATCAGTGAGATGGCGATCAGATTGAGCCAGAAACCGCCTCGCATCATCTGACCGATCGTGATGTAGCCGCTGGCGTAGGACACCGCATTCGGCGGAGTCGCGACCGGCAGCATGAACGCACAGGTCGCTGCCAGTGCCACGGGGACGGTCAGCACCAGGATGTCGATGTTCATACCCATTGCGACGCCACCCGCGACCGGAAGGAAAGTTGCCGCCGTCGCGGTATTGCTGGTGATCTCGGTCAGGAAGATGATGGCGGCCGTGGCGATGACGACCAACATGACCACTGGAATCGTGTCGAGACCGCCTGCGACGCTACCGATCCACTCCGTCAGGCCGCTGGACTCGAACTGTGCCGAGAGCGCGAGTCCGCCGCCGAAGAGCAGCAACACGCCCCACGGGAGTTTGACGGCGGTCTCCCAATCGATCAGGCGTACGCCTTTCTTGCTGCCGCTGGGAAGTAGGAACAGCAGGAGAGCTGCTGTCATGGCGATTCCGGTGTCGGATATCGGAGGGCTGTCGAAGAGCAGTGGAACTGCAACCCAGGAAGCGGCTGCCGCGAAGAAGACCGTTGCGACCCGGATCTCACCCTTCGACATCCTGCCGAGGGCGTCGAGTTCACCTCTGATCAGCTGTTTGCCACCGGGTATGTCGTCGATCTCCGGCTTGAACATCACGTGGGTCAGCAGGAACCATGCGATCGCCAGCAGGATCACGGCGAGCGGAACGCCGGCGATCATCCACTGGAGGAATCCGATGGTGATTCCCTGACCCTCCAGGTAGCCGACCAGCAAGGTGTTGGGCGGGGTGCCGATGATGGTGCCGAGCGAACCGATCGATGCCGCGTAGGCGATGCCGAGCATCAGGGCGGTGCCGAAGTTGCTCTTGATGACGGCCTGGGTGATGGTCTCGGCGTCCGGGGTCGCTTCACTGTCGGAGCCGGGAACAGCTCCGGCCTTCTTGCCGATGTCGAGTACCAGGACCAGGACCGAGACGCCGATCGGAATCATCATCACGGCGGTGGCCGTATTCGAAACCCACATCGACAGAAAGCCTGTTGCGATCATGAACCCGGCGATCACCATCGTGGGCTTCGTGCCCATGGCGTTGACCGTCAGCAGCGCGATGCGGCGATGCAGATTCCACCGCTGCATGGCCAGCGCCAACAGGAATCCGCCCATGAACAGAAAGATGATGTTGTTGCCGTACGACGCACCGACGTCGTTGACCGCGACGCCGGAATCGAACACCGGAAAGATGACGAGGGGCAGCAGTGCCGTCGCCGGAATGGGCACAGCCTCCGTCATCCACCAGATGCCCATCAATACCGCGGTGGCTGCGGTCAACCGAGCCGGGTGTGCCACGTCCTCGGGGAGAACCAGATAGACGAGAAGGGCCAACAGAACGCCTGCGCCCAGCCCGACCCATTGGCGCTTGCGGCGACCGGGTTGTACTTCGTCTTCTCGTTCTCCGGCCGACCTCTGATCGACTTCGTCGAACTCGTGGCCGTCGGGTGCGCGCCCGGCCTTCTCGTCATCGCCGATCTGCGTCATGGGGACCTTCCTCAGGAGTGGACGTCCCATCACCCTAACGCGTGATTTGTCCATTAAGTCCGAATCGACGCGGGGAAGCGAAGGCCTCGGCTAGCGGGCGATGTCGGGCTTGTCCGCGGCCGGATCGTTGTCGAGCACCGGATCCCACACGTCGCCGGGCAGGTCGCCCGGCAGATAGCTGTTGCCGCGTCCGACGAATTTGTCGTCGCGACCTTCGCGCCGCATGGCCTCGAAGTCCGCCAGCGCACCGAAGGCCCATTTGCCCAGCAGCGCAATGGCTACCAGGTTCACGGTTGCCATCGCGGCCATGGCGACGTCCGCCAGCGCCCACACCGTCGTGAGCGCGGACAAGGAGCCGAAGCCGATGGCTGCAAGGACGATGGTGCGCAACAAATTCAGCAGTTTGCCCTCGACTCCGAGGAAGTTGAGGTTGATCTCGGCGTACGAATAGTTGCCGAGGATCGACGAGAACGCGAACGTGAAGATCAACAGTGTCATCGGAATCGTCGTCCACGTTCCCAACTGAGCCGAGATCGAGTCCTGAGTCAGAACTGCGCCCGCCACCCCGCTCGGGTTGCTGATGTCGTACACGCCCGAGACCAGGATGATGAAGGCTGTCGCACTGCAGATGACGATGGTGTCGAAAAAGACTCCGAGCGACTGGATCAGACCCTGCTTCACCGGATGGGACACCGTCGCGGTCGCTGCGGCGTTGGGGGCGCTGCCCATGCCTGCCTCGTTGGAGAACAGGCCGCGCTTGACGCCGTTGAGCATGGCGGCCAGGATTCCGCCCGTCGTCCCGCCGATCGCCTCGTTCAGGCCGAATGCGCTGGAGACGATCTGACCGAAGACCGTCGGGATCTCGCCGATGTTCATTGCCACGATCACCAAAGCGAGCAAGACGTACACCAGCGCCATGATGGGAAGGAGGTATTCGGCCACCCGAGCGATTCGCCGGACGCCACCGAAGAGGATCGGAGCAGACAGCACCACCAGGAACACCGCGATCCACCCCGCATCGATGTTCATCGTGGACGAGAACGATTCGGTGATGGTGTTCGCCTGAACCATGTTGAACGCGAAGCCGAAAGCGAAGATCAACAGGCACGCGAAGACGATTCCCCATCGACGCGAGCCCAGGCCCAATTGGATGTAGTAAGCGGGGCCGCCCCGGAAGCTGCCGTCGGGATTGCGCACCTTGTACATCTGCGCCAGCGTCGCCTCGATGAACGCCGTAGCCATGCCGACCACCGCTACCAGCCACATCCAGAAGATTGCGCCCGGTCCGCCGAGAGTGATCGCGATGGCGACGCCGGCGATGTTTCCCGTACCCACCCGGGACGCCAGACCGACGCAGAAGGCCTGGAATGCCGAGATGCCGCCCTCGGCGTCGGACCGAGATCCACCGATTGCCTTGAACATCGACGGAAGAAGTCGAATCTGAACGAATTTGGTGCGAACGGTGAAGTACAGTCCGACGCCGATCAACAAGTAGATGAGGAAGACGCTGTAGAGACGATCTGCCAAGAAGTCGATCACTGAACTGACGGTATCCACGGTGCCATCCTGAAGCGCTCGGTGTGTGGGTGCGTCGACAGCACTTTACTCGCGGATGGTCGAAAGTTTGCACCGAACTCAGACGCACCGGATGGGGTTCGGCGCATGATGTCAGTGCTCCGCTGGGCCCCAGATGTCGCCGAACGGTACCGAATGCCCCAGAATGCGTTCTGCTGCACGATGTCCCGACTTCAACGCCGCCGTAACCGTTGCCGGATCATCGGTCCAGGTCGCCTCACCGGCGAGGTGAAGTACATCTCCGATCGGAGTGGCAAGGTCGTCGTGATCGCGCGTGCGTGAGCCCACCGTCATGTACGAGTACGAGCCGTACGCGAACGGATCGTCCTGCCAGCGAGTGACATACACGCGGTCCGGTGTGAGGACTCGGTCGCCGTACAGGCCGCGCAGTGCCTCGAGAACGGAGTCCGCGATGCGCGCGTCCGACCAGTGCCGAGTCTGCTGCGCGCATGCGCCCGCTGCGAACGTCAGAAGCGTCGGACGTCCCTGCGGCATGGTCACGTCGTACCAGGAGTGCCACCAGCGCCCGGCTTCGCCCTGCTGCCGTACGGCATAGACGTTCTCGTCCCAGAACTTGCTGGGGAACTGGAGGAACACTTTCTCGAAGGCGTTCATCTCGAGTCGTTCCAGTGCACCCGAAACAGGTTCCGGCAGAGGGGGTTCCACAGTGAACTCCGGCGATTTCAGTACTCCGATCGGTACCGTCACCACAGCGCGCTCGGCCGAGAACGTCCCGGAACCGGTATCGACGAGAACTCCGTCTCGACCCCAACGGACCTGCGTCACCACGTGTTCGAGCCGGACGTCGAGTCCCTCGGCCAGGTGAACGGCCAGTCGATCGTATCCGTCGGGGAACACGACCTCGTCGCCCTCGATGGCGTCGTCGTCCAAGCCGTGTGCGTCGAGGAGGTCCTTTCCTACGCCCAACTGCTCCTCGGCTCGATGTCCGAGAAACTCACGAACTCGTTCGAGTCGGTCGTCGTTCCAATCCAGTTGCGTCAGAGTTGCTTCCACGGCGTCACCGAACGAGGTCCCCGGGGACGACTCCGCGATCGTCCTGGCGAACAGTTCGTCGAAGTGGTGAACGTCGGTGCCGAATCGTGCGGCCGCCTCATCGCTCAACCTGGTCCCGGTGGGGGAGTAGTAAGCGATGGGTCTGCCGTCCGGCTGGTAGCTGCCGACGGTGAATTCGACGGTCCGCATTCCGAAAGCGTGCACGGCGTCGGCGAGAGGGTTGTCGTCAGTTCCGTGAATCCAGGAAGCGCCCACGTCGAGGGTGCCTTCGTCTGTGCGCTTCGTCCAGACCCGACCGCCCACGCGGTCTCTGGCCTCGACAACGGCAACGCGCTGACCGGCACGATGCAGAAGTGTCGCAACGACCAAGCCGGAAATGCCTGCTCCCACCACGAGGGTATCGACGTGTGTCACCGTCGCTCCTGTCTGTCGACGGCCGTGGGGTCAGTTCCCCCGGCCGGAGTTGCCATTGCCGTTCCCACTGTTCCCGTTCCCGTTCCCGTTGCCACTGTTCCCGTTTCCCGAGTTCCCGTTGCCGGAGTTCCCGTTGCCCGAGCTGCCGTTGCCGTCATCCAGAGGTATCGGGGCCGGCACAGCCGGCTCGACCGGAGCCGGATTCGCCGTGGGGACGGGACCTGGCTCGGGCGGATTCGAGAAGACCGGAATCGACGTCGCAGGTGCAGGATCGGGTGCAAGGGTCGTGGGCACCACTGTCGTCGACTCCACGAGAGTCGGAGTCGGTGTCGACGGCGTGCTGGGTTCCGGCTCATCACTCGTGCCGACTGCGACCCAGACTATCGCCGCTCCCAGCGAAGTGAACAGCGCCGCTGCCGCCGGGATCATCCATCGTCGGTGTGGAGATTTCGCTGCAGCCGACGCTGGAACTGCTGTTGTCGCAACCATGTTTGCGGGTTCGGCGGGTATCACGGCAGTGCGGGGCAGGTTGGTGTCGAAGCGGGGTGTCGTGCTGCGCGAGAGCCCGCGCAGTCGGTGGGCGACGGCGGCTGCGGCCGGCCGATCCTCCGGGCGTCTGGACGTCATGTCCGTCAACAGTGCGTGCCAGTCCGATCCGAGCCTCTCGGGGACGTCAGGATCGCGGTGTAGGCGCGCCACCGCTGCTGCCACGGCGCTTCCCTCGAATGCCATTGTGCCGGTGAGGCACTCGATGAGAACGAGCCCCAGCGTGTAGACGTCCGTCGGTGGACCGACGGACGTACCCGTCGCCTGCTCCGGGCTGAGGTAGTGCGCAGTACCGACTGTGGTGCCGTGCTCGGTGAGTCGTTCGGAATCGAGGATGCGGGCGATGCCGAAATCGGCAAGTTTGGCGCACTGTCCCACGCCGACGTCCGGAGACTGCGCAACGAGGATGTTGGCCGGTTTGATGTCGCGATGCACCACACCCTGATCGTGGATGTAGGCGAGAGCCTCCGCCAGCTCGAACCCGATCCGCGCGACGTGGGAGCCGTCCATCGCTCGGCCCTGGCGATACGCACTCAGAGTAGGACCGTCGATCAGCTCCATCACCAGGTACGGCACCGGCACCCCGCTGGCATCGAGTGCAGTGCCCGCGTCGTACAGCGTCACCAGACCCGGGTGCGACAGCGACGCAAGAGTCCGAATTTCTGCATCGATGCGCTGGGCAGTGTCCGGCGGCTCGTCGTGGCGGAATATCTTCACCGCTACGGATCGGCCGAGAACGTGGTCGTGGGCGTGCACGACGTCGGCCATCGCGCCGCGTCCCAATACGGTGCCCAGTCGGTATCGACCCGCGAAGAGGTTGTCGAGAGGGGCACGAGCGCGAGAGTCCGCTCCCACCATCGGTCACCGCCGTTCGTCGAGTCCTTCGAGCACCTTATAGCCAGTCGATCGACGCACAGACCGCAGTCGCGTAACGACATCACGGTGCGGTCGGGCATGATGATGCCGCGGGTGGGGACCTATCGATCGGTATCGAGGGAGGTTCCACCCATGCGTCGACGTACGACGAGGGCCGAGAAGTCGCCGATGTCGATCGATATCACGTCGGTCTACCAGCCGATCGTCACACTGGACGGACGCGCCGTCGTGGGGTTCGAAGCGTTGGTGCGGACCTGCGGAGACGGTCCGCCGATTCCGCCGCCGGAACTGTTGGGCGTGGCACGTGCACAAGGCGTCGCTGCAGATTTCGATTGGCGGTGCCGACTCAGCGCCCTGCGCGGTGCCGTCGAGTCCGGATATCCCGACCGGCTCGCACTTTTCGTCAATGCCGAACCCGTCGCCCTCGATGCACCGCCTCCTCGGGACTGCCTACCGATGCTCGCGGACGCGTCGCGGCTGTCCATCATCATCGAGATCACCGAACGAGACCTGATGGGTGATCCGGCAGGTCTGCTGCGAGCGGCCGAGCACGCTCGAAACCTGGGGTGGCGAGTCGCCGTCGACGATGTGGGGGCAGATTCGTCCAGCCTGGCGCTGATTCCACTGCTGCGTCCCGACGTGATCAAGCTGGACATGGCTCTCGTGCAGGGGCGTTCGAGCCGCGAGACCGCCGCCATCGTTGCTGCCGTTGCCGCCGAGGCCGAACGGACCGGTGCCCTGGTTCTGGCCGAAGGGATCGAAACCGAGCGCCACGAGAGTTCTGCACGAGCCATGGGCGCGGTTCTGGGGCAGGGATACCTCTACGGCGCACCGGACGCTCTCCCGGATTTCGGTCAGGTGCTCGAGCCGGTCCGTTCGCTCGATCTGGATGGAACGGTGACCGTGCGTGCCCCCGTTGCAGTCACTCCGTACGGGCTCACCCACTCACTCGGTGCCCGCAGGCAAGCGGATTCGACGTTGCTCGACGCCATCGAGAACAGCTTGTTGCACAGTGCGTACGGCACCGGTCCCTCGACTGTCGTACTGGCGACAGTGAGCGCGTCCACCGGCCTGACGCCTGCGCGGCGTGCGATCTTCGACGACCTTGCCGCACGTACTGCGCTGACGGCTGTCTTCGATTCGCACGCCGCGTCGCCTGCCTCCGGCTTCCGGACCGTGGCCGTGGGCGCGGACGAGCCGTTGGCGCTGGAACGTTCGATCGTGATCGTGGCTCCGATGTCGAGCGTGGCGCTCATCGCCGTGGAGCGTGGAACGGCCGAGGACAGTACCCCGATGTACGACTACCGCCTCACCTACGACCGACATGTCGTACTGGATGCTGCAACAGTGCTTTTGAGACGAATACCCGCCCGATCTGCGGTGTGAGCCCGCGGGCTCTCGGTCAAGATCACGTAAATTATTGCTAGAAATTCGGTAAATCACGTCCTCTGCCGTCCACGTGCTGTTCACTCGAAGCCATGAGCTCTCACCCCCTCGCAACCGATGTACTGGCCGCGGACGGAGGCACGATCAGCTCCATCGAGACGGCGATCAACAATGCCTTCGATCCGATCTCCGCTGCCGTGTCGAATGTCGTCTTCTTCACCGTGAATATCGGTGGAGCCGCCGTTCCACTGATCGTTCTCTGGCTCATCGTCGGTGCCGTCGTCTTCACGGTGGCGTTCAAGTTCATCCAGGTCCGCGGAATCAAGAGAGCGTTGATTCTCGTCAGCGGCAAGGAGGACGAGGCGGACGCGCCCGGTGAAGTCAGCCACTTCAGAGCTCTCACTGCCGCGGTGTCCGGAACCGTCGGGCTCGGCAACATCGCCGGTGTCGCCGTCGCCGTGACACTCGGTGGACCCGGTGCCACACTCTGGATGATCCTCGCCGGCTTGCTGGGCATGGCATCGAAGTTCGTCGAGTGCACGCTCGGCGTGAAGTATCGAGACATCAACGAGGACGGCACCGTCTCCGGCGGACCCATGAAATACCTGACCAAGGGTCTCGCAGAGCGGGGACTCGCCAAGGTCGGCAAGGTCATGGCCGTCTTCTACGCCATCGTCATCACGTTCTTCGCCATCAGCGGCGGCAACATGTTCCAGGCCAATCAGACGTACGCACAGGTCCGGTCGGTCACCGGCGGTGACGATGGGTTCCTCGCTTCCGACGGAGCCAAGGCAGTGTTCGGTATCGTCGTCGCGCTGATCATCGGACTAGTCATCATCGGCGGCATGAAGTCGATCTCGGCGGTGACCGCCAAGCTCGTGCCGACCATGGCGCTGATCTACATCGTCGCGTGCGGCGTCGTCATCGCCGTCAACTTCCGTTCGGTCCCCACGGCGTTCACCGCGATCTTCGAGGGCGCGTTCTCGCCCGAGGGCGTGGCCGGCGGCGTCCTCGGCGTCATGATCATCGGATTCCAGCGCGCCGCATTCTCGAACGAGGCCGGATTGGGTTCGGCGGCCATCGCGCACTCGGCCGTCAAGACCAGGCATCCGGTCACCGAGGGCTTCGTGGCCATGCTCGAGCCCTTCATCGACACGGTCGTCATCTGCACCGCGACCGCACTGACCATCGTGATCGCCAATACCGTCACCTGGCAGGACCAGCGCGCGATCGTCGCCGAGACCGGCGAGCTACCCGCCGGAGGTGTCACCCTCACCTCCGACGCCTTCGAGACCGTGCTGCCGTGGTTTCCGTACGTGCTGACTCTTGCGGTGGCTCTGTTCGCACTGTCCACTGCCATCACCTGGGCCTACTACGGACTGCAGGCGTGGACGTCGTTGTTCGGACGCAGCCGCTTCTCGCGCACCTTCTTCAACGTGATGTTCTGCATGTTCACCGTCATCGGAACCGTGCTCTCGCTCGGCTCAGTGCTCGATTTCGCCGACGCGACCCTGTTCCTGCTGGCGTTGGTCAACATCACGGGCCTATACCTGCTGTTGCCTGTGGTCAAGCGCGAACTCTCCGAGTACCTGGCCATGCGCCGAGGCGAGACGGACAAGGTCGACGCCGAGGTGTGAGAAGGGTCGGTCGACGGGTCAGCCGCCAGGGCCGGTACTGCCTTGGCGGCGGGCCTGTTCGAGAAACACCGCAGTGGCGATCCCCGGGAATCGAGGAGAGCCTGCCGGCAGTGGACCGAGAACGTCGAAGAGCCTGTCGAGCCGTTGGTAGAGCGTCTGCCTCTGTATCCGAAGGCTCTTCGCGGTCTCGGTCTTGCTACCCCAATGGGTGATGTACGCCAGCAGGGTCGCGAACAACTCTCCGTGCCGCTCTCGATCGTGAGCGAGCAGTGGTCCTATCTGCTCGTGGACGAACTTCTCGACAGTGGATTCCCCCGACATCGACTCCACCAGAAGGGCAAGCGCGAAATTGCGCGCATCGCGGATGCGGTCGTCAGGGCCGAGGTCCAGCGCGAGCACTGCTGTGGCCGTGCCGAAACACCGACGCAGACCGTGGCGGTCGGAGGTTCCAGGACCGACACCTGCTCGCCTGATACGCACCTGCGTCGCCTGCAACATCGACAGCACAACCGGCCGTTGGGCGTCGAGCATCTCGTGGCCGGCAAAACCGAGAACCGCGACGTGTCGGTCGCCGATCTTCTGACACCAGATGTTCGGTGACACCGAACTCAACAAGCGCTGCAACGTGCCCGCTTCCGGGTCGTCGTCGAATTCGACCGACACGGTCAAGTAGGCGTCGTGTTCGGGCATACCCATACGCTCGGCGACGCCGTCGAGATGGTCGGTGACATCGGAGGCAGGGTAATTCATCGCCGACAACAGAGAGAAGAAGCGGGTACGCAGTCGGTCCTCCACCCTGGCCGGGCGCGCGCTGAGCAACGCGATCGACAGGATTTCCGGAGCTCTCTCCAATCCGGCGTTGATCGAGTAGATGTCCGCATCGGGGCCCGGAGTCACGGTCAACACCGCGACGTCCCGACCGCCACTGGTGACGGGTACCTCGAACGTGGTGAAATCCGATGGCTCGGTGACGAGTCCGGATTGCCCGATCAGATCTCCCGACGCAGAACGCAGCGTCACCGACGACCGAGTCTCGACGCCGAGCACATCGAGAACGGCGTCCACCGCACCGTCCGTTTCGATCGATGCCGACAGCAACCGAGACATCCGGTTTGCCATCTGCAGCCGACGCAGAGCCGAGTCGGCAAGCTGGCTGTTGATGCTCTCGCATACCTGTACGAACGGCACCCGCCGTCGAAGATGCACCACGGGAAAGCCGATCCGCTCGGCATGCTCGACCAGTAGCGGCGGAATGACGTCGAGCGTTCCCCCCGTCTCCACCGCGATTCCGACGACTCCCGCGGCATCGATCGAGTCGAGGTACGTCACCAGATCGGCGTCGGAACAGGCGCCGAAGTACACACCCTCCATCAGAATCAGCTCCCCGCCGCGCAAGAGCGGTGCGATGTCGAGTTGCTCGCTGGCGTGAACCCACCGCAGAGATCGCGTCGACGAACGCCTTCCCGCGACGAGTTCGGGTCGCGCCGCGGACAGATAGACGTCGTCGAAGGCGTCGAGCACATTCATACGTGACATTTTGTCCACCCGCTGTTACCAGTGGCTTACATTACGTAAGGGTTCGGGAAACACACGGGCACGAGGCTTCTCACCAGGCCGACCGAACCGCCGGTCGACCGCATCCCGAGGAGCTCACGGTGACCACACATTCCCACGACGTCGAGGATTCGCTGCAACCGATTCCCGAGAGCCAGAGAACCACCGTGCTGTCGGGTCAGTTCTGGATATGGGCGGGTGCGAACATCGCACCGATCAACTGGGTGCTCGGCGCGCTCGGCATCAGCATGGGCCTCGGCCTGGCCGATACGCTGACAGTGCTCGTCCTCGGAAACGTCATCGGAATGGCGATCTTCGGATTCTTCGTTCTGCTCGGGCAACGAACGGGAACGACCGGAATGCTGTTGGGCCGGTCGGTCTTCGGCCGTCGAGGCAACTATGTCCCCTCCGCCGTCCAGGCCGTGGTGGTCGTCGGCTGGTGCGCGGTGAACACATGGATCGTCCTCGACCTGGTGATGGCGCTGTTCGGCGAACTCGGCTGGGTCGACCCGGATGCCGCGAACGTCGGATGGAAGGTAGCGGTGGCCACAGCCATCATGGCGGTCCAGGTCGGTATCTCCATGGCCGGATACCGGGCGATCGCGGCGTTCGAGCGCTGGACGGTGCCGCCGACCGTCGTGGTGCTGGTCTTGATGTCGATCGTGGCCTGGTTCCACCTGGACATCGACTGGAGTTACTCCGGTCCGGACGGCGTCGCCTTGGCCGGCACCGAGCGCATCGTCGCCATGTCGGCCGTGATGACGGCCATCGGAATCGGCTGGGGCCTGACGTGGCTGACCTACGCCGCCGACTACTCCCGCTTCGTCAGTACCCGTGTTCCGCGCCGCAAGCTGTACCTGGTCAGTGCGCTGGGACAGTTGATCCCCGTCGTGTGGCTCGGTGTGCTCGGCGCGACGTTGGCGACCACCAACGGCTCCATCGATCCGGGCAAGCTCATCGTCGAGAACTTCGGTGCGCTCGCCATCCCGGTGCTGCTGTTGGTTCTGCACGGCCCCATCGCCACGAACGTTCTCAACGTCTACAGCTTCGGTGTGACGGCGCAGGCCCTCGACATCAAGTTGAGTCGGCGGACGCTGAACCTCGTGGTCGGCGTTCTCGCACTGGCCGCGAGCGTGTTCTTCGTCTTCCAGGAAGATGCGGCGCAGACCCTCGACGCCTGGCTCGTGGGTGTGGTGGGCTGGGTGGCGACGTGGGGCGCGATCATGCTGGTGCACTACTACGTCTTCGAGCGCGCCAGCACCCGTTACGGCCATCTGTTCGACGACGTGGGCTCGACGAGGATGCAGGACGTCAACTGGCGTGCACTCGCGGCGTTCGCAGTGGGAATTTTCGGCACCTGGATGTTCCTCAACGGTATGGTCCCGGCATTGCAGGGGTTCGGTTCGCAGGCACTCGGCGGTCTCGACATCTCGTGGCTCGTCGGTGGTAGTGCGGCAGCGGCTACCTACTACCTTCTCGCACGAAAGTCGCATCGGCAGTGGATGATTCGTCAGCAACAGCCCGAAGAGCAGGCTCCGACACCACAGCCGGTCGAATAGCTCCTCGCCGTCATCGCACCGCGCAGTCAAGGAAGGAAACATGGGAATCTTCATCAGGAACGCGCACGTCATCACCATGGACGCGTCCACCGGTTCCGAGCCGATCGTCCGCAGCATCCGAATCGAGAACGACGTCGTCACTGCAGTCGCCGGTGATCTCGAACCCACCGACGGCGATACGATCATCGACGGCACCGACAGGCTGGTGACACCGGGTTTCGTCAACGCACATACCCATTCCTGGGAGACGTTCTACAAGGGCAGATACGACAACATGCCCCTCGAGATGTGGATGGCCATGGCCTATCCGATCCTCGGCGACAGTCGCGTCGAACCCGATCTGGTTCGTCTGCGCAGCACGTTGTTCGCAATCGAGTCGCTCGAAGCGGGCGTGACGACGATCGTCGACGACGTTCTCGAAAACCCGACTCAGGATTGGGCGCAACTGTCGGCGGTGTTCGACGCCTACGAAGAGATCGGCATCCGAGCGAACATTTCCGGCCATGTGATCAGCAAACCGTTCGTCGATACCGTGCCGTTCGTCCTCGACCACCTACCGCAGGAGATCACCGCCGAGATCCTGTCACATCCCGTTCCCACGACGGGGGAGTATCTCGCCTTCAGCAGGCAGGCATTCGAGCAGTATCACGGTCGAGGCAACGGTCGTCTGCGATACATGGTCGCGCCGTCCGCACCCCAACGGTGCGGTGCGGAGCTCCTGGTCGGTGCCACGCAGTTGGCGACCGAATTCGACGCCGAATGCCACATTCACGTCCTCGAGACCAAGACCCAGTTGGTCACGGGAGCGGAGATGTACGGCGGGTCGCTGGTGGAATACATGGATCGGATCGGCGCGCTGTCACCCAATACCACCCTGGCGCATGGCATTTGGCTGACCGAAGACGATATGTCGATGATCGCCTCGGCGGGCACGTCTATTTCGCACAATCCGATCTCGAATCTCAAGCTCGGATCGGGAATCGCTCCGTGGCACGCCCTGCGTACCGCAGGCGTGAACCTCGGATTGGGAACCGACGGATGCTCGAGCAGTGATTCCCCCCGGATGCTCGACGTCGTGAAAGCTGCTGCGCTGCTGCACAAGGTGACCAACCCGGACTTCACCACCTGGCCGACGGTGGACGAGGTACTGCACGCAGGCACCGTCGGCGGGGCCCGCAGTGCGCTCCTTCAAGACACTGTGGGCACGGTGGAGGTGGGGATGCAGGCCGACCTGGTGATCTTCGATCTCGACACCATGGCTTTCACGCCTCGGCAGAAGCTCGACCGGCAACTGGTGTACTCCGAGAACGGCTCCTCGATCGATATCGTGATCGTGGCAGGCCGGATCGTCGTAGAGGGCGGACGCGTCACCACGGTCGACCGTTCGGCGGTGCTGGCCGAACTCTCCGAGCGCCTCGACGAGATCGTGGCACGCCAGAATGCACTCGATTCGCTGAACAAGCCCCTGCTGGACGCGCTGGCGACCATGTACGACAGGGCGATTGCGACCCGCGGCACCGTCAACCGATTCAGCGACGACGAACGCACGTGGCTCGTCTGAACGGTCGTCTCAGGGACCGTGCCGGAGGGCGCGCACCGTTCGGTACGTTGAAATCCACGATCGAATGGGAACGGGTGTCATGAAGATCGATTTCAAGAAGACGCTCGACGCATATTCGGCGCGGCACAACACCTTTCGCACCCTTGTCGTTCCGCCGCTGAGCTACCTGATGATCGACGGGCACGGCGACCCGAACTCCGCTCCGCAGTATGCGGAAGCGATCGCCGCGCTCTACCCCGTCGCCTACGCGCTGAAGTTCGCCAGCAAGAACAACCTCGACCGCGATTACGTCGTCCCGCCGCTCGAGGCTCTGTGGTGGGCCGAGGACATGAACTCGTTCACCACCGAGAGGGACAAGAGCGAGTGGAACTGGACCACCATGATCATGGTGCCCGACTGGATCGACCGTCCGATGTTCGAGGCGGCGGTGGCGACCGCCGCCTCGAAGAGCAACTCGGATGCGTCGAGCAGGGTTCGGTTGGAAACTCTCGACGAGGGACTGTGCGTGCAGACGCTGCACATCGGGTCCTACGACGACGAGACGCCGGTACTCGAGGAGCTCCATCGTCGATACATCCCCGAATCCGGATTGACGATGACGGGCAAACATCACGAGATCTACCTGAGCGATGCGCGCCGGGTCGAACCCGCGAAGCTGCGCACCATTCTTCGCCAGCCGGTAGCGCATTCGGCGGAATCGGCCTCGCTCTGACACGATGACCGGCATGACCAACGCGGTGCGCCCGGCGTCGTTCACCGCCGGGACCCTCACTCTCCTGGGTGCGCTCTACTTCGCACAGGGACTGCCGTTCGGATTCTTCACCCAGGCCCTTCCGGTGGTACTGCGGGAGTCGGGGTTCTCCTTGGTGAAGATCAGCGCGACCGGTGTGCTGTTCCTGCCGTGGGCGCTCAAGTTTCTCTGGGCGCCGTATGTCGATCGGTACGGATCCCGGCGGCGGTGGCTGCTGTCGCTGCAGTGCTCGGCCGCGGCGGTGGCACTGGCGTTGTCGTTCCTCGATCTGTCCTCGACATTGCGCTGGCTGTTCGTCGGCATCTTCGTCATGAATGCTCTCTCGGCGACGCAGGACATCGCGACCGACGGCATCGCAGTGCGTACGCTCACGGTGGCGCAGCGCGGGTTGGGCAACGGTCTGCAGGTCGGTGCTTACCGTATCGGGATGGTGTGCGGTGGCGGACTACTGTTGTGGCTGTTCACCTTCGCCGGATGGCGGGTGCTGTTCGTTGCGATGGCACTGCTGATCGTGCTGACGACGATCCCCGTGTGGTGGATGCGCAGACAACTCGACGCGGCCGACGGGGACTCCGATCCACACGCCGAGCGTCCGACGCCGGGGCGGCTCGCCGGCGCGTGGTGGTCGCGGCTTCGCAGACCCGGAATGGTGGCATTCATTCTGCTGATCATCGGGTTCAAGTTCGGCAACTCGATGGGATCGGCACTCGTGGGTCCGTTTCTGTCGGACAGCGGACTGTCGCTGCCCCAGATTGCGCTGGTCGAGGGCGGACTGTCGTCGGTGGCTGCGGTCGGGGGAGCAGCCCTCGGGGGATGGTTGGCGTTTCGGCACGGACGCCGTCGGGCGCTGCTGGTGGGCGGAGTGAGCCAAACGCTGAGCCTCGCGCTGTATGTCGTTGCGTCCCTGGGCGTCGGCGGCTTTCCTCTTCTCGTCACCGCCAACATCACCGAACACGTGCTCGGTGGTGCGGCCACCGTTGCGGTGTTCGCGCTGATGATGGACGCGTCCGAGAAGCGTTTCGCAGGAAGCGATTACACACTGATGGCGTGCGCGATCGTCTTCGCGCAGGGAGTGGCCGGAATTGCCGCCGGTGTGGTCGGAGACCTGTTCGGATACACGGCGATGTTCGGTTCAGCACTCGTCCTGTCCGGTCTCGGCTGCGCGTTGTTGCTGGTGGCACTCGACCGGGGCTGGGGGCCCGAAGGTCTCCGGCAGGTGATCCCGCCGAAGAACGTCGTCGTGTAGAGGCGGTCAGCTCCCAGTGCTCGAGCCTGCGATGTTGACCATCCACTGCACACCGAACTTGTCGGTCAACATACCGAACGCGTCACCCCACGGAGCCTTCTCCAGGCCCATCGTGAACTGCGCGTCGACGGCCAACTTGTTCCAGTAGCCAGTCAGTTCGTCCTCCTCGTCGCCGCTGAGCGAGACGCTCATGGTGTTGCCGGGGGTGTGCTCCATCGACGACGGCGTGTCGGCTCCCATCAGAGTGAAGCCGGTCGGGGTGGTCAGCTGGCCGTGCATGATCTTGTCCTGATCGGCGGGATCCTCGCTGGCATTGGCCTCGCCGAGCGTGGTGACGGTGAGCTCGCCACCGAAGACCGACCGATAGAACTCCATCGCCTCGCGGGCATTGTCTCGGAACGACAGGTATGGATTGAGAATGGACATGATCGAAGTCTCCTTCTTCGCTGAACGAGCGGGCTGAACTACGTCGACGTCATCCGTCGAAACAGTAGACACGCACCACGAGGGAAAGTCACCGCAGACGATCAGATGGAGGCGTCGGTGTCGGCCAGGATGGTGCGCAGTGCAGCCACATGACGTCGATACGCCGATCTACCGTCCTTGGTCAACGACAACCACAGTCGACGCGAGTCCGTGCGTGATCGCTGCTGCTCGACGTATCCCGCATCGACCAGAGCGGCGACCTGTTTGCTGAGCGCGGACGCGCTCAACCCGCTGTGTTCCTTGACGATCGAGAGTTCGAGAGTGGTCGCCGCAACCAGTAGAGCGCAGATCCGTAGCCGATGTGCCGGATGAATGATCGGGTCGAGGTCGTCAGTCATCGGCGTGTGCTGCGGTAGTGCAGGACCGATCCGGTCGAGAAGATCGCCGCGGCCGCGGCCGCGAACAGAACCACCGGCCAGGCAGGTCCGCTCGGATTGCCGACAGCCTGTGCCAGTGCGACGCAGAGCGCCGAGAGCGCCACGCAGGTGAGGAAGCCTCGGTTGGTGGGTAAGGCCCACGGCGTCCCCATTCGATATCCGGTGATGACGTTGACCGCGACGATCACCGCGGCTATGCCCAGGAACGCGGCCCGGCTGTCGAGCAGGGCGGTCAGTGCGAACAGTGCGAGCAGCGCGGCGTTGACCGGATACAGCCATACCGGCCACGGAGTGTCTCGTACCGCGCGCTGGACGCGGTCGATGTCGTCGAGAGCTGTTCGTGCTTCGGCAGGTGTGGGTCTTCCGATGCTTTCCATGGTGGAAACTGTATTGGATAGTTTCCATCATGGCAACAATCCGACGAGGGTCAGGTGTCGGCAGGCCGCGATACCTCCGATTCCCATCGGGCCCGTCGTTCCTCGTCGGACTGCTCCCACCACGGTGTTCCCCGCTCGCCGAGGGCGACTTTGGTGGCCTGCACACCTGCACGAGATTCCGGTGCGCCCGACGTGCGTTTGACCTCCCTGCGCCACGCCATCAGAATCGACCGCAATTCGGCATTGCGATCCTCCGGGATGTCAGGATCCGTTGCGCGCCAACGCCGACCCTTGATGACGATGTAGTGACCGTCCTCGGTGCGTTCCGGTTCTTCGGCCATGGGTCCACACTGCCATGTGTCAGCTGCTCAGATACTGCGGCACTGCAATTCCGTCGAGTCCGAGCGCCACCGCGGCACGAGCGGCGACCGGTCCGACCAGATTGCCTGTCCCGTTGTAGCCGCCGAATGCGATCACGGTGTCGTCGACGAATGTGCACAGCGGGCGCCCATCCGCGGTGAACCCGACGGATGCTGCCCATCGCGCACGAACCGAGACAGGTTCTCCTGCAAACGATGTCGCAACAGATTCGATGTAGTTCTGCACCTGAGCTGTCGGTTCACCGGACGGTGTCCACTCGTCCTCGGCGAAGAGGTCACGACCGCCCCCGACGTACAGCCGTCCGGACGCATCCTGCTGCGCGTAGTCGTAGCCCCATCGTCCGTACACGGGGCACGGCAGTCGTCCCGGCGGGACGGGCGAGGTGGCGAGCATCTGCAGACGTGCGGTCCGAACCCGGCCGTCGAGCTGGGGGAGTACCTGTTCGAGGCGACCGTCGACGGCAACGAGAACCAGGCCGCACCGAACCACCCCACTCGGCGTCGTGACCGTTCCTGGCCCGATGGTGGTTGCGGGCGTGTGCTCGTACAGCCTGGCGCGGCCCGCGAGGATCGACGCCAGCCCGATTGCGCGACGTGCAGGATTCATCGCCGCGTCGTCCGGTAGGAAGATGCCGCGCCCCAACTCGCCCGAATAGTGCTCGACGGCAATCTCGTTCTCGCGCAAGCACTGTGCCAGCGCGTCGCAATCCTCCGAATCGGCGTGCTCGATCGGCGCACCGGGAACTCCCGCGAGCCTGATGGATCCGGTGCGGCGGACGACCTCGGATCCGAGAAGACCTTCCAGAGAGTCGATCTCGGCCAGAGTCGCTCGATACAGATCCACGGCGCACGGACCCCATGCTGCGAGCGCAGTGTGCAGAAAGGTCGCAGGACCGCCGAGCAGGAAGCCACCGTTCCGACCCGCGGCTCCGGCAGCGATACGCCCTGCGTCGATTCCGACCACATCGAGACCACGGTCGACGAGGTCGGCGACAGCGGCCAGACCCGACCCTCCGAGGCCGACGACGCAGACGTCCGCGGTGCTCTCACGCTCCAGTGCGGGTAACCCCGCCCAGCCGGACACGACCGGGTCGTCGTCCCACGCCGGGCGGGAGCTGTCACTGGCAATCATCGGTCGATGGTATCGGCGGATTCGGCAGGCGGATGGTTTACGATTCCGGCACCCGCATCCCAGCACCGGTAAGGACCGTCCATGCGCACTGTGATCGTGACCGCGTTCGTTTCACTCGACGGCGTGATGGAAGGACCGGGCGGCGAGGTGGGCTATCGCAACTCCGGGTGGACGTTCCAGGGCATCGAATTCGACCCGGCAGCGTACGAGATCAAGGGCCGTGAGCAGGAAGAAGCCACTGCGCTGCTGTTGGGCCGCACCTCGTACGAGGCATTTGCGCCGATCTGGCCCACCATGGACGATTTCGCCGGGTACAACGCGATGCCGAGGTACGTGGTGTCGTCGACGCTCGAACAGGACGACTCACGGTGGCCGGCAACCATTCTGCGCGGTGTCGACGACGTTGCCGAGCTCAGGAACTCCGATGGTGGGCCGATCTCGATACACGGCAGCGCCACCCTGGGAAGAAGTCTCGCCGACGCCGGGCTCGTCGATCGGTACCACCTGCTCGTCTTTCCGCTCCTGCTCGGGGCGGGGAAACGACTGTTCAGTGAGGCCGACAAGGACACCACGCATCTCGAACTGGTCGAACACGAGGTCTACGGCAACGGAATTCAGAAGCAGGTGTTCGACGTACGTCGATGAGCCGGCGGGGCAGGCCTCAGACGTCGTCGCTTCGGATGGTGCGCCGCCGAACGGAGACGAGTTGCAGCTCGGGACGTGAGGCCGCCACGCGCTCGATGCGGTCGAGAACATCGGTGACGTGGTCGCGATCGCCTGCCACGACGGACGCGCCGATACCCGCTCGTCTGTGCAACTCGCGGTGATCGGTCTCCGCGACCGACACCGCGAACTTGCGTTGCATTTCGGAGATCGCCGGCCGGATCACGGAGCGCTTCTCTTTGAGTGAGTGAACATCTCCGAGAAGGAAGTCGAATTCTATCCATCCAATCCACATATGCCGACCATTCTAACGCTGGGGGGATACCCGAGCGCTCTGGATTCGACTCGGCGATGTTTTCCGATGCGCACCATTCGCCGAACATGTTCGTACACTGGCGTCATGGCTGCACCGGCGGAACACGGCTCCTTGCCGCCGAGCCTTGTCGAAATGGCGACTCGCCAGGTCCGATCCGAGGTTCTCAGCGGTGCGCTCGAGCCCGGATCCCGAGTGGTCGAGGAAACCCTGTGCGCGCGCCTCGGGATCAGCCGAGCACCGGTACGTGAGGCGTTGCGCCTGTTGGCTCAGCAGGGTCTGGTCGAGCATCTCCCACGTCGCGGGTTCCGAGTGACGGTGTGGTCGGCAGAGGACATTCTCGAACTCTTCGAGCTGCGTCAGGTTCTCGAACGACATGCGCTCGAACGTGCGCTCCCGCTCGCGTCGTCTCGCGGCGATGCGTTCGTTCCGGTACGAACGGCGCTCGACGAGATGCGTGACGCGGATGCGCGGGGCGACACCCTCGAGAAGGACGACGCCCACCGACGTTTCCACGAAGCCATCGTGGCGTTGGCCGGCAGTCGGCAACTCGATGTGGCGTACGCACCGATCCTGCTGAAGTTGCAGCTACCGATGGCCCGCAATCTCAGGGAAGAAGCCCGAGTCGCCAATCCGGTCGACGGGATCCGGCGTCACGAGTGGTTGCTCGACGCCATCGAATCGAACGACGTGTCGGTGGCGCTCGCCGCGTTGAAGCAGCATGGCGAGCTGACCTACCTCCATCTCGAGAGCATTTCCTAACAGACTCGAAACACGGCAACAACCTGCAGTAACAGAAAACTGTCGACAATCGACGGTATGAATTCAGACCCTGGACCGGCGCTCGGCCCGACCGTTACCGAGATGCTCGCGGCGTACCGAACCGGCGCGTCGACTCCCACTGCAACAGTGGAGGCGTTCTCGACCGCCGTGGCTGCACGCGGCGACGACGGTACGTGGATCACCGTCGTGGGCCGTGCGGAATTGCTCGCGGCCGCCGCGGCTCTGGAAGCGCGACCCGACGCGGTGTCGCTACCCCTGTACGGAATTCCCTTCGGAGTCAAGGACAGCATCGACGTGGCGGGATACCCGACCACCCTTGCCTGCCCCGACTACGCCTACACGCCGGATTCGACGGCCCCGGCAGTGCAGGCGTTGGTCGACGCCGGAGCCATCTTCGTCGGTAAGACCAGCCTCGACCAGTTCGCGACCGGACTGAACGGAACCCGAACGCCGCACCCGATTCCGCGGAGCGTCTACGGCAGCGACATGATCTCGGGTGGCTCCAGTTCCGGTTCGGCACTGGCAGTTGCCCTCGGGCAGGTGCCGTTCTGTGTGGCCACCGACACCGCAGGATCGGGTCGAGTGCCTGCCGCGCTCAACGGCATCGTCGGATACAAGCCGTCACGCGGCCTGATCAGCACCGTCGGACTCGTCCCCGCGTGCAAGTCACTGGACTGCATCACCCTGATGGCGACCACGATCGAGGATCTCGACCTCGTGTTCGACGTCATGTGCACCGAGGATCCGGCCGACGGTTGGTCACGTCCGCGCGGAGGGCGGTACGACGGGCGAGAGATCACCGTCGGACTACCGGACCTGCAGCAGCTGGACTTCTTCGGCGACGCAGCCATGTTCGATGCGCATTCGGTCGCGCGCCGGTCGCTTCCGGAGCGTGGATTACCAACCACAGCAGTCGATCTCACTCCGTTTCTCGATGCCGGATCGCTGTTGTACCAGGGGCCGTGGGTCGCCGAGCGGCTGGTCGAGTTCGACGAATTCCTCAGCGAACGACCCGATTCCATCGTTCCGGTCGTACGCGAGATATTCCTGGGAGGGCGCCGGTACAGCGCCGTCGATGCCTTCCGTGCACTGCAGACGCTGCAAGACCTCCGCGCCCGGGTCGCGCAGCTCTGGACGTCGATGGACGTGATGATCGTGCCGACGATCGGCACCACCTTCACCGTGGCGGAGGTGCTGGCAGACCCCATCGCGTGCAATACGAAGCTCGGTCACTACACCCACTTCGGGAACCTTCTCGACCTGACGGCCGTAGCGGTTCCCGTAGGGCTCACCGAGGACGGTCGACCGGTCAGTCTCATGGTGATCGGGCCCGCGCTGTCCGACGATACGATTCTCGCGGTTGCGGCCCGGTTGCTCGGGGAAGGGCGCGCCGACTCACCGCCTCCCGCGGCCGAAGGGTCGACAGTCGAGACCATCGACATCGTGGTTGCCGGGCACCACCTGTCGGGGGAGCGGGCCAACCCGCAGCTGCTCGAGCTGGGTGGCTCCCTGGTCGAAGCCACGTCCACCGCGGCGACGTACACCCTGCTTCGGATCGGAACCGCCGATCCGACACCCGGACTGCTGCGAGTTCCATTCGGCGGCAGCGCAATCGACGTGGAGAGGTGGCGTCTGCCCGCCACTTCTCTTGCGGTACTCGCGGGCAGAATGCCGGCGGTACTCGCTCTGGGACGAGTACTGCTGGCCGACGGTTCCGACGTTCTCGGCTACGTCTGCGACGCCACTGTGCAGACCGGCGCGGACAGGCACACCGTCGACGACATCAGCGAGTTCGGTGGCTGGCGGGCATATTCCCGGGCGATCAGTTCTGCTCACGAAAATTCCATTGCAGCACAGGAGATCTCATGACCTCAGCACCCACACCGGTAACGTCGATACCGTCGGCGTCACCATCCGAGTTCACCATCGATGCCGAAACGACGGCACTGATCGTCATCGACATGCAGAGGGACTTTCTGCTCCCCGGGGGGTTCGGTGAGAGCCTCGGCAACGATGTCGGTCTGCTCCGGACCGTGATCGAACCACTCGCAGGTCTCATCGCTGTCGCAAGAGAAGCCGGGATACCGGTGATCCACACCAGGGAGGGGCACCTCCCGGACCTGTCGGACTGCCCGCCTGCGAAGTTGCGCCGCGGGACGCCCTCGCAGCGCATCGGTGATCGAGGAGCGTTCGGCCGCATCCTCGTTCGCGGTGAGTACGGTCACGACATCGTCGACGAGCTGGCACCGCTCGAGGGCGAGACTGTCATCGACAAGCCCGGCAAAGGGGCGTTCTACGCCACCGAGCTCTCCGAGGTTCTCACGAGCGCCGGGATCACGACTCTGCTCGTCACCGGTGTGACCACCGAGGTGTGTGTGCACACCACGGTTCGGGAGGCCAACGATCGAGGATACGAGTGCCTCGTGGTGACGGACTGTGTCGGTTCGTATTTTCCTGAGTTCCAGCGAGTGGGCCTCGAGATGATTTCGGCTCAAGGCGGGATTTTCGGTTGGACCGCGCCGTCGGAGGACGTCGTGGCCGCGTTGGTTGCGTTCGTCCCCTCTACTGCGAGTCGATAGGACCGAGAACATGACCATGGATGTCAAAGACACACCCGCTGCAGGCTCCCCGTCCTCGTTCACTCTGTCGTGGTGGACGAAGGGCGACACCAACGCATTCTTCGGACTCGGTTTCAACATTCTCGTCAATGTGCTCACTCTGACGACATTGAGCATCGCGGTGGTCGGAATTCCAGGCAGTGACGTCCTCGGGACGCTGCTGCCTGCTCTCGGGATCGCCCTGATCCTGGGGAACCTGTACTACATGGTTCTCGCTCGTCGACTTGCCAAGCGCGAGAATCGAACCGACGTGACCGCGCTACCGTACGGTCCGAGCGTTCCGCACATGTTCATCGTCGTGTTCGTGGTCATGCTCCCGGTCTACCTGGCCTCGGGCGACGCGCTTCAGGCGTGGGCGGCGGGGCTCGCCTGGGCCTTCATGATCGGCATCATCGTCATGATCGGAGCGTTCGTCGGGCCCTACATTCGCAGGATCACCCCGCGTGCGGCGATGCTCGGTACCTTGGCCGGCATCTCGATCACGTTCATCGCGATGCGCCCGGCCGCGCAGATGTGGGAGGCCGCCTGGATCGGGTTGCCGGTTCTCGCCATCATTCTGATCGGCTTCTTCACGGATGTGAAGTTGCCCGGCAACATTCCGGTCGGGCTCGCCGCGCTGCTGGTGGGCACAGCGATCGGCTGGATCGGCGGATACATGTCCGTGCCGGACGTGACCGAGGCGGCGAGCAACATCGCGCTCGGCCTTCCTGATCTGCGCCTCGACCTGCTCCTCGACGGTCTCGGCAATCTGGCACCGCTGCTCGCGACCGCAATTCCTCTGGGCGTCTACAACTTCACCGAGGCGATGAGCAACGTCGAGAGTGCATCTGCTGCCGGAGACAACTACAACCTGCGCAGTGTGCTGCTCGCCGACGGCTTCGGTGCGATCGTCGGCTCGGCGTTCGGATCGCCGTTCCCGCCCGCGGTCTACATCGGCCATCCAGGCTGGAAGGACGCAGGTGGCCGGACCGGCTACTCGGTCGCGTCGGGCGTCGCGATCGGGTTGATGTGTTTTCTCGGATTGTTCGGATTGCTGGCAACGTTGCTGCCGATTCCCGCGATCGTCCCGATTCTGCTGTACATCGGACTGCTGATCGGTGCCCAGGCATTCCAGTCGGTGCCGAAGCTGCACGCCATCGCGGTGGTGGTGGCACTGCTCCCCAATCTCGCAGAGTGGGCGGTGGGTCTGATCGACAACGCACTCAGCGCGGCAGGCACATCTGCGACGGAAGTGGGAAGCGAGGCATTGGGTCAGGCGGGTGTCGTGTACGACGGGCTGAAGACGTTCGGGTCGGGAGCGGTACTCGCCGGACTGATGTTGGGCACCATCGTCACGTTCGTTCTCGACAAACGGTTTCTCGCCGCCGCAGCAGCGGGTGGAGTGGCCGCGGCACTGTCGTGGGTCGGCCTGATCCATTCACACGAAGTGGGTTGGGCTGCCAATCCCCAAGTTGCCCTTGGCTATCTGTTCTTCGGACTCGTGTGTCTGGCGTACTCCCGGCTCGTACCTGCCACGAATCCGACGAGCGAACCACAACCGGTCGGGAAGTGCTCTACCGCGTGCTCACGAGCTCGAGCGCCACGAGATCGGAGAGATACTTCTCGATCAACTCGCGCCCGAGGTGCGGAATATCCCCGACGGCCGAGGCGAACTCGTCGGCGGGCAGCATCGCCCCGGACGACGGGTGTTGCGGGTGTGCGTACGAATCGATCAGGGGGAGCAGCGAGTGCGAACGCTGCTTCTCCGGAAGAGCCTCGACTGCTGCGTTGAAACGCTCGAACCACTCGTCGTAGTTGTCGACTATCTCGATGTCGCGACCTGCGGCACGGATCCAATCGACGAACGTGTCCAGCGAGATGTCGTCGTCGTGTGGGTTGAGGATGTCGAAGGTTCGGTAGCCCGAGGTATCCCCACCCGCGATCGACGTGATGGCCGACGCACTGAAATCGGCAGGCAGTCCGTCGTAGTGGGCCAGCGGTCGTCCCTTCTCGTCGGTCGGTGCCCCGGTGTCGGTGGCGTAGAACGTGTGCGGAGCCAGACCGGTTTCGACGACCGACAGGATCAGACGCGTGAACACATCCGGCACGTTGAGCTGACCCGTCCACGTGCTGTGCGCAAGAATCATGTCCGAGCGAAAGACCGACACCGGTAGGCCGAACTCGTCGAATGCGTTGCGCAACAGCACTTCACCGGCCCACTTGGAGTTGCCGTACCCGTTGGCGTAGGAATCGTCGACAGCCCGCGACGGGCTGTCCGCGCGAATGTCGCCGTTCTCTCGGAAATCCTCGACGCCCGCTGCGACGGCCACCGTCGACAGGTAGGTCACCGGCTTGACGTGGTGAGTGAGCGCCAGCCGGATCACCTCGGCCGTGCCGACGACGTTGGGGCCGAAGAGGTGCTCGTAGGGCAGGGCGTGGTTGACCAGCGCGGCGGGATGGACGATGCGATCGACCCGCTCGGACAGCGTCCGGAAGTCCTCGTCACCCAGTCCGAACCGGGGCGTGCCCAGATCGCCCGCCACGACCTCGAGCGCAGCGTCGGCCAAGGTTCGATACCGCTCCGACAGCTCGGCGTCTCCACTGTCGAAGGCTGCGTCGAGTCGGGCTCGCGCGTCGGAATCGGAGCGTCCGCGCACCAGGCAGACCACCTTTCCTCCGATCTCGGCCATGCGCTCGAGCCATTCCAGGCACAGGAAGCGACCGAGGTATCCGTTGGCACCGGTCAGCAGGACCGTGCTGGTCTGTTCTCGCGGGCCCGGAATGTGGTGCGCGGCGTCGAGGAGGGCGTCGTCGAGGAATGCCGACAGCCGCAGGTCGGACGCCTCGGCGACGGTTGCGCCGCGACCGTGGATCGATGCGAATGTGGCCGTGTCGGAATCGTTGTCGCGGGCGGAGGAGATGTACTCGGCCAGTGCTGCCAGGTCCATGGCGGGCCCGGTGATCACACCGACCGGAACATCGACATCGTAGATCTCACGGAGGAGCGTCGAGAACGTCAACGCCGACAAAGAATCTCCGCCCAGGTCGCTGAAGTGAGCATCGGGGCGAACATCGGACCCGGCGCATCCCAGCAGGGCCTGTGCGGCATCGCCGACCGTGGTCAGGACAGGGGCATCGGCACCACTGCGCCTGAGCTCACGTAGGCGCTCGTTCTGACCGGATTCGAGTTCTGCGTAACGACGCTCGAGTTCGTCTCCGTAGCGCTCGACCAACTTGGGTCGCAGTTGTTTGCCTGCACCGGACAAGAGCCCGTTCTCCTGTGTGAACGGCTGGTGCTCGACGGTCACGTCACGCGGAATTTCGTACGAGTTCAGCGATTCCTGGCGAGCGATTTCTTGCAGCGATTCGATGACCGAACCCGCGGTTGTGTCCGGTCGAGCCGGAACGACGACTGCCAGGAGATACGCCCGTTGACTGTTGCCGTAGAGGAATATCTGGTCGACCAGCTCACTGGTACCGAACAGCGCTTCGAGGCGGGCGAGGGCCACGAACTCACCCTGGGCCAGCTTCAGAACGTTCTTGCGTCGGTCGACGTAGGCGAGTCGGTCCGGCTCGAGCTCGGCGACGACGTCACCGGTGCGATAGAAGCCCTCGGAGTCGAAGACGTCGGCCGTGACGTCCGGTCGCTTGTAGTAACCGGGAATGATGGACGCCGTCTTGAGCAGGAGCTCACCGCGCGGATGCGGTGTGTCGGTGGAGAAGTAACCGAGTTCGGGCACATCGTCGAGCTTGTATTCGATCACCGGCGGGCGTTGAACGACGCCGTCGTGCAACACCATTCCGGCCTCGGTGGAGCCGTAGTTGTCGCGCACCCGAATATCGAGCAGTTCCGAGACGAAGTCCTTGACCTCGGGAGCGATCGGTGCGGTGCCGACCATCGCTGCCAGGATACGTCCACCGAATTGTTCGATCCTGTTGCGTTCGAGTACCTCTCGACGCGTGCTGTCGGCATCGCCACCGGCAGAGCGTTCGACCTCTCGGTCGATCTCGGCGAGGACGTTGTGCCGAATCATCTCGCACACCCGCGGGATCAACAGGGCCATCGTGGGCCGAGCGAGCGCGAAATCCTCGAACAGGGTCGACAGGTCGCTCGCTCCTGCGAAGTGGACGGTGCCGCCGGCCGCCAGCGTCGAAAAGACCAGGCCGCGGCCGGCCAGATGGCTCATCGGAAGGTAGTCGAGGGTGATGACCGGGAAGGCCGGCCGGTCGCTGGCTTCGGAGGAAGCTCCGGTGTGGTGCCAGGCACCGGTCCATGCTCCGCACACGATTCGTTCGGTGTGCATCGCCCCCTTGGGGGTTCCGGTGCTGCCGGAGGTGTAGATCAGCGTCGCGAGTCGGTCGGGATCCTCGTCGTCCGGAAGCGGAACCTCCGGGAGTTGCGCGCCGTCGCCGACCAGCTCGGTGAGCGGCCGAACGGAGACTCCCACCCGGTCGGCATCGCTGCGCGCGGACTCCATGATCCGTGCATGTGCGTCGATCGCCCCGTCGTGGTCGAGGACGACGATTCGCCGAATGGACCTGCACTGCGTGGCGACCTGGACCGCGACGGACAGGTTGTCGACATCGGCTGCGAGGACGACAGGTTCGACCTCGTCGGCGATGGCCGAGAGCTGGCCCGCGGTGGCTCCGGCCTGCAACGGAACGGCAATCGCGCCGAGTCGGATAGTGGCCAGTTCCGCTACGACATAGTCGGCACTCGCGAATCCCAGCGTTGCGAAGAAGTCTCCCGAAGCGATACCGATTGCGTCGTGGGTCAGCGCCGAGGCGAGTGCACCGGCGTCGCTCCACGCCTGGCCGTAGGTGACAGTGTCGAAGCGGGGGAGCAGGCGAAGAGTGTTCTTGTCATCGATTCGTGCGATCTCTCGAGCTCGGCGGCCGAGGGCAGGCCGATCGGAGTAACGCGTCATGATCTCGGCGACCACGCGGGCCAGGTTCGGCGACAACTCCTGGGCGGCGTCGGCCACTGCGCTGTCCGGCTCTGCCGCTCGGAACTCCCGATCGGACCGGTGGAGCTCGGTGAAGCGGTCACGCTGTCTGATCTCCCGCTCACGTTCGCTGTCGACGGCCAGTGTGTGCGTCATGCTCGACTCCCCTCCGACGATGCGCACCGGAACTGCCGGGCGCTGTCGATTGTTCGATCAAATATCGTTATCAAAGGTAAGCATATGCCGATGAGGCTTCTTTCAATCGTGATGCTGCTCATAGTCCGGTTCGCCGTAAATGTCTGCCCTGCTGCGGCTTTGGACGTCCAACCGATCAACAGCCCGCAGGCCGGACGGTCTGTCGCGATGCTCGGCGTGGCCGGCGAAACGTGACTTGTATGGTGAGGAAAGTAGTCACGTGCGTCACAGCGCTCACGCAGGAGTGGAACCTCTACGGAACGACCCATGCGGCGGCGGTGCCCCCTCTCGATCGGAGAAGTGAATGTCGGACGTCCTCTCGCGACGCGACCTGGATTTTCTGCTGTACGAATGGCTGGACGTGGCGGCACTGACTGCTCGACCTCGCTTCGCGGAGCACTCGAAGGAGACCTTCGACGCGGTCCTCGACCTCAGTGCGGACATCGCCCGCAAACACTTCGCGCCGCACAACAAGAAGGCGGACGCACAGGAGCCGACGATGAATGCGGACGGTTCGGTCGAGCTGATACCGGAAGTCAAGGAAGCGCTCGATGTCTATGCGTCGGCGGGTCTGATCGCCGGGCAGTTCGACGAATCGATCGGCGGCATGCAACTGCCCGCGACCGTCTCCCGGGCAGCGATGGCGTTCTTCCAGGCCGCCAACGCCGGGACGTCCTCGTACCCGTTTCTGACCATGGCCAACGCCAACCTGATCGCGACGTACGGCACGCCGGATCAGGTGCGTGATTATGTCCGGCCCATGCTGGACGGGCGCTGGTTCGGAACCATGTGTCTGTCGGAGCCGCAGGCCGGATCGTCATTGGCGGACATCACGACCAAGGCGGTACCGCAGGACGACGGTAGCTTCCGCATCACCGGTACCAAGATGTGGATTTCGGGTGGAGATCACGAACTCACCGAGAACATCGTCCACCTGGTGCTCGCCAAGACCCCGGGAGGCCCTCCGGGTGTCAAGGGAATCTCGCTGTTCATCGTTCCCAAATTCCTCCCGAACGGCGACGGAGGTACAGGCGAGCGCAACGACATCGTGTTGACCGGCCTCAATCACAAGATGGGCAACCGCGGCACCACGAACACCCTGCTGGCGTTCGGCGACGGAACCCACTCTCCCGGTGGGCAACCCGGAGCAGTCGGCTTCCTCGTCGCAGAGGAGAACCGCGGATTGTCGTACATGTTCCACATGATGAACGAAGCCCGGATCGGCGTCGGATTCCTCGCGATCGCCCTCGGGTACGTCGGCTACTTGAAGTCGGTCGAGTACGCGAAGACCCGCACTCAGGGCCGACCGCTCGGCGCCAAGGATCCGGCCGCACCTGCGGTCGCGCTGATCGAACACGCCGACGTTCGTCGAATGTTGTTGGCGCAGAAGTCCTATGTCGAAGGTGCGCTGGCGCTCGGACTCTACTGCTCACGTCTGGTCGATCATCAGGACTCGGCGTCCGACGATGCCGAAGCGGCGCGATCGACACTGTTGCTCGACGTACTGACGCCCATCGCCAAGAGCTGGCCGTCACAGTGGTGCCTCGAAGCCAACAGTCTCGCCATTCAGGTGCACGGCGGCTACGGATACACCCGTGACTACGACGTCGAGCAGCACTACCGCGACAATCGCCTCAATCCCATTCACGAGGGCACACACGGTATTCAAGGTCTGGACCTGCTCGGGCGCAAGGTGATCATGCAGGGCGGCGCGGGATTGGCTCTGCTGTCCGAACACATCGGAGAGACAGTCGAGCGGGCGCACGCTGCGGGCGGTGACGCTGCTCGGTACGCCGCCGAACTGCACGCACGCTTCGGCAGAATCGTCGAGGTGACCGCGGCAGTGTGGGGTACCGGCGACGCCGCTGTGGCGCTGGCGAACTCCACGGCCTACCTCGAGGCGATGGGGCACACGGTCATCGCCTGGATGTGGCTGGAGCAGTTGCTGGCGGTCGGCACGAAATCCGGAGACTTCTACGACGGAAAGCGTTCTGCAGCAAGATACTTCTACGTCTACGAATTGCCGAAGGTGGATGTTCAGCTCGATCTGTTGGCGAGACTGGACCGCACCACCCTCGATATGTCACCCGCTTGGTTCTGAGTCGAAAACAAGGAGATTCATCGAACATGTCGATCTTGGACAAATTTCGCCTGGACGGTCGCGTCGTCATCGTCACCGGTGCATCCTCCGGACTGGGCGTGGCATTCGCCAAGGCAGCCGCCGAGGCAGGAGCGGATGTGGTGCTCGCCGCACGACGAGTGGACAAGTTGGCGCAGACCGCCGAGTTGATCGACAGCGTCGGAGGTCGGTCGATCACGGTCGCCACCGACGTGGTCGACCCCGATCAGTGCACCGCGATGGTCGAGGCCGCGATGACGGAGTTCGGAAAGGTCGACGTTCTGATCAACAACGCCGGAGTAGGCACGGCCTACCCCGCAACCCGTGAGACACCCGAGCAGTTCCGCTCGGTGATCGACATCAACTTGAACGGGTCGTACTGGGCAGCGCAGGCCTGTGGACGGGTGATGACACCCGGCAGTTCGATCGTGAACATCTCGAGCATTCTGGGGCTGACCACCGCAGGCCTTCCGCAGGCGGCCTACAGCGCCAGCAAGGCAGCCATCATCGGCCTCACCCGCGATCTCGCGCAGCAGTGGGGCGCGCGAAAAGGCATCAGGGTCAACGCCATTGCGCCAGGTTTCTTCCAGAGCGAGATGACGGACTCGTACCAGCCGGGATACCTTGACTCGATGGCTCCGCGAATGATTCTCGGACGCAAGGGCGATCCCGAAGAACTGGCCGCAACCGCGATCTGGCTCGCCTCGGACGCCGGGGGATACGTGACGGGTCAGACCATCGCCGTCGACGGTGGGATCACGATCACCTGACGGCTGTCACAGCACTGCCGGGACTACAATCCCCTCGCGGATGAGTCTGCGCGCGACCACCAACGCGTCGTCGGTGTCGAGTCCGGGCAGTGCATCCAGGCGCCACGGTGCTCCCCGGGTCAGCAGGTCGAGAGCGTCCGCGCACTGGAGCGGCATGGTCACGGTCTTGGCGCGCACGACCACGGACACGGCATCGGCCGATCGCACGATGCGCGCGAACAGACCGGGCCGAAGTCGGATCGAATCCTCACCCCGCAACGCTCCCATCGCGGCGACGCTTGCCAGTGGGCGCACCGGTTCCGGTCGGACGAGATCGTCGTGACGATCTGCGACGCGTTCGGCCAGTCGACGTACGGCGTCGGGGTCTCGGCCGATCGCGTCGAGCGCCGCGCGCATGGCGTCCACGACTCGGTGGACATGCGGAACGATGGACTCAGGGTCGGAGTGGTCGAGACCGGCGGGGAGGGGAGCACGCAGACTCTCGACGTCGCCCAGCGACTTCAGCACGTGGTGGGCGAGGTCGTAGTCGTTGTACGAGGCCACTCCGATGGTCAGGTGCACGGTGGTGTCGCCGAGTGCCTGCGCCGAGTGGATCCACCCGCGCGGTAGGTAGAGCACATCGCCGGGCTCGAGGACGACGTCCAGTTCGGGGGTGCCGAGCGCGTGTGCTTCGACGGCCGACCGTCGGTCCGACCACGGTTGGTTGTTGAGCGGATGAACGTGCACCGGCGAGTGAATGCTCCACCGCTTGGTGCCCGCGATCTGCACGACGAACACGTCGTGCACGTCGTAGTGCGGCGAGAAGCCCTGCGACGCAGCCGGTGTCACATACGAGTTGACCTGCACAGGGTGGCCCAGCTCGCGGACGAGATCGCCGACGAAATGAATGAGCGGCGGCCACAGCCGGTGCAGGCCCTGCAGAACCAGCGTGTTCCCGGCCGCGAACGCCGCCAACACAGCGCCCGAATCCACCTGATCGGTCACCTCGGCTCCGAACCCGCCGGACGCCGTGAACTGCGTTCTGTCCAGCAGACGCCCGTCCTTGGCCATGCGCACGAACGGGGTACGTACACCGCGTTCGGCTATCAGCTCGTCCACCGAGTCGAGTGTCATCAGATCGTCGAACGATCCCGACAGCTCGGCGGATCGGGTGAGCTTGGGTGCGATTCCCCAGTGCTGGTCTGCGAACGTCCCGAAGTCGGTACCGGTGAGACGACGGAGCGCGGACCGATGATCCGATCCGCGCTCGCCGCTCGAGTCAGTGCTCAAGCGGTACCGTCCGCACCGCCGTCGTGTCCGTTGGGGTTGGATCCGCCGTCGGCCGGGCCCTCGCCCGCTCCGGCGGGGCCGTCTGCTCCGCCGTCGTGACCGTCGGGGTTGGATCCGCCGTCGGCGGGTCCTTCACCGGCTCCGGCCGGGCCGTCTGCTCCGCCGTCATGGCCACCGGGGTTCGATCCGCCGTCGGCGGGTCCTTCGCCTGCGGCTCCGCCCGTGGTGGTGATGTCGTCGTCGTTGATGCTCATCGAGGTCCTTCCGGTCGTGGAGGTTCGTGTGCCCGCGCAGCGCGAGAACATCGGAGGTATTGACGCAAACTCTGTTTCTCAAACAGCGGTGGCGTGGCGAATTTCAGGCAGAGTCATCGGCGATCTCGGGGGCGTTCTCCCGCGTCGCCATCCCGCCTCCGCCGCCGCCGTCCACAGGTCCTGGTCGGCCGCCTTTCGGCGTGTCCGATGTCTTTTCGGTCTCTGTCGGGTTCTCGTTGTCGGTGTTCTCGTCACGTCCCATGGTTCGACAGTAGACCGCCGCGGAGGCCGTGGGACCATGGAACGATGGATCGATCCCGAGCGCAGCACGTGGTGCTGCTGGACGACGAAGGCCGTGCCGTCGGTACGCATGACAAGACCACCGTCCACACGCAGGACACGCCCCTTCACCTCGCGTTTTCCAGCTACGTGGTGAGATCGGACGGCGCTGTTCTTCTCACGCGCAGAGCGTCGAGCAAGACGACCTGGCCAGGAGTGCTGACCAATACGTGCTGTGGCCACCCGGCTCCCGGTGAGAAGCTCGACGACGCCGTACTGCGCCGAATCGGTGAAGAACTGGGCCTGCGTGCGCAATCCGCCGAGTTGGTACTGCCGCACTTTCGGTACCGCGCCGTCATGGACAACGGAATCGTGGAGAACGAGATATGTCCCGTGTACCGCGTGAGAGTCGACGAGCACGCGACACTCGATCCCGATCCGGCCGAGGTGGAGGAGACTCGATGGGTGTCGTGGCCCGAGTTCTCCGCGGGAGTGCTGGACGGCACCATCGACGTATCACCCTGGTGCCGAACGCAGGTGGAGCAGTTGACCGCTCTGGCCGACGAGCCACTCGGTTGGCCGGCGTCGCCGGACGATCTGCTTCCCCCCGCCGCCCGTCTTGCCGGTACTCACTGAGCTCCCCGGGCCTCTAGGGTCGTGCTGTGACTGTCGACGATTCCGGTAGGCCGAAAGAGGACCTGCTCGACCGGGCTTCCGTCGCGCGCGAACTCGCCCCTTTCGCCCATCGCACCGCCGAAGCCGACGGATTGCGCGCCGCTGCCGTCGCCGTTGCGATCGGTGGGCCGCCGGGGGACAGGCGGATGCTTCTGACGAGGAGGCCGGATCGGTTGCGCGCGCATCCGGGCCAGTACGCGTTGCCCGGCGGCGGTGTGGACCCGGGCGAATCCAGGATGCAGGCCTGTCTGCGGGAATTGGCCGAGGAGTTGGGGATTCGAGCCGATGAGACCGACGTGCTCGGCAGGTTGGACGACTACGTCACTCGATCCGGGTATGTCATCACGCCGTTCGTGGTGTGGGTCGGCGACTACTCGTCCTCGTTGCAGCCCAGCGAGGACGAGGTGGCCGAAGTGTTCGAGGTGACGGTCCACGAACTCGACGTCGACGCCCAATTCGTGTCGATTCCCGAATCGACGCGTCCGGTCATTCGATGGCCGTACCGATCCGGGGCCATCCACGCTCCGACCGGCGCGATCGTCCACCAGTTTCGTGAAGTGGCACTGCACGGTCGACACACCCGAGTCGCGGACTTCGAACAGCCGGTGTTCGCGTGGCGCTAACGTGGCCGCAGGCCCGGGTGGGCAGACCACGACGAGCAGGACGAGAAGGAGGTGATCGCCGATGACGAACGATCGTGAGCTCGAGGTGTCGGATCGCATCGCGACCATCCCCAACCTGCTGAGCGCAGTCCGGCTGTTGGGCGTTCCTCTGTTCCTCTACCTCATGCTGGGCCCCCAGGCCGACGGGTGGGCGCTGGTGATCCTGCTCGTCAGCGGTGGAACCGATTGGCTCGACGGCAAACTGGCTCGCATGCTCGGTCAGGCATCGAAGCTGGGTGCCATCCTCGATCCGCTGGTCGATCGGCTCTACGTCGTCAGCACCCTGGTGGCGTTCGTTGTGCGCGGCATCATTCCCTGGTGGGTAGCAGCGATACTCATCGGGCGCGATGCCGTACTCGGACTGACGATGTTCGTCTATCGCCGCAGATCCCTCCCGCCTCCGGACGTCATCTACCTCGGTAAGGCCGCCACCTTCGTGGTGATGATCGCGCTGCCGGTCCTGCTGGTCTCCGCCGGCAGCAATTCGGTGGCCGACGCTGCAGGACCACTCGGATACGCGTTGCTGATCTGGGGCACGGCGTTGTACGTCTGGACCGGTCTGCTGTACCTCGGTAAAGCGATCGCTGTCGCGAGGGCAGTCGAGCCGACTGTGGCCGGCACCTGACGGTGGAGCCTGCGGAACGACCGGCCAGGTCAGGAGTGGAGCCTGCGGAACGACCGGTCAGACAGGTCAGGAGGAATCCCGTCCCGTCGCTGCTGACGTCATTGTTGACCGACCATCTGGACCCGGGATACGGCGCAGCGGCCGCCGAACGTACGGCGCAGCACACCCGCAAGCCGCGGGTACCTGCGGCGCTCTGGTTGTTGGGCGGTGCCGTCGTGGTCGGGGTGATCTTCGGTATCGCGTTCTCGCAATTGGCTTCCGGCGCCGATGTGGACCGTGCAGGTTCCGATGCGTCGGCTGCTGTCCGCGCCGCACAGGATCGCAGTGCCGAATTGGAAGCGACGCAACAGGCTCTGGCCGAGCAGGTGTCCTCGGAGCGTGACAGAGCCCTGCAGTCCGATGTCTCGGGCAGTGCGTTGTTGGACCGGTTGAGCGCTGTCGAATCCGCCGCGGGCATCGATTCGGTGTCCGGTCCCGGGCTCTCGGTCGTCGTCACCGAACCGGTGGCCGAGGACGGTGCGTCGGATCGGTCGGTTCGCCGGGGTTCGGGCGCGGCCGTGCTCGATCGAGACATCGCAGCGATCGTCAATTCGTTGTGGGTGAGCGGTGCCGAGGCGGTGTCGGTGGACGGTATTCGCGTCGGACCGAACGTGACCATCCGGCAGGCAGGCGGGGCAATGCTGTTGGACAATCGCCCTATCGACTCGCCCTACGAGATCGACGCGATCGGGCCGCCGCAGCGCATTCAGGTCCAGTTCGTCGTCAGTGACGCCTATCTACGGATGAGCACGGTGGCGCAGCTGTACGGCGTCGGATTCACGGTGCGCCCGGCAACCGATCTCGAGTTCGGTCCCGCCGCTGTGAGAGAGTCGTTCCAGGCAGAGGAGGCAGGCCCACGATGACGGAGCACGATCCACCGAATGCCCTATCGGCCGAGTCCGACGTGCCGGTGTCGGCGGACGCTCCGATCACCCCCACCCACGGCGTCTACGCCCTCGCCGCAATTGCCGCATTGATCGTCGGGGTCGTCATCGGCACGGTCGCGGGTCCTCAGGTTCCGGCCGTGGTTGCGCCTTATCTGCCGATCGCCGTAGTCGCGGCGATCGACGCGGTGTTCGGCGGTGTCAGGGCTTTCCTCGACGGAATCTTCGACGCGAAGGTGTTCGTGATCTCGTTCGTCTTCAACGTCCTGGTCGCGGCCCTGATCGTGTGGCTCGGCGACCAGCTCGGGGTGGGAACTCAGCTGTCGACGGCCATCGTCGTCGTCCTCGGAATTCGTATCTTCGGCAACGCGGCCGCTCTGCGCAGACGTCTGTTCGGTGCCTAGATCATGACGGCAGGCGGCGGTAGGCACGGATGGCGCGCGCGACGTCCCGATGCAGAGGGGCGAAGGCGCGGAGCGGCATTCGGCGTTCTCGCGCTCGCTCTGCTGTGCGTCCTGGGAATCGGCCTTGCCACGCAGGTACGAGAGGCGAGCACCACCGATGGCCTGGAGAACTCCAGGCCCGAGGACCTACTGGTCGTGCTGGACACCCTGACCCGTCGCGAGGCGTCCATCCGGGACGAGATCAGCACCTTGCAGGCCACTCTGGCAACGTTGCGCGAGTCCGGTTCGGGATCGGAGGCCGCAGTGGCGGAAGCCCAGGAACGATTGTCCGCGTTGTCGATTCAAGTAGGCACCGTCGCAGCCCAGGGGCCAGGCGTGACGCTGGTGATCGAGGACCCGAGCTCGGGTGTGGGATCCGAGGTGCTGCTGGACGCCATGCAGGAACTGCGCGCCGCCGGTGCCGAAGCACTCCAGCTCGAGGGCGGGGCAGATGCCGTCCGCATCGGCGTCGATTCGTGGATCGCCGGTTCCGCGGGTCGGGTGGTGGTCGACGGTCGAGAACTGCGAGCTCCGTACACCTTCACTGCCATCGGAGACCCGCCGACGCTCGCGTCGGCCCTGAACATTCCCGGCGGGGTCGTGGACACGGTGACTCGCAACGGTGCGACGTCGAACATCGCGCAGTCGGACCAGGTCACGGTGTCCGCCTTGCGGGACCCGCGCCCGCGTCAATACGCTCAGCCCGGTAACTGACCGCCCGCTCGCCCCGGGCCACGATCGAAGGGAATGCCGCGTTGAGCGACATCGACACACCAGCTGATCTGTACTACACCCCCGAGCACGAGTGGGTGCAGCGCACGGGGCCTGCAACGGTGCGCATCGGTATCACCGATTTCGCGCAGGCGCAGTTGGGCGACGTGGTGTTCGTTCAGCTTCCCTCGATCGGCGACACCGTCACTGCGGGCGAGTCTCTCGGCGAGGTCGAATCCACCAAGAGCGTGTCCGACGTGTTCAGCCCTCTGACCGCGAAAGTGGTTGCCGTGAACCAGGATCTGGACGGTGAACCGGAGAAGGTGAACTCGGGACCCTACACCGGAGGCTGGCTGATCGACCTCGAGGTTTCGACACCGGAGGAGTTGGACGCGGCACTGGCGCAGATGCTCGATGCCGCCGGATATGCTGACATCACGGCCGAGTGATCGGCCGGCTGTCGACACCAGCCAACAGGCCACACGGCCCCCGCTGCGCAGGGTACGGTCGACACCGAGCGAATACCCTGTCGGGGCGAAGGTCCAGCAAGCTGTACGACGCTACGCAACACCGAACGCCAAGCAACACCTGATGTGAAGACCATGTACTGCGTTACCCGCGGCGTTCTCTGCCCCGGGTGAACGGACTGAGAAGGAGTAACGGTGAGCCAGAACGACAACGACAGCAACTACGGGGAGTCACCGGCAGAGACCACCTCGGTCTTCCGTGCAGATTTCCTGCAGGAGCTGGACAACTCCGCGGCCGCCCAGAGCACCGAAGCTCCGGTATCGGGTGTCGAGGGGTTGCCTGTCGGTGCCGCACTGCTCGTCGTCAAGCGAGGACCGAACGCCGGATCACGGTTCCTGCTCGACCAGCCGACCACCTCGGCCGGTCGGCATCCCGACAGTGACATCTTCCTCGACGATGTCACCGTCAGCCGTCGGCACGCTGAGTTCCGGCAGGACGAGGACGACTTCCAGGTCGTCGACGTCGGCAGCCTGAACGGCACGTACGTCAACCGCGAGCCGGTCGACTCCGCCGTGCTGGCCAACGGCGACGAGGTCCAGATCGGCAAGTTCCGCCTGGTGTTCCTCACCGGACCGCGGGGCGGCAACGGATCTCAGGTCGGCGACGCGTCTGCGGGTGCAGGAAGCCAGTGACCGCCGTCGGGCAGCAGTCCAACGGGGGGATGTCGATTGGCTCCGTCCTCGATCGACTTCGGCCCGACTTTCCTGATGTCACCATCTCGAAGATCAGATTCCTCGAAGCCGAGGGGCTGATCTCGCCGGAGCGCACACCGTCGGGGTACCGGCGGTTCTCCATCGCGGATTGCGAGCGTCTGCGTTTCGTGCTGACCGCGCAGCGCGATCAGTACCTGCCGCTCAAGGTGATCAAGGAACAACTCGAAGCCATCGACCACGGGGTCGCCACCGTGGAGCGGGCCGATGCATCGGTCAAGCGTCCGCGGTCGCTCACGGTTGCCGCGGGTGAGGTGTCCCCAGAGGAGTTCCTGCCCGATCGTGAGGTTCGTATCGCCAAGGCGGATCTACTCGCTCAGGCGGGGATCGACGATGCGTTTCTCACCGAGCTGCTGCGAGCCGGTCTGATCACCCCCGGGCAGGCCGGTTTCTACGACGACGGAGCCGTGACGCTCGCCCGAACGGCGCACGCGATGTTGCAGTTCGGTCTCGAAGTGCGCCACCTCCGCGCCTTCAAGCTCGCGGCGGACCGCGAAGCCGGCCTGGTCGCGCAGATTGCCGGACCCGTTGCCAAGGGACGAGACGCCGGTGCGCGCGATCGAGCAGAAGAAATGATTCGCGAGTTGGCCGCACTGTCCTTGACCTTGCACACCTGCCTGGTCAAAGCAGCGGTGCGCGGTGCACTCGATCGGTGACGCTCGCTCGCGTCGTTTCGAATTCCAATAGACTCGGCAGCGACGAGCTGAGCCAGTTTCAGTGCAGCCCGGATTTCTCGAGGTGAGAGGCAGACACGATGAGTGAGATGCGTGTGGTCGGTATTCGTGTCGAACAGCCGCAGAACCAGCCCGTGTTGCTGTTGCGCGAGGCCGACGGCGACCGGTACCTCCCGATCTGGATCGGTCAAACCGAGGCTGCTGCAATTGCTTTGGAGCAGCAGGGTGTTCAACCCGCTCGGCCACTCACCCACGATCTCGTCAAGAATCTGATCTCGGCACTGGGGCACCAGCTCAAGGAGGTGCGCATCGTCGATCTGCAGGAGGGCACCTTCTACGCCGATCTCGTGTTCGACAAGGACATCAGAGTCTCCGCTCGGCCGTCGGATTCCGTTGCCATCGCTCTTCGGGCCGGGGTGCCGATCTTTGCCGAGGAGCCTGTGCTCGCCGAAGCCGGGTTGATCATGCCCGACGAGCGCGAGGACGAGGTCGAGAAGTTCAAGGAGTTCCTCGAATCGGTCTCTCCGGACGACTTCAAAGCCACCGACGGGTAACAGAAGAGTCTCAACCTCAACTTTAGGTTCAGGTTTACGGCGCGTTGCGTTGAATCTGCACGATCGTCCCCATAACGTTCGTGCCAGTGAAGTTCATCGCCGCCGCTGGACCGATCCGGTGCAGTTCACGCCTCTTCGACACCTGTCGAGGCGTACTCTGGCCTGGTACACGGTATGACTTCACGCGAGTACACCGAGACATTTCCAGTGTCTCGGACGGATCGCAGTACTGACTCGATCCGAACGCAGTGAGACATCCGAGAGGGAGCAGTCAGTGGGAGATCAGCCGCAGCAGCATCACGGCAGTCGAGGTTCCGAAGCCGCAGGCCGGACCGAGGACACGCCCGTCGGTGCCGATGCTCGGGTCGACACCCCCGAACAGGCGTCGAGCGCCCGAATCGAAGCGCCCCAGGACATTCAACCGGGATTGTTCCCGGACGACTCCGTGCCCGACGAACTCGTGGGCTACCGCGTGCCGAGTGCCTGCCAGATCGCCGGCATCACCTACCGTCAGCTCGATTACTGGGCCCGCACCGGGCTCGTCGTCCCGTCGATCCGCGGCGCAGCGGGTTCGGGAAGCCAGCGGCTGTACTCGTTCAAAGACATGCTGGTCCTCAAGATCGTCAAACGGCTGCTCGATACCGGCATCTCGCTGCAGAACATCCGAGTCGCAGTCGATCACCTGCGCCAGCGTGGCGTGGGCGATCTCGCCAACATCACGCTGTTCTCCGACGGCACCACCGTCTACGAGTGCACCTCGGCAGAAGAAGTTGTCGATCTGCTCCAAGGCGGGCAGGGCGTGTTCGGCATCGCCGTGAACGGCGCGATGCGCGAGCTCACCGGCACCATCGCCGACTTCCCGGCCGAACGTGCCGACGGCGGTGAAAGCCAGCCCAGCCCCGAGGACGAGTTGGCCTCGCGACGCAAGAATCGCGCGAGCCGCAAGACCGGCTAGACTTTCCCCGTCGCGCCCGCGCGGGAGAGTTCCGAGGCATCCAGTCTCGGACGCCGAAGGAGCAATACCTCCCCGTCAATCTCTCAGGCACACGGACCGTGTGGGCTTCGACAACTCTGGAAAGTGGTGGGAGCACCCACCCGCCCAAGGGGAAAGGTGCCGGCGCGCCGAAGTGGCGCGCCGTGTCCGACCGAATCTCTCAGGCGCACGCGTCAGCGGGCACACGACAGAGGGGGAGGAGCGGCCGGAGCGTATGCCTCGGTCGTCCGACGCCTCGTCTTTCCGGCACCTGGGAGCACATCGTGACCGACCGAACCGCCTCGCCCGCACACACTTTCGTGGACCGTCACATCGGCCCGGACCCGACCGAGTTGGTTCGCATCCTCGACACGATCGGCGTCGCCTCGCTCGACGAGCTGGCCCGCAAGGCCGTTCCGTCCTCGATCCTCGACACCGTGGTCGACGGCGTTCCCGACGGCTTGGCGACGCTTCCGCCTGCGCTGAGCGAGCACGAGGTGCTTGCCGCACTGGCCGACCTCGCCGGGCAGAACACCGTGGCGACGTCGATGATCGGCCTCGGCTACTACGACACGCTGACCCCGCCGGTGCTGACCCGGGGCATTCTGGAGAACCCGGCCTGGTACACCGCGTACACGCCGTATCAGCCCGAAATCAGCCAGGGGCGACTCGAAGCGCTGCTGAACTTCCAGACCATGGTTGCCGACCTCACCGGCATGGACGTGGCGAATGCATCGATGCTCGACGAGTCGACGGCGGCCGCCGAATCCATGACCTTGATGCGTCGCGCGAACAGGGCATCGAAGTCGCCTCGGCTACTGGTCGATTCCGACATCTTCCCGCAGACCGTGGCCGTATTGGCCACTCGCGCCGAGCCGTTGGGGATCGAACTGGTCTACGCCGATCTGACCGACGGCCTCCCCGATGGAGAATTCTTCGGTGTCCTCGCGCAGCTGCCCGGAGCGTCGGGCCGTCTGGTCGATCACACGGCGATCATCGAGGCCGCGCACGAGCGCGGCGCGCTGGTGGCAGTGGGAGTGGACCTGCTCGCTGCCACCGTGGTGACTCCGCCCGGTGAGATCGGTGCGGACGTCTGCTTCGGAACCACCCAGCGATTCGGCGTTCCGATGGGATACGGCGGACCGCACGCCGGCTACCTCGCAGTGCGATCCGGTCATTCCCGTCAGCTACCCGGCCGTCTGGTCGGGGTCTCGCTCGATGCGGACGGTCACAGCGCCTACCGACTGGCGCTGCAGACCCGCGAGCAGCACATCCGCCGCGAGAAGGCCACTTCCAACATCTGTACCGCTCAGGTCCTGCTGGCCATCGTCGCTGCGATGTACGCCAGCTACCACGGCGCAGACGGACTGCGGGCCATAGCAACTCGGGTGAATACGCATGCTCGAACCGTGGCGGCAGGTCTGCGGGCAGCGGGTATCGACGTGGTGCACACGGAATTCTTCGATACCGTCCTCGCTGCCATCCCGGGTGGCGCTCAGGCCGTCGTCGACGGTGCCAAGCAGCGTGGCATCAATCTGCGGCTGGTCGACGCCGACCACGTGGCCGTCGCGTGCGACGAGGCGACGACGCCCGAGCACATCGCGAACGCGCTCGCCGCGTTCGGTGCAGAACCCGCCGGTTCCGGGGCCCTGTCGTTGCCCGCGAACACGACTCGCACCTCGGAGTACCTCACGCACCCGGCCTTCACCCGGTACCGCACCGAGACCGCCATGCTGCGCTATCTGCGTGCGTTGTCCGACAAGGACATTGCGCTCGATCGCAGCATGATTCCGCTGGGCTCGTGCACGATGAAGCTGAACGCGACCGCGGAGATGGAGTCCATCACCTGGCCGCAGTTCGCCCGTCAGCACCCCTTCGCCCCGTCCTCGGACGTGCCCGGACTGCTGCGGGTGATCGCCGACCTGGAACGGTGGCTCGTGGACATCACCGGCTACGACGCGGTCAGCCTGCAGCCCAACGCGGGAAGCCAAGGCGAGTACGCGGGTCTGCTCGCCATTCGTCGCTACCACCTCGGCAACGGTGATGCCGAGCGCACCGTGTGCCTGATCCCGTCGAGCGCCCACGGAACCAACGCAGCCTCGGCCGTGATGGTGGGCATGCGCGTGGTGGTCGTGGCCTGCCGGCCCAACGGCGACGTCGATGTCGACGACCTGCGCGCCAAGATCGCCGAGCACTCCGACACCCTGGCCGCGATCATGATCACCTATCCGTCCACCCACGGCGTGTACGAGCACGAGATCTCCGAGATCTGTGCAGCGGTCCACGACGCGGGCGGTCAGGTGTACGTCGACGGTGCCAACCTCAACGCTCTCGTCGGGCTGGCACGCCCCGGCCGATTCGGCGGCGACGTCAGCCACCTGAACCTGCACAAGACATTCTGCATCCCGCACGGAGGCGGCGGGCCCGGGGTCGGACCCATCGGTGTGCGGTCGCACCTGCAGCCGTACCTGCCGGGTCACCCACTGGCCCCGCAGCTCGGTTCGGGACCGACGGTGTCCGGTGCCCCCTACGGCAGTGCCTCGATTCTGACGATCACGTGGGCCTACATCGCGATGATGGGTGCGACGGGGCTGCGGCAGGCGACGTTGACGGCGATCGCGTCTGCCAACTACATCGCCCGTCGCCTCGACGAGTACTTCCCGGTGCTGTACACCGGCGACAACGGCATGGTTGCCCACGAGTGCATCCTCGATCTGCGAGGCCTGACCAAGGACACCGGAGTCACCGTCGACGACGTTGCGAAAAGGTTGGCGGACTACGGCTTCCACGCGCCCACGATGAGCTTCCCGGTGCCGGGAACGCTGATGGTCGAGCCGACCGAGAGCGAGAATCTCGAGGAGATCGACGCGTTCTGCGATGCGATGATCGCCATCAGGGGAGAGATCGATCGCGTCGGATCGGGCGAATGGACGGTCGAGGACAACCCACTTCGAGGTGCACCGCACACCGCTCGGAGTCTGGTTGCCGAGTGGGATCACCCGTACTCACGGGAACTCGCTGCCTACCCGGCGGGCTACGACCGTCCCAAGGTGTGGCCCGCGGTGCGTCGCATCGACGGTGCCCACGGTGATCGCAATCTGGTGTGCTCGTGCCCACCGATCGAGGCGTTCGCCTGAGCCGAGAACAGAGCCCGCCACGTCGACGTGGCGGGCTCTGTCGTATTCGCGTCGGGGGCTTCAGCCCCGGGTGAGCTCGAGCATCGCGATCTCGGGCGGAGCGGCGACGCGGACCGGTGGACCCCACGCACCCGCGCCGCGGGTGGTGTATAGCGTGGTGTTGCCGATCGTGTCCAGCCCTTCGACACTGGGCTGCTGTAGCGGCACCAGATAACGGATCGGCCAGATCTGACCCCCGTGCGTGTGCCCGGACACCTGCATGTCGACTCCGAAGTCCGATGCCTCCACCGCCTGCAACGGCTGGTGTGCCATCAGTAGTACGAATCGATCGGGATCGATCCCGTCCAATGCCGCGGCGAGATCGGGTTCGTACGGGGCCGGTGCGGTGGCGTCGTTGATGCCGGCGATATCGATTGCAGCGTCGCCACGAGTGATCGTCGCGCGTTCGTTGCGCAGAACGTCGATTCCGAGCGTCGACCAGAAGTCGAGCCATTCGCCGCCGTCGCCCGCGTAGAACTCGTGATTGCCGCTGACGGCGAACACACCGAGTGGGGCATCGAGGTCGCGGAGCGGCTCGAGATCTTCTCCCACCAGAGCAACCGTGCCGTCGATGAGATCGCCGTCGAGCAGCACGACATCTGGATTCTGGGCGTTGATCGAATCGACGACCTCACGAACGAAATCCGCGCCGCGGGAGGGACCGGCATGCAGATCCGACACCAACGCCACTCGGACTCCGTCGAATTCGGTCGGTAGCCGGTCGAGTGCGACGTCGGTGTTCGTCGCACGCGGAGTTGCCGCCTCGACGAGTCCGTACCCCACTGCGACCACGCTGACCAGTGCCACCGCCGCCGAGCCGATCCTCGACACACGCAGTCGAGCAGCGGACGAATCACGATGCCTCGCAGCGAAAACCACTCTCAGGACGGTGCATACCACGGCCACCAGAAGCGTTCCCAGGAACAAGTACAGCACGACGGCGAGCCAGCTGAGGCCGACGAACGCGGGGCCCCGTGCCCAGGACGGATCGAATGCGACGCCGCTGCCGAAGCCGATCACCGCACACAGCCACAGGAGCGCCAGCACGGCATCGACAGCCCGTTTGGGACGAGTCGGCATCCTGGTCACGGAGAGGAATCGCCAGTGCAGAAACAGGGTGACGAGGAGTAAGAAGACGCCGACAAAAAGTACACGAGACATGTTCTAGTACAGCAACTTTCCGAGTCGATCGATGAGGTCTGGAGAATCCGATGTCGACACTGCTTCCACGGTGCCGCCGGTCCTGGCTGCGATGTCGTCGAACGAGGACACATCCGGGTTGTCCCCGATCTGCACGATGTTCACCGCGACCGGACGCGCCGGATCGGCCGCGGCGGTCAGGTCGGTGAGCAAATCCTCCATGGACAAAGAGGAGTCGTCCGGGCCGTCGGTGATCAGCACGACGGAATTGACGCGGCCGGGAACGTATCCGGCGACGGCGTCGAGATACGCGACGAGTACGGACGCGTACGTGAACGACCCGGTTGCCGGCGTCAACGCCGCCGCGGTGGTGGAGAGTGCTGCGCGTCTGGGAGTGGCTCCGACCGGAACCGTCATCGGGCCGGTGGGGACATCCACTCGGAAAGGCAGCGAGTTGTCCAGATCCTCGCTGAAGCTCCACAGGCCCAGCTCGGTGGAGTCGGGTACTCGCTGGAACTGCTCGTCGAGGGCGCGAACCGTGTTCTGCAGCCGAGTTGCACTGCCTTCGGCGGTGCCCATCGACTCGGATACGTCGAGCAGTACCGTGGCGCGGCGCGGCAGGACCGGATTTCGCAACACGGCCAGCAGTGCGTCGGCGACCGGTCCGGAAGGAGCAGTGACCGCGTCCGCGTTCACTGTCTCGCCGACGCCGAAGCCCGCATCCGTGAGCAACTGCGCACCGTCCGGCTGCCGGACGAAATCGACGAACGCGGCGGCAGCCCGGGTCGATGTCTCGTCACCGGAGAGCACGGCCGCGGGATGATCGGCAACGGGAGCGGGGCCCTGAGGCTCGACGGCGGTCAACGTCGAGGAATCGGTCGATGCCAGCTGTTGTTCGGTGACCGGAACCGCGTGGACGGGGCCGTCGGGGCCGGGCGCGTTCTCGAGGGCCGCGAGCGCGTCGTAGGTGGTGGACGCGGACGTCGCGGAGGCGCCGGTGTCGGTGAGAGCCAGCTCCGACACTGCCGAGATCAGTTCTCTCGACGAGACCTGTTCGAGGGTCAGTGCAGTGGTCGGATCGCCGCGTACCCCGGCAGCGATCGCGGCGACCGCGAGTGTGGTTGCGCCGGAATCGGATCCGGTCGGAAGGGCGAGACGGAGTGCGCCCCACTCGCCGAGACCGAGTGACTGTGGGTCGCGTTGCAGTCGGACCAGGTCGGCCCAGCTCACAGTGGTCAGAGCATCGGCCACAGCAGACGGCACCGCGAGTACGACCGGACTCGTCGCGAGTGGCCGCGGGGTGCCGTCGACGGCACCCCTGTCGGTGACGGCTTCGACGTCACCCGAGGACTGAGGTATCCACAGGCCCGGCCGAGCACCGAGTGCTTCGATGTCCCAGTTGTCGATACCGGCGTTCAACGCCGTCCGCACGGCGTCCGAAGACGTAGCTCGAACCTGCACCGTCACACAGTGATCCCGCACCACCGGTGCGGTGTCGTTGAATCGAGCAGCCAGTTGTTCGACAGGCCCGGAGATGTCGGGATCGGCGGCGACAGTGAGCACCGCCGATCCCTCCACACAGGTGTCGGCAGCTTCGACCCCTTGATCGAAGATGCGATCCCGCAGCTGAAACCATCCGAACACGGCCGCAACCAGCACCGCGATCGTTATCACGACGATCACGGGTCCGGCGGCTATCGAACGCCCGCGCCCTGTGTTCCGATGTTCACCCACGTGATCGACAAGTCCGTCAGGCGTTGACGGCCTTGTACTCCCGTCGGCGACGATGCAGGATCGGCTCGGTGTAGCCGTTGGGCTGGCTCGTGCCCTGGAAGATCAGGTCACTGGCAGCCTGGAAGGCGATGTTGGTGTCGAACTCGGGAGCCAACGGCTTGTACGTCGGATCGGATTCGTTCTGACGGTCCACCACCGGGGCCATCCGCTTCAGCGACTCGCGCACCTGGTCTTCGGTGACGATGCCGTGGCGCAGCCAGTTCGCGATGAACTGACTCGAAATGCGCAGCGTCGCACGGTCTTCCATGAGTGCGATGTCGTTGATGTCGGGAACCTTCGAGCACCCGACGCCGTGGTCGATCCATCGCACCACGTAGCCCAGGATCGACTGCGAGTTGTTGTCGAGTTCGTTCTGCTTCTCCTCGTCGGTCCAGTCCGTGGACGGCGCGAGAGGGATTTCGAGAATGTCGTCGACAGTGGCGCGCTTGGCCTGTGCGATCTCGTGCTGACGGGCGAACACATCGACCTTGTGATAGTGCAGGGCGTGCAAGGTCGCCGCGGTGGGCGAGGGAACCCACGCCGTGTTGGCCCCGGCCTTGGGGTGGCCGATCTTCTGCTCGAGCATGTCGTGCATCAGATCGGGCATGGCCCACATGCCCTTGCCGATCTGGGCCTTGCCTTCGAGGCCTGCAGCCAGGCCGGTGTCGACGTTGAAATCCTCGTAGGCGGCGATCCACTTCTCGCCCTTCATCGCGCCCTTGCGAACGACGGGACCTGCCTCCATCGAGGTGTGGATCTCGTCGCCGGTGCGGTCGAGGAAGCCGGTGTTGATGAACACGACCCGCTCGGAGGCGGCCTGGATGCACGCCTTGAGGTTGACCGTCGTGCGGCGTTCCTCGTCCATGATGCCGACCTTGAGCGTGTTGGTCGGCAGCGAGAGAACCTGCTCGACACGGCCGAACAGCTCCGCGGTGAACGCGACCTCGTCCGGTCCGTGCATCTTGGGCTTGACGATGTACAGCGAACCGGTGCGTGAGTTGGACAGCACGTTGTCCGAGGTCAGCGAGTGCATACCGGCCAGCGAGGTGAACAGTGCGTCGAGAATTCCCTCGGGCACCTCGTTGCCGTCGGCATCGAGGATCGCATCCGACGTCATCAGGTGACCGACGTTGCGGACGAACAGCAGTGAGCGACCGTGCAGTGTCAGTTCGGAACCGTCGACCGAGGTGTAGGTGCGGTCCTTGTTCATGGCACGAGTGAAGCTTCTGCCACCCTTGGAGACTTCCTCGGTCAGATCGCCCTTCATCAGACCGAGCCAGTTGCGGTAGCCGAGGACCTTGTCGTCCGCATCGACTGCAGCGACGGAGTCCTCGAAGTCCATGATGGTGGTGACGGCCGACTCGAGCAGGACGTCCTTGACGCCTGCGCCGTCGGTCTTGCCGATCGGGCTCTCGGGGTCGATCTGGATCTCGAAGTGCAAGCCGTTGTGCACGAACAGGATTGCCGACGGCGCGTCCGGGGTGCCCTGGTATCCGAGCAGCTGTGACGGATCCTTCAGCCCGACCGTGCTGCCGTCGGACAGAGTCACCGTCAGCGATGCCGCGTCGACGACGTATCCGGTGGTGCCGACGTGCGAGCCGGAGCTCAGGGGCAGCGCCTCGTCCAGGAAGTCCCGCGCGAAGGCGATGACCTTGTCGCCGCGGACCCGGTTGTAGCTGGTGCCCTTCTCGGCTCCGTCGGTCTCGGGAATGACATCGGTTCCGTAGAGAGCGTCGTACAGCGAGCCCCACCGTGCGTTGGACGCGTTGATCGCGAACCGGGCATTGAGCACCGGCACCACGAGCTGCGGTCCTGCAGTGGTCGTGATCTCGGTGTCGACACCGGAGGTGCTGATCTGGAAGTCGGCCGGCTCGTCGAGCAGGTAGCCGATCTCCTTCAGGAATGCCTTGTACGCGGCTCGGTCGTAGTTCGGGCCTGCGTGCTCGCCGTGCCAGGCGTCGACCTTGCCCTGGATCTCGTCGCGCACAGCCAGCAACGACTTGTTCTTGGGAGCGAGATCGGCGATCACCGACGCAGCACCGGCCCAGAAGGCATCCGAATCTACGTTCGTACCCGGCAGCGCCTCCTTCTCGACGAAATCGAATAGGACCTTGGCGACCTGAAGTCCACCAGCCTGCACACGATCGGTCATGAATTCCTCACTCTTTCCGGTCACGGACACCGGCTGACCGGTGTCCCCACGACAACGCTGTCGATGTTACTCGGCGGTAGGTCCGACGCCGAACTCGCCGCCGATCAGTAAATTCTGGCATCGAGCGATCAACGCCGAACGCAGAGGTGCCGCTTCGCTCGACAATTCTCCCTGCGCACGCACGTATTCCGCGCGACCGGCCGCGGTCTCGATCCGAATGGGTTCGAGATCGTAGTCGCTCAGGTCGTACGGACTCGCGCGCATGTCGATCGTTCGCGCGTGCAGAGCCAGTTCGAAGCAGTCGGTGAGAAACTCGGAATCGATCAGCGGCCCCAGCTTGTAGCACCACTTGTACAGATCCATCGAGGCATGGATACAACCGGGTTGCTCGGATGTCAGACGCGAATCCGGAGACAGCGCAAGAGCGTTGCGCGGCGCAGCGTCGGGGGTGAAGAACCGGAAGGCGTCGTAGTGGGTGCAGCGCAACGTCATCGAATCGACCACAGCATCGGTTCCGTCGTGTCCGAGACGCAACGGCACCTGCTCGTGACGCTGTGCCGAGGTACCCCCGCGATAGACCATCGCCCACTCGTGCAGTCCGAAACAGCCGAGCACCGGGGGCTTTTCCCGGGTGGCGGCGAGCAGGCCGAGGGTGAATTCGATACTCGATCGTCGTCGCTCCACCAGATCCGACCGCACCCGAAAACCCGGGCCGTCGTCGGTGTCCACCTGCTCGTAGGACGCGAACGCCGCGAAATCGTGCGCACTATCACCGGTGAGGACAACGCCGTGGCCTGGATTCCACCGGCGCAGCTGACCCGGGCGATGACTGTAATAGGTGAACAGGAAGTCGAGAACCGGATGAACGCCGCCGTGACCCCGGTCGGTCAGATAGTCACCGACCAGGTTCTCCACCCGCGCTGCATGCGCAGCGCGACGAGTGATCCACTGCTCCTCGCGCAGCAACGTCGAGTCCGACATTCACACGTTCCGTGGGGGAGCGGGCGTGGACTCGACGCTGGACGACGATTGACCAGGACGAGGACCGGCCACTCGGTGGGTGCCGTCTCGAACCGTACCGACGAACTCCTCGACCAGGTCCTCGAGGGCGACGATGCCGACCGTGGCACCGGTTGCGTCGTGCACGGCACCGAGATGGCTGCTGGCCCGACGCAACTTGGTCAATGCGTCGTCGAGCACCGTGTCGATGGAGACCACCGGTAGCGCCCGCACATCGCTGCGAGGAATGACCGTGTCCGGTCCTGCCGACTCGTCGGCCATGTCGTCGAGCACGTCCTTCAGATGCAGGTAGCCCACCAGTGCCCCCGAGGCGTCGCGAACCGGATAGCGAGAGAATCCCGTTTCGATGACAGCACGTTCGACGGAGCCGAGAGTGGGTCCGAGAGTGTGGTCGGGCCCGGACAACTCGATACTGCGAACCTGGTGCGAGGGAATCAGAACTTCACCCACCGTCCGGCCGGATGTCTCGAGTGCCTGCCGCAATCGTCGATGCTCCTCGGCGTCGATCAATCCTTCCGATCGTGATTCGCCGATCATCTGCGACAACTCGACCGCCGACACCGAGGAACTCAGCTCGTCCTTGGGTTCGATCCGCAGCAGTCGAAGGGTCAGGTTGGCGCACATGTTGTAGAACGAGATCAGCGGCAGCGCCACCTTGATGAACAGCAGATGGATGGGCACCAGAACCATCGCAGTGCTCTCCGGGCCCGCGATGGCGATGTTCTTGGGCACCATCTCGCCGATGAGAATGTGCAGCACGACCACGAGCGTCAACGCGATGGCGAAGGCGATCGGGTGCAGGAAGGACTCGGGAATGCCGACTGCCTCGAGCGGAACCTCGATCAGGTGTGCCACCGCGGGCTCCGCCACACGACCGAGAAGGATCGAACAGATCGTGATACCGAGCTGGGCAGCAGCGAGCATCTGCGACAGGTTCTGACCGGCCTCGATGACACTCTGCGCGCGCTTCTTGCCTTGCGCGAGCAGAGCTTCGAGGCGATCCCGCCGGGCCGAGATCAGTGCGAACTCGGCACCGACGAAGAAGGCGTTGCCTGCGAGCAACAGAACGGCGAGACCGACTCCGAGGAAATCACCCATCGATCTCACCGTCCGATCTCATCCGAGCCACCGCTGCCGCGTCGACGGGCAGGAGCACCACCCGGTCGATGCGGCGGCCGTCCATACGGATCACTCGTGCCACCCAACCGCCGTCTCGCTCGAGCGGATCCTCGTTGGCCGGGGAAGGCAGCAGAACTGCGTCCCCCTCGGTCGGAATGCGACCCAACTCGGTCAGTACCAGACCGCCGATGGTTTCGTACTCGCCCTCCGGCGCGGAGTACCCCGTGGCCGACGCGACCTCGTCGATACGCAGCAGGCCTGCGCAATCCCATCCGTCGCCCGACCTGGAGACGTCGAGCTCCGGCTCGTCGTGTTCGTCGCGCACGTCACCGACGATCTCCTCGATCAGGTCCTCCATCGTGACCATGCCCGCGGTACCGCCGTATTCGTCGACGACGAGCGCGACCTGCATACCGTCGGCGCGCACCCGCTCCATCACCGCATCGCCGTCGAGGCTGGACGGTACGACCGGTACGTCGCGTGCCAGAGACTCGACCGTCGTCGAGCGACGGTGCGATCCGGCGACGGTGAACGCATGCTTGATGTGAACGACGCCGATGGTGTCGTCCAGATCGCCGTCGACCACCGGAAACCGCGAGAAGCCGGTTCGCGCAGCCGTTTGGATCAGATCGGCCACGGTCGCGTCGGTGGCGAGCGTTTCGATCTTCACTCGCGGCGTCATCAGTTCCTCGGCCGTGCGATCACCGAACTGCAACGACCGATCCACCAGTCGGGCAGTGTTCTCGTCGATCGATCCCTGCCGTGCCGACGTGCGGACCAGTGAACCCAGTTCCTGCGGCGACCGCGCGGATCTCAGTTCCTCGGCCGGCTCGATCCCGAGCCGGCGTACCAGCCAGTTCGCCGACCCGTTGAGCCCGTTGATGGCCCATTTGAAGACCAGCGAGAACCCGGCCATCGCACCGGCGGTGACACGAGCGGTCGACATCGGTTTCGCGATGGCGATGTTCTTGGGAACCAGCTCACCGAAGATCATCGAGAACGAGGTGGCCAGGATCAGAGCCACCGCGAGCGAGATGCCTGCGGAGAGGGTCTCGGATGCGCCCAACGCGTCGGCCACGGGTCGAATGAAGCCGGCCAGTACCGGTTCGGCGAGGTAGCCGGTGATCAGTGTCGTGATGGTGATGCCGAGTTGGGCGCCGGACAGCTGAAAGGACAGTGTCTTGTGGGCGTGCAGAACTTGGCGGGAGCGCAGGTCGCCGTTCGCTGCCTGTGACTCGACTGCACTGCGTTCGAGAGCAGTGAGGGAGAACTCGGCCGCGACGAACAGCGCGGTGCCTGCCGTCAAGGCGACGAAACCGAGCAGGCTGACGATGGTGAGAAGAAGTGCCACGCGTCAACTCCGCCTGAGCCGGGACCGTCGAAGCTGGGAAAGGAGCATCGCGCCGCCGGAGTGCACGTGGCTGCCGAAATCTGTGTCGCCGGGTTTCTCTCCCGGCTCGATAGAGGATCCCTCCGACGTGGAACCGTCGTCGTGTTGTTCCGCAGTTGCCGCGACGGCAACCGAGATAGTGGGTGCCTCGGGCACCTGATTCCCTTCTGTCCGGTTCGCGCTGTGGTCCCACTCCGTGCGGAACCGACCGTTCGGCCACGCGTCGGGAATCGAATGCTCGAATTCCGACGCGTGGCGAGCGCGAACAACTGTGTGTGCTGTTGGTGAGTCTAACCGTGCCCGACGGTCACCACCCGGAGGGCAGGGGCCGTCCCTCGGCGAATCCGGCGGCGGACTGGACTCCCAGAACCGCTCGTTCGGCCAACTCCGGAAGCGATCGGGCTCCGGCATACGTACAGGTACTGCGAACTCCGGCACAGATGTGATCGATCAGATCCTCGACACCCGGCCGATCGGGATCGAGGCGCATCCGCGAACTGGAGATGCCCTCCTCGAACAAGGCCTTGCGAGCCCGGTCGAATGCCCCGTCGGTGGCGGTACGGGCGGCAACGGCGCGCTTGGACGCCATACCGAAGCTCTCCTTGTACCGATTGCCCGATGCGTCCACTCGCAGGTCGCCGGGCGACTCGTAGGTGCCGGCGAACCACGAGCCGATCATGACGTTCGCGGCACCGGCAGCCAGTGCGAGTGCAACGTCACGAGGATGGCGCACACCGCCGTCGGCCCACACCGACGCCCCGAGTTCGGCCGCCGCCGCGGAGCAATCGGCAACAGCCGAGAACTGGGGGCGTCCGACGCCGGTCATCATGCGTGTCGTGCACATCGCTCCTGGCCCGACGCCGACCTTGACGATGTCTGCCCCCGCCTGCACGAGATCGCGCGTGCCCTGGGCGGACACCACGTTGCCCGCCGCCAGGGGAACGCCGAGATCGAGGGAGCGCACGGCAGCGAGGGCTTCGAGCATCTTCTGCTGATGCCCGTGAGCGGTGTCCATCACGAGCACATCGGCTCCGGCCTCGACCAGTGCGGTCGCCTTCTCGGCCACGTTGCCGTTGATGCCGACCGCGGCAGCGATACGGAGGCGTCCCGACGCGTCGACTGCAGGCGCGTAGATGCCGGTCCGAACGGCGCCGGTCCTCGTCACGACACCTGCGAGGGAGCCGTCGTTCTCGACGACGACGGCAAGGTGGGCGTGTGCCGCCTCCATCAGCTCGAAGACTTCCTTGGGCGACGCATGGCGAGGGGCGCGCACGAAGTCGGCCGACGCCACGGAACTGAGCCGCGCGAATCGGTCGACGTCGGCGCAGGCGCTCTCGGACACCACTCCGATCGGCTTGCCGTGTTCGACGATCACGACCGACCCGTGTGCACGCTTGTGCATCAGGGCCAGGGCGTCGGACACGGACTCGTTGGGGCCGAGGACGACAGGTGTGTCCGCGATCAGGTCACGACTCTTGACGAATGCGACGGTCTCGGCGACGGCCTCGGTGGGGAGATCCTGTGGGATCACTGCGATCGCTCCGCGGCGTGCGACGGTTTCGGCCATGCGCCGTCCGGACACCGCGGTCATGTTCGACACGACGATCGGAATGGTGGTTCCCGAACCGTCGACGGTACTCAGGTCGACATCGAACCGCGACGTGACGTCGGTTCGGTTGGGGACGAGGAAGACATCGTCGTAGGTGAGATCGTAGGGCGGTCGGTGACCATCGAGGAACTGCACGTTGATCGAGACTACCGGTCGGTCGCAATCGGTGGGGCCGACGCCCCGTCCATCGTCTCCGTTTCGATGCGGGTCGACGCCTGAGTCCGCGACAGTCGAATCGTCGTGACGACCATGACGAACACCGCCACGGCGATGATGGCGAGAGAAGCCCCGTCGGTTCTGATTCGCTCGTCCAGAACCGCGATGCCGATGAACGCCGCGCCGAGAGGCTCGCCGATCGTGACGGCCGGTAGCGACGCGGACAGGGGGCCGACCTGAAATGCGCGCTGCTGCAGATAGAACCCGAGAGCACCTGATCCCACCAGGGCGTAGGTCTGCCAGGCGGCCAGTGCACCGAGCAGGTCGCTCTCCACCAGATCGGTGACGAACTTCGTCAGAGCCGCAGCCAACCCGAACAGCAAGCCTCCCGCGGCTCCGAGCAACAGAGCCCGCGCGCCGGGAGTTCTGAGCAGGAGACCACCCACCGCAGCGCCACCGATCACGACCGCGGCGATGATCAGCGGCACGATCCAGTCGGACAGAGGGGCGTCGGTGTCACCTTTGCTGGGATCGCCGACCACGATGAACACCGCGAGGGCCGCAGCCAGGAGAAATGCGAGCGCCCACGTCGAGGCGGGGAGTGCCCGGCCCGCCAATTTCGCCGACATCGGGAGGGCGAACAGCAAGGCGGTGACCAGCAAGGGCTGTACGACCAGGACAGAACCGACCCACAACGCAGCGATCTGAACCGCGTAGCCGCCCCCGTCGCCGAGTACGCCCACCCACCATCTCGGGCTTCGGATCAGGGCCGAGAGCAGTGACGTTCCCTCGGGAACCGATGCTGCGGCGCTCTGCTGTGCCACCGACGCACAGGCGAACAGGAATGCCGAAACCAGGGCGAGCGCGATCGACAACCAGGAGGCCGTCACCCGCGTCGTCCTCTGCTGCCGCCCCGCCTGCCTCCGGCCCGCCCGCTTCGCTCGTGTCGGACGGGTGCGGCACCGCGTCGTGAACCACGAGGTGCGGGTGATTCCGCAGCCTCGGCCGGCAGCGGTCTGCCGATGGGTGTACGCGCCCCGGTCAGACGACGCCACGAGGTGGGATCGGTCTCGGTGTCGACCACCGTTGCCGAGACACCGGCGTCGCCTGCCATCGCACACACGTGATCCAGCTGTTCGGCGGTGGCCAACGTCACGACGGTTCCGCTGGCTCCGGCGCGTGCAGTGCGGCCTGCGCGATGCACGTAGTCCTTGGAATCCAACGGTGGGTCGACGTGGACCACGAGGGTGACGTCGTCGACGTGAACCCCGCGTGCCGCGACGTCGGTCGCGATCAGCGCAGTCGATACGCCGTCGCCGAAAGCGGCAAGCGAACGTGTGCGGTGTGCCTGAGTCTTGTTGCCGTGCAACGACGATACCGATACGCCCAGCCGGCGACAGTCGTCGGTGAGTCGGTCGACCGCGTGAGTGGTGCGGACGAACAGCAACGTGCGACCGTCTCTGTTGGCAAGTGCGGCAGCCACTTCGGTCTTGCGGGCAGCATCGACCCTGAACACGTAGTGCGCAATGTCGGGCTCGCTCACCGACTCCGCCGTGGAATGTTCGGCCGGATCGTTCAGGAACTTCGCGACCAGGCGGTCGACGTCCTCGTCCAGGGTCGCCGAGAACAGCAGCCGCTGGCCGACGGCCGGTGTCGCGGCGAGAAGCGACTCGACCTGAGGCAGAAATCCCATGTCCACCATGCGATCCGCCTCGTCGATCACGGTCACCTCCACGCGATTCAACGTGATCGAGCGTCGCGCGAGCAGGTCGTTGAGGCGACCGGGGGTGGCAACCACGATGTCGATTCCGCGCTGGATCTCTCGAACATTGCGCTCGAGCGGAACTCCGCCGACCACACCGACGCTGCGCAGGCCGAATGTCGCACCGTGGACGTCGAGCACTTCCTGGATCTGGAGCGCAAGTTCGCGCGTGGGAGCCAGGACGAGTCCACGCGGTGCACCGGGCTCACTGCGACGGCCGGCGAGCCGCACGAGCAGCGGTAGCCCGAATGCGAGAGTCTTCCCCGATCCGGTCGGAGCACGGCCGAGCACATCGCGGCCCGCAAGCGCATCGGGCAGGGCGGCGGACTGGATCGGAAACGGCTCGGAGACACCCGCTTTCCTCAGCGAGTGCACGAGAACCACGGGCAGTCCCAGTTCTGCGAACGATCGAACGGATTGACCCGGCATGGATGTGACCCTACCGCTGCGTCGACCAGGCGTCGGAATCTTCTTGTCGGTGCCCCGCGCAATACTCGGGGTAGAACGCATGTTCGATCGGCGTTCGACACAGTGATTGCCGAGGGGGCGATCGCACGCAGAGTGTGGGGGAGCTATGTGCAAGATGTGTCAGGGCTTCGGCGTCGACGAGTACATCGGAGACGTCAGGCGCACCATGGAGCAATTCGGGTGGGCATTGCAATACGTCGAATCCGAGGTCGACCGTGACGGAATCCACCCGGCGTTCTGTTACACCGTCGGCCTCACCGATTTCGGGAGTCCGGAAATAGTCCTGACGGGGCGTGGGCCGACCGAATCCTCTCGGATACTGAACGCACTCGGCGCGTCGGTGGCCTCGGGGATGCTGGAACTCGAAGCCGGAATCGGTTGCTCTGCCGCGGGATTCGAGATATTCACCATCGATGTTCCGGACTGTGCGGACATCCTGTACACGGCATCCGACGTGTACGGCACAGGTTGCTTCAGTGCCGTACAGGCGGTGTGGAAGGACCTGGAAGGTGCACTCCCGTGGGAGGGCATCCCGTCGACGATGGTCCAGCCGGTCCTCGGGCCGGTGCCCGTCTGACCGGGTTGCCGGTACGTCTCACCGGTGGCGCTGCGTGATGCACGCAGCGCCACCGGCGCACGATCGTCGGTCAGGCTTCGATCTCGGAACGATCGCCGCTCCACAGAGTGTGGAACTTTCCTTCCGAGTCGGTTCGCTCGTAGGTGTGCGCCCCGAAGAAGTCTCGTTGTCCCTGGGTCAGAGCGGCAGGTAGACGCTCTGCCCGCAGCGCGTCGTAGTAGGAGAGCGAGGACGCGAACGCGGGGACCGGAATGCCCAACGAGGCCGCCGTGATGACGACCCGACGCCAGCTGTCGATGGCGTTCTCGATGGCATCACGGAAGTACGGGGCCAGGATCAAGCTCGGCAGTTCGGCGTTGTCGTCGTACGCGTCCTTGATGCGATCGAGGAACCGAGCGCGAATGATGCAGCCGCCGCGCCAGATCGTGGCGAGGTCACCGGGATGCAGATTCCAGTCGTATTCGGTACTGCCCGCGGCGATCTGATCGAAGCCCTGTGCGTAGGCGACGATCTTCGACGCATACAGAGCCCGACTGATGTCGTGTGTGAACTGCTCGGCGTCGGTGGGCTTGTCGGCGAGTGCTCCCGAGGCGAGCCCGACGGCTGCCTTGCGCTGAGCGCGTGACCCCGACAGAGCTCGAGCGAACACCGCCTCGGCGATACCGGTGACGGGAACGCCGAGGTCGAGGGCCGCCTTGACGGTCCAGCGACCGGTGCCCTTCTGCTCCGCGGCGTCGACGATCACGTCGACGAGAGGCTGACCGGTCTTTGCATCGACCTGGCGGAGAACCTCGGCGGTGATCTCGACGAGGTAGCTCTCCAGATCACCGTTGTTCCACTCGGTGAACACGTCCGCTACCTGAGCCGGCGTGTAGCCGAGGGCATCGCGGAACAGGTTGTACGCCTCACCGATGAGCTGCATATCGGCGTATTCGATGCCGTTGTGGACCATCTTGACGAAGTGGCCGGAGCCGTCGGGTCCGATGTGGGTGCAGCACGGCGTGCCGTCGACCTGTGCTGCGATGGATTCCAGCAGCGGCCCGAGGGCTTTGTAGGACTCTGCCGGACCACCGGGCATGATCGACGGTCCGTTGAGAGCGCCTTCTTCGCCGCCGGAGATACCGGCACCGACGAAGAGCAAACCGCGCTCCTTCATGGCCGCCTCGCGACGGATGGTGTCGGTGTACAGGGCGTTACCACCGTCGATGATGATGTCGCCCTCCTCCATCGCGCCTGCAAGCTCCTCGATCACCGCATCGGTGGGGTCGCCTGCCTTGACCATGATGAGCACTCGGCGCGGCTTCGCGAGAGCGGCGACGAACTCCTCGATGGTTTCGGTGCGAATGAAGGTGCCCTCGGTGCCGTGATCGGCGATCAGGGCATCGGTCTTGGCGACGCTGCGGTTGTGCAATGCGACGGTGTGGCCGTGATGGGCGAAGTTGCGGGCGATATTGGAGCCCATGACGGCGAGTCCGGTGACTCCGATCTGAGCCAGTTCTGTCGGTTCTGCTGCTGAGGTCATACCGACAGCTTTCCCTGCCGAGAGATTTCGCGCGAGCCAACCCCCCGGCAACGACAACGGGTGCCGCATTCGCGAAGAATGCGGCACCCGTTGGTGCAGTTCAGGTCGGATCACGACCTCACGGTGACGAACCGATCAGTGGCTGCGAGCCGGACCGTCGAAACCGTCGTACGAACGGCGTTCCGTGCGGCTGCGGAAGCCTCCGGAGCGGTGCTCGTCCTGGCGGGGGCCGGACGCGGGACGACGGTTGTCGGAGCCACGGTACGAGCTCGAGTCGGAGCGACGCGGGCGATCGCCCTGGTAGCCCTCGCTGCTGCGCGGGTTGGAGCCCTGGTATCCGCCGCTGCTGCGGGGGTTGGAGCCCTGGTAGCCCTCGCTACGCGGGCTCGAACCCTGGTATCCGGTGCGGGGACGGTCACCCTGGTAGCCCTCGCTGCTGCGCGGGTTGGAGCCCTGGTATCCGCCGCTGCTGCGCGGGTTGGAGCCCTGGTATCCACCGCTGCTGCGCGGGTTGGAGCCCTGGTATCCACCGCCGCTACGGGGATTCGATCCCTGGTATCCGGGACGGCTGTTCCGGTCGCGGGGAGCGGACTCGGCGCGCAGGGGCTCACCGGTCGGCTTCTTCGCCCCGGTGATGCTGTTCAGCTCGGCCGAACCGGGCGAGACGTTGACGGCGGTGGCCTTGACGCCGGCCATCCCGGTCAGACGCAGAACCTGACGACGCTGGTTGGGGAGCACGATCGCGACGACGGTGCCCTTCTCGCCTGCGCGCGCCGTGCGTCCTGCGCGGTGCAGGTAGTCCTTGTGGTCTGCGGGCGGATCGACGTGGACGACCAGGTCGATGCCGTCGACGTGGATGCCGCGAGCGGCAACGTCGGTGGCGACGAGGACGGGGGTACGGCCGTTCTTGAAGCGCTCGAGAACGCGGGTGCGCTGATTCTGTGCCTTGCCGCCGTGCAGTGACTCCGCGGCGATACCGAGCGCACGCAGGCGGTCGGTGATTCCGTCGCAGCCCAGCTTGGTGCGCGCGAACATGATGGTGCGGCCGCCTTCGCGGGCACCGATCTCGGAGAGAACCAGATCCTTCTGACCCCGGTCGACCATGAGGACGTAGTGATCCATGGTCCGGACGCTGGCCTTGCCGTCCTGGGTGGAGTGCTCGACGTGATCGGGCAGGAACTGGCGTACCAGCGACTGAACCTCACGGTCGAGGGTGGCCGAGAACAGCATGCGCTGTCCGTCTGCCGGAGTGTCGGCGAGGACGGCACGTACCTCGGGCAGGAAGCCCATGTCGGCCATCTGATCGGCCTCGTCGAGCGCGGTGATCTCGATGGAGTCCAGGATGCAGGTGCCCTGACGGAGGTGATCGGCGAGGCGACCCGGGGTGGCGACGAGGACGTCGACTCCGCGGCGGAGCTGCTCGACCTGCTTGTTGAACGGGGTGCCGCCGACGGCGGGCATGACTCGCAGACCCTGGGCATTGGCATAGGGAGCGAGGGATTCGACGACCTGGAACGCGAGCTCGCGGGTGGGGACCAGCACGAGCGAACGCGGGCGCTTGGCAGCCGGGCGGTCGGTGTGCAGCGACAGGCGCTGCAGGATCGGCAGGCCGAAGGCAAGGGTCTTGCCCGAGCCGGTCTGCGCACGACCGAGGACGTTCTTACCGGCGATAGCGTCGGGAAGTGCCTTCTCCTGAATGGGGGAGGGCACGGTGATCGAGTTGCGCGCCAATGCGGCGACGACTGCCTCGGGCAGTCCGAGATCGGCGAAGGTGAAGGCCGGTGCCGCTGCGGGCGTCGGGACTGCCGTGGTGTCGGAAGTGGTGGAAACGGGTGTGTTGGAAACAGCGTGGGTCACGCAGTAAAGCCTCTCCGGATTACGGGCACGCCAATAAGCCCGAAGCTGAGAGCACCCGATAACCGGGAAACACGAAAAACAGCCAGAACACATTGATACGAGCCAGGGCACTGTCACCTGGCCATCAGAATGCAGATGAGAACTGCATAAAGTGGGGCTGTTTGTGCCATTTCGATTGCTAGGTCGCGATGGCGACCGGTCTCTACTGTACGGGACGTAGCGCGAATTGTTCGAGTCGAGTCGATGTGACCTGTGCGACCCCGATCGCGCACGGACTCACCCGACGAGCTTGCTCAGTTCCTCCAGCCACGGCATGGCCACGTAGATCGTCGGAAGAACGAGGATCACGACGGCCGCCGCGTAGGCGGCCGCGGCGATGCGCACATCGCTGCCCGGGCCGCTCAAGCGCTGAACACGGATGAGGGTGTGCGGACCTCCGGCCGCCATCGCGCCACGCGGTGCGGTGGACCCGGCGCACGTGACCAGTGCCCTGGCCAACGGAGTGGGTCCGGTGACCTTGACTGCCGAGTCGTCTGCGAGCAGCTCGACCAGCAGCTGCACGCTGCCGAGTGCCGACTTGCTGCGGACGATCCGTGGGAACGCTTCGTTGACGGCGGTGAACGCTTCGAGGACCAGGTCGTGGCGGGCGCGCAGGTGCGACCGCTCGTGACTGAGGATGGCGGTGATCTCCGCCTCGGAAAGGCTGGCCAACGTTCCCCGGCTGAGAACCACCCGCTGACGCAGACCGGGTAGGCAGTACGCGATCGGTTCGGCCGCGTCGAGTACGCGGATGTCTGCATCGCGAAGACCACGAAAAGGGTTCTCGCCCAAGTCGCTTCGATCTAGAAGATCGACGAGCACGCGATGTCTGGATCGTCGACGACGGGTTCTGACCGCTACCCGAACGACCGAGAACATGAGCTTGGCACCGATACCCAGTGTGATGGCGAGGACGACGACGTAGAGGATCCACAGGGGGAGACCGAGCGCGTCGATCTCGTCGGTGGGTGCCGTGGTGGGGCGACCGTCCGGTCCTGGGACCAGCAGCAGTCCGCCGATCGCGAGACCGGAGCTGAAAGCCGAGAGCACCGCTGCGAGAGCGATCGCCTGCCACAGCACGAGAGCCGCGCGTGGTGACCGGTACGGCCAACTCGCGCGAGCGAGCACTGCCGGAACCGGCCCAGCCAGGATCAGCGCGAGTACTGCGAATACCAGCGCAGTCGTCGAGTTCATGTCCTCACTTACTGCCGCGAGCGTCAGTCCGTCGGACGGCCATCTCCAGCCGAAGGGGACTTCGATGTCGATTGTGCCACTTCCAACGCGGCCAGCGCCTCACGGAGGGCGGCGGCTTCGTCGGCCCCCACCTGACCGACGAAGTGCACGAGTGCCGCTGCGCGTCCACCCGATGCCGGCGCCTGCGACAGTGCGTCGACCATGAGGCTCGCGACCAGCTCGTCGCGGCCGTGCAACGGTGCGTAGCGGTGCGCTCTGTCGTCGCGTTGCTGCACGACCAGCTTCTTCTTCGCGAGTCGCTGCAGCACCGTCATCACCGTCGTGTACGCGAGTTCGCGATGCGTCGCAAGTGCCTCGTGGACCTGTCGAACGGTCTGGGGATCCGACGACTCCCACAGATGGTCCATCACTGCGCGCTCTAGTTCACCAAGACCAGCCATTCGTCCGAGTCTACGGCTACTCCGACGCGGATGCGTACTACTCGTGGTAGTACCGACCGCCGAGGCGGTGTGCGTTCGGTCATAGTCGCCGCTGCCGGATTTCGGCGGGTCACCATCGACGCGGTGTCGCGGACGAATATTCTGACGGTAGTTCGTGCCGCATCTCGGTCCGAATCCGTCAGACGAGCGGAGCTCTCACGTGGATTGGTTCGATTCCCTTTCTTTGATCGACGGACCGTTGCCTGTCATCGTTGTCGTCGCCGGAGTACTCGGCGGTGTGTGGCTGCTCGTCTCCCGCTCGCGGCGGTACATGACGCGTGGGCTCCCGATTGCGGCAACGGCGGCCGTCGTGGTCACCGTGATCGGTTACCTGATCGTCGAAAAGGTGTGGCGACCACTCCCGGATCCGATCGAGACGTCCATCTATGTCTGGATCGGGGTCGGCCTCGCGTCCCTGTTCGCGGTGACCCCACGTTCGGTCGCGGCGCACGGGGTTGTGGGTACGTTAGCGTCGGTCGTCGCGGCCGTGCTCGTTGTCGCAGTCTCGGCGCTGAACATCAACCTGAAGTTCGAGGCGTATCCGACCGTGGGTACTGCACTGGGGGTCGAATCCGCGAGCCGCATTCAGTTCTCCGACGTGCCTGCGGCGGTTTCTCGGACCGTCACCGGAACGCCGCTCGATTCCGTATGGACCTCACCGGCAGGAATGCCGTCCGCAGGACGGATCACCTCGGCTGCCATCCCGGCCACGGCGTCGAACTTCTCTGCCCGCGACGCGCAGATATACCTTCCCCCTGCCTATTTCTCCGATCCACGTCCGCTGCTGCCGGTACTCGTACTCCTCGCTGGGCAGCCGGGCGACCCGGAGGACTGGCTCAACGGCGGCAAGCTCGCCGAGACGATGGACGACTTCGCCGGCGACCACGCCGGCCTCGCGCCCGTTGTGGTCGTGGCCGACGGCACCGGTTCGCCGATCGACAACCCGCTGTGCGTCGACTCACCGCTGGGCAACGTCGACACGTACCTCTCGCGCGACGTACCCGACTGGATCGACAGTTCTCTTCAGGTCGATCCGGATCGACGACACTGGGCGATCGGTGGACTGTCCTACGGCGGAACGTGTTCCATCCAGATGGCGACAAACCATCCTGACGTCTATCCCACCTTCCTCGACCTGTCGGGTCAGACCGAGCCCAGTCTCGGAGACAGGGATCGCACCGTCCGGGAGGCCTTCGGCGGAAATCCGGCAGCGTTTGCTGCCGTGAACCCACTCGACCTGCTGAAATCGCGTCAGTACCCCGATTCGGCCGGAATTTTCGTCGTGGGGTCGGACGACAACGACTACAAACCCGGTCAGCAAGAGATGTACAACGCGGCGAAGGCTGCCGGAATGGATGTGCAGTACGTGGAGGTTCCGGGCGGACACAGCTTCGCGGTGTGGTCGGAGGGGCTCCGACGCGAGCTGCCGTGGCTGGCAACGAGAACAGGGTTGATTTCGTGAACGTGACCGATCCGGAACGACCGTCCGCGGCGGACGCCGAACCACCCACACCCGCCGAACCGTCGTGGATGTCCCAGCGCGCCGAGTCACTGAGATCGGGTGCGTCTGCCGTGATGCGCCAGCTGCGGCGGGTGTGGGCGCTCATCGTGTTCGGTGCCGTGGGAGCACCGGTCAGTTTCGCTTTGCTCGCCGTCGTCTGGGTGATGGGGATCGTTGCTGCGGTCGTGGACAACCGGGGCGAGATGGACAAGTACTTCGCCGTGGGCATCATGCCGTTCGAGCACTGGCACCTGTGGACCCCGCTCACCTCGGGTCTGGCGGCGCCCAACATCGCCGGTTGTGTGGTGGCCACAATCGGGGTGCTGCTCGCCGCCGCACCGATCGAGCGGCGAATCGGATCGCGTCGCTTCGCCGTCGCGGCGTTCGTGACGCAGGTGGCCGGTTCGCTGTTCGGCCTCGGTCTCGCGGTCCTGGCCAAGACCTTCGACGCGGACTGGGGATTCCGATTGCACGTCGGAACCGCTGTGGGCCCGACGACCTGGATCTTCGGTGTGGTCCTGGTCGCAACCTCGCGGATGGATACGTTGTGGCGCAGGCGAATCCGCGTCGGTGTACTGGCCCTGCTGGTGACGTTGGCACTGTTCGGTGGACACCTGCAGGATGTCGTTCGGCTCGCTGCGGCGGTCATCGGTCTGATCGTGGGCCCGTGGATCGTCGGCCGATCTGCACGGGGCCCTCGATTGGCGGGTACCCAACGCGAAGGCCGTGTGCTGGTTGCGCTGATCGTCGCTGCGAGCGCCCTCGGCCCGGTGCTGGCGGCCCTGAGTCCCAATGCAGTCGGGCCGTTCGCTGTACTTCGTGATGTGGTGCGGGGGGTTCCGTACACGGCGGCGGAGGTGCGCGAAATCTGCGCCGACGCGACCACCGATCCGGTCGAATGCCGTCGTGGTCTGCTCGATCTCAGACTCGGGGGAGTCGGCCCGACGATCCTGAGCATCATGCCGTCCCTGTTCCTGCTCGTGGTCAGTGACGGCCTGCGTCGAGGCAGGCGTTTCGCGTGGGCGATGGCGGTGGTCTCGCAGGGAATTCTGCTCGCACTGTCGGTGGCCAACTTCGCAATCCGGTTCCTCGAGTCCGGTGACGACCAGTCCCTGTTCTACGGGTTGGAATCGCCGACGGCGTACCGCACTGCGGTGCCGTTCCTGCTGCCACTGATCGTGTTGCTGGTCCTGATCGTCACACGCAAGTTCTTCGACGTCTCGGCACCTTCGGGTACCTACCGTCGATGGGCGGCCTCGGTGGTCGGAGTGGCGGTCGGACTCGCCCTGATCTACTCGATCGGTGGATATCTGGCCCGTGATGGCTTCGCCGATTCACCGTCCTTCGGCGGTTTGCTGGTGGACTTCCCGCAACGACTGGTGCCCCCGGTCTACCTGCAGTGGCTCGAACCCGCCCTGTTACCGCAGAGCACTCCGACGACCCTGCTCTTCGAGTGGACCGGCGTGGTGTTCTGGGTGGTGGTCTGCGTGCTCGCCGCCAGCACGTTCCTCACCCCGGTGTACGGCACCGAGACCGACGCCACCGAACGCGCTCGTGGATTGCTCATGTCGAGCAGTGGGTCTGCTCTGTCGTGGATGACGACCTGGCGCGGCAACAAGTACTGGTTCGGCCCGGACGGTCGCAGCTACGTCGCCTACCGGGTCATCTCCGGCGTGGCGCTGACCACCGGCGATCCGGTCGGTCCGCGGGAGTCCTTGCGGGACAACGTCGTCGACTTCGCCGAGTTCGCGTCCGAGAACGGCTGGATCCCGTGCTTCTACTCGGTCACTCCCGAGGTCCGCCGCATCACCGACTCCCTCGGTTGGGGTGGAATCCAGGTCGGTGAGGAAACGGTTCTCGACCTGGACGGAATTGCGTTCACCGGCAAGCGATTCCAGGACGTGCGGACTGCACTGAACAGAGCGAAGAAGGCCGGCGTCGTCGCCGAGTGGATTCGTTTTCCTTCTGCTCCGCTGGCGATCACGGACCAGATCACTGCGATCTCGGAGGAATGGGTCGCGGACAAGGGCATGCCCGAGATGGGCTTCACCCTCGGCGGTCTCGAGGAGGTCGACGACGAGAACGTGCGGTGCCTGATCGCCGTCGACGAGCACCGGACAGTGCACGGCGTGACCTCGTGGATGCCGGTGTACGAGGACGGCGTCATCGTCGGATGGACGCTCGACTTCATGAGACGCAGATCCGAGGGCTTCCGGCCCACGATGGAGTTCCTCATCGCATCGGCCGCTCTGCTGCTCGAGCAGGAGGGGGCCCGATTCCTCAGTCTCTCGGGCGCACCCCTGGCCAAGGTCGACGAGAAGCAACCCGAACACGTCTCCAGTGTCGAGCAGTCGACGCTGTCGGGGCTGCTCGAGCGGCTGCTGGACGTTCTCGGACGCACGCTCGAACCCGTCTACGGATTCCGTTCCCTACTGGCGTTCAAGTCGAAGTTCCAGCCTCGCTACGAGCCGATGCACATGACCTTCGCGGATCCGGCCGCACTGCCCAGCATCGGCAATGCGATCGGCCGGGCATATCTGCCGGACGTGTCGATCGGTCAGGGTGTCAAGCTGGTGCGCACGATGATCGAGCGGTGAGACTGCGCGCTACCGCTCGGTGGAAGCACCTGCGGTGGTGTGGCTCTCGGACCGTACGGGTCCACCGACCGACCCGTACACGTGCCGGGTGCCGATCGGAACGATGAGGGGACGATCGGACATCGGATCGTCGATCACGGCGGCTTCGAGGCCGAACACGTCGAGGAGCAGTTCCTCGGAGATGACGTCCTGTGGCCTGCCGGACGTGACGATCCGGCCCTGCTTCATCACGATCAACCGGTCGCTGTAGCGAATCGCCAGATTCAGATCGTGCAGGACCATGACGATGGTGCGGCCCAGTTCGTCGTGCAGGCGGTCGACGAGATCCAGGACCTCGATGGAGTGCGCCAGATCGAGGTAGGTGGTCGGCTCGTCGAGCAGAAGGATGTCGGTGCCCTGGGCCAGCGCCATCGAGATCCACGCGCGTTGCCGTTGGCCACCGGACAGTTCGTCGACGGGTCGGTCGGCGAGGTCACCGACCCCGGTCAGTTCGAGTGCGTTCGCCACCTCGGCCTCGTCGTCCGAGCTCCACTGCCTGATCCACGACTGGTGCGGGTGACGACCTCGTGACACGAGATCTGCGACGGTCAGTCCTTCGGGAGCGGTCGGTGCCTGAGGCAGCATCCCGAGGGTGCGTGCCACTTCTTTGGTCTTCATCGAAGAGATGGCCCGACCGTCGAGCATCACGCTGCCGGCCTTGGGCTTGAGCAGACGGCCGAGCGAACGCAGCAGCGTCGACTTTCCACAGCCGTTGGGTCCGATGACCGTGGTGATGACCCCGGTGTGGATCTCGAGATCGAGGTGCTCGACGATGACGCGGTCGCCGTAACCGAGGCTCAGATCGTTCGCGATCAGACGCGAGGTGTGGCTGGTTGTCATACGGAGGCCTTTCGATTACTGCGAACGAGTAGGTAGAGCAGGAACGGTCCGCCGAGGGCCGAGGTGACGATGCCGACCGGAAGCTCAACCGGCAGAATCGTGCGCGCGATCAGATCGCTTGCCACGACGAGCAATCCACCGAGCAGTGCCGACGCGATGATCGGCGGGCCGGGCGTTCGCAGCACCCTCAGCGCGATCTGAGGAGCGGCGAGCGCGACGAATCCGATGGGCCCCGCGGCGGCGGTCGCGATCGCGGCGAGTGCGACGGCAGCGAGCAGCATCATGGCCTGACTGTGTTGCAGGCGAACACCGAGCGATCGTGCGTTGTCGTCGCCGAGTCGCAGGGCACCCAGTGTGAACGTCGCGACGACGGTTCCGCCGCCGACGAGGACGACTGCGATGGCCACCGGCCAGACCGCGCCCCAATCGGCTCCGTTGAGCGACCCGTTGAGCCAGACCTGGGCACGGGAGACATCGTTGATGTCGGCGCTGATCAGCAGCCAGCCGATCACCGCGGTGAGCATCGCGTTCACGGCGATTCCGACCAGAATGAGGCGGAACCCGTCGACGCCCTTGCGCCAGGCGAGGGTATAGATCGCGATCGCGGTGAGCAGCCCGCCGATCAGTGCCGCGAGAGGAAGGCCGAGGGTGGCGAGCAGCCCGCTGAAACTGCCGCCACCGCCGAGCACGATCAGTGCGACTGCCGCGGCACTGGAACCGGCGGTGATGCCCAGGATGTCCGGGCTGGCGAGGGCGTTGCGGGAGATCGACTGCGTGATCGCGCCGGATATGCCGAGGGCGGCCCCGACGAGGAGCCCGGTCAGTGATCGGGGCAGTCGCAGGTCCATCACGATGAATCGTTCGATCCTCGAACCGCCGCCGAGCAGTACGTCGAGTACCTGCGCGATCGACAGCGGGAAGTCGCCTCGGCCGATGTTCACGCACATGACCAGCACCAGTGCCGCCGCCAGGAGGACGGTCGTCAGGACCATCAGTGGGCGTCGGACCATCGAGATCGGACCGAAGCGGAACGCCGGCCGGGTGCGAACGCCACCCCGGCCGGGCGTCGGTGTGGGGGACTTCAGGTCGGCGGTCACAGGCCGACCAACTTCCGGCGTCGGACGAGAGCGATGAAGAACGGCGCTCCGATCAGTGCCAGAACGATGCCGACCTGAAGCTCGCCCGGGCGCACCACGACTCGTCCGATGACGTCGGCGATCATGAGCATCACGCCGCCCATGAGACCCGCATAGGGCACGAGCCAGCGGTAGTCGGGACCGGTCACCGCGCGGGCGATGTGCGGAACGACGAGGCCGACGAACGCAATGGGCCCGCATGCTGCGGTCGCTGCGCCGGTGAGAAGCGTGATGGCGAGGATGCCGACGGTGCGGGTGACCGCGATGTTGGTCCCGAGCGATCGTGCGACGTCCTCGCCGAGGCTCATGACGTTGAGGCCGGGTGTGCTCGCCAACGCGATGAGAACGCCGATCACCAGGAACGGCAGGACCTGCCACAGTACGTCGAGACCGCGTCCTGCAACGGATCCGACCACCCAGAAGCGGTAGCCGTCCAAGCTGGTCTGATCGAGCAGTACGACGGCGTTGGTCATGGCAGAGAGAAAGAATGCGACGCCGGCTCCGGCCAGGGCGAGATTGACCGGACTCGATCTGCCGGACCCGATCGACGACAGGCCGAACACCACGATGCTCGCCACCGCCGAACCGGCGAACGCGAACCACAGGTACTGACTCGGTGAGGTGAACCGGAACAGGTAGATGGCCATGACGACGAAGAACGCCGCCCCGGAATTGAGGCCGAGCAGGCTGGCGTCGGCCAACGGATTGCGGGTGTGCCCCTGGATGAGAGCGCCTGCGATGCCGAGCGCAATTCCCACGACCAACGCGAGCACCGTGCGGGGAACTCGCAGCGTGCGCACGATGATGTCGGTGTCGGTGCCCGTCGAATTCAGCAGGGCGTGGGCGATTTCGGCGAAGGTCAGTGGTCGCGCGCCGATGGCGATGCTGGCGAGTATTCCGGCGACGAGAGCTGCGACCAGGACGGCCAAGCCGAGCAATCTTCGGCGCCGAATCGCGGCGACCGAACCGTCCTTGGGAATCGGCTCGAATCCCTCCGCTGCCGCGGTCTTCTCTCGAACGATCTCGGACGACGAAGCGTCGATCCCGAACTGGCGCCGGAGGGCACGGCGAACACCGATGGGACCGTGCGTGGCGCTGTCACGCAGTGTCAGACCCATCCAGCGGCGGCCGGTGCTCTGGCCTTCGTTGCCGTCGCGGTAGCCGCGATTCCAGACGAACAGGGCTACGGCGACGCCCACCGCGATGGTGCCGAACACGATTCGGTCCGCCTGGCCGCCGCCGTTGTCGTCGCGAAGAGCATCGACGATCGACCAGCCGACGAACAGAGGGACCAGCACGATCAGTGCGTCGATCGCGGCTGCAGCGATGCGGGAGCTACGCGGCGGCGGCCCGGTGGGCACGTCTTCGGTCCCGTACGGCTCGTCGGAAGACCGGCGTGCGCCGTGGGGGCCGAGTAGCGGAGCTGTTGTCACAGTGCTCGTGACTCCTCGCTGTTTTCGAAGGGACTCGGTTTAGGTTACGGAACCCTTCCTCGGCATGTGAGGTGAGGTAAGGGTAGCGGTGCCTGACCCGCTTTACGATCTGGTTAGGCTAACCTACATTCAGTGGGTAGGGGTGCGACGCGTGCACCCGCCGAGAACCTAAGGAGCGATCAGGTGTCAGTTGCAACAGCGTCATACATGGGCTGGGCCGATGTGCATCGATTCTCGAGTCGATCCGGCGGGGCGGCGCTGTTGGCCGACTCGTGCGCGACCCTGCGTGCACTCAACCCCGATTACCCGCGGATGTACGCGGTGGCAGCCATGGCGAACGAGGGCAAACGCCGTTGGTGGCAGTTGGCGGTGGGTCTCGACGACGGTCGCGTCGAGCAGATGTATCGACGATCGCTCGAGGATCTCGATGTTCCCGAGGCTGCGGCAGTGCAGGTCGCAACGGCCCTCATTCACGCCGTCGTCGGACGAGTGGCCGCGTTGCTGGTTCTGGAGGCACGCGCCTGGGATCCGGGCATCGACAATCTGTGGATCCACATGGACAGTGACGGCGGGATCGATTGGGCTGGAGTGGCATCGCCGATCCTGCGAGTGCTGCCCGAGGATTCCGCTGCGGGTGAGCCCGGCACGGTCACACTTCCGTGTGAACAGGCTCTGTTGGTCTGGACTGCGCATCGATGCACGACGTCGCTCGGCGCGGTGTTCCGGGCGATCGCCGACCGCGCACCGCTGGATGCGCGTGTCTTCTGGGCTCTGGTGGGTGACGCCATCCTCGGGGCCTCGACGTATGTGCCGATTCTGGCGGGGGCGAGCGCATCGGCAGGTGCGCGCCGGGGTCAGATGCTGCTCGACGCCATGGTCGCCGCCGGTGCTCCCGTGCGATCACGCGTCGGGGTTCCGGGGCGAGCGAGACTGCGGGCATCGTGAAGGCCTTGCGCCAAAACTAAGGTTTGCCTATGCTGACTTCGTACCAACGGACCGCGCCGGAGTCCTGAGGGCTGCAGTGACTCCCGGTCCTTGCCACGGTGGGTCTCTCGTTCTTCGACGAACGAGAGGCCCACCGATTTTTGTGGGTCGATCGTCGTGTATCTCTGAACGGGAGTCGACAGCCGAGTCGGCCACACTCTCGACGCAACCGGAAGGCACAGCAATGACGGACTCGAACGGCACCACGGGGGAGACCTCCTTCGACACGATGACGCCGGAACAGCTCACCGAATTGTGTGCAGGAGGGTTCGACGGGGCCGTCGGCCTGCGATACCTCGAGGTGTCCGGCGACAAGGTACGCGCGGAATGGACCGTCACCCCGCAGCTTCATCAACCGGCGGGGATCATGCACGGGGGCGTGCTGTGCTCGGTGGTCGAGTCGGTGGCGAGTATCGGTGGATCGGCCTGGTTCGGCTCCCGGGGACACGTGGTCGGCACCAACAACAACACCGACTTCCTGCGCGCGTCTCGATCGGGAACCCTGACCGCGCACGGACATCCGATTCATCGGGGCCGCACCCAGCAGCTCTGGCAGGTCGACATGACGGACGAGAGTGGACGCCTGGTTGCTCAGGGCAAGGTCCGGCTGGCGAATATCGAAAACACCGCGCATCTGGGACAGTGATGCCCATGACGGGACACAGCGACAGCGCCGACTCTTCCTTCCGGTCGGGCGCAACGGGACTGACTGCCGACGCGTTCGATCGCCTCGAATCACTCTTCGGTCCCATCGACGACGAACTCGCGCAGCATTATCCGGGTGACCGAGTCGGTGGCCAGCCCTCTCACACCGTCTATGTGTCGGCCGCGGATGCGTCGGCGGCTGTGCCGGCCGAATGGGGTGCCGCCGCCCTGGCAATCCTGGACGCCCACCCCGAGGCGTTCGCCGGACTCGACACCCAGAACGCTATGCCTCTCGTGCGCGACCGGCTCGGCAGTGCGCCCATCCAGGACCTCAGATTCGATTTCGAGGACGGTTACGGGTGGCGATCCGATGCCGTCGAGGACCGCCACGCGACCGCAGCCGGGGCTGCCCTGGCCGCCCTTGCCGACGATCCGGCCGGTCCGACGTGGCTCGGAATTCGCGCCAAAGGGCTTGCCGCACATGAGCGTCGGCGTGGAATCCGCACCCTCGAGCTGGTCCTGGACGGAGCCGGGGGAGTGCCGGACGGCTTCGTGTTCACCGTACCCAAGCTCCGTGCCGTCGAGCAGGTAGCCGCTGTGGTCGCCTTGTGCGAGGAACTCGAGCGTGCGCACGGCCTGCCCGATCGAGCCCTTCGCTTCGAGCTGCAGATCGAGAGCCCACAGGCGGTGATCGGGGCCGACGGCACGGCGACTCTCGCGCGGGCGATCACCAGGGCGGACGGCCGCTGCACCTCCCTGCACTACGGGACCTACGACTACAGCGCCGCTTGCGGAATCACCTCTGCGCAGCAATCACTCGCGCATCCGGTGGCAGACCATGCGAAGAACGTCATGTTGGTGGCAGCGGCACAGACCGGGGTGTGGGTGTGCGACGGTTCGACCCAGGTGGTGCCGACGGGCGATCCGACGCAGGTGGCGGCATCCGCTCGTCGACACTTCGAGCTGGTCACCAGATCCCTCGAGCGCGGCTTCTATCAGGGTTGGGACATGCATCCCGGCCACCTGGTGACGCGATGGTCGGCGACATTCGGCTTCTTCCGTCAGGCCATGCCGGTCGCTGCTGCTCGGCTGGGCAGCTACCTCGATCGCCAGGGTGGTGAGGTGATGGACGAGCCGGCGACGGCGCAGGCGTTGGCAGGTGTTCTGGTGCGGGGCCTGGATTCGGGCGCGTTCGGCATCGCCGAGCTGCAGAACGTGTCTGCCGGCATCGACCGAGACGTGCTGCGGGGGCTGCTCGATCGATCGGTGACAGTGCCTCTCGGATGAGGTGCGTCGGCGCGCTCCGCTGCCGGTAGGTCGCAAGCGTGTCAGAATTGCCGGGCACCATCACCGATCGGGACGGAGAACTCCAATGCGGTTGTCTCCGCACGAGCAGGACCGACTGCTCGTCAGCTACGCGGCCGAACTCGCTCGGCGTCGCCAGGCACGCGGCCTCAGACTCAATCACCCCGAGGCGATCGCGGTCATCACCGATCACCTCCTCGAGGGGGCCCGCGACGGCCGATCGGTCGCAGACCTGATGTCCTCGGGTCGCGAGGTTCTCGATGCCGACGACGTGCTCGACGGTGTGCCCGAGTTGCTCCCCGAGGTCATGGTCGAAGCGACCTTCCCCGACGGTACGAAGCTGATCACGGTGCACGAGCCGATCTCGCCCAAGCGCGGTGACGGTCACCTGATTCCGGGCGAGATCATCACCGTCGCAGGCGACATCGAGATCAACAAAGGCGCCGAGGTGATCTCCATGACCGTCGTCAACGCGGGAGATCGGCCGGTACAGGTGGGCAGCCACGTGCATTTCCCGCAGTCGAATGCAGCTCTGCAGTTCGACCGCGAACGGGCGCACGGCTGTCGCCTCGACATCCCTGCGGGCACGGCGGTGCGTTTCGAGCCCGGCATCGAACAGACGATTCGGCTCGTGCCCCTCGGTGGCACGCGCGAGGTACACGGATTGAGCATGACACCTCCCGGAAAGTTGGACAGCTGATGGCGCGCATGAGTCGCAGTCGATACGCCCAGTTGTTCGGCCCCACCACGGGTGATCGAATCCGCTTGGCAGACACCGATCTTCTGATCGAGGTCACCGAGGACCGCAGTGGCGGACCCGGCAACGCCGGTGAGGAGGCCGTCTTCGGCGGCGGCAAGGTCATTCGAGAGTCGATGGGTCAGTCCAGGGCAACCCGCGCCGACGGTGCGCCCGACACCGTGATCACCGGGGTCGTCGTGGTCGACTACTGGGGAATCATCAAGGCCGATCTCGGTATTCGCGACGGACGCATCGTGGCACTGGGCAAGGCAGGCAATCCCGACACCATGACCGGGGTGCATCCCGATCTCGTCATCGGCCCGTCCACCGAGATCATCGCGGGCAACGGGAAGATCGTCACGGCAGGCGGCATCGACTGTCACGTCCACCTGATCTGCCCGCAGATCAAGGAGGAGGCTCTCGGGGGCGGCATCACCACCGTGATCGCCGGCGGTACCGGCCCCGCCGAAGGGAGCAAGGCCACCACCGTCACCCCGGGCGCATGGCACCTGTCCCGGATGCTCGAATCGCTGGACGACTGGCCGATGAACATCGTGCTCCTCGGCAAGGGCAACACTGTCAATCCCGACTCGATGTGGGAGCAATTGCGCGCCGGCGCATCGGGATTCAAACTGCACGAGGATTGGGGATCCACCCCGGCCGCGATCGACGCGTGCCTGCGAGTGTGCGAGGACGCAGGCGTTCAGGCGGCCCTGCACTCGGACACCCTCAACGAGGCCGGATTCGTCGAGACCACCCTCGGTGCGATCAAGGGACGCGGAATCCACGCTTATCACACCGAGGGTGCTGGCGGCGGGCACGCACCCGACATCATCACCGTGGCGGCACAGCCGCACGTCCTCCCCAGCTCGACCAACCCGACGCGTCCGCACACCGTCAACACCCTGGACGAGCATCTCGACATGCTGATGGTGTGCCACCACCTCAGTCCATCGATTCCGGAGGATCTGGCCTTCGCCGAGAGTCGGATTCGGCCGTCGACCATCGCGGCCGAGGATCTGCTGCACGACATGGGTGCGATCTCGATGATCGGCAGCGACGCTCAGGCGATGGGCCGGATAGGCGAGGTGGTTCTGCGCACCTGGCAGACGGCACACGTGATGAAGTCTCGTCGCGGCTTCCTGGCAGGTGACAACGGAGCCGACAACAACCGAGTGATGCGCTACGTCGCGAAGTACACCATCTGCCCGGCCGTCGCACACGGCCTCGACGACGAGATCGGTTCGATCGAGCCGGGCAAACTCGCCGACCTGGTGCTGTGGGATCCGGCATTCTTCGGGGTGCGTCCCCACATGGTCATCAAGGGCGGCATGATCGCCTGGGCTGCCATGGGCGATGCCAACGCGTCCATCCCGACCCCACAACCCGAACTGCCACGTCCGATGTTCGGGGCGTCGCCGAAGGCAGCGGCCGCGACGTCGCTGCATTTCGTTGCCCCGCAGGCGATCGAGGATGGCCTCGCCGGGCGTCTGAACTGCGATCGTCGGTTGGTTCCGGTCAAGAACGTGCGCGGTGTCAGGAAGTCGGACATGGCACTCAACGACGCTCTGCCCGACATCCGAGTCGATCCCGATACCTTCACGGTCCGTATCGACGGTGACGTGTGGACGGAGCAGCCGGCAACCGAACTGCCGATGGCCCAGCGATACTTCCTCTTCTGATGCCCGATGCCCGACTACAGGTGACGACGCTTCTCTCGCTTGCCGATTCACGCCTGCCCACCGGTGGCCACGTGCACTCCGGGGGAGTCGAAGAAGCCATCGCGTCGGGCTTCGTTCGAGACATCACGACGCTCGAGGCGTTTCTGCGACGCCGTATCCGAACCTCCGGGGCAACGACGGCGTCCATAGCCGCATCACTGGTGCACGGGTCGTCGAGCACGGACGAGGCCGATGCCGAATCCGACGCCCGAACCCCGTCCCCGGCTGCCAGGTCTGCCTCTCGTGCCCAGGGCCGTGGATTGCTTCGGTTGGCCAAATCTGCCTGGCCGCATCATGATTGGGCGTCGATCGGACGGAGGCCGCACCTGGCCGTTGCCGCTGGGCACGTCGGACTCGCGGCGGGCCTGTCGGTTGCCGACACGGCCGCGGTGCAGGTGTACATCACCATGACCGGGTCGGCGATCGCCGCGCAGCGTCTGCTCGCGCTCGATCCGGCAGAGGTCGCGGCGTGCACCATCCGGTTGGGCGAGTTCTGCGACGACGTGACCGCCGCGGTGTGCCGGTGCCTGCCCGAGCTGATGGAGTTGTCGGATCCGTTGCTGGACATGTTCGCCGAAGCCCACGCCGTCCGCGATCGGCCGTTGTTCGTATCCTGAATACGGTTCCATTTTTCTCTAGTGACAAGGAGTTCGACATGCCCCCGCACCTGATCGACGGTGAGCCCCACGACCACGGTTTGGATCGGCCCAAGCGCGCACGGGTGGCAGGCGATGCGCTGCGCGTCGGGATCGGTGGACCCGTCGGTTCCGGAAAGACGGCGTTGGTGGCTGCGCTGTGCCGCGAGCTGCGCGACGAACTCTCGCTGGCCGTACTCACCAACGACATCTACACCACCGAGGATGCGGACTTCCTGCGTCGGCACGCGGTGTTGCCCGACGAGCGCATCACGGCGGTGCAGACCGGTGGCTGCCCGCACACCGCGATTCGAGACGACATCACGGCCAATCTCGACGCCATCGACGATCTGATCGAGAACAACCCGCCCCTCGATCTGATTCTGGTGGAATCCGGTGGCGACAATCTGACGGCGACATTCTCGTCCGGTCTGATCGACGTACAGATCTTCGTGGTCGACGTGGCCGGGGGAGACAAGGTGCCGCGCAAAGGCGGTCCCGGTGTGACGTTCTCCGACCTGTTGGTCGTCAACAAGACGGACCTCGCCCCGTACGTCGGTGCCGACCTCGGTGTCATGGAGCGGGACGCGGCACAGGTGCGCGAGGGACGACCGACTGCGCTGATCTCCCTCACCGACGATCCGGCGGCGACCAAGGTGCTCGAGTGGGTGCGGGAGCAGCTGAAGGTGATCGCCGACGCCGACGCGCATGCCCACACGCACTGAGCGTCGATGCACACCGAGCTCTGCATCGACGCGAGCCGCAGCCGCAGCCCACGCATCACCTCGGTGGGCGGACTCGCCGGCCGCCAGACTGGACCGGACACGGTTCACCTGATCGGAACGGCGGCAACTCCTCTCGGCGGTGACACCATCGTGGTCAGAATCTCGGTGGCGGCCGGCGCGCACCTGGAGGTGCGTAGCGTCGCAGCCTCGTTGGCGATGCCCGGTGGGCTGCATCGTCACTCCTCCGCGCAGTGGCACTTCGAGGTCGGTGCAGGTGCGTCGCTGATCTTCGATCCCGAACCGATGGTCGTCGTCTCCGACGCCTCGCATTCGGTGGTCAACACCGTTGCACTGGAGCAGGATTCGACCCTGTGGCTGCGCGAGCGTACGCAGATCGGCCGCTTCGAGGAAGCGTCGGGGCACTGGAGCAGTGCTATGCGATGTGATGTCGGGGGCAGTCCGTTGCTTCGCCATCGAGTGGAACTGGGCGCGGGATCGGTTGCGCACGACGCGTTGTCGGCACCGCTGTCGATGTCCAGCACGCTGAGCTATCCCGATACCCGGGCGTCCGAGGTCGATCTCGCCGACGGGACCGTCCGGCTGGCGCTGGCCGGTGGCGGCTCGCTGAGTACCTCGGTGGGGCGGCGCCTTCAGCCCAGCCGATCAGGGGTGTGACACCGGCAGATCGAACAACGAACGCATCGGCCGACGGAGTCCCGTCGGCCGATGCGTTGTGTCAGAGTCGGTTTCGGTGGTGACGCCCCGGCGCGGGGCCGATCAGCCCGCGGCCTTCTCGCGTTCCTGCTCCGAATCAGCGGCGGCCGCGTCTACGGCACCCGAGCGTTCGAGGGAGTTGAGTTGCTCGATGGCGAGGCGCGCGAACACCTGCTGCTCGGTCGACGCCATCTGTGCACGGCCCTTGCCGAGGAACGTCACGAACCACGAGATGACGGTCGTGATGCGGCTGCGGTAGCCCACGAGGTAATACAGGTGCAGAGCGAGCCACATGAGCCAGGCGATGAATCCGCCGAATTCGAGTTTGCCGACCTTGGCGACCGCGTTGAATCGCGACACAGTTGCCATCGAACCCTTGTCGAAGTACTTGAACGGGGCTCGCTGGGCGGGATCGTCCTGGCCCTTGACCGACGCTTTGATCAGCTTGGCAGCGTAGGTCGCTCCCTGAATGGCGCCCTGCGCCATGCCCGGAACGTCCTTGACCGACATCAGGTCGCCGACCACGAACACGTTCGGGTGGCCCTTGACGGTGAGGTCCGGTTCGACCAGCACGCGTCCGGCGCGATCGGTTTCCGATCCGGACTGATCTGCGAGCTGCTTGCCGAGGGGGCTGCCCTGCACGCCTGCGGACCAGACCTTGCACTGCGCCTCGATGCGCCGGGTCGTGCCGTCCTTCTCCTTGACGGTCAATCCGTCGTTGTCGACATCGGTGACCATCGCGTTGAGTTGGATTTCCACGCCGAGCTTCTCGAGCCGTTCGGCGGCCTTGCGGCCGAGCTTCTCGCCCATCGGCGGCAGCACGGCGGGCGCGGCGTCGAGCAGGATGACGCGAGCGTCGCGCGGATCGATGTTGCGGAAGGCTCCGTCGAGCGTGCGATCGGCGAGCTCGGCGATCTGCCCGGCGAGCTCGACACCGGTGGGACCCGCGCCGACGACCACGAAGGTCATGAGGCGGTCCTTCTCCTCTTGATCGTCGGAGAGTTCGGCCTGCTCGAACGCACCGAGGATGCGTCCGCGCAGTTCGAGTGCATCGTCGATGGTCTTCATGCCGGGCGCGAACTCGGCGAAATGATCGTTGCCGAAGTAGGACTGCTGTGCGCCTGCCGCGACGATCAGGCTGTCGAACGGAGTGACGGTGATGCGCTCGAGGAGCTTGGACGTCACCGTCTTGGCCTCGAGATCGATGTTCAGCACGTCTCCGAGCAGCACCTCGGCGTTCTTCTGCTTGCGCAGGATGACGCGGGTGGTGGGCGCGATCTCGCCGACGGACAGGATGCCCGTCGCGACCTGATAGAGGAGCGGCTGGAAAAGGTGGTGTGTCGTCTTGGCGACGAGGGTGATGTCGACGTCGGCTTTCTTGAGCGCCTTGACGCCGAACAGACCTCCGAACCCGGAACCGATGACGACGACGCGGTGACGCTTCGATTCGAGCGGTTGGATGCTCATTGCCTGCTCCCTAACGATTGCGGTGTGTGGTCAACGGTAGTCGCCATCCATCGCGACGTCTCGACAAGGTCGTCGTGTCTGTGGTGGCAGTGCACACCTATCGGCCGGCTGCTGCGCGCTTCGCCAGTTCCACGGTCGCGGCCCGCAGTTCGGCAGCCGAGTCGATCGGAGTCGCATAACCGACCCTGGTGTACGCGATTCCGCGCGGAGTGAGCACCTTCAGATCCAGTCCGTAGCGGTCCGCGGCCGTGCACTCGCCCGATGTGGCGTCGGGAAAGCCGCCCAGTTCGCGGGCCATCGCGGTCAGCGACGCCGAGTGGTCGGCGTTGAGGTGCTCGATCGCGTACGCGGAGGTCGGCGACACCGGATCGGGCGTGGCCTGGGAATACGCTTCGGCGGTTGCAGAATCCATCCGGCCGTATCCACCGACCCACCGGACCCGATGCACGCGCATGACCCAGAGCGTGAAGTCGCTGTAGTCCAGGTAGTACTTCGCCGCCGGTACGCCGTCGAGATGCGCGGCGCGCGCTGCGGCCAACTCGTCCGCCGCCGGCCGCTCGACCACGCCCGCCAGCGTGATACGGCCCGATGCCAGTGGATCGGTCTGCGACTGCGGTGCCACGATCGACAGGCTCATCCGTTGATCGCCCGCGAGGTTGCGTCCGTGCTCGGCCATCCGCGAGACACACAGAACCGGAGCGCCGTCGAGCAATCCGTACGTGACGAAGGAAGCCCAGGGATCACCGTCCGCGGTCAGGCTCGCGAGAGTTGCGGTGTTGGTGGACGCAGCGATCGTGCGCGCTTCCTCGGCCGCGGAGGGACGACGGTCGTCGACGACCGGGGCCAGGGGAGGGGGAACGGACGGGGCGTCACCGGGATCGCCGTGATCGAGTGCCATGCGCAGAAGCTTACGGCGACGACCTACAGGAGGTCTCGGGCATGAACGAGCGCGTCGGCGACGAGTGCGACACCGAGCACAACGAAGATGACGCGCACCGTCGGCGGGCCGTACCGCGTCAGGGCCCGCACGGTCGCGGTGAACGCCCGCCGGGAACGACGACTCTTCCTCGACGCCAGAATCAGAACGAGGATTGGCGGGAGCAGCCCGATCAGGCAGTAGGCGACGACGATGACCGGCCACCACGTCGGACGGGGATCGTAGGTCGAGAGCATCGTCAGCCCGGCGAGATACGGCACTGCCGTCGGGCCCTGCACCAGACCGATCGTGAGTCCGGTCAGGGCGACGACGGGAATGCTCGAACCGGCTCGGGCTGCCCATGCCGGTGGGCGGCGCTCGGTGGTGCGCAGTGCACCGAGCGTGATCAGTACCAGCCCGACCACGAGCTCGGTGCGATACCGGAGCGTGGGAGTGATGGTGATGTCGAACAGATCGGTGAAGAAGTCGATGCCGAGAACGGTGAGGATGCCGAACGTGGTCGTCGCCGTGAACACTCCGCCGACGAACGCAAGCCCGGCTCGGAAAGGAGACCGACGGGTGGTTCTCGAGTGCACTGCGATGGCAGCGGTGATGCCGATCAGCAAGACGTCCAGAGAATCGAGTATCGCGAATCCGACGAGTGCGAGCAGCAAGGTCACCATGGAGGGTTCAGGGTATCGGTCGGCCGAAGGTGACCTTCTCGGTGACGACGGCCACGGCGGTGCGGCCGGGCGCGGTCTGGTTGTCCCAGTACATGTTCGTGTGCGCGATGACCTGTGCAGGTGGCGGCGCGCCCCACTCGGTCAGATCCTCCGTCGTGTGTGCGTCGCTCACCAGCGTCACGTCGTAACCGCGTACCAGTGCTCCGTGCAGAGTGGATCGCACACAGAAATCTGTCTGTGCGCCGGCGACCACGACGTGCCCGGCTTCGGCGGCGGCCAGTTCCTCCGCCAGAGTCGTGTCCTCGAAGGCATCTCCGTGTTTCTTGTGGACGATCGGATCGCCCGGAACCACGGGCAGAGCGTCGAGAATCTTCCATCCGTCCGTCCCGAAACGCAGCTCCTCCTCTGCGGAGTGCTGCACCCAGATCACCGGCGTGCTCGTCTGCCGTGCGCGCGACACCAGGGCCACGATGTTGTCGACGACGCGCTGCCTCTCGTGGACCCCGACCATCACGTCGTTCTGCACGTCGACGATCACGAGTGCGGTTGCGGTCCGGTGAGGCAGGGTGGTCACGGCATCTTCCTTGTTCTCGTGTTCGGTTGCACGTCAGCTCCCGACGTACGCAGCCAGGTGTCGGCCGGTCAGGGTCGAACCGTCCGCCACCAGATCGGACGGCGTTCCTTCGAACACGACCAGGCCGCCGTCGTGCCCGGCACCGGGACCGAGATCGATGATCCAGTCGGCGTGGGCCATGACGGCTTGATGATGCTCGATGACGATCACCGACTTGCCCGAGTCGACCAGCCGGTCGAGCAGCCCGAGGAGCTTGTCGACATCGGCGAGATGCAGTCCTGTGGTGGGTTCGTCGAGCACGTAGATCCCGCCCTTGTCGGCCATGTGCGTCGCCAGCTTGAGGCGTTGGCGTTCTCCACCCGACAGTGTGGTCAACGGTTGCCCGATCTTCAGGTAGCCCAGCCCGACGTCGTTCAATCGCTGCAGAATCTTGTGCGCCGGCAGCAGTTTGGCCGCACCGTCGGAGAAGAACTCCTCGGCCTCGGCGACCGACATCGACAACACCTCGTCGATGTTGCGGCCGCCGTAGTGGTACTCGAGTACCGATGCTTGGAATCGCTTGCCCTCGCACTCCTCACACACCGTGGCCACCCCGGCCATCATCGCGAGGTCGCTGTAGATGACGCCCGCGCCGTTGCACGTCGGGCACGCACCCTCCGAATTGGAGCTGAACAGCGCAGGTTTGACGGCATTCTCCTTGGCGAACGCCTTCCGGATCGGTTCGAGCAACCCGGTGTACGTCGCGGGATTGCTTCGCCGCGATCCACGTATGGCTCCCTGATCGACCGACACCACATCGGCTGTCCCCGACAGCGATCCGTGAATGAGCGAACTCTTGCCCGAGCCGGCGACGCCGGTGACGACGACCAGAACACCGAGTGGAACGTCGACGTCGACGTCGCGCAGATTGTGGGAGTCCGCGCCGCGAATTTCGAGCACTTCGGAGAACTCGCGCACCGATTTCTTCAGTGATGCCCGATCGTCGAAGTGCCGCCCGGTAACGGTGTCGCTCTGCCGCAATCCGTCGACGGTGCCCTCGAAACAAACGTGCCCGCCTGCACTTCCTGCACCGGGACCCAGATCGACGACGTGGTCTGCGATGGAGATGGTCTCGGGCTTGTGCTCCACCACCAGAACGGTGTTTCCCTTGTCCCGCAACTGAAGCAGCAGATTGTTCATCCGCTCGATGTCGTGGGGGTGCAGACCGGTGGTCGGCTCGTCGAAAACGTACGTCACATCGGTCAACGACGATCCGAGATGGCGAATCATCTTGGTGCGTTGAGCCTCTCCACCGGACAACGTTCCCGACGGACGATCCAGGCTCAGGTAGCCGAGCCCGATCTCCACGAACGAGTCGAGGGTCTCGCCGAGTGTGGTCAGCAGCGGTGCCACCGACGGCTCCTTCAGGCCGCCCACCCACTTCGCCAGGTCGCTGATCTGCATCGCACATGCGTCGGCGATGTTGACACCCTTGATCTTCGACGACCGAGCACCTTCGTTGAGCCTGGTTCCGAGGCAGTCCGGGCAGGTGGTGAAGGTGATCGCGCGTTCGACGAACGCGCGGATGTGGGGCTGCATGGCGTCGACGTCCTTGGACAGGAACGACTTCTGGATCTGAGGCACGAGCCCCGAATAGGTCAGATTGATGCCCTCGACCTTGATCTTCGTCGGCTCGCGATAGAGCAGGTCGTCGAGTTCCTTCTTGGTGTACTTCGAGATGGGCTTGTCCGGGTCGAAGTACCCACAGCCGCGAAATATTCGGCCGTACCAGCCTTCCATGCTGTAGCCGGGGATGGTGATCGCGCTCTCGTTGAGCGATTTGCTCGCGTCGTAGAGAGCGGTGAGATCGAAGTCGCTGACGGAGCCTCTGCCCTCACAGCGCGGACACATGCCACCGGTCACGGAGAACGACTTCTTCTCGGTGGTCTGCCTGCCGCCCTTGTCCACTTTGTACGCGCCTGCACCGGACACCGACGCGACGTTGAACGAAAAGGCCTGTGCGGAGCCGATGTACGGCTTTCCGATTCGGCTGAACAGAATCCGCAGCATGGCGTTGGCATCGGTTGCGGTGCCGACGGTGGAATTCGGATTGGCACCCATGCGCTGCTGATCGACGATGATGGCAGTGGTGAGTCCGTCCATGACGTCGACATCCGGGCGGCCGAGCGTGGGCATGAATCCTTGAACGAAGGCACTGTAGGTCTCGTTGATCATGCGCTGTGATTCGGCAGCGATGGTACTGAAGACCAGCGAGCTCTTTCCCGAGCCGGAGACACCGGTGAACACGGTCAGTCGCCGCTTGGGCAGCTCCACATCGATGTCCTGAAGATTGTTCTGCCGCGCCCCCTGTACACGAATCAAATCGTGGCTGTCGGCAGCATGCGGTGCCGAGCCCTGCGTGACATTCTTCGTCGCCATGAGCAGTCAGGCTAGTCGTACCGGAACCTGCACGCTTCTCGATTCCTGATCGATTCCGGTGGCGGACAGCGCGGCGTCGAGTCGTCTCAGGTCGGCCGCCGAGGACTCGAGGAGTGGGCGTCGCACGGTCGCGTCGGAGATGACCCCGATCCTGACGAGCGCGGCCTTGGCCATGATGGCTCCCTGCGTCGTGCGCATGACGGCGTCTGTCAACGGCAGGAGCGATCGCTGTACCGAGTTCGCCCTGTCGAGGTTGCCGACGCGGACTGCCGCGATCAGCTCGGCGTAGCGGTCGGCCACCACGTTGCCGGTGACGCTGACCAATCCTGTTGCACCGGAGGCGAGGTAGGGGAGCGCGAGTTCGTCGATTCCGCAGTAGTAGGCGAGGTCCGTCGAGGACATGACGGTCATGGCCTCGTACAGATCACCCTTCGCGTCCTTGACCGCACCGATGAGGGGGTGGCGGGAGAGCTCGACGAGCGTCGGTGCCTCGACGGCCACACCTGTGCGCGCCGGGACGTCGTACACCATGACGGGCAGCCCACCTGCCTCGGCGATGGCGACGATGTGCTCCACGATGCCGGCCTGAGTGGGGCGCGAATAGTAGGGAGCGGTGATCAACAGTGCGTCGGCGCCGGCTGCGGCCGCAGACCGCGCCATCTCGATCCCCGCGGAGGTGTCGTTGGCGCCTATTCCCGCGATCACTCGAAGAGCGTGATCGCGATGCCTGCGGGCACGGGCGATCAGCCGAGAGATCTCGTGGACTGCCAGGGTCGGTGCTTCACCGGTTGTCCCGGCGATGACGACGCCGTCGCATCGTGTCGCCGACAGGTGCGCGAGAAGGGCATCGACGCCGGACCTGTCGACCGATCCATCGGGGTGCATGGGGGTCGCCACAGCGACGAGGTTCGTGCCGAAGATCGTCGAGGCCGGCGACGGAGTGGTGGTCATGGTTCGAGTGTGGACCGCTCGATACATAAGGTCCAGCGAGGTATTTTCCGCAATACTGCGTACTGTTGCTTCATGATCGACATGAGTGCCCTGCACGCCCTGCGCGCTGTGGCAGCTCTGGGCACCCTCGCGCGCGCCGCCGACGAGCTCGGCTACACCTCCTCGGCGATCTCCCAGCAGATCAAACGACTCGAACGGCAGATCGGCACCCCGGTACTGGCCCAGGCCGGTCGGGGAGTCGTGCTCACTCCCGCAGGTCGGGCGGTGGTCGAGTCCGCGGGGGAGGTGTTCGACGCTCTCGAGCGGTGTGTCGAGGCGGCTCGATCCGCAGACGAGGGCGTGGCACGTGGTGTCGTTCGGTTGGTCGGCTTCTCGACCGCGGTTCGTGGTTTGCTGGCACCCGCACTGATCGAGCTGAATCGACGGTATCCCGACCTGACAGTGCACATCAGCGAGGAGGATCCCGACCGCGCGCTGCACAGCGTGTCTGCCGGGACTGCAGACCTGGCGCTCGTGCACGACGCAGACGGAGTATCCGCGCCAGCTCCGCCCTCGGTCGTTCGGCAACGGATTCACACGGATTTCGGCGACGTGATCATGAAGCGAACCCACCCCCTCGCCCGACCCGACATCGCGTTGACCCCTGCCGAACTCGCTCGGTACCCGTGGGTGACGAGTCCGGCCGGAACGGTGTGCCACCAGTGGTTTCGGCGGCTGTTCGCCGAGACGTCCGCCGAGGTCGACGTTCGCCATCTCGTGGACGACTTCTCCACGCAACTTGCGTTGGTCGAAGCGGACGATGTCCTCGCTCTCGTGCCTCGCCTCGCGCGTCCGTTGCTCGGTGCCGATCTCGTCGCGGTACCGCTCGAGCGAGCTCCCGTTCGTGAGGTGGAGGCCGCGTGGAGGCGCAGCGCCGACGCCAGCCCGGCAATTCATGCCGTGCTGGACGTCCTCGATGCGGCCTCGCGCTGAGTGGTCAGGACGACCAGATTGCCGGTCGCTCGCGTCATCGCCACGTACTTGTCCACGGCACCGGCGATTCCTGATCCGAACGAATCCGGGTCGATCAGGACGACCAGATCGAATTCGAGGCCCTTCGTCGACTGCGGTGTCAGCGAGCGGATGCGCCCCGACGGCGGAAACGTGGGATCACCGATGACGCAGGCGATTCCGTCGACGTTCGACTCCAGCCAGCGATCGAGGATCGACGACAGATCTGCCGCGTCACCGTACTCGACGGGCACACCGGTGCTGCGGATGGAGACCGGAACATTGGCGTCCGGCAGCGCCGCGCGGATCACCGGCTCGGCCTCGGTCATCACTTCCAGCGGGGTGCGGTAATTGACGCCGAGAGTGGAGATCTCCACCCGGTCGAGTCCCACACGTGCAAGCCGTTCGCGCCAAGACTCTGCGAATCCCAGCCGCGCTTGCGCGCGATCGCCTACGATGGTGATGCTGCCCGACGGGCACCGGCGCAAGACCATCTGCCACTGCGCGTCGGTCAACTCCTGCGCCTCGTCGACGACGACGTGTGCGAACGGCCCCACCAAGGGATCCGACGGGATCTCCTCGAAGCCCGCCGAATCGACGAGCGCATCGCGAATCCCGTCCTGCCGCAACTGCGCGGCCATCATCTCGTCGTCGTCGGCGGCCATGAGTTCGTCGACGACGCGGTCCATCCGCACGCGCTCCGCAGTTGCGGCTATCTCCCGACGCCGAGTGCGGCGCGCATGCTCGGGATCTCCCAGCCGCATCCGGGCGGCGTCGAGCAGCGGCAGATCGGACTCCGTCCATCGGGTCGGATCGGGGCGTTGGAGCGCGCGGACGTCCTCGGTGCCTAGCCAGGGTGCACACGAGCGAAGGTACGCCGGCACGCTCCACAGGTCTGCGACGAGGTCGGCAGCGTCGATGATCGTCCAGGATCGTTCCAGCTCTGCACGTAGAGAATTGTTGTTCTGCAGAGACTTTCGTATGTCTTTCGGGGTCTCGCCGCCGTCGTGGCGGTCCGTCAGAATCGTGAGCAGCAGGTCCCAGACCTGTTCACGAGCCTCGTTGTGCGGAGTGCCGGGATCAGGTGCCTCGAACGCCTCGGCCCAATCGACCGCAGTCAATGTCAGATCGGCCCATTCGGTCTCCACGATCATGGTCCGAGTCGGCGGCTGCTCGTAGAACGCAACGGCCGCCTCGATCGCCACTGTCATGTTCGCGGTCGCTTTCAGTTGCGCCACAACAGGATCCGTCTCCTCGGTCGCGTTCGATCCCTCGGCGACGAGATCCCGGAGGGTGCAGGTCTGCACACCGTCCTCGCCCAGACTCGGTAGGACGTCGGAGACGTAGGCGAGGTACGGCTCGTGTGGGCCGACGACGAGCACGCCGCCGCGACTGTGTCCTAGACGCGACTGCGTGTACAGCAGATACGCGGTGCGATGCAGAGCGACAACGGTTTTCCCGGTTCCAGGACCACCGTCCACGACCAGCGCGCCGTGGGAGTCCGCACGAATGATCGCGTCCTGATCTGCTTGAACGGTGCCGAGCACGTCACGCATTCGCGGTGAACGTGCCGAACCCAGACTGGCGATGAAGGCGGACTGATCGTCCAGTGCAGTTTCGGTCATCGGTCCGGTCAGGTCGAACACCTCGTCCCAGTAGTCGGAGATGGTGCCGTTCGTCCACCGATATCGACGACGGCTTCGCAGCCCCATGGGATTGGCGTGAGTAGCACCGAAGAAGGGTTCGGCTGCGGGGGAGCGCCAGTCGACGAGGAGTTGATCGCCCGCGGTTCCCAGCAGTCCGAGTCGTCCGATGTACACCGGCTCGTCCGTGTCGATGGTCACGATGCGACCCAGGCACAGATCGACACCGTATCGACGGAGTGAACGGAGACGGCCGCCCAAGCGATGTATCTCGAAGTCCCGTTCCATCACCTCCCGGCCCATTCGGCCCGACGACTTCTGCGCGGTCTCCAGCCGCGCCGCCGTATCGAGACGAGACTTCTCGATACTCGACTGGACTGCTGAAAAGTGTTGCTCATCAGGGCCGATCGATGCTGGGTCGCCCTTGTGTCCGAGATTGTCGGGTAGGTCGAAAACACTCGGGTGTACTTGTTTCACAGGACTCCGATCGATTGCTACGTGGCTGCAGCGAGCCATTCTGAGCCCTGCACGGGGTCTTGCCGCAAGCCCCGGGGTGCGCTATACATTGAAAGTGGAAAGAGGGATTCGTCGCTCGTTGTATCCATCACCGAATCGCACCGGTCCCTTGTTGCGTGGATTTCTCCCACTCGTCGGTACCGGGGTGCTGGCAGGCGGCGCAGTGCAATTCGGGTTCTTGTTCGGACCGACAGTCGAGGGTCACGGCGGCGAAGCCGGTGTCGCTGCAGCACTGATCGGCCTCACTGTCCCTGTTTCACTTCTCGCATGGAGCTGGTCAGGGCTTGCCGGACGGCCGAAAGCAATTACGGCAGCACTGTTTACGGTGGTGCTGTCCATTCTCACGACGGCGTTGTTCGTCCTCCTGGCGGCAGCGCCGTATGACGCGATCGTCTGCGAGAATTCTACGGACTTCTGTGAACTCGGAGTGGTGCAGACCGTCTCGACACTGGGTGCTGTCGTACCGTGGACGACGGCTGGAATTCCGGGGTTGCTCGTCGTCCTGGCAGATCAGAGCCGACGAAACACTGTGTGCAATCGGTGATTCGCAGTCGAGATCAGGCTGTCGATATCGTTCGGCTTCGGTCCCGGGCGCGGTCGGCGCGCACCGATGCGAGAGCTCGATTGTGGGGGAGTCCGTGTACTCGACCGGCGAGTGTGTCCTTTTGATCGAAATTCATCGATCGCCGAGAAGTAGATCAGCGATGGCACCGGCACCGACCGGCCGACCCAAGAGGTATCCCTGCGCGAAATCGCAGCCGGTGGCGGCCAGTGCTTCGAGTTGCTCCTCGGTTTCGACGCCCTCGCCGACCACGGTGACGTCGAATGCGCGGGCGAGCGACACGATGGCCGATACGATCGCGCGAGCCCGAGGGGCAGGCAGCCGGGCAATGTACGACTTGTCGATCTTGAAGCACTCGAACATGGGGTAGCGGTCGAGATACGACATGGAGCTGTGGCCTTTACCCATGTCATCGAGCAGGAGTGCCACACCCATGGCGTGCAGGGCAGAGACGGTATCGGCGACGCGTTCGGTGTCCGCGACCCACACGGTTTCGGTGACCTCGAGTCCGAGCGCGAAGGCCGGCAGTCCCGTTTCTGCCAGCACGGAAGCGACCTGGGTGGGAAAGTCGGGATCGCGGAGTTGGAGCGCGCTGACGTTGACGCGAACCACGATGTCGGAGAACGTTCTCCACCGCGCCGCGGCCGTGCATGCGGTACGCAGCGCCCATGCGCCCAATGGTGTTGCAAGACCTGTTCTTTCAGCGACGCCGACGAATTCGCTCGGCTCGATGGGTCCGAGTTCTCGGTGATTCCAGCGGGCGAGTGCCTCGACGGCAACGATTTTCCGTGTGGCGATGTCCACCAACGGTTGATAGGCGAGAGTGAGTTCGTCGGCGCGCAGCGCCGTTCGCAGATCGATCGACAGTGACCTGATGCGATCGGCGTCGTAGAGATCGGTGGGATCGAACACCGCATGCCCGCCGCTCCCACTGTCCTTCGCGCGGTACATGGCCAAGTCGGCGCGGTGGATCAGCTCGTGCCGAGTCGAATTCGGTTCGGACACCGCAATACCGATGCTGGCGCTCAGAGGGATGGGCACGTCCTCGGCGGAGAAGGGAACGGCGATGGAACTCGAGATGTGTCGCGCGAGTTCCTCCGCATGAGCAACGCTGTCCACACCTTCGCAGACGATCAAGAATTCGTCTCCGCCCAGGCGTGCGATGGTGTCGGCGTCTCGGATCGCCGAAGCGAGCCGTTCGACGAATTTGACCAACGCCCTGTCTCCGGCGTCGTGTCCGAGGCTGTCGTTGATGATCTTGAAGTCGTCGATGTCGAGCAGAAGCAGTGCTACGGTGCCGGACTGTTGTCTCGCGCGGTCCAACGCCGATTCGATGACCTCGTATGCGAGGGTGCGGTTGGGCAGACCGGTCAGGGCGTCGTGCGTACTACGTCGTCGCAGCTGGAGCTCGAGATCGATGCGTCGAATCGCCGCGGATACGATGCCGGCCACCGAGCTGAGAAACGATACTTCTTCGTCGCGGTAGAGACGGGCCTCGACGCTGTGGATGGAGAGAACTCCCCATGCTCTTCCGGCGGCGGTGAGGATGGGAACTCCGACGCCGCTGCGGAGGCCGAGTGAGATCATCGTGTCGGTGCGAAAACGCTTCTCGGCGTGGCTGTCGCTGCACACGACAGGCTCCGAGAGAGTCAGGACGAATCCCACCAGAGAACCGTCCCCGGACGGAATGTCCTGACGCATGCCGAGTGCACCGCTGGCGGCGTCCATGGTCAGGTACGGGTCGGTCGGGTGCTCGAGATGGGCGATGGCGGAGTTTCCCACGCCGATCAGGGTGGCGGCGGTGTCGGTTGCTGCAGTGAGCAATCTGGGTAGCTCGGCGACGACGGCGAATCGGCTCAGATCGGCGAGAGCCTTCTGCTCGAGCGCGTGACGACCGGCAATGACTGCGTCGGCCGCCATCCTGGCACTGCGCTGCTCCACCGTGTGTCGGTGCCGAATGGTGGATGCGACCACGTCGGGGCCACCATCGGCGCGACTGATCACATAGGAAGAGACCACGACCGGCATGCCGGCACCGGTCACCTGATGGCGCAGCTCGCAGTAGCCCTCCCACTTGCCCTCGGAGAGCAGACCGGCGGCGATGTCGTCGGTCAGATCGAGTCCGTCGGAAGTCAGCAGATCCAAGGCGGAGACTTGGCCGATATCTGCCACGTCTTCGACGCCGATCAGTTCCGAACCTGCCGGATTGATGTACAGGATCTTTCCCGTGACGTCGGACAGTGCAACGAAGTCCGGAGAACGTTCCAGGAAGGATCGAAGACTCACCGGATCGTCCGGGAGATCGAACATCGGCCCTCCGATCCGTTTCACTCGGGATACGAGCGGCACCGGGCCCATGTTATTCGGCGTTCGCGGTCCTTGTGCCCGAATAGTACCCGCCGGGTAACTGCCCTGGTCTGCCTGTTGTCGTGCGTGGAGGGGATGTCGAGCGACGACGTGTGCCACATTGCCCACCATCGTCACCTCGACCGGCCGAATGTAGCGGTCAGGAGCTGCCGTAGGCCGGGCGATCATGCTCGATGGGACCACCGCACCCTTCGGTGTCGGCGCATCGGCCGGGTTCGTCAGCGCTACGAACCTGGTGGATGGCGCGGTCGTCGAGTCGCTTCCTCGGAGCTGTTGGACGTCGGAACGGTCACCACACCGCCGGCCGATCCTCGACGCGAACGCGACCGAGGAATCGATGTGTGATGTCGGAACCGAAGTGGTTGTAGCTGTTCATGATTCGGCGATTTTCACGATGAGAGCGCACAGCGCGGGGGAGTGGAGGTCGATTCCGTCGTCGTGCTGCCGACCCCACGCGGCGAATCATGTCGGTGACGTCTCCGAGGCCCGCATGTCGGCCCAGTCGGGCGTGGTCGGAACATGGCTGTCGACTGATGTGGGTAGGCGAAAGCGTCGAACGGAAAGGTCGATTCAGCGAGCACTACAACACATTTGGGTAGGAACTGCCCGTGCGTGAGGGTGAACGATCAAGCCTGCAGCCGGGACGCTCGGACGGTGGGATCGATGGGATCGGGGGCAGGACATCGCGTCGACTCCATCCTCGGGCAGCTACGCTGAGCTGATGGCGGTGTGCGAGCGCTCGAGAATCGACACGATCGTGCGGCCGCATGAATCGTTCCGGTAGGCCCGTCATCGTTGCCGGAGATCTCGACGACTTGCACGCGGTGGCATCGATCTGGACGAGCTCGACGGCCGTTCGCGATAGGCGCCGGACACCGTGCAACCTGTCATCGGCAGTCGCGGGGATCAGACGCAGACTCGACGTCGCCGGTGCGGCGATTCTGCTGGCCGAAACAGATTTTCGGACAGTCGGTTTCGTCCTCTTTGCCCCGCGCGGTCGTATCTTGGAGATCTTCTACCTGGCTGTGGATCCGGCGATGTGGGGCGAAGGAATTGCCACGCAGTTGTTGCGCAGCGTCGAGACTCATGCGCGCACTGTAGATTGCGCGACTCTGGAACTATGGGTGATCGATGACAACGACCGCGCAATTCGCGTGTACGAGAGTGCAGGGTGGATCGGAACCGATGTCACACAGGTGGACAGCGCATCAGGGCGAGTGGAGCGGCGGCTGGTTCGGATGCTGGGTGGCGAAAATATCGCCCGGTGACTTGCAGTTCAGCCCAATTCGGGTGTGGCACCGAAGGTCGGACTCCACGTCACGAGGGGTGGTCGCGACGGCGTTGGTTCCGGGTGGCCGTGGGCGATGACATGGAGTTCGGCGATATGGGAGTCGAACGCTTCCCGTCCGGCGCTTGTCAGCTTCACCCAGGTCAATCTCCGCGAGTCCGAACGTGACAGCGACGCAGTCTTCTTCATCGAGACATAGCCCGCGTCCGAGAGTGCTTTGAGGTGTTTCGACAGCGACGCGTCGCTGATCTCGAGTGTGTCGCGTATGACCGCGAAGTCGATCTCGTCGGTTCGGCGCAGAATTCCGCAGACGCGCAAACGGATCGGAGCATGGATGACGGCGTCGAATCTCGGGCCGGCGCCGGGAGATTCGGTCACGACCAGCTACTCCTGGTCCGGCGACCTGTGAGTTGCCGGACGCCTCCGGCGTGTAGATGGGTTCGGTACACGCCGTCGAACAGACGGCCCCCGAACAGCACGATGGCGAAGCACACGGCCTGCGGCAGAAGCACCCACCACGCAGACAGAGACGCCACCACGCCATAGGACATGCTCAACAAACCGAGCACGCCGACCAGGAGTCCCACGAGAACAGACCATCCCATCAGGCCCACTGCCGCCGGCCGCACCCCGGATATGCGGGGGTAGAGCAGAGCCAACGTTGCTGCTGCCGCAACCGGGACGGCGGCGAATGCCGCACTCACGTTGCCGTCCGGCAACGCCGGTGTGCCTACGTACAAGGCGGTCAGTGCGGCGAAGGCCGGGTAGAACCAGAACGGTGCGGCGAGACGATCTGCGAGAGAGACGCGATCGGCGTGAAGTGCACCCAGCAGATCGCGTGCGTTGTCCGGTGACTGATGGCTTTCCATATTGGCAACTCTAACACTTTCCACATAGGCAAGTGTTACGTTGAATCCTGAAAGTACACAGCGCACATCCATGGAGGGTCATGAAGAAGCACCCGGTCGTCACTCGTTCACTCGTCCTCGCCAGCGCGCTCGCAGCCGTGATCGGAACCAGCGCCGCACAAGCCGGTGCCCAGGAGAGGTACTTCTCGCCGCAACAACGGATCCATACGCTCGCCGAGGTTCCCCAATGTTTCGGCGGCACCGTCGATGTGAATGTCCAGAGCGGCTACGCGCCCAACGAGATTCGTGCGAATTTCACCACCCACCTGTACAGCCCGGCATGGACTGGATCAGCCGACTACGAGTGCTATCTGAGCATCTATGCGGATTGGCGTAACCACGACACCGGACTCAGCGGAACCGCCGAGCAGCGGGTGGCGAGCTGGCGGTTCATGGGCCCCAATGTGGCAAACCCTTACCTGGACATCGAGACAGGGGAGGGGCCGCTCACGGTTACCTTCAGAACGAGTGCCGCGCATGCACCGAGTCCCACCTTCGAAGTGCCGGCCCGCTGAATGATGTCGATCGAACCGGCTTCCGGCAGGCGGGGAACTCTGGTGTCGGTTCACTGACCACGCGTGCGCCGACACCATGACGTCTTGGTATCGACTCGAAAGAGGAAAGAGGAAACGTGGGAATTGCTCGGAAGTCCGTTGTTCTGGTCGCGACTGTGTGCGGGTTGGCCCTAGGTGGTTGTGCAAGTGGCGATTCGGACACCAGCGCCACGCCGGATACGACGGCTACGCCCTCAGGGACGACCACCCCGTCGTCGGTTGTGGCCGAGCCGCCGACTCAGCTCGAGGCCGAATCCCCACAGGAATCGGTAGTCGTTCCGCCGATGCGAACCCCGGAGGAAGCAGCGGACCTGGTGCCGGGTGGTGGCGGTGCGATCTTGCAGCCGTCGGGAGACGAACCAGGCAACGTCGATCCCGTGATGTTCCGGACGGGGAGTGATAAATACAACTTCATTTCGCCGACGGGCAACATCTCCTGCGGCATCTGGGATGCCGACGGTCCCGAGGGGCGAGTGGGATGTCAGGCCGCGGACGGCAGGAATCCCTTCGAGGGACCGCAATGCTCGAATGCCGAGAACGACAAGGTCGCTGTTCGCGTGACCGCCGCAGGTTCGGAAAGCATGTGCACTACGCAGGGCATCTATGTGGATGCGAACGCACCGGTGCTCGAGTTCGGCCAGGTGCTGTCGGTCGAGGGCGTGGTATGCCGATCCGGGGCCGACGACATCGTCGCCTGCACCGCACCTATGGGCGGATTCACGTTCTCCCGAGATATCAACTACACCTACTGATTCGGACGTTGCGGGGTGTGGGCCGACAGTCCACACTGGGACCCATCATGACGAACTACGATCTGCGCGCCAACCCACGTAAATTGCGGCCGCGGGCAGCGGTCCCGCGCGAGGCGACGATCGAAACGACGTCCAGCGGGGTGCCTGTTTCCGAGCGCGATTTCTTCATCGAGGAGTTCCGCGGGGTCACGATCGTGATCGCCCTTCCCATGCTGAGCAGCGCAGCGCTGGACGCAGTGGAACGAACCGTCGGGGAGTTCGGCACTGGCGATACGCGGTTCATTTTTGTGGTTTCGGTCGACTACGTTTCGGAAGTCACCGCTGCAGTCGGTGGTGTGGCCTTGGCCGGTGCGACTGTCTGGGACGACGAGTCCGTCGCCCGTCTGTGGCTGGCCATCGCGGACTCGGAGTACGTCGTGATCGGGGCGGAGGCGGCCGCTGTCGCGCGCACTGCCGGCACCGTGTCTGCGAGCGTGCGCGCGTCGAAGATGGTCCTGACCGATCCGGGCGGGGGTTGGGGCAATCCTCGTCGAAGCTTCGCCGACATCGACCTGCACCGCGAGCGTCTGGTCGCACACCTGTCCGAGCGTGGGCTCGACGATTTCGCGCCCGCGGCCGAGGCAGCACTTGCAGGCGGTGCATACAGCGTAAACCTCTGCCGTGCCGAGGATCTCGAATTCGAGCTGTTCACATTCGACGGTCGGGGGACTGTCCTGACCCAAGGGCGCTACCTTCATCTGGCCTCGCTGCAGGTGGACGATTTCTCGGCAATCGAGGCATTGGTCGCACAGGGAGTGCGAGAAGGGGTTCTCAAGCAACGCAGTCGGATCGAGATTGCCAGGATGGCTGTCGGAGGGCTCGGTGCGCGAGTGCTGCGCACCGGGCACCTCGCCGGTATCGTCGGACTCGAGGTGGACCGTTACGCCGGAACGGGATTCGGCGAAGTGTCGGGTTTGATCACAGTCGCCGAATTCTCCGGACTGGGAGCGGGTGGCCTGCTGATGGACGGATTGTTGGAGGTCTGCCGCACGAGGGGTATCGCGAATCTCTTCGCGGTCACCGTCAGCAGTGAAGCCGCGGAGTTCTTCGCCAAGCGCAGTTTCGTCGAGGTCGGGCGTCAGGATGTCCCTGCGGCGAAATGGGAAGACTACGACGCCGATCGGCTCGAGTCTGCTCGCTGTTTTCTGCGATCGGTCTGAACCGTCGTGGGGCAGCATCGGGTATCGACACATCCCGTTTACTTGACATAATGTCGATTATCGGCAAAATATGGCCGCAGCTCGGAGGCCGTGTCGATGGTCGGCAGGTCATCTCGCGTGCGCTGATACATTCCGGGTAGGTCCTTGTCGCCTGTCCATCGGCAATCCGCTTTCTCGAGTGGCCTCCGGCGGTCATCCGTGGAGTTGCCCAGCAGGCGGCTGCTCGCCGCGGATCGATGGAATGCTCGGTATCGACGTAACCCGGGCGGCCCTTTTCTGTTCGCCTCCTGGGGTCGACTCCAGGTCCAGCTCCATCACATCGAATCGTCACAGTGACGATTCGATGTGATGGAGCGGAACTGCCATTTGTTGCCACCTGACATCGGCGATAATCGCTCGAGGCACAAACAGTCGTTGTGGTCAGTACTGGCCGATCGACTGGTCGAATCACCCGTTCCTGTTACGCTCCGAGGGATTGTTGCTCGGGGCAAAACCAGCCGAAGGTCACTCGATGTTTGCCGTTCGTCCGTTCAGCTCGGCCTCGGGTCGAAATGCGTCACGCCCACGCGAGGACACGTCGGTGTCGGAGTGGTTGGATCTGGACGCGACTCGAACTCGCCTCATTCGATTGATCGTCGGCTTGGGTACGTTCTCGATCGGGCTCATCGGATTGCTCAGCGCACCGTCCGAGGAGTACAGCGGTTGGCGAGTGTATGCGGTGGTCGCCATCAGTCTGACCGCGTTTCCGGTGGCGCTGCGTTGGGTGTTCGGCAGATGGCCCGGCCGGCGTCTGCTGAGCGCGTTCATCGTGTATTCGGATATATCCATCGCGGTCAGTCTGGTGATGAAAGACACGGCGTTGACGGCAATGGGCGGAACGGTCTTGTTCGCTGTCGTCACGATGCTGGCCGTAATAGCGGTGCCGCCACTCCCCTGCGCCATACATATGCTTTTCGCTACGGCCATTCTGTCCGTCGTGGCCGTACGCACGGTCCAGGCCGACATCGCCAGCGGCTGGGTCGTCGCCGCACACAGCTTGACCATGTTGTTGATATTCGCCTCTCCGCTGGTCTTGGTGGTGTACGTGAGCGAACTCCGTTCTCGTGCAAGAGAATCGCTGGTCGATCCGCTGACCGGTCTACACAACCGTCGCGGGCTGTTCGCCGCGGTTGCTGCCACCGCGATGGCGACGTCGGATGTCGAACCCAGGGTGATATGCGCCGTCGCCGCCGACGTCGACGGGATGAAGCGTGTCAACGACAACTACGGACACCACACCGGCGACGCTGTCCTGGTCGACGTTGCCCAGCATCTGCGAGCGTTGGCCGCAAACCGCTGGATCGTTGCACGATTGGGCGGTGACGAGTTCGCATGCATCGCCGTCGGTCGGCGTGCCGACCTCGCTGCTCGAACCGATGACCTCGTAGCGAGCCTGACAGAGGCCCGGATGTTGTCCGGACTCACCGTCAGCGTCGGGTCGGCGGCCGTACACATCGACGCGGACAGCGATGTTCGGCAGTCTGCGCACGACGTACTGCGCATCGCGGACTCGGAGATGTATCGCGCGAAACGCAGTCGCTGGCCGGCGTGAGCAGGTGTCTCTCCCCCGGCCTGCGCCTTCCACTCGGCGTTGGGTGGTCACGCGCGTCGGTCACGGACGTTCCTCGAGAGGTACCGGTTCCGTTGTAGATCTGGGAAACTTCTCGTTTTCGTGCGTCCCGAGAGCGGGGTCGAATTCGTCGCCGACGGGATCGGGGGGCGTAGCACCCACCTGATCCGCCAACTCCAATCCCGCACCTGCGTAGACGTTGAACGCGATGTCCACGCCGTGCTCCTTGGCCCACTGCACTTCGTCGTCGTAGCGAGCCACGGCTGCGACCGTTCCACTGAATCCGGATTCGCGCAGACAGGCGAGTGCTGTGACGTTGGCACCGTGACGTGGCATCGCGAGCACGGCAATGCGGACCGACTCGGAATGCCGCAGTTGATTCCAGAAATCGAGATCGGTTGCGTCCCCCTCGATGACTCGCAGTCCTTGATCGGCGAGGCGGCGAATACGAGGCCCGTCGTAGTCGACTCCCACCACATCGAGACGGTAGTGATCGGTGAGTCGCTGATAGGCCGCGAATCCGACACGACCCATGCCGATCACGACGACCTCGGCGTCGCCGGCGTCGCCGGATCGCTCCTCGGGATGCAGGCTCTGCTCGTCCTGCTCGGGCAGACGTGTCGCGATCTTCTCGACCATCAGGTGCCCACGGCCGTTCACCAGAGCCGACGCGACAAAACTCAGAGCTACGGCTATCGACATTTCGACCAGCCATGCCGGTGCGAGGAGGCCGGTCGTCACACCTACCGAAACGACGATCAGACCGAACTCGGAGTAGTTCATCAGGCTCAGTCCGGCGAGGAGCGCGGTCCGATATCGCAACTTCATCATGGCGAACAAGCCCAGGTACAGGACGGATTTGAGTGGCAGCAGAAGCACCATGAGCAGGGCGACGCCAAGACTGGGTAGGTCCGGCAACCCGGACAGACCGATCGAGACGAAGAAGCCGACCAGGAGCAGTTCCTTGATGTGGAACAGCGATCGTGACAGTTCGGACGAGGCCGGATGCGATGCCAGCAACACGCCGATGATCAGCGCGCCCAGGTCCCCTTTGAGTCCGAGGGCGGAGAACAATGCGTAACCCGGGACCAGCGCCATCACGATGCCGAACAGCGATTGCATCTCGCCGTGGCCCAGTCCGCTCCATATTCTCCGAAGGATCCGCGTCACCGGCCACAGCAGTACGAGCGTCACCGCCCATGGGCTCGGTAGTGAACCGCTGGTGATCGTGAGGAAAACCACGGCAACGATGTCCTGCATGACCAGGACACCGATCGCCACGCGCCCGTAGAGGGCGTGCGACTCCCCTCGCTCTTCGAGAACTTTGACCACGAACACTGTGCTCGAGAACGACATCGCAAAGGCGAGCAACGCTATCGTCGTCAGGCTCTGGCCGGACAACATGGCCAATCCGGCGACGGCGGCGAGCCACAGCACGGTGGTACCGACCACGATGCTCGCCACCAGGTGCACCGAGGTCGTCAGCCACACCTCCCGGCGCAGAAGAATACGAACGTCGAGCTTGAGGCCGATAGCGAACAACAGCAGCGTCACGCCCAGATCGGCGATGAGCTCGAGCTGGGGCACCTCACCGACATCGAGCGCATTGATGACGAAACCGGCAGCGAGAAACCCGACCAGGGGAGGTAGCCGTACCACCATGGCAAGTCCGCCCAAACCGAAGGCGACGACGAGGTAGATCGCGGCAATTGTCATGCACGGTCCCTTTGCTGGTGGGCTGCAACCGGATCTCCAACGGATCGACGACATCGGCACATGCCGTCGGAGTGCCCCCAGTATCCCGGCAATCCGGGTATTTCACAGCGCACGACTGCCGACGAGAACGGCGATCGACGAAGTCGTCAGATGACTTCGTCGATCGCCGTGAGCACGATCGAGCTACCGGTCCCTCCGTGCGGAAGGTCTCAGAGCTCGAACTCGGCCGGATCGATTCCGACTGCGAAGCACGCATTGCGTACGGCAGCCTTCTCGTGATCGTCGAAATGCCCGTCCGCGCCGCCGATGATGATGCCGATCTGGATGACGGCTCGTGCCTGGTCGGGCTTCGACTTCAACTTGCCGATCGTCGCTGTCGCCTCGACCTTCCCGAAGTCGAAGTCTCCTTGCAGCTTGTCGCAGTACCAGTCGAACTTCTGCCGAAGCTCGTCGGGCTCGAACACCCGCAGGGCCTCGTTGCCGGCGATCAGGGATGCCGTTTTCTGGCGCTCGGCAGGATCGATGGTGCCGTCCGCCGCCGCGATCAGGGCACACATGGCCATGCTGCCGTTGGCGAATTCCTTGTTCTTGAACTGGCTGGTCTTGGTCTGCAGCTGGCCGTTCAATTCCTGTGCCTTGGACTTGAGTTGATCCCAGAACGCCATGGAGCTCCTCACTAGGTCGTACCGTCCGCGCAGTCGCACGGACGGTACGACCATTGTCCATGGAGTCGGTGAACGAGACGGGAACCGCAGTTCAGCGCAGCCGCTCTGCGTCGTGCGCCTTGGCCAACAGTTCGGCACACAGTCGGTGCAGTTCCGCGGCGTCGGCCCCTTCCGCCACCGCCGTGCCGACATCCTCGGCGGCACACCGAACCTCGAACGCTCGGTCGGCCGCCGCCGACACCTCCTCGGCGGTCAGCACGACGGCGTCGTCGGGAATCGACGTTCCTTTGATTGCGCTGCGCTGCTCGTAGGCGCGTTGACGGCACGATTGACGGCAGTACCGCCGCTTGCGGCCGGTTCCGGTGTCGGCGACCGGGCGCCCACACCAGGCGCAGGTCTGGTCGCGGCGGGTTCTGGCGGACATGGTCGTTCAGCCTACTGCGGTCGCGAGGTAAGATCGCTCGATAAGCTGCGCCGATGGGACCGCACCGGGGCTCATCGGCCCGGGAACGAACCGGCGCGCGGCGACGTTGTAGATCAGTGGGTAGACGGTGTAGTTCGATGTCGACGGATGGCTTCGACGCACGTACCTACTATCGATGGAGAGGACTTCACCATGGCAGATCGTGTACTTCGAGGTAGCCGACTGGGAGCGGTCAGCTACGAGACCGACCGTGATCACGACCTGGCTCCCCGCCGCGTTGCGCGCTACCGGTGCGACAACGGCGAGGAGTTCGACGTACCGTTCGCCGACGATGCCGAGATCCCCGGAACGTGGGCATGCCGCAACGGGTTGGAAGGGTCGCTGATCGAGGGCACCGCGCCGGAGGCCAAGAAGGTCAAGCCTCCCCGTACCCACTGGGACATGCTGCTCGAGCGTCGTTCGGTCGACGAGCTCGAGGAACTTCTCAAGGAGCGCTTGGACCTGCTGAAGGTGAAGCGCCGCGGCGCATGATTGTCGTTGCTCACTGCACCGCCTGATTGGAAACAATCCGGCGGTGCAGTTTTTTATGTATTTCGAACCCATTAGATGTTTTCGTTCGCTTTGTTGCATTCATTGTCGCCTGAACAGGGATTCCAATTACGATCGAGTGGCGGCGTGACAGTCCGAGGTGACATCATCGAGTATCGGTTGTCACACAGGTGGACGATTCGTGAACGGTCGCCGTAACGGTTGTCGGAAAATACCGATAAACAGCAGCACCGGAGTCGATAAATCAGGGGGCAACAACTCGTGAGCCAGGATTCTGATCAGCGCTCGACCGACGCTTTGCGTACGGCGGCCTCCGAAGCGGAATCGGAAGGTCATCGTGCGGTCGGCGAGCAAAAGCTTGCGGAGTTGAGGCGCGAGTTGGACGGAATCGACGAAGTTCTTCGCGCTGCAATTCGAGATCGCATCGATGTGTGTGTACGTGTTGCACACGTAAAACGTGAACACGCGATTCCGATGATGCAACCGGGCCGCGTCGGGCTGGTGACCGAGCGAGCGAGAGACTTCGCATCGGCCAACGGTTTGTCTCCCGACTTTCTCGAAGATCTGTACCGATCGATGATTGCAGAGGCATGTCGCGTCGAGGATTCGATCATCGATTCTCCGCCGCCCGGCCTCGACAGTGAACGGTAGAAGCACCCCGATGACGATCCATACGCTCCTGGTGGACAATTACGATTCGTTCACCTACAACCTGTACAGCCTTCTGGCCGAGGTGAACGGTCGGCCGCCGACGGTGGTCAAGAACGACGTCGAATGGACGTCACTGGATTTCGATGCCTACGACAATGTCGTGATCTCGCCCGGTCCCGGGCGCCCGGATCTGGAGCAGGACTTCGGGATCAGTGCCCGAGTGATCAACGAGTCCGGTCTACCGATACTCGGCGTGTGCCTCGGGCATCAGGGTCTGTGTCATCTGTTCGGTGGCACCGTGGATCTCGCGCCGGCGCCGATGCACGGCAGGATCACCGACATCACTCATACCGGTGTGGATCTGTTCGCCGGGATTCCGTCGCCGTACTCGGTTGTGCGGTACCACTCGCTCGTCGTGACCCGTACCCCTGCCGACTTCGAGGAAGTCGCATGGACGCCCGACGGACTGGTCATGGCAGTTCGGCACCGCAGCAAGCCCATGTGGGGAGTTCAGTTCCATCCCGAGTCGATCAGTACCGAATACGGCCGTGAACTTCTCGCCAACTTCCGCGATCTGACACTGGCACAATCGAGTGCATCGAGTGCTGCGCGTACTCAGGATTCGATGTTCACCATCGAGACACGTTCGCTCGACGAGGCTTTCGATTCCGAGCAGGTATTCGAAGCCCTCTTCGCGGACGGCTCGAAGAGTTTCTGGCTGGACGGCAGCGCGGCTCTCGAACCCGACTGCAGGTTCACCGTCATGGGCGACTGCTCGGGTCCCCACGCTGAGTACGTGACCTATTCGGTTGCCGAGACGACGGTGACCGTGCAGGGTGCCGACGGTACGACCGAGCTCATCCACTCGACATTCTTCGACTACATCGACGACCGATTGCGAGAGCGGGCCACTCCCCCTCGGCACGACTTACCGTTTGCTTTCGGGCTCGGCTACGTGGGGTACCTGGGTTACGAACTCAAGGCGGACACCGGTGGGCAGCTGGTTCACACAGCTGCGACTCCCGACGCATCGATGGTCTTCGCAGATCGCGCGCTGGTGTTCGACCACGAGGCAGGCACCCTCTATCTGATGGGGTTGGCCACCACCCCCGGGGATCCTGTGTTGGCGCAGTGGTTCGACTCGGTCACCGACACCCTGCGTGGCCTGTCCCGAAAGGCCACCTCGGTCGACCGTGCGGGTGCGCCTGCGACCGGCACTCCACTACTCGGAGCCGATCGGTCGCTCGAGCCCCGACTGCGCCACGACCGTGCCCACTATCTGGATCTGATTTCCCAGTGCCTTGCCGAGATTCGCTCCGGTGAGACGTACGAGGTCTGCTTGACCAACACGGCGACCGTAGCCGGTTCCATCGACGCAACCGCCACTTACTCGTACATGCGCGAGATCAACCCCACTCCGTACAGTGCGCTGCTGAAGTTCCCCGAGCTGTCCGTGTTGAGTGCGTCTCCGGAACGCTTCTTGCGCATCGACGCCGACCGCATCGTCGAGTCCAAACCGATCAAGGGAACGCGTCCCCGCGGGGCCACAGCGGAGGACGACAACGCACTCAAGGCGGACCTCGTCGCGAACGAGAAGGACAAGGCAGAGAACCTGATGATCGTGGACCTGGTGCGCAACGACCTCGCCCAGGTGTGCGTGCCGGGGTCGGTACACGTGCCCAAGCTGTTCGATGTCGAAACCTACGCTCCGGTACACCAATTGGTCTCGACCGTTCGTGGTCGCCTGCGCGACGACGCGTCCGCGGCGGACTGCATCCGTGCTGCGTTTCCGGGTGGATCGATGACGGGAGCACCGAAGATCCGCACGATGGCGATCATCGACAAGCTCGAAGACGGACCGCGGGGGGTGTACTCGGGTGCCATCGGTTACTTCTCGATCACCGGCACCGCGGACTTCTCGATCGTCATTCGCACGATCGTGGCCACCGAACACGAAGTGACCTACGGGGTGGGTGGCGCGATCGTGGCACTGTCGGATCCCGACGAGGAATTCGAGGAGACGATGGTCAAGGCTGTGTCGATGCGCCGAGCGCTGACCGGGCGGACAGCGAACAGCGGGTAGAGCACACGCGCTCCACCCGCTGTTCGTAGATCCTTCGGCTCGAGGCCGTCCTGCCTTACGGAGTGGTGAAGTATTCGAACACAGCAGGCTGGGCCTGCGGGTTTCCGTTGCTGGTGCCGATGACTGCGCCGGCCACCGTACCGATGACGGTTCCGATGATGCACCCGGAGATGAAGTTCGGGAAGATCGACACACAGCCGATGGCGAAACCGAGGCCTGCGCCGATCGCCGTGCCGACACCGCCGCCGTTGTTCCAGCCGATGGCGAGCTGGTTGACCATGTTGTCGAATGCCTGCTGCTTGGTCCGCGGACCTGCGACCTCGGCGACGGGAACCGTCTGCGGAGTCAACGTCAGTTCGCGGCCCTCGGCACCGATCAGCGGTGCGATCGAATAGACGGTGCCGTTGATGGTGTACTCCAGCGGAACAGATGCAACCGTGGCGCCGGCCTGGTCGATGATGGACACGGTCTCGCTCGTGGCATCGACCCGGAACAGTCCGGCATCGAGGACGGTGGTGACCGTTCCGTCGGGGTTGACCGACGTCTCGTAGTTCACCGGGTCCGACGACGGGTCTGCCACAGCATGGCCTGCACCGGTGGCCACCGCAGCGGTCAACGCCACCGCTACCGTTGCTGTTCTGATCAGTTTCACTTCTGTCCCCTGGTGGTTGTGATTCGTATTCGACGGCATTCGTGTCGAATGCCGATGGTATTCGTAGATCTGCCCTTCGATGTGAAGAACACACCAATCGTTATTCGGGTGTATTACCGAGATGCGAATCGACGACCGGCCCGATCACCGTGGCAGCGTCCGCATTGGTCATCTCGTTGTGGAAAACGTCGACATCGTGGATGACGATATCTCCTGTCACATACGGCCGCCATTCTTGCGGGGATCGAACAATTCCATCGCTCGCACCCTTAGTTGCGGAGAAGAACAAAACATCTCCGTCGAAGACGTCCGGGACGAATTCGGCCATTATTCGAGTCGAGTTCTCGAATCCCGCATTGATACGTCGGAGATGGTCGGCAGAAATACCGGTCGTCTGCCCCAACGACTCGTCGAGTAGTTCGACGCCCCGTTCGTAGGTCAACGGCTCGGACGACGGTTGTGCCGTCAGGTCGAGCCCCAATCCCGCAAGCAGATTCTCGACGCTCAACGCTCCCCCGTCCGGTTCGCCGTCGTGGCCGTCGACGTAGCTGTCCAGCAGAGCGAGCGTCCGAACATCGCTGCCGGTGCTGCGCAGTTCCACGGCTATCGCATGAGCGAGCGAGCCGCCGAGCGACCACCCGAGAAGGTGGTAGGGCCCCACCGGCTGGACGGCACGAATCTCGTCGGCGTAGCGGTGTGCGAGATCGCGAATGGATCCGAAGGTCGACCCTTCCACGATGCTCGGCAGCTGCAGGCCGTACACGGGACGGTCGTCGCTCAGCTGTGAGACGAGACCGGCGTATCCCCACGACAACCCGATTCCCGGGTGGACGCAGAACAACGGGGCCTTGGACCCGCTACCGCGCAGCGGAATCACGACTCCGAACACCGAGTCGAGATCCGCGCCCCCGGCGTCGGCATCTGCGGCGACGCGTGCGGCCAGCCCTGCCGGCGTCGGATCGACGAACAGCGCTTGCAGTGGGACCCGGACTCCGATGGCGTTCTCGATGGCGGGCACGATCTTCGTGGCCACCAGCGACGTTCCGCCCAGTTCGAAGAAGTTGTCGTCCATGCCGACCCGATCGACCCCGAGAACCTGAGCGAACGCATCGGCGATAGCAGCTTCCACATCGGTCGTCGGTGCCCGGTACGGCGTTGTCGACGTCGTCAGTTCCGGAACCGGCAGTGCCCGCCGATCGAGCTTGCCCACAGGAGTGAGCGGAATGTCGTCGAGCTCGATGATCGCCGACGGAACCATATGCCGTGGAAGCATTTTGGCGACGCGATCGCGAAGTGCTTCGGTGTCGACCGATTCGCCGTCGGCTGCGAGGACGTAGGACACGAGAACTGTGTCACCGGACGCCGCCGTGTGCCCGATCGTGGCGGCGAACCCGACCTGGTCGTGCTCGGTGAGGGCGGAGTCGATCTCACCGAGTTCGATACGGAAACCGCGCACCTTGACCTGGAAGTCACTGCGGCCGACGAACTCGACGGCCCCTGCACTTCCCCAGCGCACGACGTCACCGGTTCGATACATCCGATCGCCCGGAGTGCCGAACGGATCGGCGACGAAGCGCTCGGATGTCAGCCCGAAACGACCGAGGTATCCGCGGGCGGTACCGGGGCCGGCGATGTAGAGCTCGCCCGACACTCCGGCCGGAACCGGCCGCAGTCGTGCGTCGAGCACCTGGAACCGGAAACCGGTTCCAGGCCTGCCGACGTCCACTGTGCCACCGGGCACCAGCGGTCCACCGACACTTGCTTGGATGGTGGTCTCGGTCGGACCGTAGCCGTTGAACATCTTGCGGCCCGGTGCCCATTTCGCCACCAACTCCGGAGTGCATGCCTCACCTCCGACGGCAAGGACCCGAACGCTGCCCAGACGTGACTCGTCGATCGACGACAGCGCCGCGGGAGTCAGGAACGCATGGGTGACGTGTTCGGATTCGAGCAGGTCGGCCAAGTCGCCGCCGCCGAAGACTCCCGGCGGCACGATCACGACGGTGGCACCGACGCCGAACGCCATCGTCAGCTCGTAGATGGATGCGTCGAAACTCGGCGACGCGATGTGCGACACACGCGAATCCCGAGTGGGGCGGAATCGCGCGAGCACCTCGGCCTGGAGGTTGGCCAAGCCACGGTGCCGCACTGCAACGCCCTTGGGGCGACCGGTCGAACCCGAGGTGTAGATCAGGTAGGCGGGGTGGTCGATGTGCAGGGTCGCCGTGCGCTCGACGTCGGTCACCGCGTCTGCCGGATAGCGAGACAACTCCGCGGAAATTTCCGGATCGTCCAGCACCAGCCACGGAACGGTGTCGGGCAGCGATTCTCTGCTGTCGATGTCGGTCAGACCCATTGCGGCACGGGAATCTTCGAGCATGTGCGCGATTCGGTCCGCCGGGTAGTTCGGATCGACGGGCAGGAAGGCGGCACCGGTCTTGGCCACAGCCCACACCGACAGCACCGACTCGATCGATCGAGGCAGCGCCAACGCGACGAACGTCTCGGGACCGACGCCGTAGTCGATCAGCATTCGAGCGATTCGGTTGGACCAGCTGTCGAGATCGGCGTACGACAGGCTGATGCCTCGGTAGGTGACGGCGACTGCGTACGGGTCGAGCGCGACGGCCGCCGCGAGCAACTCCGGCCACGTCCGGACTGCCGCGTCCGCGTTTCCTCGCGCCGGCACCAACTCGCGCAGCTCGTCGGCGCCCAGAATTTCGATGTCTCCGACCACCGTGTGTCGGTCGCGTCCGACGGCATCGAGAACTCGAATCAGTCGCGCCGCGATGGCCTCGACGCTGGCCGCGTCGAACAGCGATGTGGCGTAGTCGAACGCGGCCTCGAAGCCGGACGGACGCCCGTCCTCGTCGAAGGTCTCGGACAGCAGCAACTGCAGATCCTGCTTGGCCACGGGAACGTCGAAGTCGAAGCCCTCCACGCGTAGGTCCGGAAGCTCGACCGAGGCCTTCTCGTTGTTCTGGAACGACAGCGCAACCTGCGAGAGCGGAGCGTATGCCGTCGAACGAGCGGGATTGAGAACCTCGACGATTCTCTCGAAGGGCATTTCGGTGTGATCGAATGCGTCGAGATCGTGTGCCTTGACCTGGTTCAGCAGGTCGTCGAACGAAGCGGACTCGTCGACCCGACTGCGCAGCACGAGCGTGTTGACGAACATGCCCACGAGGTCGTCGAGTGCAGCGTCACCGCGCCCGGCCACCGGGGTGGTGATCGCGATGTCGTCGGTGCCGCTCAAACGAGCCAGAACGACGGCGAACGCGGCGTGCAGAACCATGAACATGCTGACGTTCTGTTCGCGAGTGATGTCGACGAGGGCCCGATGGATGTCGGCATCGACGGCGAAGCGAACTCGGCCACCGCGGAAGTCCTGAGTGGTCGGCCTCGGCCGGTCCGTCGGCAACGGCAACAGATCGGGAAGACCCGCGAGCGCAGTGGACCAGTGCTCGAGCTGAGCCGCTGCCACGCTCGACGCGTCCTGCTCGTCTCCGAGCAGCGACCGTTGCCAGATCGTGTAGTCGGCGTACTGGACGGGCAGCGGCTGCCAATTCGGTGCCGTACCTGCGCTACGCGCCGAGTACGCGAGCACGACGTCGCGAGCGAGTGGTGCCATCGAGGCACCGTCGGCTGCGATGTGATGCACCACCATGGCGAGCACGAAGACGGGATCCTGGGATGCGTCGACGTGGGTATCGAGCACCTCGAACAGCTCGACGTGTACCGGAATTTCGGTGGTCACGTCGAATCCTCGACCTGCCAACAGAGCGACGCGATCGGTCAGAACAGCGGCATCGATCCGTTCGGATTCGACCACAGGCGCGACATCGGCGGCCGGGTGCACGAGCTGCACCGGGAACTCCGGGCCGTCGGGGAAGGTCGTGCGCAGAGACTCGTGGCGTCCCAGAACGTCGACCACCGCGTCGGCCAGCGCAGCGGTGTCGAGCCGCCCGGTCAGTTTGACGACCAGCGGCACGTTGTACGCGGCCGACGAGGTGTCGAACTGGTTGATGAACCACATACGCTGCTGGGCGAGCGAGAGCGGAATGTGCTCCGGACGCGCCGCCGCAACGAGAGCCGGGCGCTGCGGGCGAGTGTCGGACGTGCCGACCGCGCTTGCCAATCCCGACACCGTCGGGGTCTCGAAGATCGTGCGCACACCGATCGAGGTGCCGAACTCGGCGTTGACGCGAGCGATCACCCGCGTTGCACTGAGCGAGTCGCCACCGAGCTCGAAGAAGCCATCGTCTGCACCGACTCGATCCACCTCGAGAATCTCGGCGAAGACCGCAGCGACCGTCAGCTCGGCAGGCGTGCTCGGCTCTCGGTACGAGGTGGCCGAGCCGAACTCGGGTACGGGCAGTGCGGCGCGATCGAGCTTGCCCACCGGAGTGAGCGGAATCGACTCGAGCACGACGATGGCGCTGGGCACCATGTGCGACGGCAGTGCGGCGGCGAGATGATCGCGCAGAACCGCCGTGTCGAAAGTATCGACCGTCTCTGCTGGGCTGACTCCCGTCAGACGTACGTACGCCACGAGGACAGTGGCACCGTTCGGCCCTGGAGTTCCGAAGGTGGCTGCAAAACCCACCGCCGGATGCGCGGAGAGTGCGGCGTCGATCTCCCCGAGTTCGATGCGGAAGCCGCGGACCTTGACCTGCGAGTCGCTTCGACCGACGTACTCGATGGTCAGATCGGCCGACCAGCGCACCACATCTCCGGTGCGGTACATCCGGGCACCGGGAGCGCCGAACGGGTCGGCGACGAATCGCTCGGCCGTCAGCCCCATCCGATCGTGGTAACCGCGGGCCAGTCCGACGCCCGCGAGATACAGCTCACCTGCAACCCCGATGGGAACCGGCTGCAGCCGCGAATCGAGGACCACCTCGTACACACCCCGCACCGGCCCGCCGATCGAGACCGGCTCGCCGGCGACCATCGGTGCGCTGATGTTGGACATGATGGTGGCCTCGGTCGGTCCGTAGCCGTTGAACAGGTTGCGACCGGGAGCCCACTTGGTGACCAACTCGGCCGGGACGGCCTCGCCGCCGACGACGACATCGGCGAACGTGTCGAGACCGGCCGGATCGACCGAGGCGAGGGCGGACGGGGTGATGAAGCCGTGAGTGACCGATTCCTCGGCCAGCAACGATGCCAGCTCGGCGCCGCCGTACACCGTGGGCGGAACGATCACCATCGTGGCTCCGACGCCGAACGCGAGCAGGTACTCGAGCACGGACGCGTCGAAACTGGGCGACGAAACATGCAGTGTGCGTGAGTCCTTCGTGACCCGGTAGCGCTCGCGCTGCTCGGTCGCGAAGTTGTCGAGGCCGGTGTGGGTGACCACGACCCCCTTGGGAACTCCGGTCGAACCCGACGTGTAGATCGTGTACGCGGCACTCGAGAGGGTGACGCGACCATGGCGTTCGTCCTCCGCGATGGGCTCGTCGCTCACCGCGTTCGGACCGTCCGTGCCGAGGTCGTCGAGAACGATCCACGGGACGGTCGACGGCAGACCGTCGAGATGAGCGCGGGTGGTGACACCGAACGTTGCGCCGGAGTCGGCCAGCATGTGTTCGATGCGATCGGCGGGGTAGTTCGGATCGACCGGTACGAAGGCGGCTCCGGACTTCGCGACGGCCCAGACCGTCAGCACCGACTCGATGGAGCGAGCGATCCCGAGCGCTACGAACGTCTCGGGGCGCACACCGTGGCCGAGCAGAATGCGCGCGAGCCGGTTCGACTGTCGGTCCAGCTCTCGGTACGTCAACTCGCCGTCGACGCTGCGGACTGCGATGGCGTCAGGGTCGACGGCAGCTGCGTCGGAGAAGATCTCCGGCAACAACCGCGCCGACCGGCCCTCGAGTCCGAACACCGGAGCCAGAGAGGCGAACTCGGCATCGGCCAGCAGCCGGAGTCGAGCCAGTGGCTGCTGTTCGTCGGCAAGGACCGCGTCGAGTACCCGCTCGACTCGATCGACGATCGCGTGCACGTCCTCGAGCTCGAACAGCTCGGGCAGGTACTTGGCCTTGAGGTTGAGGCGCTCGTCGACCGACGACACCAGAGTCAGCGGGTAGTGCGCGGCGTCGGTGCCGAGGATGTCCGTCACCTGCATGCCTGCGAAATCTGTTGCCGCAGAAGCGCCGGCGCGATCGACCGGGTACGACTCGAACACCGTCAAGGTGTCGAATGCGACGCCGGCGCCGGCCGCGCGCTGGATGTCGGTCAGACCGAGGTAATGGTGGTCGAGCAGTGACGCCTGCTCGGCCTGGACGCGATCGACCAGGGCTCCCAGCGTTTCGCTTCGATCGAGAGTGACTCGAACGGGCAGCGTGTTGATGAAGAGCCCGATCATGCCCTCGATACCGGAGACCTCAGGCGGCCGACCCGATACCGTGGCGCCGAAGACGACGTCCTCGCGTCCGGTCAGAGTGGCGAGCACGATGCCCCACGCGGTCTGAACGAGGGTGTTCAGAGTGGACCCGCGTCGCGCCGCGAAATCGCGCAGAGCCGCTGTGGTCTCTATCGACAACGACCGCTCGGTCTCGCTCGAGACGGTGGACAACTGGCGACCTCGATCACCGGTGACCAGTAGCGTCGGCTCCTCGACACCGGCCATCGCACTGACCCACTGCGCAGTGGAGATCGCGACGTCGCGTTGCCGCATCCACGCGAGGTAGTCCCGGTAGGCGGGCACACGCGGGAGCATCGAGTCGTCGGACTCGGTGACGTAGAGGGTGATCAGTTCCTTGACGACCAGCGGTGTCGACCATCCGTCGAGCAGGATGTGGTGATTGGTCAGCAGCAGTCGCCAGTGATCGTCGGCGAGGGTGATCAGCGTGAATCGAAGGAGCGGCGCAGAGTCCATCTCGAACCGCACACCGCGATCGGCTGCGAGGACGGCCTCGAGCGCAGCCTCGACGTCGGCCTCACCGCGCAGATCGACCTGGGACCACGGCACTGTGACCGAACTCTGCACGACCTGCAGCGATTCGCCGGTGCTGTTGTGTACGAAGGCTGCTCGCAAGTTCGGATGACGAGAGACGAGCTTGTTCACAGCGGCCTGCATCCGCTCGGCATCGACGACGCCACGCAGCTCGAGACCGAGCTGCACCATGTAGGCATCGACGCCTGCGCTGTCGCTGCCGACCTCGCCTGCGAGGCGCGCATGGAAGAGCAGACCGGCCTGCAGTGGCGACATCGACCACACGTCGTCGAGGTCGGGGAACCGCTTCTCGAGCACCTCGATGGAGCGCTGATCGATGTCCACCAGCTCGAGGTCGGACGGGGTGAAGCCGCCCGCACCCTCGGTCGAGGCGTGCTCGGTGATCGCGGTCAGTGCTTGCGTCCACAGTTCGATCAACCGATCGACCTCGTCCGCACCCAGGATCCCGGCCGGGAACGCGAAGGTGGCGTCGAGCTGCGGACCGTCGGGTGTCGAGGTGGTCACGGCGTTGATGTCCAGCGCGGCAGGTACGGGCATGTCCGGGTTTTGCGCATCGCCCAGTTCGGCGTCGGCGACCGGAATCCAGCCCACGTCTTCCATACCCTCGGACGATCCGGTCGAGAATCGCCCGAGGTAGTTGAAGCTGACCTGTGGAGCGGCGAAGTCGGACAGCGCCTCGGTCCCAGCGGAATCGAGGTACCGCAACATGCCGTAACCGATTCCGTGATCGGGAATCTCCAACAGCTGTTCCTTGACGGCCTTGATCAGTGCGCCGGCAGAGTCTCCACCCGACAACGCGTCGGCGATGTCCACCGAACCGAGGTCGAGTCGCACCGGGAAGATCGTGGTGAACCAGCCGACGGTTCTGCCGAGATCGGCTCCGGGAACCACGGCGTCTTCACGGCCATGGCCTTCGAGCGTGATCAGCGCACTGCGGACAGCGGCTCCCCGTTCACGACGCCATGCCGTGAGCGCGAGAGCCAACCCGGCCAGGAGGCCGTCGTTGACGCTGCCCCGGAAGACATTCGGCACCGTGGTCAGCAGGCGCTCGGTGACCTCGACCGATAGCGATGTGCGAATGCGCTGCACGGTGGCGTCGACATCGACGCTCTTGTCCAGTGGTCGCGAACCTATCGTCGGATCGTCGCCGCTGAGAATCCGCTGCCACAACCCGAGCTCGTCGGCGCGGCTCGCGGTGACCTCGGTCAATCCGGTGGACCACCGTCGCATCGATGTGCCGATCGGTGCCAGCACAGGCTCGGCCCCCGCGACGATCTGGCTCCATGCCGTGGCCAGATCCGGAACGAGGATGCGCCAGGACACGCCGTCGATGACGAGGTGGTGCGCGACGACGAGCAGTCGGCCTGACCCGTTCGGGCCCTGGAACCACACCATCTGGACCATGACCCCGTCGGCGGGGACCAGCCGATTCGCTGCGGCGTCGAGTTCGGTTGCGGCGCGGGAGGAGAACTCGGCACCGTCCACGGAATCGACCGAGACGGCATGGATGACCGACGCGGCGGACACGGTCCCGATCGGAGATACTTCCTCGTGCCAGATGCCGTCCGCATCCTCGAACAGCCGCGACCGGAGCATGTCGTGACGATCGAGCACGGCCTGGACGGTGCGCTCGAGAGTCTCGCTCTCGATACCGACCGGAAGCTGAAGCAGGGCAGTCTGGGTGTAGCGACCGAAGTCGGTGCTGCGGTCCAACATCCAGCGAACGACGGGTGTCAGAGGCAGCGAGCCGACTCCCCCACCGTCGAGTTCTTCCAGTACGACGACGTCGCCCCCGAGAACAACGACCTCGGCCAACGCCGCGACGGTCTTGCGCTCGAAGATGTCGCGCGGAGCCAGGACCAGACCGGCCGCCTTGGCGCGTGAGACCAGCTGGATGGACATGATGCTGTCGCCGCCGAGAGCGAAGAACGAGTCGTCGACGCCGACGGTGTCGAGGCCGAGGACATCGGCGAACAACCCGGCGAGGATCGACTCGACTTCGGTTGCCGGCAAACGGCTTTCGGTCACGTTGGCGGAGAAGTCCGGAGCCGGCAGTGCTCGGCGATCGAGCTTTCCGTTGGCGGTCAGCGGCAGCTCGTCCAGCACGATCAACGCAGCCGGAACCATGTACGACGTCAGTGAGTGTCCGACGAATTCGAGAACGGCGGAGTGATCGAGTGTTCGACCCGCTTCGGCGACGACGTATCCGATCAGTCGATCACCGAATCCATCGTCTCGAACCGAGACCACGGAAGCGGCGACACCGTCGAATGCGAGCAGCGCACTCTCGATCTCGCCGAGTTCGATGCGGAAGCCGTGCAGCTGTACCTGCATGTCACTGCGGCCCAGGTACTCGAGTGCCCCGTCGCGATTCCACCGCGCAGTGTCGCCGGTGCGGTACATGCGGGCACCGGCTTCTCCGGCCGGATCGGCGACGAAACGGGTGGCCGACAGGCCGGCCCGGCCCAGGTAGCCGCGAGAGAGCTGTGCCCCGGAGACGTACATTTCACCGGTCACACCCGGCGGAACCGGATTCAGACGCGTGTCGAGCACGGCGACGCGCAGTGCGGGGATCGCCTGACCGATGACGCTGGCCGAGGCCGACGCCGCGAACTGCTCGGTCAGGGCCAGGTGGCTCACGTGGACCGTCGTCTCGGTGATGCCGTACATGTTGACCAGAGTCGGCGCGGACTCGTCGTGTCGGGCGTACCAGCGAGCCAACTGACCGAGATCGAGGGCCTCGCCGCCGAAGATCACGTAGCGCAACGACAGGTCGGAGTCCGCGGTGCCGGCGAGGCTTTCGGTGGCCACTCGATCCGCTTCCGCGAACTGGTAGAACGCCGTCGGTGTCTGGTTGAGCACCGTGACCTTCTCGCGTGCCAGCAACTCGCGGAACAGCTCCGGGGAGCGTGCCGTGTAGTAGTCGACGACGACGAGCGTTCCACCGTGCAGCAGCGGTCCCCACAGCTCCCACACCGAGAAGTCGAACGCATACGAGTGGAACATCGTCCAGACGTCGCGATCGTCGAAATCGAAGAGATCAGCGGTGTTGGCGAACAGCGTCGCCACGTTGCGGTGCGCGATCTGCACACCCTTGGGTCGACCGGTACTGCCCGAGGTGTAGATGACGTACGCGATCGAGTCGGCACTGGTGCCACCCGAGCGGTCCGCATCGGTCAGCGGCGCACCCGACATGCCGTCCAGTTCGGCGATCAGTTCGGGCGAATCGATCTCGAGGACATCGAGATCCGAGGCAGGTACTGCCGCACTGTCGGCGACCGTGGAGATCACACAGACCGGCGAGGCATCCTCGAGCATGAACGCCAGCCGATCCGCTGGGTAGGACACGTCGATCGGAAGGTAGCCGCCACCGGACTTGATCACCGCGAGCAGCGCGACGATGAGCTCCTCGTTGCGCGGCATCGCGACCGCCACGAGCGATTCCGAGGTCACACCGCGCTGGACGAGGAGTCGTGCGAGTCGACTCGACCGGTCGTCCAACTCGGCGTAGGTCAGCGTGCGATCTCCGAAGACGACTGCGCGCGAATCGGGGAATCGCGCTGCAGCAGTGGCGAATCGATCGAACAACGTTGCATCGGATGCCACGAGGCCCGCGTGATTCCACTCGCCCGTCATGGCGTCGAGCTCGCCCGGGAGCAGGAGATCGATGTCGCCGACGGCGCGCTCCGGATCGGCCGTCACGGCGGTGAGCACCGCGCCGAACCGCGCCGAGAACTCGTCGACGGACGATTCCTCGAACAGGTCGACCGCGTAGGTGATCGCGGCGGTCATTCCGGCCGGTGCACCGGACTCGTCGAACTCCTCGGCGACGGTCAGTTGCAGATCGAACTTCGCAACGTGCGCGTCGATGTCGACTGCCTCGACCGTGAGCTCCGGCAGTTCGAGCGTCGCGGACGTGTTGTTCTGGAATTCGAGTAGCACCTGGAACAACGGCGAACGGTCGGTCGAACGGGTCGGGTCGAGAACGTCGACCAACCGCTCGAACGGAACATCGGTGTTCTCGAACGCCGCCAGATCGGCCGTACGAGTGGCTCGAAGCAGATCGGTGAACGAGAGCTGCGGTGCCACCTCCGTGCGCAGAACCAGGGTGCCGACGAACATCCCGACCAGATCGTCGAGTGCGGCGTCACCTCGTCCGGCGATCGGAGTACCGACCGCGATGTCCTCGGTGCCGCTGATGCGTGCCATCAGGATCGACCATGCCGCGTGGACGGCCATGAAGACGGTCGCCTCGTTGGCCCGTGCGAGGTCGACCAGTTCGGCATGAGTGGTGCGGTCGATTTCGAACCGAACACTGTTGCCGCGCATGGACTGCCGAGCGGGCCTTGGGTGATCGAGCGGCAACGGCAGCACGTCGGGAAGATCCGCCAGGGCTGTCTTCCAGAAGTCCAACTGTTGCGCGGCAATGGACGAGGGGTCGGACTCGTCGCCGAGGACGGTGCGTTGCCAGATCGCGAAGTCCGCGTACTGGACGTCGAGCGGTGCCCACATCGGAGCGCCGGCCGCTGCGCGAGAACCGTAGGCGACCATGACGTCTCGTGCCAAGGGTGCCATGGACGCGCCGTCGGCGGCGATATGGTGCACGACGATCGAGAGCACGAACTCGTCCGGTGCCACCCGGTACAGGACCGCGCGGAACGGTAGGTCGGTCGACACGTCGAATCCTGTTGCTGCAGCGGCCGAGATGGCCGCAACGACCTCGGTGGCGTCCAGATCGACGACGGTGAGTTCGGTCCTCGCCGTCCGAACGTCGAGGATCTTCTGCTCGGGGCGCTCCCCGTGGGTGGGGAACACCGTGCGCAGCGACTCGTGACGTTCCAGGACGTCCCCGACGGCCGCGCTCATCGCAGCGATGTCGAGTCGACCCGTCAGTCTCACCGCGAGCGGGATGTTGTACGCCGCCGAGGCCACGTCGAACTGATTGATGAACCACATTCGTTGCTGCGCGAGCGACAACGGAATCGAATCCGGTCGCGGCTTCGCCACGAGTGCGGGACGGCGCAGGGTGCCGACCGGGTTGCTGTGCACCCGCACCGCAAGTGACTCGACGGTGGGCGCCTCGAACAATGCGCGGACGGTGATCGTGGTGTCGAGGGCAGAGTTGACGCGGGCGGTGAGCCTGGTGGCACTGAGCGAGTCGCCACCCAGATCGAAGAAGCTCGAATCGATTCCGACGCCGTCGATCCCCAATACCTCGCCGAAGATGTCGGCAATGATCTGCTCGGTGTCGTTGCGCGGTGCACGCGAGTCGCCCCCGAGATGAAGATCGGGTGCAGGCAGTGCGTTGCGATCCAGCTTGCCGGCCGGTGTCAACGGAATCGACTCCAGTGCGACGAAGGCCGTCGGGATCATATGAGTCGGTAGTGAACTCGACACGTTCGTGCGCAGAGCTGCCGCGTCGACCTGCTCGCCGGATCTCGGAAGAACGTAGGCGACCAGAATGGTGTTGCCCGTCGGGCCGTCGACACCCACCGTGGTCGCGAACTCGACGGTCGGATCGTCGGTCAGGACGGCGTCGATCTCGCCCAGTTCGATGCGGAAACCGCGCACCTTGACCTGGAAGTCGCTGCGACCGACGTACTCGAGCGTTCCCGACTCGGTCCACCGCACCACGTCGCCGGTGCGGTACATCCTGGCACCGTTCTCGTCGAAGGGATTCGCGACGAAACGGTCTGCGGTCAGCCCGAAGCGGTAATGGTAGCCACGTGCCAGTGCCGGCCCGGCGAGATAGAGCTCGCCCGCAACTCCGACCGGGACGGGATGCAATCGTGCGTCGAGAACGACCTCACTGAAACCGATTGTCGGCGAACCGATGTCGATGGCGGAATCGACGTGCAGTCGATCACTGATGGACGAGAAGATCGTCGCCTCGGTGGGACCGTAAGCGTTGAACATACGACGGCCCGGTGCCCAGCGGGCCACGAGCTCGGGCGGACACACGTCGCCACCGGTTGCGACCACGGCCAACTCGGTCAGCCCGGCCGGATCCACCGATGCCAGCGCGGCGGGCGTGACGAACGCATGCGTGACGCGCTGTGCTGCGAGCAGTTCGGCCAACTCGGTGCCACCGTAGACCGACGTCGGCGCGATGACCATGGTCGCGGCACCGGAGAACACCATGAGCAGTTCGAGTATCGAGGCATCGAAGCTCGGGGACGCGAACGCGAGAACCCGAGCGTCCGGGGTCACCTCGAAACGAGTCCGCTCCTCCTCGGCCAGATTCGCCAACCCACGATGGGTGACGGTGACGCCCTTGGGAACACCCGTCGAACCCGAGGTGTAGATCAGGTACGCGACCTGATCGATGTGCATCGGGCGAACACGGTCGCCGTCGCGAACCGGCGCGGTCGGGTGACCGGCGAGCTCGGCACGCGTGTCCTCGTGGTCGAGCACGGTCCACTGAGCAGAGCCGAGATCCGAGACCGCGGCCACGTGCTCGGACAGGGTCAGACCGATCGACGCGTTCGAGTCGACGAGCATGTGTTCGACGCGATCGCGCGGGTAGCTCGGATCGATCGGCAGGAATGCCGCCCCGGTCTTGGCGACTGCCCAGATGGCTAGTACGGATTCGACGGACCGTGGCAGAGCCAGCGCAACGACAGTTTCCGGGCCGGCACCGCGAGCGATCAATGTTCTTGCGAGAGCTGATGATTGCGCGTCGAGTTCGGCATAGTCGACGGTGCGGCCGGCGCTCCACAGAGCGGTGCCGTGCTGGTTCGAAGCAGCGGCGTCGGTGAAGATATCGGGAAGCATCCGAGCATCGGACGATGCCGGTCCCCGAACCGGTGCCACCCGGCGCAGTTCTTCCTCGGACAGCAACGACAGCGATCCGACACGTCGACCGGTGTCGGTGGCAATGGCTTCCAGAACCCGCACGATTCTGTCGACCGTCGCCGCGACGACGCTGTGCTCGAACAACTCCGGTAGGTACTTGGCCTCGATGTGCAGCCGATCGTCGACCATGGCGACCAGCGTCAGCGGATACTGCGCTGTGTCGCTGCCGTCGTGCACGTCGTGCACCTGCATTCCGGCGAGGTCGGTCTCCGCCGACAATCCCGCGCGGTCCATCGGGTACGACTCGAACACCGTCAGGGTGTCGAAGGCGACGGAAGGTCCCACCGCTCGCTGAATGTCGGTGAGGCCGAGGTAGTGGTGATCGAGCAGAGCGGCCTGTTCGGCCTGCACCCGCTCGAGGTACTCACCGAGTGTCTCCGAAGGATCGAGCACGATCCGCACCGGCAGAGTGTTGATGAACAGACCGACCATCGACTCGATGTCGGAGACCTCAGGCGGGCGTCCGGACACCGTGGCACCGAACACGACGTCGGAGCGTCCGGTCAGAGTGCCGAGGACCAGGGCCCACGACGCCTGGACCATGGAGTTCATCGTGACGCCACGGGCACGAGCGACGCTGCGCAGGCGGTTCGTCTGCTCCACGTCGAGCGAGACCAACGAACGCCCGGCCAACGTCGACTCCTGGCGTCGGCTCTCCACCGGCGTCAGGAGCGTCGGCTCGGACAACCCTGCGAGCGCGTTCGTCCACGCTTCCAGTGCCGACGAGCGGTCGCGCTTGGCCAGCCACGACAGGTAGTCGCGGTAGGCGGGAACCCGCGGGAGCACGGTGTCGTCGCCGTCGACGACGTAGAGCGTCAGCAGGTCCTTGAGCAGCAGCGGCGTGGACCAACCGTCGAGCAAGATGTGGTGGTTGGTCATCACCAGACGCCACTCGCCCGGTGCCACGGTGATGAGCATGAAACGCAACAGCGGTGCTTGCGCCATGTTGAATCGGGTGGCACGGTCGTCGTGTTCGATGCGATCGAGCTCGACGGCTCGATCTTCGACGTCCAGTTCGGTCAGGTCGATCGACGACCACGGAGCGTCCACGTCGTGGTGAACGATCTGGATGGACTCGCCGTCGTTGTTGTGAACGAAAGCTGTTCGCAGGTTCGCGTGTCTACGCAGGAGCGCCCGAGCAGCACGCCGGAATCGCGCCTCGTCGACGCTACCGCGCAACTCCAACACGAGTTGGACGATGTAGGCGTCCACGGACTGATCCGACAGCTCGGCGTGGAACAGCAATCCGGCCTGCAGGGGCGTCATGGACCAGATGTCGTCCAGCGTGGGATAGACCCGTTCGAGGTCGTCGATGGAACTCTGATCGAGCCGCACCAGATCGAGATCGGACGGCGTGAAGCCACCTGCCCCCGGTCGCTGGGCGAGCTGTGTCAGCGCGGTCAGAGCCTGACGCCACAACTCGGCCAGTTCGCCGACCTCGTCGGCGTCGAGCACACCGGTGGGGAAAGCGAACGTCGCCTCCAACCGCGGGCCGGTCGGCGTCGCGGTGGTGACGGCATTGATGTCGAGCACTGCTGCGACCGGTAGATCGTGGTCTTGCGAATCGCCGACACCGGAGTCGTCGACCGGCAGCCAGCCGTGTCCGCGAAGCTCGTCCGGAACATCGGTGCTGTAGCGCCCGAGGTAGTTGAAACTGATCTGGGGAGCGGGGAAGTCGCGCAGAGCAGCGGCACCGTCCTCGTCCAGGTAGCGAAGCATGCCGTACCCGATGCCGTGGTCGGGAACTGCCAGCAACTGTTCCTTGACCGACTTGATCAGACGCGCTGCGTCGACACCGCCGGCGAGGGCATCGTCCAGGTCCAGACCGGCAAGGGTCAACCGAAGCGGGTAGATCGTGGTGAACCAACCGATGGTCCGGCCGAGATCGGCACCGGGTACCACGTGGTCCTCGCGGCCGTGACCCTCCAGCGAGATCAACGCGTCGTCCACGGCCACTCCCCGACCACGTCGCCACACCGCCGTGGCGAGCGCGAGAGCGGCGAGCAGGCCGTCGTTGACGCTGCCGTGGAACGCGTCGGGCAGTGCCGTCAGCAGACCCTCGGTGACGTCGGTGGACAGCGACAACTCGACCTTGTCCACTGTGCCGTACACGTCGATCTCGCGATCGAGTGCTCGCGATCCGATGAGCGGATCCGGTTGTGCCAGAACATCGCGCCAGATCGCCAGCTCGTCGCCGCGGGTGGCGGTGACCTCACGCAAACCGTGCGACCAACGACGCATGGAGGTGCCGACCGGAGCCAGCTCGGGCGTGTTTCCGCCGATGATCTGGGCCCATGCCGACGCCAGGTCCGGAACCAGGATTCGCCAGGACACGCCGTCGATGACCAGGTGGTGGGCGACGACGAGCAGACGGCTCCCCTCGGAGCCGGCGTCGAACCACACCATCTGGATCATCACACCGGAATCGGGAGCCAGCCGGCCGACTGCTGCTTCTGCCTCGACCGTGGCCTGCTGCGAGAATCCCTCTCCGCGAACGGTTGTCGACGTCACGCGGTGCACCACCGAGTTCGCCGAGACCGATCCGACGGGCAGGACCTCCATCGTGGGGTGCTCGCCGCGGTGCAATACGCCGCGGAGCATGTCGTGATGATCGAGGACCGTCTGGACGGTGGCCTCGAGCACCTCCAGCTCGATGTCGACCGGAAGAGTGAGAACCGCCGTCTGCGTGTGCTTGTCGAGGACTGCCGTCCGATCGAGCATCCATGCCACGATCGGAGTCAGCGGTACGTCGCCGACACCGCCACCGGGCAACTCCTCCAGCACGAGAGGTGCGGTGCCGTCCGCGGACGCGACCACCTCGGCCAGAGCCGCAACGGTCTTGTGCTCGAACACATCTCGTGGCGACAGGGACAGTCCGGCCGCCTTGGCGCGCGAGACCAGCTGAATCGACATGATGCTGTCGCCGCCGAGGGCGAAGAACGAATCGTCGACGCCGACGCGGTCCAGGCGAAGAACCTCGGCGAACAATCCGGCCAACGTCTTCTCGACCGCATTGTCCGCATCGCGACCGGCCGTGACCTGAGCGGACCAATCCGGTTCGGGGAGTGCGGTGCGGTCGAGTTTGCCTGCCGGAGTGAGAGGAATCGACTCCAACATCACGAACGCCGACGGCACCATGTGCGCAGGCAGCATCGAACCGGCATGCTCACGCAACGCATCGACCTCGACGACCGTACCCGCCACCGGCAACACATACGAGACCAACACCGTACTGCCGGCAGCACTCTCACGCCCGATGGTCACCACGAAATCGACACCCGACACCGCAGCCAACACCGAATCGATCTCACCCAACTCGATCCGGAAACCACGCACCTTCACCTGAAAATCGCTACGCCCCACATACTCCAACGCACCCGAGGCATTCCACCGCACCACATCACCGGTGCGATACATCCGCGAACCCGCACCACCGAACGGATTGGCCACGAACCGATCCGCCGTCAAACCCAACCGCGCGTGATACCCACGAGCCAACGCCGGACCCGCCAGATACAACTCACCCACCACACCCACCGGCACCGGATTCAACCGCGAATCCAACACCACCTCCGCGAAACCGATCGTCGGAGAACCGATATCGACCGACTCCCCCACCACCAACGCCGACGAAATCGACGAGAAAATCGTCGCCTCCGTCGGACCGTACGCATTGAACATCCGCCGACCCGGCGCCCACCGCGCCACCAACTCCGGCGCACACACATCACCACCGGTCACCACGACCTCGACCGACTCCAACCCCACCGGATCCACCGACGCCAACGCCGCAGGCGTGACGAACGCATGCGAGACCCGCTCCTGCGCCAACAACGACGCCAACTCCACCCCACCGAACACCAACGGCGGCGCAATCACCATCGTCGCCCCACCCGAGAACGCCAACACGAACTCGAGAATCGACGCATCGAAACTCGGCGACGCAAACGCCAACACCCGAGACGACGGCCCCACACCGAACCGCACCCGCTCCTCGGCAGCCAAGTTCCCCACACCACGATGAGTGACCACCACACCCTTGGGCACACCCGTCGAACCCGACGTATAAATCAGATACGCCGCATCATCGAGCCGCAACACACCCGAACGCTCCGCATCCAACACCGGAGCAGACGACCGAAACGCCAGATCCGCCACCACATCCGCATCATCGAGCACCACCCACGACACCCCACCCACACCCGACAGCGCACCCACATCGGCACCCAACGTCACACCCACCACAGCACCCGAATCGACCAACATGTGCTCGATCCGATCCACCGGATAATTCGGATCCACCGGCAAGAACGCACCACCGGCCTTCGCCACCGCCCACACCGCCACCACAGACTCCACCGACCGCGACAACGCCAACGCCACGAACGACCCCGGACCCACCCCACACGACATCAACATCCGCGCCAACCGCGACGACGCCGCATCCAACTCACCATACGAAACAGACCGCGACCCCGACACCACCGCAACACCACCGACACCAGCAACACCCACCGCACCAGCCAACAACTCCGGCAACACCACACCCACCACAGACCGCGGACCACGAACCGGAGCCAGCGAGTCGTACTCGTTGGCAGACAGAATTTCGATGTCACCGACTCGGATGGACGGCGTGGCCGTCACCGCGTCGAGGATTCGGACGAGGCGATCGGAGAGAACGCGGACGGTATCTGCGTCGAACAGTTCTGTGGCGTAACGGAATCCGGCTTCGATGCCGGCCGGTGCTCCGGACCTGTCGAATTGTTCCGAGATCGTCAACTGCAGGTCGAAGTTGGAAATGTCGTTGGGTAGCTCGATGCTCTCGATCGACAGTCCGGGCAACGTCACCGTCGGTCGGTCGGTCTGCTGGAACTCGAGCATCACCTGGAACAACGGTGCATGGGCAGTCGATCTCGCGGGATCGACCGCATCGACCACTCGCTCGAACGGGACATCCGAATGAGTGAACGCGGCCAGGTCGACGGAGCGAACGTCCGAGAGCAGTTCCTCGAACCGTGTCGAACCGGGCACCTGGGTACGCAGTACGAGCGTGTTGACGAACATGCCGACGAGTTCGTCGAGTGCCGCGTCTCCTCGGCCCGAGATCGGCGTTCCGACAGAGATGTCCTCGGTACCGGACAGTCGCGCCAGAAGGACGGCCAGAGCTGCGTGCACGATCATGAACGAGCTCGAATTGTGCTCGGCGGCAACAGCAGCAAGGCGAGCGTGAACCGACGCGTCGATCTCGAACGTGACGCTCTCGCCGCGCAGGGATGCCACTGCGGGACGCGGGCGATCGGTCGGCAACGTCAGGACCTCGGGGCTGCCCGACAGTGTGTCGACCCAGTAGGTGAGCTGCTTGGCCATCAACGACTCGGGATCGGACTCCGCGCCGAGGAACCGGCGCTGCCACAGCGCGTAATCGGCATACTGCACCGGCAACGGTTCCTGGCTCGGTGCGTGCCCTGCGGCGCGGGCACTGTAGGACACCATCAGGTCGCGGGCGAGCGGGGCGCTCGAGAAACCGTCGGAGGAGATGTGGTGCACCACCATCACGAGCACGTGCTCGTTCTCGCGCACCCGAACCAGGCGGACTCGCAGCGGAACATCCGCCACCACGTCGAAGCCCGAGCCGGCGACGTCGGCGATCAGCTCCGAGACGTGACGCTCGTCGTCCGCGAGAATCGGAGTCAGATCCGGCTGTGCCGTTGCCACGTCGAGGATCGACTGCACGGGAACGTCGTCGGTCAGCGGGAACATCGTGCGTAGCGACTCGTGCCGGCTCAACACGTCACCGATGGCCGAGTGCATCGCGTCGACATCGAGCACACCGTTCAAGCGCATGGCGAACGCGACGTTGTAGGCAGCCGACTCGGTGTCGTACTGATTGATGAACCACATCCGCTGCTGTGCCAGCGACAGCGGCACCACATCCGGTCGCTCCTGCGGGACCAGCCCCGGCGCGGCTGCAGCGTCGTGCTCGCCGATGTCGATGCCTGCCGACAACGCGCGCACGGTGGGCGCGTCGAACAGATCCCTGATGCTGATATCGGTTCCGAGTGCGGCGTTGATTCGCGCGACCAACCGCATCGCGATCAACGAGTTGCCACCGATCTCGAAGAAGCTCGACGTGACGCTGACCTGAGCGATACCGAGCAGATCGCCGAAGATACCGGCGACGATCTCTTCGACCGGGTTCTCGGGGCCGAAGAACTCCGACGCGGCGACGGTGAATTCGGGCGCAGGCAATGCCTTGCGGTCGAGTTTGCCGCTGGCGTTGACCGGGAGCGAGTCGAGTACCACCACGTGTGAGGGCACCATGTACCCCGGGAGGCGGCGCGCGGCCTCGGCGGTCAGAGAGGTGGGGTCGACGGCGAAGCCGTGCGCACCGACCACGTAGGCCACGAGGGTCTCACCGGTGTTCGGGTCCTTGTGCACCAACGCGATCGCCTGGGCGACCGACTCGGATCGAAGGAGAACCGACTCGATCTCGGGGAGTTCGATGCGGAGTCCGCGCAGCTTGACCTGGAAGTCCGTTCGGCCGATGTACTCGAGTTCGCCGTCGGCACGCCAGCGCACCAGATCGCCTGTGCGATAGAGCCTCTCGCCCGGCTCGCCGAACGGATCCGCGACGAAGCGATCCGCTGTGAGATCGCCGCGACCGACGTACCCACGAGCGAGTTGCACGCCGGCGAGATACAGCTCGCCGGGAGCACCGATCGGAGCCGGTCGCAACGAGGCGTCGAGCACGTACAAGCGGGTGTTCCACACCGGTGCGCCGATGGGGATCGAGACGGCGTCGCGCCCGGTGACGTGGTAGTAGCTGACGTCGACTGCCGCTTCGGTCGGACCGTAGAGGTTGTGCAGTTCCGCGAGGGAGAACTGTGCGAACTGCGCGGCGGTGGCAGGCGGAAGCGCCTCGCCGCTGCAGAACACCAGTCGAAGCGAGACACATTCCGCGGCCCGCGCCCCTGCCGCGAACACCGCGAGCATCGACGGTACGAAGTGCGCCGTGGTGATGTGCTCGTCTGCGATGATGCGGGACAGGTACACGGGATCGCGGTGTCCGTCGGGTTCGGCCACGACGAGCTTGGCACCGACCTGCAAGGGCCAGAAGAACTCCCACACCGAGACGTCGAACGTGGCCGGTGTCTTCTGCAGAACGGTGTCCGCAGGCTCGAGGTGATACTCGTGCTGCATCCACAGCAACCGGTTGACGATGGCTGCGTGCGTGACGGCGACACCCTTGGGCCGACCGGTCGAACCGGAGGTGTAGATGACGTATGCGGTGTTCGAGCCGTGCAGTCTTCCCGAACGGTCCGAATCGGTGACCGCGGAGTGGTCGCGATCGGACACGTCGAGCAGGTCGACGGCGAGGACCGGAGTTGCGACCGGGATGTTGATCCAGTCGCGGCTGGTGGTCAGGATGCACACCGGCTGAGCGCTGGAGAGGACGTAGGACGAGCGCTCGACCGGATGGTCCGGGTCGATCGGCACGTACGCACCACCGGCCTTGACGATCGCGTACATGCCGACGAGCAGGTCGATCGACCGTCGGATCGCGAGGCCGACATGGGATTCGGGTGTGACGCCGAGCGAGATGAGGTGTCGCGCGAGCTGATTCGCTCGTTCGTCCAATTCGAGATAGGTGATGTGCTCGTCCTCGAACACGAGTGCGGTCGAGTACGGACTGCGCTGCACCTGTCGATCGAAGAGGCTGCTGAGCGTCATGTCGACGTCCCCGGCCGGAACCTGCTGGTGGACCGGAGGTTCGATCAGACGTGCGGTGTCGTTCCACTCGAACAGGACGAGCTCCTGCTCCGCGGCGGACAGGATGTCGATGTCGCCTGTGCGTACGTCCGTCGAGGTGCCGATGGTCGACACGATCCGCAGGAACCGATCCACGAACCGGTCGATGGTCTCGGGGTCGAACAGATCTGTGGCGTAGGTGAACGAAGCCGACAGTGCACCGGACCCGTCCACCGGCTCCTGGTCCACGCGCAGCTGTAGATCGAATTTTGCTGTGTCGGTGCCGATCTCCTCGAACCGAACGGTGAGATCGGGTAGCTCCAACGTGACCGCTGCATTGTTCTGGAACTCGAGGAGAACCTGGAACAGCGGTGAATGGTCGGTCGACCTCACCGGATCGAGTACATCGACCAGACGCTCGAACGGGATGTCGTTGTTGTCGAAGGCGGCGAGGTCGGAGCTACGGGTGTCGGCGAGCAGTTCGGCGAATGTCGCTCGAGGCTCGACCTGTGTTCGCAGTACGAGAGTCCCGACGAACATGCCCACGAGGTCGTCGAGGGCCGCGTCGCCGCGACCGGCGATCGGAGTACCGATAGCGATGTCCTGAGTGCCGCTCAGGCGCGCGAGCAGCAGCGCGAGTGCGGAGTGGACGACCATGAACAGCGTCGAGTCCTGTTCGGCGGCAACCGAACTCAACCGAGCGGCAACGTCGCCGGGAATCGTGAACGGGGTGACACTGCCGCGCATCGACTGCCGGGTGGGGCGCGGGCGATCGAGAGGCATCGGCAGCACATCCGGCAGATCTGCCAGAGCCGACTGCCAGAATTCGATCTGCCGCGACGCCACCGAGGTGGAGTCGCTCTCGTCGCCCAGAACGGCGTGCTGCCACAGCGCGAAGTCCGCGTACTGGACGGCGAGTGGCTCCCACACCGGAGCCGAACCCGCGGATCGGGCACCGTAGGCGACCATCACGTCTCGAGCCAGCGGTGCCATCGACGCACCGTCTGCCGCAATGTGGTGGACGACGATGGAGAGTACGAAGCTCTCCTGGCCGGTCCGGTACAGCACCGCGCGGAAGGGAAGATCGACCGTGACGTCGAAACCTGTTGTCGCAGCAGTGTGGACGAGCGCGTCGACCGATGCGGGATCGACGTCGACCACGTCGAGGGGGAGCTTCGATCCGGTGACGGCCTCGATCGGCGCGATCACCTGATTCGGTAGGTCACCCACCGTCGGGAACACCGTGCGCAGCGACTCGTGTCGAGACAGGACGTCGCCGACGGCTGCAGCCATCGCATCGACGTCCAGGCGACCCGTCAGGCGCACGGTGAGCGGGATGTTGTACGCGGGCGAGGACACATCGAACTGGTTGATGAACCACATCCGCTGCTGTGCGAGAGACAGCGGAATCGAATCGGGCCGGTCGACAGGGACGAGCGCCGGACGCCGATGCAGCGACGCGCCCTTGGCTTCGGCACGTTCCGACAGAGCTCGAACCGTCGACGCCTCGAACAGATCCAGCACCTTCAGGTCGGTTCCGAGAGCCGAATTGACCCGCGCGATCAAACGCGTTGCCACGAGTGAGTTTCCGCCGAGATCGAAGAAGCTGTCGGTCACGCCGACCCGATCGACCTCGAGAACGTCGCAGAACACGGTCGCCACCACGGCTTCGTATTCCGTTTCCGGGGCCTCGAATGCACCCTGTGAACCGAGTTCGGGTTCGGGGAGTGCGGTGCGGTCGAGTTTGCCTGCCGGAGTGAGAGGAATCGACTCCAACATCACGAACGCCGACGGCACCATGTGCGCAGGCAGCATCGAACCGGCATGCTCACGCAACGCATCGACCTCGACGACCGTACCCGCCACCGGCAACACATACGAGACCAACACCGTACTGCCGGCAGCACTCTCACGCCCGATGGTCACCACGAAATCGACACCCGACACCGCAGCCAACACCGAATCGATCTCACCCAACTCGATCCGGAAACCACGCACCTTCACCTGAAAATCGCTACGCCCCACATACTCCAACGCACCCGAGGCATTCCACCGCACCACATCACCGGTGCGATACATCCGCGAACCCGCACCACCGAACGGATTGGCCACGAACCGATCCGCCGTCAAACCCAACCGCGCGTGATACCCACGAGCCAACGCCGGACCCGCCAGATACAACTCACCCACCACACCCACCGGCACCGGATTCAACCGCGAATCCAACACCACCTCCGCGAAACCGATCGTCGGAGAACCGATATCGACCGACTCCCCCACCACCAACGCCGACGAAATCGACGAGAAAATCGTCGCCTCCGTCGGACCGTACGCATTGAACATCCGCCGACCCGGCGCCCACCGCGCCACCAACTCCGGCGCACACACATCACCACCGGTCACCACGACCTCGACCGACTCCAACCCCACCGGATCCACCGACGCCAACGCCGCAGGCGTGACGAACGCATGCGAGACCCGCTCCTGCGCCAACAACGACGCCAACTCCACCCCACCGAACACCAACGGCGGCGCAATCACCATCGTCGCCCCACCCGAGAACGCCAACACGAACTCGAGAATCGACGCATCGAAACTCGGCGACGCAAACGCCAACACCCGAGACGACGGCCCCACACCGAACCGCACCCGCTCCTCGGCAGCCAAGTTCCCCACACCACGATGAGTGACCACCACACCCTTGGGCACACCCGTCGAACCCGACGTATAAATCAGATACGCCGCATCATCGAGCCGCAACACACCCGAACGCTCCGCATCCAACACCGGAGCAGACGACCGAAACGCCAGATCCGCCACCACATCCGCATCATCGAGCACCACCCACGACACCCCACCCACACCCGACAGCGCACCCACATCGGCACCCAACGTCACACCCACCACAGCACCCGAATCGACCAACATGTGCTCGATCCGATCCACCGGATAATTCGGATCCACCGGCAAGAACGCACCACCGGCCTTCGCCACCGCCCACACCGCCACCACAGACTCCACCGACCGCGACAACGCCAACGCCACGAACGACCCCGGACCCACCCCACACGACATCAACATCCGCGCCAACCGCGACGACGCCGCATCCAACTCACCATACGAAACAGACCGCGACCCCGACACCACCGCAACACCACCGACACCAGCAACACCCACCGCGCCAGCCAACAACTCCGGCAACACCACACCCACCACAGACCGCGGACCACGAACCGGAGCCAGGCGAGCGCGTTCGGCAGCGGACAGCATGTCCGCGTCACCGATTCGCAGGTTCGGTTCGGTGGTCAGAGCGTCGAGAATCCGTACGAGGCGGCGGGCGAGTTGAGCCACGCTCGCGTCATCGAACAGTTCTGTGGCGTAGTCGAAAACGACAGCGTGAGTGTCGGATTCGTCGACGGTAACGACCAGATCCATACCGACGCCGTCACGCGGCAGTGCGGAAGGACCGAACCGGAGCGCAACCTGAGCAAGGGGGCTGTGTGCTTCCGATCGGGGCAGCCCGAGGGCCGCGGCGACGGCGTCGAAGGACGTATCGCCGTGCGCCATCGCCGCATCGAAGTCGGTTTCGGACGCATCGACGAACTCGGCGAACGAGTGCCGAACGTCGGGTCGCGTCCGCAGCACCACGGTGTTGCCGTCACCCGCAGGCACGGCGATCGACACGTCGTCGGTGTTAGCCAGCCGCGAAAGCAGTACGGCGAGAGCGGATTCGAAGACCACGAACGGAGTGGTGGAACGGTCGGCCGCCAGTCGAGCCACCGCGGACCACGATTCGGATCCGATCGTCACCTCGTGTGATGCGCGAACATGGCCGATGCTCGAGGGCCGCGAGCGGTCGATCGGAAGATCGAGAAGATCCGGGGCGTCGGAGAGCCGGTCGGTCCAGTATGCGAGATCGGCTGCGGCGCGTCGCCGGCGTTGGCCTTCGCGTGCGCTGGCCGGATGTACGTCGAGGACTGCGACATCGGGCCCGGCCGCGATGAAGGATTCCACCATGTCGACGAAGCTCGAATGGTGTGCAGTGAGGTCGTCGTCGTCGTACCGGTTGGGGTTGGCCCTGAAATCGACGAACGTCCTGGCCGGAGAACCGCTCTGGTACACGTTGACCAGAAGATCCTCGACCGGGCCCGAGGTGACGATGTTGAACTCGCCGACGATGGACCCGAGGTTGATCTGCTGATGGAACAGCATCATGTTGACCATCGGGCCGGACAGCTGTTTGTCGCTTCCCGAGGCCGCCAACTCGCGCCGAATGTCCTCGATGCTGAAGCGCTGATGTCGCAGGGCTCCCATCAGTTCGAGCTGTACCTGCTGAACCAGCTCGCCGACGGTAGCGTCCTGGGGGACGTGGATCGGAATGGGTGCGACGTTGACGAGCATTCCACCGGACCGACGAAGCAGTGCGGTGGTGCGCGCGGACACCGGGATGTTGACCGAGACGTCTTCTCGCCCGGTCATCCGCGAGAGGTAGCAGCCGAAGGCGGCGATGAACACCGCAGCAGCGGTTCCGCCCTTGGTCGCGTCGGATGCCTCGAGCTCGGTGACGACATCCTCGGGTAGAGCGACGCTGCGCAGCTTGCTGGCGGCGATCGTGCGACCGGCAGTGTTGGACAGAGACGCTCCGTCGTGGATGTCCGCGGCGCGAGCCGTCCAGTACTCCTTGTCGGACTCGAAGCGGGACGACGTCCGGTATTCCTGATCGAGCTCGTAGAGTCGGCGTAGCTCGGCCGCCTTGTTCGGGGCAGGCTCGACGTGTTCGACGGCCGCGGTGTACAGCGCAGCGGTTCGGTTGACGAGCGTCATGGCACCGTAGCCGTCGAGCGCGACGTGGTGGATCTTGCTGTACCAGAGGTTGCGATCGTCCCCGACCTGAATGATCCAGCTCTCGACGAGGGGATCGTGTTCCATGTCGACGGGCTGGACGTAGTTCTCGTCGATCCACTGCAGCGCCGAGGTCATGGGATCGTCTTCGCCGCGCAGATCCAGGTAGTGCACCGACTGGTCGATGGAGTGATCGACCATCTGGACGGGCTCGCCGTCCACCTCGGCCAGTCTCAGGTACGCAGATTGGAATTCGTGCGCCGCGAGAGCCGTCGCATCCTGGAGAACGGCGATGTCGAGGTTGCCGCGGAGGTCTACATACTGTGCGATACAGACCGGGACGTCAGGGGCCAGCTGCTGAGCGAACCACATGCCACGCTGAGCGGACGACAGCGGGAATCCGTTTTCGAAGCCGGGGCCGGTCGGGGGCGTCTGAGACCCACCGGTAATTGCTGCGCGCATTCACTTGCCCTTCGGCGGCACGGTCACGGCGGCGAAGGCCGACGTCGGGTGGATCGACCCGGAGCCCTCGGTTCGGTTCGGACTGTCGAGCCGCGGCGGCCTGTGCGCGCGATTGAGCAATTCTGGCTTCCGTTCTGGTCTGCGTTCGTGTCGATTCACACACGTTCGGTGGTGATATGGCTCTGTATCAATTCGGCGCGATCGGGCGACCGGATTGAAACAGGGAGAGAACCCGGTTCTACCGAATAGAACAAACCGTGAGTTCAGTGAACGAGTGTGTGGTGACTCTCGAATTCATCGTCCTGTACGACATGAACTCCCCTCCCCGCCAGGCGTACGACACGTTCGACAATGTCGGCGTCGATACTGCGCTCACATACCAACGCGAAACCGTCGGTCATCCGCTGAAAGCCGACCTGAAAATTCCGTGTCGAGCACCCCAACGGCTTACAAAGATACAACATCGGCACGGTTCTTTTGTGCAGTAATCATAAGAACCATCGATCACTGCCTCCAGCCTGTTACAGAAGTGACCGAGAGTGCTACCCGAGCAGATGCTATTCGGTCGAACGAATGACTCCGCACGACACATCGCTCGGCATTATTTCGTACGTATCCGACTCGGCGATGCGATAAACCCACTGTTTACCGACTCGGCGTTTGTTTCAGGAGTCGGAGCGGCGACGTCCGGCCAGAAGCGTCGCGCCGAGCGCTCCGACGGCTGCCAGACACAGCACCAATTCCGATCCGAAGCCGATTCGAGTCGCGACGGTGAGGGATTGTCGCAGTACAACACTGGACACCAGCACGTCCGGGCTGAAGAGCGGCGTCTGCTGAAGGACGTCACCATCGGGCGACACGATTGCGCTGACGCCACTCGTAGCGGCCACCACAACCGTTCGTCCGTGCTCGACGGCTCGCACTCTGGACATCGCGAGTTGTTGGTAGGTCATTTCGGTGTCGCCGAAGGTCGCGTTGTTGGTGGGTATGGCGATGAACTCCGCGCCCGACCGGACCGATTCCTCGAGTGCGCGGTCGAATGCGACTTCGTAGCACGTTGCTATTCCGGCCGCTATTCCCCCAGCGTGCACCACTCCGTTTCCGCTACCGGGGACGAAATAACCCGCTCGGTCGGCATATTCCGAAAACAATCGAAAAAAACTTCGGAATGGCAAGTATTCGCCGAACGGTTGAATTATCTTCTTGTCGTGCCGCTCACCGGGCCCGTCCGTACCGTTCCACGCAATCACCGAATTCGTGTTCGTACCATCGGCATTGACGAGTACGGTGCCGACGAGAATCGGGGCCCCCACAGCCACCGACGCCTGTGTGATGAGAGTCGCAGCGTCGGTATTTCTCAACGGATCGATATCGGACGCGTTCTCGGGCCACACGACGAGATCCGGGGCAGGTTGCCTGCCGGCCTCGACGTCGGCGGCCAATGTCATGGTCTCTCGGACGTGATTGTCCAACACCGCGCGGCGCTGTGCGTTGAAATCCAGACCCAGCCGCGGAACGCTTCCCTGGACGGCCGCGATCGTCACTGTCCGTTCGTCGCCCTCCGGCGCGTCGTTGCCGTGCAGCGTCGGTAGCAACCCCAGCGCCACGATGGACGCGATCGTCGTTGCGGCGACCGGTCCGAGGAACGAACGCGCTCCGTCTCGTCGACTGCCCGCGACCAGCAGCGCCGCCGTTCCGGTTCCGGTCAGTGCCACACCGAAACTGAGCAACGGTGCACCGCCGACGCTCGCCAAGGGAAGCAACCAGCCCTCGGGTTGTCCGAATGCCAATCTGCCCCATGGAAAGCCACCGAAGGGAACACTGGATCTGAGCCATTCGGTCAGGCTCCAGGCCAATGCCATCGACAGCGGCCACCATGCGCTCCGTGCCGTCAACACACCGAGCACTCCGAACAAGCCGACGAAGACGGACTCGGCGGCGGCGAGCGCCAGCCACGGCATCGGTCCTACGTACACACCGATCCACGGGAGGAGCGGAACGAAGAATCCGAGTCCGGCGGCACAGCCGTAGCCGAATCCCCCTTTCAGCGATACCGACCTCCGGCCGCCGAAGCCGGTCAGGACGAGGGCCAGCAGCGCGATACCCAGCGGGGCCAGAAACCACAGGGTTCGCGGAGGGAAGCTCGCGAATATCAGTGCGCCACCGGCGACGGAGAGCGCCGTCGACATCGCGGTCCGGCGCAGCCGCTCCGCTGACGAGGCCACCGTCCCGACACCCGAAGCGGACTCAGTTCTCATGGATGACCTGTCCGCGGTGCACGGTCATCGAGCACTGTGGGCTCGTGGACGACGGGTCCAGACCGGGCAAGGGAGATACTCCTGCGCGTGGGTCCGTCGACCATCGTTGCACGCTGTCCTTGGGTGCTCGGACGACGAGTTCGTCGACCTCCCACACCGCGAAGGAGGCGGGCGCTCCCGGCACCAACGTCCCCGCCAATCCGTCGCGAACTCCGCCCGCTCGCCAGGCTCCGCGGGTACCGGCCGAGAAAGCGGCCCGAGGCGAGATGGCACTGCCCGGCGTGTGGTGATTGACCGCGGCTCTGACCGTCGCCCAGGGATCGAGTCGGGTGACCGGCGCATCCGAACCGAATGCGAGCGCCACCCCCGCCGATGCCAAGCGCGCGAACGGATGGAGCGCCGATGCACGGTCTGCGCCGAGCCGTGCCGAATACAACCCTCCCGAACCGCCCCACTGGGCGTCGAACATCGGTTGCATGCTGGCTATCACCCCCCAGGAGGCCAGTTTGTCGGCCTGCTCGGGCGTGACCATTGCCAGATGTTCGAGCCGATGCCCGCACGCGGCGACGGCTGGAGTTCCCAGCTCGGTCACCACCCGCTCGAATGCGGTGACGGCAGCCGAGATCGCAGCGTCACCGATGACGTGGAACCCCGCCTGGACTCCGGCGGACGTGCACGCCGAGATGTGTGCAGCGATCGAATCGACGTCCTCGTACGGCACGCCCGATCCGGAGCCGTCCGCATACGGCGACGACAACCACGCGGTCCGCGATCCCAGCGAGCCGTCGACGAAGATGTCACCGGCCAGCCCGTGAGCGCCGGTCTCGCCGAGCAGCTGCCGCGCCTGCTCGGCCGTCTCGACCAGCTCGCCCCAGTATCCGCGAACCTCCACCCCGTGTTCGGTGGCCATCAATTCACGGAAGTCGTCGATACCCGACACGATCGGACCGGCACATTCGTGGACTGCGACGATTCCCTGCGCCGCAGCGCTGTCGAGCGCAGCCGTTCGAGCCCGATCCCGGGTGTCGGCTGTGATCATCGATCGTGCAGTCAGCCGCGCGAGGTGGTGCGCGGCAGCTGTGAGAGGGGACTGCCCGGAGAAGCCGGTGGCGGATTCCATTCCGGTCGCGGCGACGCGCAACGGCGTCGAGACGGCAGCCGAATGCGAATCGATGCGTGTGAGGTACACCGGGCGTCCCGGCGCTGCCGCGTCGAGGTCGACCGTCGACGGTGCGCGATGTTCGGGCCACGAGCTCTCGTCCCAGCCGTGTCCCCAGATCAGTGCGTCCGAGGACGACGCTGCGTGCTCGGCGAGCACCCGCATGCAGTGTTCGAGCGAGGTGCAGCCGGACAGATCGAGTCCGATCGACGACAGACCCAGATCGGTGACATGCACGTGAGTGTCGACGAACGCCGGTGCCACGAAGGCCCCCGCCAGGTCGGTGACGCGGACTCCTGGATGGAGCGCTCGCCCGGTGCGATCCTCACCGATCCAGCTGACGATTCCATCGGTCACGGCCATGGCGGTGGCGTCCGACGCCATCGGACTGTAGATCCGTCCGCCGCAGAACAATTCGGTGGTCACGAACGACCAGTCTGCCCCTACCGGTGTGGCTTCCGGAAATCCCCGGCGGCGGGATCGAATCGATCGGCCTCGATCACCTGTCCCTCGAGGATCAATGCAGAACCGGATGCATTCGGTGCTCGGCTGGCGTCGTCGACATGATCGTCGAGGATCTCACCGTCGATGACGGTGGGGCGCATGCGCCGGGTCGCGGTCGCAACCTGCGGCAACCAGCGTGCGGCGGCCCACATCACTGCCGGGCGCAGCAGCCACCTGGTCGGCGGGATCAACAACAGCAACCCGATCACCGTGGTCACCAGTCCCGGCACGAACATTGCGACCGACCCCGCGGCGAAGAGAGCGCCATCGGCCACGGCACCACCGGCCGATCGCTCGCCTCGGGATGCCCGCTGCAGACCGTCCAGCACACGTCTGCCCTGCGATCGCACCAGCAACGACCCGACCAGCGATCCGCCGATCAGCAGTACGACGGTCCAGAGCACACCGAGTGCGCTACCCACGGCGACCAGCGCTGCGACCTCGACCACGACATAGAGTACGAACAGAGCGAGCATGACGGTCCTTTCTTCGCTTCACCGGTACAACGCGCGGGGCATCGAAATCGCTCCCGGGTGACCGGTTTGCCGGGAAATTCTCAGGAACCCGGTCGGACGAGGCCGGTTTCGTACGCCAGCACGACCGCCTGGACTCGATCGCGGATGTCCAACTTCGTCAGGATTCGACCGATATGGGTCTTGATCGTCGCCTCGGACAGATGCAGAACGGCCGCTATCTCGGCATTGGACAAGCCGGTCGCCAAGTGCACCAGCACCTCGCGTTCACGGCCGGTGAGTGAGTCGAGAACAGAGGCATCGGTGGTCGACGGAGTCTGTGAGACGAACCTCGAGAGCAAACGCTTGGTGACCTTCGGTGAGACGACGGCATCGCCTGCAGCCACGCTGCGAATCGCGGAGACCAGGTCCTCCGGTGGAGTGTCCTTGAGCAGGAATCCACTGGCCCCCGCCCTGAGCGCACCGAGGACGTGCTCGTCGAGATCGAAGGTCGTCATCACCAGAACCTTGGCGTCCGAACCCGATTCGGTGATGGTGCGGGTGGCGGCCACGCCGTCGACGCCGGGCATGCGGACGTCCATCAGCACCACTGCCGGTTCCAGTCTGGCCACGGCCTCGACGGCACCGGCCCCGTCGGAGGCCTCCCCCACCACCTCGATGTCGTCCTGCGCCTCGAGCACCATGTTCAATCCCATGCGCATGAGTTCCTGGTCGTCCACGACGACAACGGTGATCGGCACCGACCCAACCTAACCCTCACTCGATCGGCAGCGTTGCCCGCACGAGCCAATTGCCGTGTGGCGTCCGACCCGCGTGCAGGGTGCCTCGAAGCACCGCTACTCGCTCGCGCATTCCGAGCAATCCGTGTCCACCGCCGTCCGCCGACGTCGGGGTGCCCGAGCCGGTGCCGTTGTCGGAAATCTCGACGCTCACCTCCTCTTCTGCGCGAACCACTTTCACGACCGCGCGCGGCGCATGGCCGGCGTGCCGTAGGACATTGGTCAGCGATTCCTGGACCAACCGGTGCACTCCGAGGCTGATCGCCGGGCTGATGTCGTCCAGGTTTCCGGTCTGTTCGAGCTCGACGTTCAAGCCGGCGCGACCCATCATCTCGACGACACGGGCCAGGCCTGCGGTCCCGTACTGGGGCATGTCGTCCGAATCGGGAGACGTCCGCAACAATGCGACCGTTCGACGTAACTCCGCCAGCGCCGATCGGCCCGTGGCGGAGATGTTGGCAACGGCCTGCTCCGCGCGATCGGGGTTGCGCCTGATGGCGTACGAGGCGCCGTCGGCCTGGACCACCATGACACTGACGCTGTGGGCGATGACGTCGTGCAGTTCGCGCGCGATACGCGTGCGCTCGGTGATCACGGCCTCTTCGGCACGGCGATCCCTGTCGTACTCGGCCACGACGAGACGGGCCTGCGTCGCTTCGTCGTATGCCCTGCGGGCACCGAGAAATTCCGCCGCAACCCACGACAGCGCATACATCAGCGCGCTGAACAACAGCGTCGTGATCACCGGTTGGGTGAACAGGTACAAGTTCGCGGCGGTGTACGCAGCGAGGGCGGCAGCATAGATGCCGCCCTGAACTCGACCGACGTACGCAACCAGCGTGTAGAGCATGATCGGTAGCGCCAGGGCGGCCGGGTGACCGTTGTAGGCATCGCCCACGAGGCTGCCCGCTATGTCGGAGCCGAGTGTGGTGACGAGAGTGAGTGCTGCGATCGAGCGAGGCAGACGCCGCCGCCACGCGACGGGAATCGTCAGCACGACCGAGAAGACCAGGAACAACGGTCCGTTCAGACCGTCGACCGAGCTGACGAACACCAGAATGTCGACGACGAACAGCCCGACCGCCAGCAGGGCATCGGCCACGAACGGCTGCCCACGGAGCCACAGACTGAATCGACGCATGTGATTGAGTTTGCCGTATGACTGCTGCCGACTGGGGATTGCTGATGGTCGCTGCCACGACCGCCGGTTGGGTCGACGCAGTGGTGGGCGGAGGTGGCCTCATCCTGCTGCCCGCGATTCTTCTCGTGGCACCTCAGCTCACGCAGCAGGCAGCGCTGGCGACGAACAAAGCGACGGCCGTATTCGGTACGGTCGCCGCCGTCGTCACCTTCGCGCGGAAGGTTTCGCTCGACTGGGCGGTGCTGATTCCGGCCGGCGTCCTCGCCGCCGTGGCTTCGGCGGCAGGCGCAGCTGCGGTGTCGTTGATCGACCGCGAGCTGTTCATCCCGATCATCATGGTCGTTCTCGTGGGTGTGGCCGTTCTGGTCACCTGCCGTCCGACCATCGGTCTGACCGCAGCACCGTCGCCGCCCACCCATCGCAAAGTTCTGATCGTCATCGGTTGTGCAGCCGCCGGAATCGGCTTCTACGACGGCATTCTCGGGCCCGGCACCGGAACGTTCCTCATCATCGTCTTCGCCACGATGCTCGGAACCGAATTCGTCCGCAGCGCCGCGATGGCCAAGGTGATCAACGTCGGGTCCAACGTCGGTGCCCTCACCTTCTTCGCCGTCACCGGCAGCGTCTACTGGCAGCTCGGAGCGGCCATGGCGGTGTGCAACGTGTTCGGTGCCGTCCTCGGGTCGAGGACAGCGGTCGCCCGCGGTGCCGGATTCGTGAGAATCGTCCTGCTCGTCGTGGTCGTGGGCATGGTGATCCGACTCGGATGGCAACAATTCGGCTAGCGTCTTCAGGCGTGACGAGACAATCGGATCGATCGGTCGACGCCGACTTCCTTGCTCTGCCCCTGCAGGCCCTCGCGGACGCCGCCCTGAGCGCCGCCCGCTCGGCCGGGGCAACGCACGCCGATGTTCGTGTGCAGCGCTTGACGACTCAGTCCATATCGCTGCGCGACGGCTCCGTTCAATCCGCAATCGACGCCGGTGAGATCGGCCTCGCCGTGCGGGTCGTGGTCGACGGCACCTGGGGTTTCGCATCGCACGCCGAACTCGGCACCGACGCAGCCGCAGCCACGGCCCGCAGTGCGGTCGAGGTGGCCACCGCGCTGCGCACGCTCAATCGCGAACGCGTCGAACTCGCCTCCGAGCCGGTGTACTCGAATGCGACGTGGGTGTCGGAGTACAGCATCGACCCGTTCGAGGTACCCACCGCCGAGAAGGTGGCACTGCTGGCGGAGTATTCGTCCCGGCTGGCGGCGTCGGACGGCGTCGATCACGTCACCGCCTCGGTTCTGCAGGTCAAGGAGCAGTCGTTCTACGCGGATCTGGCCGGTAGCAGCATCACGCAGCAGCGGGTGCGACTGCATCCCCAGTTCGAGGCCACCACGGTTGATCGATCCGCTGGTGCATTCGAGACCATGCGCACCCTCGCGCCACCCGTCGGACGAGGTTGGGAGTACCTGGGTGAGCACAGCACGTGGGACTGGGCCGACGAGCTGGCCCGGATCCCCGAGTGGCTGGCCGAGAAGGTGAAGGCACCGTCCGTCGTGGCAGGACCTACCGATCTCGTCATCGATCCGACCAACCTGTGGCTCACCATTCACGAGTCGATCGGGCACGCAACGGAATACGACCGTGCCATCGGCTACGAGGCCGCCTACGCCGGCACTTCGTTCGCGACCCCGGACCAGTTGGGGACGTTGCGCTACGGATCGCCCATCATGCACGTCACCGCCGACCGGACCGAGATCAACGGCCTGGCCAGCATCGGGTGGGACGACGACGGAGTCGCGTCGCAGAGATGGGACCTGGTACGCGACGGGACACTCGTCGGGTACCAACTCGATCGAGTGTTCGCCCCGAAACTCGGTCTCGAGCGGTCCAACGGGTGCTCGTACGCCGATTCTCCGCATCACGTACCGATCCAGCGGATGGCGAACGTGTCGCTGCAGGCCGACCCCGAGACCGATCGATCGACCGCCGACGTCATCGGGGAGGTGGAGGACGGCATCTACGTCGTCGGCGACAAATCCTGGTCGATCGACATGCAACGCTACAACTTCCAGTTCACCGGTCAACGCTTCTACAGAATCCGCAACGGCGTGCTCGACGGCCAGGTGCGTGACGTGGCGTACCAGGCGACGACCACCGAGTTCTGGGGCTCGATGGAACTGCTCGGCGGGCCGTCCACGTGGCGACTCGGCGGCGCATTCAACTGCGGCAAGGCCCAACCCGGCCAGGTGGCCGCCGTCAGTCACGGCTGCCCCGTCGCGTTGTTCCGCGGCGTCAACGTCCTCAACACCCGATCGGAGGCAGGTCGATGATCGCGCCGCAGCTCGTGATCGAACGTGCACTCGCCTGCGCGAGTGTCGACGACACCATCGTGATCGTCACCGACTCCAGCGACGCAACACTGCGGTGGGCCGGAAACTCCATGACCACCAACGGAATTGCCACCTCCCGGCGCTGGGAGGTGATCTCGATCGTGCGAGAGGCCGACACCGTTCGAGTCGGCACCGTGTCTTCGACGAGCGTCGATCCGGACGACATCGAGGCCGTGGTACGTGCGAGCGAAGCGGCCGCGCGATCGGCTGAACCCGCCGACGACGCGATGCCCTTGCTGCCTCGAGAGTCGGCCTCGGACCCGCGAGACTGGGACCGCCGAGCACAACACACGTCGATCGACGTGTTCGGCTCGCTGGCAAGGGAATTGAACGTCGGTTTCGACGGCGAGGACACGTTGTACGGATTCGCGCAGCACACCGTCGACAACGTCTGGCTCGGAACCTCGACCGGTGTGCGTCGTACCTTCACGCAGCCCACCGGATCGGTCGAGATCAACGGCAAGCGCTCCGGGGCGAGCGCCTGGGTGGGCACCGGAACCACCGACTTCCAGGACGTGTCGGTCGAGGCGATGTTGGCGGAGCTGTCCACCCGACTCGGCTGGGCTCGGAACACCGTCGAACTTCCCGCCGGTCGCTATCAGACTCTGCTGCCCCCGTCGGCGGTGGCCGACCTGATGATCTACCTGATGTGGACCATGGAAGGCCGCGGAGCGCAGGAAGGCCGCACCGCGCTCTCGCGTGCAGGTGGAACGCGAGTCGGCGAGAAACTCACCGATCTGCCGCTCACCCTGTACTCCGATCCACACGCATCCGGACTCGAGTACGCGCCGTTCGTGGTGGCCGGGTCGTCGAGTGATTCGGTGTCGGGGTTCGACAACGGCATGGACATCGAGCGCGTCGACTGGATCCGCGACGGATCGGTGTCCGCCCTCTCCTACCCACGTGCAGCGGCGGAAAAGTTCGGCGCTCCTGTCGCGGTTCCGGGCGAGAACCTCGTTCTGACGGGCGGCACGGACGTCGGCCTCGATCAGATGGTTGCCGACACCGAACGCGGGCTGCTCCTGACGACGCTCTGGTACATCCGTGAGGTCGATCCGACCTCGCTGCTGCTCACTGGGCTGACCAGGGACGGCGTCTATGCCATCGAGAACGGTCGAATCACCGGTGCGGTGAACAATTTTCGCTTCAACGAGAGCCCGCTGGATCTGCTACGCCGCGTCACCGAGGCGGGCGCAACGGAGGCGACACTGCCGCGCGAGTGGAAGGACTGGTTCACTCGCACGGCGATGCCGCCGCTGCGCATTCCCGACTTTCACATGTCGTCGGTCAGCGCCGCCCAGTAAGGCCGGTCCGAACTACTTGTCGGGTCCGGTGAGCTCGAGTGCGATGTTGTCCGGATCCCTGAACTCGACGATGGACATGCCGGGCCCTGCGTCCTTGATGCCCTCGTGTGCGATGCCCAGCTCGTCGAGCGTCTTCACGGCGTCTTCCAGCGCTGCACGGGTGTCGACGGTGAAGCTGAGGTGATCGAGCCCGCAACGGTCTTCGGCGAACGTGTCGTCGTTCGGTGCGACCGGGCGCAGACCGAGCAGGCCGCCGCCGAATTTGTAGATGACGCCACCGAAGAGGAACCAGAGGGCCTTCTTGGTCTCTTCGTCCGCGTCGGGATCCCAGGCGTAGGCGACGTCGAAACCGAACACCGAGTCGTAGAACGACCGGGACCGGTCGATGTCGCTGACGGTGAGGCGAACATGGTTGTAATCGGTCACTGCGATAGGCACGTGGTGCTCCATTCCGGCAGCAGGGGAAGCTGCCTCACGAAGCATTCGGAACTGCGCATACGAGCGATGGTGCCGAGTTCTTCTCAGGCGGCGGTGATCGCCAGCCCGACGGAACCACTCTTGCCCCGGCGGAGCACGCTGCCCTTGACGGTGAGCCATCCGAGAATGCCGTACTTCGACGCGATCGCTGCACGTGCCTTCTCCGTCTGGGCCGCGCCGAGTATCTCGGCCCGTGCGTCGACCGCGTCGCCCTGGGGGTTACCGCGCATGTCGCACGGGGCCAGGGTGACTGCGGGGTTGCGCCGAATCCGCTTGACCTTCCACGAATCGGCCACCGTCCACACCAGCAGCCGATCCCCGTCGAGAGCACCCCACAGCGGGGTCGGCACCCCGGTGCCGTCCTTCTTGAACGTCGTCAGCAGTACGTACTTGCCCTTGGCAATGTCTTCGAAGGTGGCAGCCATACCGCTCAGAGTACGTCGCTACTCGCCTTCGAGCTCGCCCTCGGTTTCCAGATACACCTGGCGCAAGCCGTCGAGAACCTGCTTGTTCGGCTCGGCCCACATCTTTCGCTCGGCCGCTTCGAGCAGCCGCTCCGCGATACCGTGCAGGGCCCACGGATTGGACTGTTGCATGAACTTCTTGTTCTGCTCGTCGAGCACGTACGTCTCGGCCAGCTTCTCGTACATCCAGTCCTGCACCACGTCGGTCGTCGCGTCGTAGCCGAACAGGTAGTCCACGGTCGCCGCCATCTCGAACGCGCCCTTGTAGCCGTGCCTGCGCATGGCCTCGAGCCACCGCGGGTTCACCACCCGGGCGCGGAACACCCGCGCGGTCTCTTCCGACAGTGTGCGCGTGCGAACCGATTCCGGCCGGGTGCTGTCACCGATGTACGCCTCGGGCGATTTTCCGGTCAACGCACGCACGGTTGCGACCATGCCGCCGTGGTACTGGAAGTAGTCGTCCGAATCGGCGATGTCGTGCTCTCGCGTGTCGGTGTTCTTGGCGGCGACGGCAATGCGCTTGTAGGCGGTGCGCATGTCGTCCGAGGCCGGAACGCCGTCGAGACCACGTCCGTACGCGAAGCCGCCCCAGGTGGTGTAGACCTGCGCGAGGTCGTCGTCGCTGCGCCAGGTCTTGCTGTCGATCAGCTGAAGCAACCCGGCGCCGTAGGTCCCCGGCTTGGATCCGAAAATTCTTGTCGTGGAACGTCGTTCGTCGCCGTGCTCGGCAAGATCGGCCTGCGCATGCGCTCGCACGTAGTTCTGCTCGGCCGGCTCGTCCAACGCGGCGACCATCCGGACCGCATCGTCGAGCAATGCGAGCACGTGGGGAAACGCGTCGCGAAAGAAGCCGCTGATCCGAACCGTCACGTCGATGCGGGGACGGCCGAGTTCGACGAGATCGATCACCTCGAGGCGCGTCACCCTCCGCGATGCCTCGTCCCACACGGGCGAGACTCCCAGCAGGGAGAACACTTCTGCGATGTCGTCGCCGGAGGTCCGCATGGCCGACGTACCCCACACCGACAGCCCGACGGATTTCGGCCACTCGCCGTGATCCTGGCGGTAGCGAGCGAGCAGCGACTCCGCCATCGCCTGCCCGGTCTCCCACGCCAACTTCGAGGGCACGGCCTTCGGATCGACGGAATAGAAATTGCGGCCGGTGGGCAGCACGTTGATCAGCCCGCGCAACGGTGAACCGCTCGGCCCCGCCGCGATGAAACCGCCGTCGAGCGCATGCAGCACCTGGGCGATCTCGCGCGAGGTCCCGCGCAGACGCGGAACGACCTCGGCTGCGGCGAACTCGAGAATCTGTGTGACCACGCCGCCGTGCTCGCCGGCCACCCGCGCAGCCGCGGCGGGATCCCACTGCGCTGCCTGCATCGCCGCGACCAACCCGTGGGCCACGGCCTCCACAGCGTCGACGCGAGTACGGTCCTCGTCGCCGTCCTCGCTCAGCCCCAGTGCTTCTCGCAGGCCGGGGACCGTCTGCTCTCCGCCCCACATCTGCCGGGCTCGGAGCATCGCGAGCACCAGCTCGACCTCGGCGTCTCCGACGGGTTCCTGGCCCAGGATGTGCAGTCCGTCGCGGATCTGTACGTCCTTGATCTCGCACAGCCACCCGTCGACGTTCAGCAGCATGTCGTCGAACACTTCTTCGTCGGGGCGCTCCTCGAGCCCGAGGTCCTTGTGCATCTGCGCCGCCGTCATCAGCGTCCAGATCTGCTGGCGGATGGCGGGCAGCTTGGCCGGGTCCAGTGCCGAGATGTTCGCGTGCTCGTCGAGTAGTTGCTCGAGCCGGGAGATGTCGCCGTAGCTCTCCGCGCGCGCCATCGGCGGAATCAGGTGATCGACGAGGGTGGCGTGCGCTCGGCGCTTGGCCTGCGTGCCCTCCCCTGGATCGTTGACGAGGAACGGGTAGATCAACGGCAGGTCTCCCAGGGCCGCATCGGTTCCGCAGGAAGCGGACATACCGAGTGTCTTGCCCGGCAGCCATTCCAGGTTGCCGTGCTTGCCCAGGTGCACCATGGCGTCCGCGCCGAAGCCGCCGTCGGCCTGCGTGGCCGAGATCCACCGGTAGGCCGCCAGATAGTGATGGCTCGGCGGCAGGTCCGGGTCGTGATAGATCGCAACCGGCTTCTCGCCGAATCCGCGCGGTGGTTGCACCATGATCACCACGTTGCCGAATTGCATTGCAGCGATGACGATCTCACCGTCCGGATCGGCAGACCGATCCACGTAGAGATCACCCGGTGCCGGGCCCCAATGCTCGATCACGCCGTCGCGCAGATCCGCGGGCAGCTGCTCGAACCACCGGCCGTACTGCGCGGCCGAGATGCGAATGGGATTGCCCTCGAGCTGGGCATCGGTGAGCCAGTTGGGATCCTGGCCGCCACGGGCAATGAGCGCATGGATGAGGGCGTCACCGTCGCGAGCAGCCAGACCCGGCACCGAATCCGGGCCGTCGAGCGGTCCGAGGTCGTAGCCGGCGGTGCGCATGTCCGACATCAACGCGATCGCGCTCGCCGGAGTATCGAGGCCGACGGCGTTTCCGATCCGCGCATGCTTGGTGGGGTAGGCCGAGAACATCAGGGCGATACGGCGATCGGCAGCCGGAATGTGCCGCAGCCGCGCGTGCCGTACTGCGATGCCTGCCACCCGAGCGGCACGCTCGTGGTCCGGGACGTACGTGGTCAAGCCGTCGTCGTCGATCTCCTTGAACGAGAACGGGACCGTGATGAGTCGGCCGTCGAACTCCGGGACGGCGACCTGCGTTGCCACGTCCAATGGGGAGAGTCCGTCGTCGTTCTCGGCCCACGTCGCGCGAGAACTCGTCAGACACAGACCCTGCAGGATCGGTACGTCGAGTGCGGCCAGCTCGGCGACGTCCCAGGCCTCGTCGTCCCCGCCGGCCGACGCTCCGGCCGGTTTGGTGCCACCTGCGGCCAGCACGGTCACGATCAGGGCGTCCGCCGACTTCAGAGTGTCGAGCAGGTCGGGTTCGGCCGTGCGCAGTGAGGCACAGTAGATCGGAACCGCGGTGGCTCCGGCGTTCTCCACTGCAGTGGCGAGGGCATCGATGTACGTGGTGTTTCCGGCCAGATGCTGGGCGCGGTAGTACAGGATCGCCACCGTCGGACCTGCGGAGTGCGGAGCGGACGATCGTTCGAGGTGGCCCCATGTCGGCAGGTGCCGCGGAGCGTCGAAACCGTGGCCGGTCAGCAACACGGTGTCGGAGAGGAAGTTGTAGAGCTGCTCGAGATTGTCGGATCCGCCCTCGGCCAAGTAGTTGTGCGCCTGCGCGGCCACGTTGGCGGGCACCGTCGAGATCTCCATCAGGTCCGCGTCTGGTGTCTGTTCACCGCCGAGCACGACGACCGGCAGCCCGGTCGCCAGAACAGCTTCGATGCCCGACTCCCACGACCGTCGCGAGCCCAGGATGCGCACGATGATCAACTCGGCCGACTCGGCCATCGCCGGGATGTCCTCGGCGAGCAGCCGGGAAGGGTTGCCCCAGGTGAAGTCTGCTCCGCTGGCACGGGCGCTGAGCAGATCGGTGTCCGACGTGGACAGCAACAAGAACACGGGTAACGCCCTCCTCGGGGGTTTCGCGCCCCTGAAAATCGGTGAAAACTGCTCTTCGACTCGTCGGCGAGAGGGTCTGACTCCAGCCCCGACCCGAAGGATCGAAGGCCGTCACAGTGGCGCGACCGTACCGGATTCTCGCCGGTTTCCTCTCGGCCGGAGCCGTGGACATCGAATGCTACCGGGGCGAGCGTGGAATCGGGCCACCCGTTGCGCTTGTAGCCTGGTGACCATGAGTTCGCCAGAGAGGTCGGTGCCCGACGGCTGCCCCGGAGCGCTGACGACGCATCTGGCCGCGGACGGTCCGCTGGCGCGGGTCCGCCTGCCGGGCGGGGTTTTGCTGCCGGGGCAGATGCAGGTGTTGGCACAGGCCGCCGCGGAGTTGGGTGACGGCACGTTGGAGCTGACCTCGCGGGGCAACATCCAGGTCCGCGCGGTGTCGGACCCGGACGACTTCGCGACCAGGTTGGCCGATGCAGGGCTGCTTCCGTCGTCGACTCACGAGCGAGTGCGCAACATCCTCGCCTCCCCACTGTCGGGCCGGGTGGGCGGTCTCACCGATGTGCGTGCCCTGGTCGGTGGGCTGGACGAGGGCCTGCGTGCGCGACCCGATCTGGCAAACCTGCCGGGTAGGACGCTGTTCGCTCTCGACGACGGCCGAGGCGACCTGTGCGGACTGGAACCGGATTTCGGTGCCTACGCCCAGTCCGACGGGGCCTACGCGGTGCTGTTGGCGGGCCGGGACAGCGGCGTTCGCGTGGACCGCGACCGCGTCGTGTCGACGCTGCTGGACTGCGCAGGTGCCTTCGTGGAGCTGCGGCAGTCCCAGTGGCGGGTGGCCGAATTGGACGACGGACCGGCCCGGATCGTCGACCGCCTCGGGCTCTCGGCCGGCCCAGTGGTGTCGATGCCCGCGCCCGTGGAGGTGCCACCGATCGGATGGCTCGACCAGGACGACGGCCTGGTGGCGCTGGCTGCGGGATTGGCGAACGGCGTGCTCGGAGCGCGGCTCGCCGAGTTCCTCGCGGCCATCGACCGCCCGCTGATCATGACTCCGTGGCGATCGCTGATCGTGTGTGATCTGGACGAGGAACCGGCCGAACAGGTCGTCCGCGTACTCGCCCCGATGGGACTGATCTTCGACGCGGGATCACCGTGGATTCGGGTGAGCTCGTGCACCGGATCGCCGGGGTGCGAGAAGTCGTTGGCCGACGTACGAGCCGACCTCTCCGCGGCAGTCGATGCCCGGATGACTCCGCGCGACGAGCGGCAGCACTGGTCCGGGTGCGAACGGCGGTGCGGACGACCCAAGGGCGAAGTGACCGACGTCATCGCGACAGGAATCGGCTACCGCGTGTCCTGAGTGGGTGCCTCGGCCGCAGGTAAGACCGGCTTTCTGCTGAGGGGTCCCTCTCCCCTATCGTGAAACGCATGCACGACTACGTCCGCGACGGCGCGGAGATCTACCGACAATCGTTCGCGACCATCCGAGCCGAAGCAGATCTGTCTCGATTCGCACCGGACGTTGCACAGGTCGTCGTGCGCATGATTCACGCGGTCGGAGAGATCGATCTGACCGAGACCATCGGGTACACCCCAGCCGTCGTGACCTCCGCTCGCGCGGCACTGAACGCGGGCGCGCCGATTCTGTGCGACGCCAACATGGTCGCCGCAGGCATCACTCGTCGCCGACTGCCCGCCGACAACGAGGTGCTGTGCACGCTGTCCGATCCTCGGGTACCGGATTTGGCGAAAAGGATGGGCACCACGAGAACCGCTGCGGCGCTGGAGTTGTGGGGCGACAAGCTCGACGGTGCCGTCGTCGCTATCGGAAACGCACCGACGGCGCTCTTTCACCTCATGGAAATGCTGGCTGCCGGAGCGCCGAAGCCTGCGGCCATCGTCGGCGGCCCGGTCGGTTTCATCGGAGCAGCGGAGTCCAAGGAAGATCTGATCGCTGCCGACCTCGGCGTGGAGTACCTGGTCGTTCGAGGCAGACGTGGTGGCAGCCCCATCACCGTGGCCGCTGTCAATGCCATTGCGAGTGAACAGGAATGAGTACTACCGGAAAACTGTGGGGAGTCGGCGTCGGTCCCGGAGATCCGGAGCTGTTGACCGTCAAGGCCGCTCGCGTGATCGCCGAAGCAGACGTCGTCGCCTTCCACAGCGCACAACACGGTCGCAGCATCTCCCGCGGACTGGCGGCCGGGTACATGCGGGACGGGCAGCTCGAGGAACATCTCGTCTACCCGGTGACCACCGAGACCACGGCGCATCCCGGCGGATATCAGGGTGCGATCGACGAGTTCTACGAATCCGCTGCCGCACGACTGGCAACCCATCTGGACGCCGGACGCTCCGTAGTACTTCTCGCCGAGGGCGATCCGCTCTTCTACAGCTCCTACATGCATATGCACAAACGGTTGGCCGATCGCTTCGAGGTCGAGGTCGTGCCCGGCGTGACGTCTGTCAGCGCGGCCTCGGCCGCGCTGGCAACTCCGCTCGTGGAGCGAGACGAAGTGTTCACCGTGCTTCCCGGCACACTGCCCGCAGACGAACTCACGCGTCGACTGCGCGGCACCGACGCAGCCGTCATCATGAAACTGGGCCGGACCTACCCGACGGTGCTCGAGGCACTCGAGCGTTCCGGCCGCCTCGACGAGGCGCGCTACGTGGAACGCGCCAGCACGTCCCAGCAGCGAATACTCGACGCCGCCGACGCCGACAACGTGCCGTACTTCTCGATGATCGTCGTGCCGAGCCCGTCCAACCGAGCCGAAACACCCACCGGCACCGGAGAAGTGGTCGTGGTCGGCCTCGGCCCCGGCGACGACGCATGGACGACCGACGAGGTGCGCGCCGAACTCGCCGCCGCCACCGATCTGGTCGGCTATGTCACCTACATCGATCGGGTACCGCCGAGGCCCGGGCAGATTCGGCACGCCAGTGACAACAAGGTCGAGTCCGAACGAGCGGCGTTCGCACTCGATCTCGCCAAGCAGGGCCGACGCGTAGCGGTGGTCTCCTCGGGCGATCCGGGTGTGTTCGCGATGGCCACCGCCGTGATCGAAGTGGCAGCCGAGCAGCAGTGGAACTCGGTACCGGTGCGGGTGGTGCCCGGAATGACGGCCGCCAACGCCGTCGCCAGTCGAGTGGGTGCACCACTGGGTCACGACTACGCGGTCGTCTCCCTCTCCGACCGCCTCAAGCCCTGGGACGTCGTCGCAGCGCGGCTCTCGGCTGTCGCCGGAGCCGACATGGCGATCGCGATCTACAACCCGGCGTCCAAGTCGCGGACGTGGCAGGTTGCGGCAATGAAAGAGCTTCTGCTCGAGCACCGTTCGCCGCAGACCCCCGTGGTCATCGGACGCGCCGTGGGCAGCCCGCAGGAATCCGTACGTACCGTGACGCTCGGCGATCTCGACCCGGAGTCGATCGACATGCGGTGCCTGCTCATCATCGGATCGTCGATGACGACGGTGGTGGAGACGGGAAGCGGGCCGAAGGTGTTCACGTCCAGGCGCTACCCATCAGCAGGCAGCGCATAGCGATTCGTCAACCAGTCCACGGCCGCAGCGACCGCGTACACGGTCGGTGCCGCAGTAGGTGATGCTGGACGGTCGACCATCAGCACCGGGATCGAGGCTGCACGTGCCGCATCGAGTTTGGCTCGCGTCATGTCGCCGCCGCTGTTCTTGGTGATCAACAGGTCGATTCGGTTGTCTGCGAGCATCATCGACTCGTGGTGGACGTCGAAGGGCCCACGGCTCAGTTGCAGTGACATGTGCGGCGGCACCGGACCTGTCGGAGGGTCGATCGCCCTGACCAGAAACCACGAGTGATCGACACTTGCGAAATGGTGAACACCCTGCCTGCCTGTCGTGAGGAACACCCGGCTGCCGGGGGTGATCGCCGACGCCGCGTCGGGCAACGAGGCAACCGAGGTCCATCGATCACCCTCGCCCGCGGTCCACGGTGGCCGCGTCAGCACCAGGAGCGCGACCGACGCTGCCCGAGTGGCCTGTTCGGCGTGCGCTGCGATGGTGGAGGCGAACGGGTGTGTCGCGTCCACCACCACGTCGATCGTGTTGTGTCGCAGCCACACTGCAAGGGCATCCGGACCTCCGAAGCCGCCGATTCGCGTCGGCCCGACGGGCAGTATCGGCTCGGCGACCCGGCCGGCCAGCGAGGTGATCGTCTCGATCCCCTGCACCGTGCCCAGAGCGGCCGCGAGTGCCCGCGACTCCGTCGTACCACCGAGAATCAGGACTTTCACCGTTTGGTCGCACTCCATTGTGTGACCGGCAGCTGCGGTCTCCACGTCGTGAACGCGCCCAGCGGTTCACCGCGATAGATCTGGAACCTGCGGAGCTCTCCGCCGTACCTCGCGGCAGCGGTCAGCAACAACGAATCCGATTCGGCGGTCACCGAATTCGCTACCACTCGTCCGCCGGTGCGCACCGCGGCCCAACACGCCTCGAGCATGTCGGCGCCGGTCAACCCACCACCGATGAACACCGCATCCGGTGCCGCGTCTGCGTCCGCGACCACCGCGAAACTCTCCGGGGCACCGCCGTGCACCACGAGGCCCGGAACTCCCAGATGCAGTGCATTGGTCTCGATCTGCTCACGGCGGGCCTGCGAGCTCTCGAACGTCACTGCACGACAGGATTCGTCGGTCCGCATCCATTCGATGGCAATGGTTCCCGATCCGCCCCCGATGTCCCACAACAGCTCTCCGGGCCCTGGCGCCAACGCGCTGAGTGTCAGTGCTCGAACTTCCCGCTTGGTCATCTGACCGTCCCCGGTGTACGCGGAATCGGCCAGGCCGGGAATGCGGGTGTGGCGGGCAGCGTCGGGATCTCGGACGCACAGCAGTGCAACGACATTGAGTGGGTCGACGCTCTCGAACGTCGACTCTCGCGCAATCCCGCCGACGATGCGCTCGGCCGGTCCGCCGAGCTGTTCGAGGACCGTCATCTCGCTTGCTCCGAAACCGTTGGCGGACAGCACCACCGCGATCTCACCCGGCGTGCTGCTGCCCCGGCTCAACACCAGTATCCGACGACCGTCGGCCAATTCGGGCAACACCGTCTCGGCCGGACTGTTCACCAGTGACACCGTCGTGGTGTGGTGGAGCGCCCAGCCCAACCGGGCACACGCCAACGACACCGAGGACGGGGCCGGATGCACCCTCAAGCGCTCGGCACCGAACTCCCGCGCCAGCGTCACTCCGATGCCATGGAACATCGGATCCCCGCTGGCCAGCACGCACACGCGAGAACCTGCGCAGGCGTCGATCATCGGCCGCAGATTCGGCACCAACGGACTGGGCCATGTCCTGGTCTCGGTGCAGTGCTCCCGTACCCCCGCGACCTGGCGAGCGGAGCCGAACACCACATCTGCTTGCTCGACGGCCGTGCGGGAACCGAGAGACAGTCCGTCCCAACCGTCCGCACCGATTCCCACGACCACGATCGGAGTGGGCTCGGGTGCCACCATCAGCGCGGCATTCTGCGCCAGAGCCATTGCGGCAGTAGACGCATGGCGAAGAACACCGGTCGCAGAGTCCCAGGTATCCACACGCTGGCCCGACGCTTGCGCAGCGCCGCGACGACGCTTTCGGCGACCTGATCCGGCGTACTCGACATGGGTGCCGGTGTCATCCCGTCGGTCATGGAACCGATGACGAATCCGGGACGTGCGAGCAGGAGATGCACCCCGCTGCCGTGCAGTGAGTCGCTCAGTCCGCTGGCGAACCCGTCGAGACCGGCCTTCGCGGATCCGTACACGTAGTTGGCGCGTCGCACTCGAACACCCGCGACCGACGAGAACACGACCAGGTCGCCACTCCCCTGTGCTCGCAGCAGTTTCGAGGCGTGGGTCAGCACCGAAACCTGAGCCAGGAAGTCGGTGGTGATGACGTCGAGAGCGTGCTGCGCGTCGTCCTCGGCACGCGCTTGATCCCCGAGGATCCCGAACGCCAGCACCACGATCCCGACAGGACCGTGTCGCTCGGCAACCCGGCCGAGAAGCTCGGCGTGAGTGTCCATCGCGTTCGCGTCGAACTCGACGGTGTGGACGGCGTCCGCGCCCGCCTGCTGCACTCGTCGTTGCTGGGCATCGAGGTCGGTGCTGCGTCGAGCGGCCAGTACGACGGTGCGCCCCGACGCGAGTCGGGTAGCGACCTCGAGTCCGATCTCGCTGCGACCGCCCAACAGCAACAGCGTTCCGGCCGCGGGTTCTCCTCGTCTGCTCACGCCGACCAGTCTTGCCGATGAAATCGCATTCACTACAGTCGGGGCATGGCCGCCATCCCCGCAGACGCGACTGCCCTCGCCGACGACGCATTCGAATTCCTTGCCGAGCGGCACCTGGCCACTCTGACGACACTGCGACCCGACGGAACTCCGCACGTCGTCGCCGTCGGCTTCACCTACGATGCCGAATCCCGATGTGCTCGGGTCATCACCAACGACGTGTCGCAGAAGGCGATCAACGCCGGTCGCGGCGCCTACGCCGCGGTCACTCAGATCGACGGCGCCCGCTGGCTGACGTTGGAGGGGCCCGCGTCGGTGCGAAACGACCGTGAATCGGTCGTCGATGCGGAGAACCGCTATGCGCAGCGCTACCGCGTACCCAGGGAGAACCCCACCCGGGTCGTCATCGAGATACAGGTGCAGCGCGTGCTGGGTAGCCGTTCGCTGCTGAATCGCTGACGAGAGCCACCTCCTCGACCCTCACGCCCAGGGTAGGACGGTCAGGTTCGGCCATTCGGTGATCCACCGAGCAGCCTTCGCCTCGTACACGTGCTGCATCGGTAACCGCGGGTTCGGCCGCACGATTCCCGCGAAGAGATCGTCGAATCCGTGCGGTGCGTACACGACGTCCGTTCCGCCCTCGTCGGTGGTGATGCCGAAGCAGCACGTGGTGGAGACGAAATGATCGATCGCATCCTCGGTACTTCGGTACGGCGCGATCGCAGAGCCGAAATGCTGCTCGTACCACAGGTGTACGCGCGCCTCGTTGCGTACTTCGACGTCCACACCGAGGTCGGCGAACACCGAGGCCGCGGACTCGATCACCTCGTTCTCCGCTTCGTAGGACAGATCGGAGTCGTCGAAGTAGAAGAAGTCGTAGTCCCGGATACCCGCACGAAGATCCCGACCGGCCAGGTGATTCCACACCGTCTGGAAGAGGCCACCCGCCGTCAGATACCACCCGGGCAGCCCGAGCTGCGGTGCGCGTCGAAGAATCTCGCCGACAGCGGGATTGGATCGAACGATCGAGACGAAGTCGGTCTCGTCCGGTGGCGTCACACCGGCAGGACGGCCAGACCGTGCGGCCTGAGGTTGACCGACTCGCACCCGTCTGCGGTGACCACGACGATGTCCTCGATGCGTGCACCCCACCGTCCGCGGAAGTAGATTCCCGGCTCGATGCTGAACGCCATCCCTTCGGTCAGCGTGATGTCGTTACCCGCAACGATGTACGGCTCCTCGTGTACCGACAGGCCGATCCCGTGACCGGTGCGGTGGAGGAACGCCTCCCCCAGACCGGCGTCGACCAGGACGTCGCGGGCGGCCGCATCGATGGACTGCGCCGTGACACCGGGCACCACCGCATCGACAGCTGCCTGCTGGGCCCGCTCCAGTACCGCGTACTGCTCGGCGATCTCCGCCTGCGGCTCGCCGAGACTGTAGGTCCGGGTCGAGTCGGAGTTGTATCCCGGTGCGACGGGTCCCCCGATGTCGATCACCACGATGTCGCCCGCCTCGACTACTCGATCGGATACCTCGTGATGCGGATCGGCACCGTGAGGCCCGGATCCGACGATGATGAATTCCGGTGCTGTGTGGCCTTCTTCGACGATCGCGGCCGCGATGTCCGACGCGATCTGAGCTTCCGTGCGGCCTACTCGAAGCCATTCACCCATCCGGGCGTGCACGCGGTCGATGGCGTGACCGGCGCGCCGCAACGCGTCGATCTCGGCTGCATCCTTGACCATACGAAGTTCGCGCAGCACGTCCGTGGCCAGTACAGGGACCGTGCCGAAGACACCGGCCAGCGGCACGAAATGCAGGGCGGGCATGGCGTCGGCGACGGCTGTTCTCGTTCCGCCGGGAACAGCGGCCGACACCAGTGCGTACGGATCCACACCGTCGACCCAGTCGACGAGCGTCAGAGACAGCTCCTGAGCCGCGGAATCACCCAGCGCGGCGAGCTCGAGCCGCGGAACGACGACCGTGGGGGTGCTGCCGTCCGCCGGAACCACCAGAGCGATGAGACGCTCGAACGAGCTGGCCTTCGAGCCGATCAGGTACTGCAGATCCGGACCCGGCGTGATCAACAGGGCATCCAAGCCCGCTTCCGACGTCAGGCGAGCCGCGCGGGCGAGCCTGGACGCATAGACATCGCTGGAGAAACGTGAGGAACTGACCGAAGAATCGACACTCATACCTTCAGGCTAATGCCGTACGGCAAGATGAGCGCCATGACCGCCCCCGGAAAGTCTCCGTTGCTGCTCCTCGACGGTGCGAGCCTGTGGTTCAGGGCTTACTACGCACTGCCCGAGTCGATTACGGCCCCAGACGGGCGACCCGTCAATGCCGTTCGCGGCTTCCTCGACATGATCTCGGCGTTGATCGCGCGCACCGAACCCAGCCGACTGGCCGTGTGTCTCGATCTGGACTGGCGGCCACAGTTCCGCGTCGATCTCGTGCCGTCCTACAAGGCGCACCGTGTGGCCGAGGCTGCCCCGGAGGTCGCCGAGAGCGAAGAAGTTCCGGAAACGCTGACACCGCAGGTGGACATGATCATGGATGTGCTCGCCGCATTGGGGATCGCGACCGCGGGCGCAGACGGTCTCGAAGCCGACGACGTGCTGGGGACCCTGGCCGCGCGCGAGCGTCAGGACCCCGTGGTCGTGGTCAGTGGAGACCGAGACCTGCTTCAGGTTGCCGCCGACGAGCCGAACGAGGTGCGCGTTCTGTACGTGGGACGTGGGCTGGCCAAAGCCGAATTGTTCGATCCCGCACTGGTTTCCGAGCGCTACGGGGTGCCACTTCATCGAGCGGGTGCGGCGTACGCGGAACTCGCCTTGCTGCGCGGCGATGCCTCCGACGGCCTGCCCGGCGTCAAAGGTATCGGGGAGAAGACGGCATCGAGCCTGATGATGACCTACGAATCCGTCGGTGCGTTGCGCGCTGCGGCACTCGACCCGTCGTCGGACATGGCCAAGGGCATCCGAGCGAAGCTGGCCAATGCCGGCGACTACCTGGACGCGGCGCTGCCCGTCGTCCGGGTTGTCACCGACGCCGATGTGGTCCTGTCGAAGTCCGACGAGATTCCGGCCGAGCCCGCCGATCTCGACGCGCTGAACACGCTCGCAGAGACCCTCGGTATCGAGAACGCCGTGGCCCGCCTCGTCGCTGCGATGGCGGCCACGGCGTCGACGACCTGACCGAGTGACCGAAACGGGTCTACTTGGGTAGAGAGACCTCATAGTTGGCGTCGTCGTCGAGGAAGGTCAACGTCACCGTCTTGAAAGAACCGTCGACCGTCAGGGTGCAATCGACACTGGTCCGGGCCTTGACCTCGATGTCCTGGGGACAGGACACACCGGAGACGTCGGACGCACCGTAGGACTCGGTGACGACCGTGCGAATGCCCTCCTCTGCCGCCGCAGTATCGAGGGTGGTCGTGCGTCCGAACGCGAAGAACGACACCACAGCGATCACCGCGATTACTGCGACCACGGCACCTGCGATGATCAGGGGCGTCTTCGACTTGGCCCCGGGCTGCCCGGGCCCCTGCTGATTCGGATATTGCTGGTTGGGATATTGCTGGTTGGGATTCCACGGCTGCTGTGGTTGCTGACCGTATTGCCCTGGCCCGTATTGTCCACTACCGAATTGCTGTGGTGCGTAGGGGTTCTGGTATGCCGCATCGCCCGATGCAGGCGCGCCGGCACCGGGATAGGGTGCGCCGTACTGTTGACCGGCGGGGTACTGCGCGGTGGGGTTCTGTCCCTGGGGATAGCCGCCCCGCGCGTTCGGGACCTGGGGGTACTGCCCCTGCGGATAGCCGGCGGGTGGGTATTGGCCCTGAGGGTATGGCCCTTGGGGGTACTGCCCCTGAGGGTATTGGCCCTGAGGGTACTGGCCGCCGGGCTGCTGTGGGCTCTGCCCGTACGCCGTCTGGCCGGGTTCGCCGTAGGGCGCGGCCGGCGGCTGTCCGTACTGACCCCACGCCGAAGGCGTCGGAGTCTGTGACTCGGCCGAAGAACCACCAGGCTGCGTCTCCGGCGTGTCTTTCGCGGCGCCGTCCTGCTGATCGGGCTTGCGCGACCAGCTGTTGTCCGGATCGTTCGGACCGTATGGGCCGCTCATCTCGCCTCCACTGAAAATTCGGATTCGTCGGGGGTACAGTAACCCGCCCGTACGACTCGCCGCTGTACCGACCCGGCAGTCGGATTCGGTCCCGTCATGCGGCATCGACCGCGACCACGCCGCGGCGGAGAGCTGCGATCGCCCGCGCCGCAGTTCGCGACAGTTCCGGCTCCGGGGCAGCGAGCCGAACCTGATCCAACAGGTCGATCACCTGCCGACACCAACGCACGAAGTCTCCACCCGAGAGTGCTTTGCCGTTGTCACCCGCTGTGACGAGAGCATCGACCAACGAATGGTTCGACGCCCACTTGTAGATCGCCTTCACGAAGCCCATGTCGGGTTCTCTCGTCGGGGGAAGCTTGTGCCGAACTTCGTCGGACCGCAGCTCGTGCCACACCCGCACGGTCTCGGTCAGCGCGTGTCGAATCGGACCCGTCGGACCGTGCGGAGTGATGTCACCCTCCGACCTGGACTCGTAGACCACAGCCGAGACCACGGCCGCCAGTTCCGCCGGAGAAAGGCCCTGCCACAGGCCGCCGCGCAAGCATTCGGCGACCAGCAGATCGGACTCGGAATAGATCCGACTCAGCCGCGCGCCGTCGTCGGTGACCTTCGGATCCTTGCCTGCCGTCACGTAACCGCGGTCGGCGAGCAAGGCCAGGATGCGGTCGAAGGTCCGGGCGAGGGAGTTCGTCGTCGCCGATACCTTCTGCCGCATCGTTTCGGTTTCTCGCGCCAACCGGTTGTATCGCTCACCGGTGCGGCCGAGCTCGTCGCGGTCGGGGCGCGCGTGCACCGGATGCGATCGGATGGCTCGTCGAAGGGTGGCCAGTTCCTTGTCGTCCGCTGCGGTCGATTTGCGTCGGATGCGGTCCGACGGCTGCGAGATTCCGCGCGTCACCAGGGCGGTTGCGAGGTCTCGCCTGGTCTTCGCCGTGCGATGGTCGACAAAACGGGGCAGCCGCATGGTGCCCAGAGGTGTGGCAGGAGAAGGGAAGTCCGCTGCCGAGAGTCGGCCGGCCCACTTGTCCTCGGTCAGTACGAGCGGACGCGGATCGGCTCGGTCGTCATCGGGCTCGAGAACCACGGCAAGGCCGCTGCGGCGACCGGTCGGCACCGAGATCACATCGCCGCGGCGCAGTGCGCGCAGCGAATCGACTGCCTTGTCTCGCCGATCGGATCTGTTCTGGCGTTCGAGGGTCTTCTCGCGATCCTTCAGTCGTTCGCGCAGCCGCGCATACTCGAAGTACTCCCCGTCGGGGCCGCCGAGGCGTGCACCGAGCGCCTCCAGCGTCTGCATGTTCTTCTCGATACCGCGAACCATCCCGACGACGGAGCGGTCGGCCTGGAACTGTGCGAACGACCTTTCGAGCAACAGACGCGAATCGGCCGCACCGAACTGCTCGATCAGGTTGATCGACATGTTGTACGCCGGCGCGAACGAACTGCGCAGCGGGAACGTACGGGTCGACGCCAGACCCGCGACCTCGGTCGGCTCCGTGCCCGGCTGCCACAGCACGACGGCATGTCCTTCGACATCGATGCCGCGGCGTCCGGCCCGGCCGGTCAGCTGGGTGTACTCCCCCGGCGTCAACTCGGCGTGTGTCTCACCGTTGAACTTGACCAGCTTCTCGAGCACGACGGTTCGGGCAGGCATGTTGATCCCGAGAGCCAACGTCTCGGTGGCGAACACCGCCCGGACCAGGCCCTTGACGAACAACTCCTCGACGGTGTGCCGGAAGACCGGCAACATCCCGGCGTGATGGGCGGCGAATCCGCGCTCGAGTGCGTCGCGCCACTCCCAGAAACCCAGAACCTCCAGGTCCTCGCGCGGCAGCTCCGAGGTGTGCTTCTCGACGATGTACCGAATTTCCTCCGCCTGCTCGGGCGTGGTCAACACCAGCCGCGAACGCATGCACTGGGTCAGAGCGCCGTCGCACCCGGCGCGGCTGAAGATGAAGGTGATCGCAGGGAGCAGACCCTCTTCGTCGAGCTTGGCTATCACATCGGGACGGGCCAGCGGGCGGTTGTTCGCGCCACTGCCATGGCCGCCACCTCGACCGCCGCCGCCTGACCGACCGCCGCGGCCTCTGCTGTGTGGAGCGTGCCAGCGGTCCATCGAGTCGAGGGACTGACGCTGTTTGACGTGCCGGACGAGTTCCCGATCGACGACGATCTTCTGGCTGCCGTCGGCAGACTGGGCTCGCGTGTCGAACAGATCGAACAATCGGCGGCCCACCATGATGTGCTGAGAGAGGGGCACCGGGCGGTTCTCGTCCACCACGACGGAGGTGTCACCGCGAACCGTGCTCATCCAGGCACCGAACTCCTCGGCGTTGCTCACCGTTGCCGACAGGCTGACCAGTCGAACGTCGTCGGACAGATGCAGGATGACCTCTTCCCACACCGCGCCTCGGAAACGGTCGGCCAGGTAGTGCACCTCGTCCATGACGACGTGCGAGAGGCCCCGCAACGCGTCCGATGACGCGTAGAGCATGTTGCGCAGCACTTCCGTCGTCATGATGACGATGGGGGCATCGGGGTTGATCGACGAGTCTCCGGTCAGCAGCCCGACCGTGTCGCGCCCGTACCGCGCGGTCAGCTCGGCGAACTTCTGGTTGCTCAGCGCCTTGATCGGGGTGGTGTAGAAGCACTTCCGTCCCGCGGCGAGCGCCAGGTGCACCGCGAACTCGCCGATGACGGTCTTGCCGGCACCGGTGGGGGCACAGACCAGAACGCCGTGGCCGTTCTCCAGAGCAGTACATGCATCGACCTGGAACCGATCGAGCGGGAAACCGAGTTCGGCCGAGAAGCGTTGCAGCTGAGTAGGTTTCGGACTCAGCTGGACGTCCGCCGTAGTCTCCGTCATGCGCTGGTCCCAACGAAGCGGCCGGAATCAGATGGTGTCGTCGTACTGTGACTGGGTGCGGGTCGCAGCACCGAATCCGCTGGGCGGCGGTGTCGGAGCGACAGCGTGTGGGGACTCGATCGTACTTGCGCCTTCGATACGTGTTGCTTCGTCATCTGACACATCACCCCATTCGTCTCTTCTCTTGCGCAACTTACGCTTGTCGTGAATCCGCGCAATCTGCACTGCCATCTCGAAGAGAACCGTCAACGCCAAGGCCAAGGCCAGCATCGAGAACGGGTCCTGCCCCGGAGTTGCGATGGCCGCGAAGACGAACAGCCCGAAGATGAGACCTCGACGCCATGCCTTGAGTCGCTCGTAGGTGAGTACGCCGACAAAATTCAGGGCGACGACCAGCAACGGAATCTCGAAACTGACGCCGAAGATGATGAGGAGGTTGATCAGGAATCCGAAGTACTGATCGCCGCTCAGGGCAGTGATCTGCACGTTGTCACCGATGGAGAGCAGGAAGTGCAGGCCTTTGGCGACCACGAAGTAGGCCAGGACGGCTCCGGCGACGAACAGCGCTGCCGCTGCGGAGACGAACGACACCGCGTGCCGGCGTTCGTTGGCGTACAGGCCGGGAGTGATGAAGGCCCAGATCTGATACAGCCAGATGGGGCAGGCCAGCACGACACCGGCGGTGAACGCGACCTTGAATCGCAACAGGAACTGATCGAACGGTCCGGTCGCCAGCAGACGACACTGGTCGTCGTTGCTCAGATTCGCGCGAAGGCTGGGATCGAGCGTGCAGTAGGGACCCCGTAGGAGGTCGCCGAGGCTCTCGACGCCGAAGATGGTGTGCGAGTACCAGAAGAACCCGAAAGCAGTCGTCACTGCAACTGCTACCAACGACCACAGGAGCCGGGTTCGCAGCTCGTACAGGTGATCGACCAACGACATGGTGCCGTCGGGATTGACTCGGCGCTTGCTACGCCGCGGATCGAACGGAATGCGCATGGTGTTCTACGGTCAGCCTTCTTCGGTCGGACGGCGGCGGAGGGCCGTCACCGACAGCAGTGAACCTTCGGTGCCACTTGGCACCGAAGGTGTGCTGAGCGGCCGTGCGCTCAGGCAGACTTGGCGTCGTGCTGGGTCTCGCTGTTCGGCTGCACGACGGGCGCAGGCGAGGGCAGCTGTGCGGGAGCGGTCGGCTGCTGTGCCGTCGCAGTGTCGGCGTCCGACTTGCCGTCGTTCTGCATCTCCTTCACCTCGCTCTTGAAGATGCGCAACGACCGGCCGAGTCCGCGAGCAGCCTCGGGCAGCTTCTTGGAACCGAACAGAATGATGACGACCACCGCAACGATGGCCCAGTGCCAGGGACTGGTGAATCCCATGCGAACCTCCTACAGATCAGATGAATCGAGCGTACCCGACCGCGGGTACCGCCTCCGGCAGCGGCGGCCGCGGGTTTGCCCCGCGTTCATGTGGCGACGGTGCCGTCCACGCCGGTGGCGTCGAGCTCGGCGTACGCATCCAGGGCCGAACGCGCTCGGTCGCGGACGGAGTTCACCAAGGATTCAGGTGCCAGTACCGTGACGCCGCCGCCGAAGCCCAACGTCAACCGAGTCATCCACTGCAGCGTCGCGAACCGCATCGTGACCACTATCGACCCGTCCGCATCCGCAGCGACCTGTGTCATCGGGTAGTAGTCCAGGATCCAGGTGAAGGCAGGCGACACCTTCAGCCGCGCCTGCGACAGCGAGGGATCGTCGTTGAAGATCTCGAAGGCGTCCTCGTCCTGCACCGATTCCGGCGGCGCAGCCGGTTCGTCGAGCTCGGTGGCCGAGTCGATGCGGTCGAACCGGAACAGTCGAACTCCCTCGGCGCTTCGGCACCACGCCTGCACGTAGCTGTGGTCGTCGACGACCACCGTCCTGATCGGGTCGACGGTTCGCTCGGTGACCACATCCCGCGACGCGGAGTAGTAGGTCAGTTCCAACGCGTGCCGGTGACGCAGGGCAGATCGGACGGTACTCGAGACCGGGCCCTCCTCTGCACCTGCTCCGTCGTGATCGGACGAAAGTGGCACGTTGGCCGCCGCCGAGCCTGCTGCGGTCTCGATCTTCGCGATCGCTCGCTGAGCGGCGGACGGGTCGACCATGCCGGGCATCGACGTCAGAGATCGAAGCGCAACCAACAGAGCCGTCGCCTCGGTCGACGTCAGGCGTAGCGGTCGATCGATCCCGGCGGAGAACGTCACGTCGATGCTCTCCTCGGAGAATGACAGATCGATCAGATCACCCGGGCCGTAGCCGGGCAGACCGCACATCCAGAGCTGATTGAGATCGGCCATCAGCGTCGCCGTCGACACCCCCAGCTCCCGCGCGGCCTCCTCGGCGCTCAACCCGGGATTCGCCATGAAGAACGGCACCATGTTGAGCAACCTGGCCAGCCGAACCGACAGTCGCGCGCTCATCGCTCGTTCTCCACGTCGGCCGCTGTCTGCAGGGTCGAGATCACGTCTGCGCGCAGCTCGGCGGGTTCGAGTACCACCGCATCCGCTCCGTGACCTGCGATCAACCGCGAGATCCAATCCCAGGACCGCACGGGCACCTCGACGACAGTGCCGCTGCGGGTACCGAGGCTCTGCACGCCGACCACCGTTCCCATCCTGCGCAATTCCAGCGCCCTTCCGTCGTGCAGCCATACCCGGGCCGTGCCCGATACCGAGGACGTACCCGCGACTCGACGGACGATGTCCTGCAGATCGACGCCGTCGGGCCTGCGGACGCTCTGCGGGGTGCCGAACGACTTGACCTCGTCGCCGATTCGGGAGAGGCGAAACGTGCGGGTGTCGTTGCGGTCCACGTCGTGTCCCACCAGATACCAGCGACCGCGAAACGTCACGACACCCCAGGGCTGGACGGTTCTGGTGGTGAACGGCTCGGTCAACGACGGGCGGTGTTGGAACCGCACCGACTTGCCGTCGTCGATCGCGGCCAGCAAGGCACCCAGCGCAGGTTCGGAGCCGCGAGTGCGTGCGGGAACCGCGGTCACCGACGCGGCGGACTCGTTCTGGTCGACCTGAATTCCCGCGGCTCGGAGTTTGAGCAACGCACTCTGTGCCGCGGAGGTGAGTTCGGGCGACTCCCACAGCTTGACGGCGACCGCGACGGCGGCCGATTCCTCGCTGGTGAGGTCGATGTCGGGCAGTTCGTAGGCATCGCGGTTGATGCGATAGCCCTCGACGCCACCGAATCTGGTGGCGGTACCGGTCTCCAACGGGACACCGAGGTCACGCAGTTCGTTCTTGTCCCGCTCGAACATCCTGCTGAACGCTTCGTGGCTGGTGGAGTCGTCGTATCCGGCAACGCTCTCGCGGATCCACTCCGCGGTGAGGAACTGACGTGTCGACAGCAGACAGATGACCAGATTCATCAGGCGTTCGACTTTGGTGGTGGCCACGACAGTCGAGCCTAGTTGCTCGTGGGTGGCCGCAGCGGTAACGACCCGACTGCGTCGGGCACTACATCGACGCGATCAGCCTCTCCACTCGCTCGTCGACCGAGCGGAACGGATCCTTGCAGAGCACGGTTCGCTGAGCCTGATCGTTGAGCTTGAGGTGCACCCAGTCGACCGTGAAGTCGCGACCTGCCTCCTGGGCGGCCGTGATGAATTCTCCGCGCAGCTTGGCTCGGGTGGTCTGGGGCGGCAGGTCCACGGCCTCGTCGATCTGTTCGTCCTCGGTGACGCGCTTGGCCAACCCTTTGCGCTGCAACAGGTCGAACACTCCCCGGCCGCGCTTGATGTCGTGGTAAGCCAGGTCCAACTGAGCGATCTTGGGATCGGACAGCTCCATCGAGTACCGGTCTTGGTAACGCTGGAACAGTTTGCGCTTGATGACCCAGTCGATCTCGGTGTCCACCTTCGCGAAATCCTGGGTCTCGATGGCGTCGAGCGTTCGTCCCCACAGGTCGACGACCTGTTCCACCTGAGTGTTCGGCTCGCGCGTCTTGAGGTGCTCGACGGCTCGTGCGTAGTACTCGCGCTGAATGTCGAGGGCGCTGGCCTGTCGTCCCCCGGCCAGTCGAACGGGACGCCGTCCGGTGAGATCGTGACTGACCTCGCGGATGGCGCGAATCGGATTGTCCAATGCGAAATCTCGGAAGGACACACCCGCCTCGATCATTTCGAGAACGAGGGCTGCCGTTCCGACCTTGAGCATCGTCGACGTCTCGGCCATGTTCGAGTCGCCCACGATGACGTGCAGGCGGCGGTACTTCTCGGCGTCGGCGTGCGGTTCGTCGCGAGTGTTGATGATCGGCCGGGAACGAGTGGTTGCCGAGGAGACGCCTTCCCAGATGTGCTCGGCGCGCTGCGACAGGCAGAACGTCGCAGCCTTCGGCGTCTGGAGTACCTTGCCTGCGCCACAGATCAACTGGCGCGTGACCAGGAACGGCAGCAGCACGTCCGAGATTCGGGAGAACTCACCGGCACGCTGGACGAGGAAGTTCTCGTGGCAGCCGTAGGAGTTTCCCGCCGAGTCGGTGTTGTTCTTGAACAGATAGATATCGCCCCCGATGCCCTCTTCTGCCAGGCGCTGCTCGGCGTCTATGAGCAGGTCTTCCAAGACCCGCTCGCCGGCGCGGTCATGGGTGACCAACTGCAGCAGACTGTCGCACTCGGCGGTGGCGTACTCGGGGTGCGAGCCCACGTCGAGGTACAGGCGGGCACCGTTGCGAAGGAACACATTCGAGCTGCGACCCCATGAGACGACTCGGCGAAACAGATAGCGAGCCACTTCGTCCGGACTCAGCCGTCGATGTCCGTGGAAAGTACATGTGACACCGAACTCTGTCTCGATGCCCATAATTCGTCGCTGCACACTTCGACACTACAACGCAACCCTCGAAACGATGTGTCGGAGCGCCCCGATGTCGTCCGTCCGTGAAGATGCCGTCGCACGTGCCTAGGCTGGGCGTCATGACTTCCACGCGCACCTCGATCTCGACGACCGTTCACGCGTGGGATCTGTCCCTGGTCGCTCGAAGTGCCGCCCTGCGGCAGAGCAGAGCTGACGGCGGCCTGCGCGCACTGAGTAACGCCGCCGACCACGGTCGTCTGTGGCTCGGCGCGGCCGCACTTCTCGTGGCTGCAGGTGGCCCGGCCCGACGCGGCGGCGTTCGGGGTCTCGTGGCGCTGGCGGGTGCGAGCTCGGTGGCGAACGGGCTGCTCAAACCGCTGTTCCCAAGGACTCGTCCCGATTCCGAGTCGGTTCCCGTCCTGCGCCAGGTCCTGGCTCCGCCGGTGTCGTCGTCGTTTCCCTCCGGGCATTCGGCGTCGGCGGCTGCGTTCGTCACGGCGGTGGCGATCGAATCCCCGGTGGCGGGCGCGCTGCTGGCACCCGTCGCGGCCGCGGTGTGTTATTCGCGGGTCCACGTCGGGGTGCATTGGCCGACGGACGTCATCGCCGGTGCCGCTCTCGGCTCGGCCATCGCATTGTCCACCCGTCGCTGGTGGGCCGTGCGGTCGGAAAAGCCCGCCGATCTGGGCTCCCCGGCCGAGGTCGAGCCACTGCACGGCGGCCGGGGGCTGCTGGTGCTGGTCAATCCGGGTTCGGGCGACGATTCGGAAGCGGTGCCCGATGCGATCCGTCGAGCACTTCCCGACGCCGATCTGTTCGTGCCCGATCCCGATCAGGACTTCAACGAGCAACTGGAGCAGCGGATTCGAAGCACGTCTCCGCGCGCCCTCGGTGTCTGCGGTGGCGACGGCACGGTGGTCAGTGTTGCCGCATCGGCGGTGCGGAACGGCTTGCCGCTCGCAGCATTTCCGGGTGGCACCCTCAACCACTTCGCTCGCGACACCGGGCTGACCGTCGTGGAGGACACTGCTGCTGCCGTCGAAGCGGGCACCGCCGAACTGGTGGACATCGCCGAGGTGTCCGTCGACGGCCGCAGCGTGTCGTTCGTCAACACCGCCACATTCGGTGGCTACCCCGACTCGGTGCGGCTGCGTCAGAAGCTGCAGCGCCGAATCGGCAAATGGCCGGCCGCCGCGATCGCGATGACGAGGGTGCTGGCTGCTGCCGAACCGCTGAACATCCGGCTCGACGGCACCAGGCACTCGGTCTGGATGCTGTTCGTCGGTAACGGCAACTACGTACCGACAGACCAAGTCCCCATGTCTCGCAGCAGCATTCACACCGGAACGCTCGATGTTCGGTTTCTGCCGTCGGAGCCGAAGGCATCCAGGACCAGACTGCTGTGTGCAACGTTGACCGGCACCCTCGGCTCGTCGCCCGCCTACGTCCGTCGAGCGGTGAAGAAGCTGACCGTCGAGGTGGAGGGTGCCGCCGTCGCGCTCGCGGCCGACGGCGAAGTGGTGGGCGACGGAACGTCGTTCGAGTTCACCAGTGACAAGAACGGCCTCGCGCTCTACCGGAAGCGGTAGCGCACGAGGCCGTACGAGTGTGGGGACCGACCGTCAGGAAGGCGGTGCACCCTCGGTGTCGGGTACCGTCTCGACCGCCGCAGTCGGCGTCGGCAACATGTCCTCCAACGCAGCTCCGGCAATGCGTCTGAACGCTCGTCGCGGCCGCCCCTGGTCCAGCACCGCAACCTCGAGCGCCGACACCTCGAGAACCTTCTTCTCCGGCTCGCCGCCCGCCGCAGGCGGTGTCGCCGGACCTGCCGTGAGTGCGTCGACGGCAACGCGAACCGCGTCGGCGAGATCGAGCCCGGAGCGGTACGTGTCCTTCAGTGCAGCCACGATCGGCTCGGTCGTCCCGCCCATGACGACGAAATCCTGCTCGTCGACGATGGATCCGTCGTAGGTGATGCGGTAGAGCTGCGTCGCGATCGGCTCGTCCTGATGCGACACCTCCGCGACACAGATCTCGACCTCGTACGGCTTGAGCTGCTCGGTGAAGATCGAGCCGAGTGCCTGCGCATACGTCTTGGCGAGCGAACGGCCGGTCACGTCACGCCGATCGTAGGTGTATCCCTTGATGTCGGCGTGCTGAATACCGGCCTTGCGCAGGTTCTCGAACTCGTTGTACTTGCCCACGGCCGCGAAGCCGATCCGGTCGTAGAGTTCGCTCACCTTGTGCAACGCTGTCGAACGGTTCTCGGCCACGAACAGGACCCCGTCCGCGTACGTCAGCACGATGACGCTGCGGCCGCGGCCGATTCCCTTGCGCGCCAACTCCGAACGATCGCGCATGATCTGTTCGGCGGATGCGTAGTACGGCATCGTCATGGTGCGCTACCCCCTTCGCTCACTTGCTGGCCGGCCCGGGTGTGATGCTCGGCACCGCCGGAATGCGCTGCACTCTCGGTTCGCTCCGCGAGGACGGACCGAGCTGCAGCCGAAATCCTCTCGTGCGCAACATCGTCCGCCCCGACGCTGGTGATGGCGACGGCCGTCGGGTAGATCCCGCGGGTGACGTCGGGACCACCGGTGGCCGAATCGTCGTCGGCGGCGTCGTACAGCGATTCCACCGCCGCACGTATCGCCTCCTCCTCGGTCATTCCGGGGCGATAGAGCTTCTTGAGCGCGGACTTGGCGAACAGCGATCCCGATCCCACCGCGTGGTAGCCCGAACGCTCCTCGTATCGCCCACCGACCACGTCGTAGGACACGATCCGTCCGGCTCGGTCCGGATCCGAGATGTCGATGTCGAATCCGACCAGCAACGGGACGGCGGCGAGCCCCTGCATCGCGGCACCGAGGTTGCTTCGCACCATCGACGACAGCTTGTTGGCCTTGCCGTTGAACGTGAGCGGCACGCCTTCGATCTTCTCGTAGTGCTCGAGTTCGACGGCGAAGAGCCGTACCAGTTCGATCGCGATGCCTGCCGTCCCGGCGATGCCCGCGGCGGAGTAGTCGTCGGTGACGTAGACCTTCTGCATGTCGCGATTGGCGATCAGATTGCCTTGCGTGGCACGCCGATCACCGGCGATCAGAACTCCGCCCGCGTAGGTCAGTGCGACGATCGTCGTCCCGTGCGGAGCGATGCCGGACTTGTCCGAGCCGCCGTTCGCGGTGTGAGACGCCAGATCCGCTGCGATACCGCTCTCGGGCAACAGATGAGGGGCGTGCTGGCGCAGGTAATCGGAGAACGACGAGCTGCTCGACCCGAAGGGGATCGCCGTGCCGTCGCCGACCGACCGTGGGTCCGAACGATCCACCGTCACTGGCCGCCCTTCTGAACGTAGGCGCGGACGAAGTCCTCGGCGTTTTCCTCGAGCACGTCGTCGATCTCGTCGAGAAGGTCGTCGGTCTCCTCGGCCAGCTTCTCGCGTCGTTCCTGACCACCGGCTCCGGTGTCGCCGGGAACCTCATCGTCGTCGCCGCCGCCAGAGCGCCGTGTCTGCTCCTGTGCCATAGTCGCCGACCTCCTCCGTATATCGAGAAAACAGATCTACTGCACTCTCACCGGTCGATTCCAGGTGCACCGTCGTGGATGTGCAAGTGCAACCGAACGTTCCGCCGAAAGTGCACGGACCTTTACCCTACCGACAGACCGACTCCGCCGGTTGGCAAGACACCGCGAATAGTCGGCACCGGTTCTCGGGTGCGTCAGTTGGTGAGCTGATCGACGAGTTCCGCGGCGCTGTCGACCGACTCGAGCAGTGCCCCGACGTGCGCTTTGGTGCCTCTGAGCGGCTCGAGGGTCGGGATACGAACGAGGGAGTCGCCGCCGAGATCGAAGATGACCGAGTCCCAGCTCGCTGCGGCGATGTCGGCCCCGAACTTGCGTAGGCACTCGCCGCGGAAGTACGCCCTCGTATCGTCCGGCGGGGTGCCGACGGCATCGAGTACCTGCTGCTCGGTGACCAGTCGATCCATCGACCCACGAGCAACCAGCCGGTTGTAGAGGCCTTTGTCCAGCCGCACATCGGAGTATTGCAGGTCGACCAGATGCAGCCGCGGAGCCGACCACCCGAGCCCCTCCCGCTGGCGGAATCCTTCGAGCAGGCGCAGTTTCGCGGGCCAGTCCAGCAGATGGGCGCACTCCATCGGATCTCGTTCGAGAAGGTCGAGAACCATGGCCCACTTGTCGAGCACGTCCAGTGCGCGCGCATCGTCGCTGCCTTCGGCAGCCACGAATTTCGCGACGCGCTGGTGGTAGATCCGCTGCAGCGCAAGACCGGTCAGTTCGCGGCCGTCGGCGAGAGCGACGGCCTTGCGCAGCGTCGGATCGTGGCTGATCTGATGGACTGCGGTCACCGGCCTGGCCAGCTGCAGATCGGACAGGTCGACCCCCGCTTCGATGAGGTCGAGCACGAGCGCTGTGGTGCCGACCTTGAGGTAGGTCGACATCTCGGCGAGATTCGCGTCGCCGATGATGCAGTGCAGGCGGCGGTACTTGTCCGCATCCGCGTGCGGTTCGTCGCGCGTGTTGATGATGCCGCGCTTGAGGGTGGTCTCCAGGCCCACCTCCACCTCGATGTAGTCCGCCCGCTGCGAGAGCTGGAAGCCAGCTTCGTCACCGGACTGGCCGATTCCGACACGTCCCGACCCGGTGATGACCTGCCGCGAGGCGAAGAACGGCGACAGACCGGCGACGACGGCCGAGAACGGTGTCTCGCGCGACATCAGGTAGTTCTCGTGGGTGCCGTACGACGCACCCTTACCGTCGACGTTGTTCTTGTACAGCTGAAGGCGCGGTGCTCCCGGGACGCTCGACGCATGGCGGGCGGCAGCTTCCATCACGCGCTCGCCTGCTTTGTCCCAGATCACTGCATCCAGCGGGTCGCGTACCTCCGGAGCGGAGTACTCGGGGTGAGCGTGATCGACGTACAGGCGAGCACCGTTGGTGAGAATCATGTTGGCTGCGCCGATCTCGTCGGCGTCGATCACCGGGGCGGGGCCGCTGAAGCGTCCGAGGTCGAAGCCGCGAGCGTCACGCAGAGGCGACTCGACCTCGTAATCCCAGCGCGTGCGCTTGGCCCGCGGTACCCCTGCCGCGGCCGCGTAGGCCAACACTGCCTGGGTCGACGTCAGGATCGGATTGGCGGTGGGCTCGGTGGGCGAAGAAATGCCGTACTCGACCTCGATACCGATGATGCGCTGCATGAGTCGAGCCTAGACGGCACCTGGACACAGATCGGGGCGCGCCCTGTGCGGACGCGCCCCGATACTGCTCTGTGCAGGATCTACAGGTACTGGCCGGTGTTGGCCTCGGTGTCGATCGCCCGGCTCGCGCTGGCGTTCTTGCCGGTGACCAGCGTGCGGATGTAGACGATCCGCTCGCCCTTCTTGCCGGAGATTCGAGCCCAGTCGTCCGGGTTCGTGGTGTTCGGCAGATCTTCGTTCTCGGCGAACTCGTCGACGATGGAGTCGAACAGGTGCTGAATTCGTAGACCGCCGTTGCCGGTTTCCAGTACCGATTTGATGGCGTACTTCTTCGCGCGGTCGACGATGTTCTGGATCATGGCACCGGAGTTGAAGTCCTTGAAGTACAGAACTTCCTTGTCTCCGTTGGCATACGTGACCTCGAGGAAGCGGTTGTCGTCGCTTTCGGCGTACATGCGCTCGACGACGCGGTCGATCATCCCTCGGATGCACGCAGCGCGGTCTCCACCGAACTCTGCGACATCGTCGGCGTTGACCGGCAGCGAATCGGTCAGGTACTTGGAGAAGATGTCCTGTGCCGATTCGGCGTCGGGCCGCTCGATCTTGATCTTGACGTCCAGGCGACCGGGCCGCAGGATCGCGGGGTCGATCATGTCCTCACGGTTGGAGGCACCGATCACGATGACGTTCTCGAGCCCCTCCACGCCGTCGATCTCGGCGAGCAGCTGCGGAACGACCGTCGTCTCGACGTCGGACGAGACTCCCGAACCACGGGTGCGGAAGATCGAGTCCATCTCGTCGAAGAACACGATGACCGGGGTGCCCTCGGACGCCTTCTCCCGTGCTCGCTGGAAGATCATGCGGATGTGACGTTCGGTCTCGCCGACGAACTTGTTGAGCAGTTCGGGGCCCTTGATGTTGAGGAAGAACGACTTCGCTTCCTTGGCGTCCTGCCCGCGTGCCTCGGCGATCTTCTTGGCCAACGAATTGGCAACAGCCTTGGCGATCAACGTCTTTCCGCAGCCGGGAGGACCGTAGAGCAGAACACCCTTGGGCGGACGCAGCGAGTATTCGCGAAACAGATCCTTGTGCAGGAACGGGAGTTCCACGGCGTCGCGAATCTGCTCGATCTGTCGACCGAGACCACCGATGTCCTCGTACCCGACGTCCGGCACCTCTTCGAGGACCAGGTCCTCCACTTCGGCCTTGGGGACTCGCTCGAAGGCGTAGCCGGCCTTGGTGTCGACGAGCAGGGAATCGCCCGGGCGCAGTTTGCGGGACGGTTCGTCCGGGTCGACGGGACCCTCGTCGTTGACCATGTCGATCAACGGCTTGGCCAGCCACACGACTCGCTCCTCGTCGGCATGACCGACGACGAGCGCCCTCGATCCATCGCCCAGAAGCTCACGCAGAGTGCTGATCTCGCCGACCTGGTCGAAGGTGCAGGCCTCGACGATGGTCAACGCTTCGTTCAGGCGCACCGTCTGTCCCGGTGCCAGCGAGTCGGCCTCGATGTTGGGTGAGCACGTCAGCCGCATCTTGCGTCCGGAGGTGAACACGTCGACCGTTCCGTCGTCGAAGACGCTCAGCAGAACGCCGTAGCCGCTCGGTGGTTGGCCGAGGCGGTCCACTTCCTCGCGGAGCGCGATGAGCTGTTGCCTGGCCTCTTTCAGGGTGTCCATCAGCTTCGCGTTGCGGAGCGAGAGCGAATCGACGCGACCTTCGAGTTCGCGTACCTGCTCGGGGGACTCCCCCAGTTGACGGCGCAGTGAAGCAGCTTCGGCTCGCACGGCGTCCAGTTCGGCTCTGGCCGCGGCCACATCCGGATTGTCTGTTGAGCTCATGAGCGACTCCTCCCAGTGACGATCTATCAACGCTACCGGCACCGGCCCGAATGTGCGGACCGACACCACGATCGGGACGGAGAAGCAGTGTGTTCGACCGCACCCGAGCGTCGGTCGAGTTCATGTTAGCCTCACCTGACCAAACAGCGGACCGACCACGGAATCAGGGGCTTCACCAGTGAAGATGCGCATTTTCTCGGCAGGTGTCGCGCTCGCGGCAGCAGTGATGTCGGTAGCCGGGTGCAGCTCGGCCGACGAATCCGATCGGACCGATCACAATTCGACGTCGGCCGCCGAGAGCAGCGCCACGGCAACCGATGCACCCGCCGTCACGCCGCCGACCTCCGGCGAACTCGAAGCATCTCTGCTGCAGCTGGTGGCCCCGGACGTCGACGCGGCGACGAAGGCGGCCGCGGTCGAGAACGGACAGGCACGCTTGACCAACCTCGAAACGATGACCGCGGCCCTGGCGAACTACGGCGCGATCACCTTCGAGGTGGCCGAACCGACGGTCGAGGGCGAGACATCCACCGCTGACGTCGCTATTGCCACGCCTCGGGGAACGGCAGCTCCGTCCCCGCAGACCTGGGTGCTGATCGACGGCGACTGGAAGCTTTCCGATGCCAGCACCTGCCAGATCCTCGCGATGGGGCAGGCTCCCTGCGCCTAGACCGAGGTCGGGAATCGCCGGTGGCGGCTCTTGTCGTCAGCCCTTGCCGGATCGACGCTGCGGCTTCGGCGTGACGGTGCCCTCGGCGAGGCGTCGGACACTGACGAGGAATGCCGTGTGCCCCTGCATCCGATGCTCGGGACGAACCGCCAGTCCGACGACGTGCCACCCCCGCACCATCGACTCCCACGAACGGGGTTCGGTCCAGCACTCCTGCGCCCGAAGGGCTTCGACGACCTTGGACAACTGCGTCACCGTGGCGACGTAGACGAGCAGCACGCCGCCCGGAACGAGAGCTTTCGACACGGCGGGCAATGCGTCCCAGGGCGCGAGCATGTCGAGGACGACCCGATCGACCTGCTCACCGGGACGGTCGACACCGAACTGATCCACGTCGGCCACCGTCAGGTGCCAGTTGGACGGCCGCTCGCCGAAGAAGGTCTCGACGTTCTTGATCGCGTAGTCGGCATGGTCCTGGCGGATCTCGTAGGAGATGACCGTGCCTGCCGTGCCGACGGCACGCAGCAGCGAGCACGTCAGAGCGCCGGATCCGGCACCGGCCTCGAGCACGCGCGCCCCGGGGAACATGTCACCCTCGTGCACGATCTGGGCTGCGTCCTTGGGGTAGATGACCTGCGCGCCACGCGGCATCGACAGCACGTAGTCGGTCAGCAGCGGCCGCAGCGCGAGGTAAGGGGTGCCGTTGACCGACGTGACGACGCTGCCCTCGTCGGCACCGAGAAGTTTGTCGTGGGTGATTCCGCCCCGATGGGTGTGGAACTCCTTGCCCGCCTCGAGAACCACCGTGTAATGGCGGCCCTTCCCGTCGGTCAGCTGGACTCGATCTCCGACGCGGAACGGTCCGCTGCGGGCGGGTCCGGTCGGAACCGGCTCGACCGGGATGCCGTCGTCGGCCGTCGAAGCTTCGTCGAGTTCGATTTCGTCGACACTCGCGGTGACCACTTCGTCCGCACCGATGACCGGGGCATCGACGATCGCGTCGACCTCGGACCCGTCGGTAGACGCGGACGCGGAATCACCGAAGGACACAGCATCACCGGACGGCACAGCGGAACCTGCTTTCGTTGCTCTGTTGGACGCCCGACCTGTTCGGTCCGACACCTGGGACGACTCGACGTGCCAGACTACGGCCTTGACCGAAGATGTCGGACCAACGGCATAGTCTCGCAGACGTGAGTATTTCCGTGTCGACGCCCATCGACTTGCCTCTACTCGATCTCGGCGACACTGCGCACGCGTCGCCGTCGACGACCGGTTCTCGTAGTACGCCGGCGTTGTCGCCTTCGCGCGCAGGTGATTTCAAGCAGTGCCCACTCCTCTATCGCCTCCGTGCCGTCGACCGAATTCCCGAGGTCTCCACCGAAGCTCAGGTGAAGGGAACTGTGGTGCATGCCGCATTGGAGGCCCTGTACGCGTTGCCAGCACAGGATCGTGTGCCGACCACTGCGCGAGAGCTCGTCGATCCGGCCTGGGAGCGAGTGGTCGCTCGGTCACCCGACATAGAGACTCTGGTCCCGGTGGACGAACGACCGGCGTTTCTCGACCGGGCTCGTGCGCTGGTCGCCGGCTATTACGAACTCGAAGACCCCACTCGGTTCGAGCCCGAGTCCTGTGAACAACGAGTGGAGGTCGTGCTCGACGACGGTACGCCGCTGCGCGGATTCATCGATCGGATCGACGTGGCACCGAACGGGATGATCCGCGTCGTCGACTACAAGACGGGCCGGGCTCCACGGGAGTTCACCGAGTCCAAGGCGCTGTTCCAGATGAAGTTCTATGCCCTGATGATCATGCGGATGCGTGGAGTCGTTCCAGCGCAACTGAAGTTGATGTATCTCTCCGACAAGCAGGAGCTGACCTACACCCCCGACGAGGGTGAACTGCGAAGGTTCGAGCGCATGCTGTCCGCGATCTGGAAGGCGATTCTGGCGGCGGGTGAGACCGGTGACTTCCGCGCCAAGAAAGGCGCACTGTGCAAGTGGTGCGACCACCAGGCGCTGTGTCCGGAGTTCGGCGGTACTCCCCCGGCTTATCCGGGTTGGCCCACGGCCGCTGCCGAACCGACGGGTGCCGAGCTGTGACGGTTCCGAATGCCTTCTTCGTTCCCGCCGGGGTCGGCAGAGAAGGCCACGAGAGGGTCACCGCCACCGAGCACACCGTCAGCCTGTGGGCACCGACGATGCAGCACGGCGCTCCACCGTCGGCCCTGTTGGTCCGTGCGCTCGAGCGAGTGGACGCCAGGGAGGACACCCGTATCAGTCGCGTGGCCGTCGACATTCTCGGGCCGATTCCTGTCGGGGACATCGAGATCCGGGCATGGACGGAGCGACCCGGTGCCAATATCGAACTCGTCGTCGCGGAGCTCTGGGCGGAAGGCGCCTCGGGAACTGCGCGCGCGGTGGCCCGCGGCAGCGCATGGCGCATGCGCACCGTACCGACCGACGACGTTGCACACTCGGGCGATCCGGTGATGCGACCGGTGAGCGACGGTGTCGACTACGCCTTCGGTGGCACCTGGTCGTCGGGCTATCTCGACGCCGTCGAGTTCAAGATGCTCACCGGGCTCGGTGCGGATGGGCCGGGCGAGATCTGGGCCAGGCCCACACCTGTTCTCGTGCAGGGTGAATCGATGACGCCCCTCGAAAGGCTCTTCTCGATCGCGGACATCGCCAACGGAATCGGAGCGAAGCTCCCGATCGACGAGTGGACGTTCTTGAACACCGACCTGACCGTGCACGTGTTCCGAGTGCCGCAGGGCGAATGGATCGGGGTGTCGGCCGAGACCTCCACCGGGCCCGACGGTATCGCCATGTGTGCGGGCACACTCAGTGACGAGCTGGGACCGGTCGGTCGTATCGCTCAGACAGTGTTGGTTCGGCGTCGGAGCTGACGGCCGTATCGGATCTAGAAGGCGCGGCAGGACCTGATGTCGGAGGCGAGGATGGCTTTGGCACCGAGCTCGGCGAGCTGATCCATCACGTTGTTGTGCACCTTACGAGACACCATGGCGCGCACGGCAACCCAGTTGTCGTCGACCATCGGTGCCAAAGTCGGCGACTCGATTCCAGGAGTGATCTTGACTGCCTCGTCGAGGATCGACTTGGGGCAGTCGTAATCGAGCATCAGATACTGCTGCGCGAAGACGACGCCCTGTACGCGGGCGATCAGTTGCTTGCGTGCGGAGTCGGTGCCCGGGGTGCCTGCTCGTTCGATCAGCACGCCCTCCGAATCGCAGAGAGATTCACCGAAGGCGACGAGGTTGTTCTGACGCAGCGATCGTCCCGACTCCACGACGTCGGCGATCGCGTCGGCAACCCCGAGCTGGATGGAGATCTCGACTGCGCCGTCGAGGCGAATGACGGTTGCCTCGAGTCCTCGGGCGGCCAGATCCTTACGAACCAGGTTGGGATAGGACGTCGCGATGCGCAGTCCGCCCAGGTCCTCGGGTGCCCACTCCTTGCCCGCCGGCGCGGCGTAGCGGAAGGTCGAACGACCGAATCCGAGTGCCAGCCGCTCCTCGACCGCGGCACCGGAATCCAGCGCCAGGTCGCGTCCGGTGATGCCCAGATCCAGCTGGCCGGATCCGACGTAGATTGCGATGTCCTTGGGGCGGAGAAAGAAGAACTCGACGCCGTTGGCCGGATCGAGAACCGTCAGGTCCTTCGAGTCGCTTCGGCGTCGGTAGCCGGCTTCGCTGAGAATCTCGGCGGCGGACTCGGACAGTGCGCCCTTGTTGGGTACGGCTACGCGCAGCATGGAGTTTTCCTTCATCGGTGAATTCGTAGGAGGGGTGCGGACCTTTGCCTCACAGATGTCGGTAGACGTCCTCGAGCTCGATGCCTCTGCCCACCATCATCACCTGAACCCAGTACAGAAGCTGCGAGATCTCCTCGGCGAGCGCCTCGTCGCTTTCGTGCTCGGCCGCGATCCACACTTCACCAGCTTCTTCGAGGACCTTCTTGCCCTGGAAATGAACTCCGGCGTCCAACGCTGCGACAGTGCCCGAGCCCTCGGGACGGGTCTTCGCGCGGTCGGTGAGCTCGGCGAACAGGGAATCGAAAGTCTTCACGGCTGCATATTCTTTCACGTCGTCGATCAGGGGTGCGAATCGGTCGAGATCAGGACGACCATGCCCGTCTGACGTCGTCCGCGGTCAGTCCGACGAGACCGTCGCGAATCGTGTATCCCGGTGCGGCCTGCACTGCGATTTCGGACGGAACCACCAGCACCGGGCAGCCGGCACTGTGCGCCGACAACGACCCGGTGGGTGAATCCTCGACCGCAAGGCACGAGCCGGCATCCAGTCCCAGCAGTGCAGCACCACGTAGGTAGGGCGCCGGATGCGGCTTGCCTGCCTCGACCTCGTCGCCGGTGACCGTGATGTCGAAGTACTCGCGCCCCAAGGTGTCCAGAGCCCGCTCGACCAGACCCCGCTCGGTGTTGGTGACCAGCCCCGTGGACAGACCCATCTCGCGCACGAGAGCGAGAGCGTCCTTGGCGCCGGGGCGCCAGGGAATCCCCTCGGCGAAGAGATCCCCGACTCGCGTGGTCAGCCACTCGCGGCCCTGGATCAGGTGCTCGTCGGTGACCTCGACCGCGGCATTCGCCAATACCTTGCGCAGGGCATCCCACATCGAGTTGCCGAGGGTGCTTTCGCGCACCTCCGCGCTGAGTTCCGTTCCCAGGGTGCGGGAGTACTCACCGATGGCGACGTCCCAGATCTTCTCCGAGTCGAGCAGTGTGCCGTCCATGTCCCACAGGACACCGTGCAGGTGAGTTGCGCTAGACATTGAAGTACTTGGCCTCCGGGTGATGAAGTACGAACGCATCGGTCGACTGTTCGGGATGTAGCTGCAGTTCCTCGGACAGCTTCACGCCGATGCGCTCGGGTTCGAGAAGAGCGGCGAGCTTGATGCGGTCCTCGAGATCCGGGCACGCGCCGTAGCCGAACGAGTAACGAGCACCCCGATATTCGAGTTTGAAGAAGCCCTCGGCCTCGGTGGGATCCTCCGAGGCAACGGAATTGCCGTCGGACAGCTTCAGCTCCTCGCGTACCCGGCGATGCCAGTACTCGGCCAAGGCTTCGGTGAGCTGGACGCCGATTCCGTGGACCTCGAGGTAGTCACGGTACGAGTCGGCGGCGAACAGCTCGTTGGCGAAGTCCGCGATGGGCTGGCCCATCGTCACCAGGTTCATCGGCAGAACATCGACCTTGCCCGATTCCCGTGCAGCCGAACGCGATCGAACGAAGTCCGCGATGCAGAGGAAGCGGTCGCGGTGCTGCCGCGGGAACGTGAACCGAAAGCGTTCGGGCGCATCGGGTTCGGGTTCGGTGAGTACGACGACGTCGTCACCCTCCGAGACCGCCGGGAAGTACCCGTACACCAGCGCCGCGTGCGCGAGGATGCCGTCGGTGCTCAGGCGATCCAGCCAATACCGCAGGCGCGGTTTGCCTTCCGATTCCACCAGATCCTCGTACGTGGCACCTTCGCCCTTGCGGGCACCGCGCAGACCCCACTGTCCCAGGAACAGGGCCCGCTCGTCGAGTAGCCCCGAGTACTCCGACAGTGACACGCCCTTGACGATGCGCGTGCCCCAGAACGGCGGCACCGGGATGTCGATGTCGGCAGCGACATCGGATCGCTCGGGCACGACCACCGGTGCTTCGGCGGCCTTGCGCTTCTCGGCGATGCGCTTGGAGCGCTCGTGGCGTTCCTTGCGCTCGGCCGTCTTGGCCTTCGCGGCGAGTGCCTCGGGGCTGTCCGGGGCCGGTCCGCCGCCACGCTTGGTGGTCATGATGGTGTCCATCAACCGAAGGCCCTCGAACGCATCACGTGCATAGTGCACGTCGCCCTCGTAGACGTCCTGCAGATCGTTCTCGACATACGACCGCGTCAGCGCCGCTCCGCCCAGCAGAACGGGGAATTGCTCGGCGACACCCTTCGAGTTGAGTTCGATCAGGTTGTCCTTCATGACCACGGTGGATTTCACCAGCAGCCCGGACATGCCGATCACGTCGGCGCGCTTGTCGATCGCGGCCTCCAGAATGGTCGAAATCGGTTGCTTGATACCGAGATTGACCACCTCGTAGCCGTTGTTGCTCAGGATGATGTCGACGAGGTTCTTGCCGATGTCGTGTACATCGCCCTTGACGGTACCGAGCACGATGCGGCCCTTGCCGTCGTCGTCGGTCGCCTCCATGTGCGGCTCGAGATACGCAACAGCAGCTTTCATCACCTCGGCCGAGGCGAGCACGAACGGCAGCTGCATCTGGCCGGAGCCGAACAGTTCACCCACGGTCTTCATCCCCGAGAGCAAGGTCTCGTTGATGATCTCCAGCGGTGGCTTCTCGGTCATCGCGGTGTCGAGATCGGCGTCGAGGCCGTTGCGTTCACCGTCGACGATGCGTCGTTCGAGTCGCTCGAACAGCGGCAGTCGGCCGAGCTCCTCGGCGCGGGATTCGCGCGCCGACGCCGCGGAGACACCCTCGAAGAGCTGCATGAGCTTCTGCAGCGGGTCGTAGCCCTCGGCACGACGGTCGTACACCAGATCGAGGGCCGTCTCGCGCTGCTCATCGGGAATCTTGTTCATCGGCAGGATCTTCGACGCGTGCACGATGGCGGTGTCGAGGCCGGCCTGCGTGCATTCGTGCAGGAACACCGAGTTCAGCACCTGGCGCGCAGCGGGATTGAGGCCGAACGAGATGTTCGACAGCCCGAGGGTGGTGTGCACCTTCGGGTACTTCTCCTTGAGCTGCCGGATGGCCTCGATGGTCTCGATGCCGTCGCGTCGCACCTCTTCCTGGCCCGTCGAGATCGGGAAGGTGAGGGTGTCGACGATGATGTCCTCGTGGCGCAGGCCCCAGTTCTCGGTGATGTCGGTGATCAACCGGTCCGCGACACGCACCTTCCACTCGGCCGTACGTGCCTGTCCCTCTTCGTCGATGGTCAGAGCAACGACAGCGGCACCGTGCTCCTTGACCAGACGCATGATCTTCTGGAATCGCGAGTCCGGCCCGTCGCCGTCCTCGTAGTTGACCGAGTTGACCGCGCTGCGGCCACCGAGGTGCTCCAAACCTGCTTCGAGAACGGCAGGTTCGGTGGAGTCGAGCATGATCGGCAGGGTCGACGCCGTCGCCAGGCGGCTGGCCAACGCAGCCATGTCGGCGGCACCGTCGCGACCGACGTAGTCGACGTTGAGATCGAGCATGTGCGCGCCGTCGCGTGTCTGATCCTTGGCGATGTCGAGGCACTTCTCGTAATCCTCGGCGAGCATCGCGTCGCGAAATGCCTTGGATCCGTTGGAGTTGGTGCGCTCACCGATCATCAGAATGCTGGCATCCTGCTCGAACGGAACGGCGGAGTAGAGCGAGGAGACGCCCGGCTCGGGCGCAGGCCGACGTTCGAGTTTCGTTGCCCCGTGGACCATGTCGGCAACCTGGCGGATGTGCTCGGGCGTGGTGCCACAGCAGCCACCGACGAGAGCCAACCCGTACTCGCTGACGAAACCGCTCAGGGCCGCGGCCAGTTCGGGGGCGGTCAGGGGGTACTCGGCACCTTTTGCGCCCAGAGTGGGCAGACCCGCGTTGGGCATCACCGACACCGGAAGACGCGAATGCTTGGACAGATGGCGCAGGTGCTCGCTCATCTCGGCCGGGCCGGTCGCACAGTTGAGCCCGATCATGTCGATACCGAGGGGTTCGAGTGCCGTCAGTGCAGCACCGATCTCGCTGCCGACGAGCATCGCGCCCGTCGTCTCGACGGTGACGTGGGTGATGATCGGGATGCGGACACCGAGCTTGTCCATCGCATGCTGACTGCCGATGATCGCGGCCTTGACCTGCAGCAGATCCTGGCAGGTCTCGACCAGGATGGCGTCGGCACCGCCGTCGATCATGCCGAGTGCGGCTTCGGTGTAAGCGTCACGCAGTCGGGCGAAGGGCGCGTGACCGAGAGTGGGCAGCTTGGTGCCCGGCCCCATCGAGCCCAGCACGTAACGGTCCATCCCGTCGCGGCCCGGACCCATCTCGTCGGCGGCCTCACGGGCCAGCCGGGTGCCCTTCTCCGCAAGCTCGCGGATCCGGTCCTCGATGTCGTAATCGGCCAGGTTGGGCAGGTTGCACCCGAACGTATTGGTTTCCACGGCATCCGCGCCGGCCGCGAAGTACTCGCGGTGGATCTCGCGCAGGACGTCGGGCCTGGTGTCGTTGAGGATTTCGTTGCAGCCCTCGAGACCGATGAAGTCGTCGAGAGTCAGGTCGGCGTCCTGGAGCATCGTGCCCATCGCACCGTCGCCGATGACAACGCGACGTGAAATCGCATCGAGCAGACTGGGCTTGTGTTGAGCGGGCATCACTACAGAGTAGTGGGCACCGAAGTCACGTCGGGTCGTAGGCTGTCGTGGTGAGTCCCCGAAACCTCGATGACCAGTCCCCGATCGACGACGGAACCCAAAATACGGACATTTCAGGTTCCGGATCGGATGTGCCTCTGGATGCCGCATTGATCGAGGCCGTCCACGACGCTGTGGCCAACGCCACAGACATCGACGATCTCGACGATCTCGACGACGACATTCCCGAGTTGCGCTCCCCGATCCTGGTGGCTGCCTTCGAGGGCTGGAACGACGCAGGCGATGCCGCCAGCGGCGCGATCGAACATCTGGAACTGATCTGGGACGCCAGCCCGCTGGCCGAACTGGACTCCGAGGACTACTACGACTACCAGGTCAACCGCCCGACGGTCCGCCAGGTGGACGGTGTCACTCGCGAGATCGAGTGGCCGTCGACTCGACTGTCGGTGTGCTCGCCTCCCGGCAGCTCGCGCGATGTGGTGCTGCTGCGCGGTATCGAGCCGAACATGCGCTGGCGCAGTTTCTGCGACGACCTGCTCGAATTCGTCGAACAGCTCGGCGTCGAGACCGTGGTGATCCTGGGAGCGCTGCTGGCCGACACTCCGCACACCAGGCCAGTTCCGGTGACCGGCACCGCCTACAGCACGGAGTCGGCAGAACAGTTCAACCTCGAACAGACCCGCTACGAGGGACCGACCGGGATCACCGGTGTGCTGCAGGACGAGTGCGTCAAGGCCGGGGTGCCGGCGGTCTCCTTCTGGGCTGCTGTTCCGCACTACGTCTCTCAGCCGCCCAACCCCAAGGCCACCGTGGCGCTGCTGCAGAGGGTCGAGGACGTGCTCGACATCGAGGTACCGCTCGGCGAACTGCCAACCCAGGCCGAGGAATGGGAAGAGGCGGTGACCGAGATGACAAAGGAAGACGAGGAGATCAGCGAGTACGTGCGCAGCCTCGAAGAGCGGGGCGACGCCGAGGTGGACATGTCCGATGCAATCGCCAAGATCGACGGCGACGCCATCGCGGCCGAGTTCGAGAAGTACCTGAGGCGCCGCGGTCCGGGCAACTTCGGGCTCTGACCGACCGCACACGAGGGACCGGGAGCCGGTGAGGTCTTTCTGATCCCGACGTAACGTCACCGCAGCGGTGACGTCACCCCGACCCCGCAACCTCGTGGGTATGGCCAGCACACCGCGATTCCTGCAGGGCATCTTCTCCTTCACCGGGCACGGTCTGGACAAGCCCGAGCTGATCGATCCAAGCCTCAGCTTCGTCGTCCCCGAGGGTGCGACGGCTCAGCCGCTGTACTTTCGCGGCGGAAATTCCAGCGACGAGCTGGTGGTCGTGACCTTGCTGCGCGACGGCAGCCCGATGCGCATGTTCCCGATGGGTGCCAAGGACGGAGTGAACATTCCGCTGCGGGTGGTGGAGGACGTGGATCCGGACACGGTGCTGGAACTGGTCGTCGCCGCCCCTGCCGGAACCAGCGGAGAGGTCGTCGTCGATTTCGGTCTGGTGCTGATCTGATGACCGAGGGTAAGCAGAGACTGCTGGTGGTCGGCAACGGGATGGCCGGTGCCAGGGCGGTCGAGGAGATCATCAAACGCGACGGCAGTGCGCTGTTCGAGATCACCATGATCGGCGACGAGCCGTACGGCAACTACAACCGAATCATGCTCTCGCACGTGCTGTCCGGCGAGGCCACCGTCGACGACGAGGATCTGATCCTCAATCCGATGAGCTGGTACAGCGAGAACGGCGTCACACTGCACGCCGGGGACCGCGCGATCTCACTCGACCGCTTCTCCAAGACCGTCGTCTGCGAGAGCGGTCGGTCCGTCGACTACGACGTGCTGATCATCGCCACCGGCAGTAACACCTTCTTCCCCAACATGGACGGCCTGCGTGAGTCGGACGGCAGGCTGGCGCGCGGCGTCTTCGGCTTCCGCACCATCGCCGACACCAACGGCATGCTGCAGATGGCGCAGTCACGCGACGACGTCTCGGCCGTCGTCATCGGCGGCGGTCTGCTCGGGCTCGAAGCCGCCTACGGTTTGCGCACCCAGGGCCTCGAGGTGAACGTGGTGCACTCCCCCGGTCACCTGATGAACCAGCAGCTCGACGAACGCGGTGGACGGGTGCTGCGCAGCAAGATCGAGTCACTCGGCGTCGGCGTGCACACCTCGAAGCGGACCACCTCGGTGTTGCGCTCCGAGGACGGCGTCGTGACCGGTGTGGGGTTCAACGACGGCACCTCGCTCGCCGCAGACATGGTCGTGGTCACCGCAGGCATTCGTCCCAGCGTCGACTTCGCTCGCGCGGGCGGGTTGGTCATCGAACGCGGAATCGTCGTCGACGACCAATTGCGGTGCGAGGACGAGGGTTCCATCTATGCCGTCGGTGAATGCTGTCAGCATCGAGGCGAGGTCTACGGTCTCGTCGCACCGCTGTGGGAGCAGGCCGTCGTGTTGGCCGACGTACTCACCGGAGCCGATCCCACTGCGGCATACCATGGTTCGCGTTTGACCACCAAGCTCAAGGTGGCCGGTGTCGACGTCGCGTCGATGGGGATCACCTCCCCCGAACGTGACGACGACGAGTTCGTCCAGTTCTACGAGCCACGCAGCGGTACGTACAAATCGGTGATCGTGCGGGGCAACAAACTCGTCGGCGCCACCCTGCTGGGCGACATCTCCAAGGCCAACTTCCTGACCCAGGCGTTCGACGAGAAAGTGCCGCTACCCGACGAGCGCATCAGCATGCTCTTCGACATGGGAACGCCCTCTGCGGCAACAGGAGCCGCCGAATTGGCCGACGACGTCCAGGTGTGCAACTGCAACGGCGTGACGAAGGGTGCCATCGTGGCCTGCGTACACGCGGGCGCGAAGAACCTCGGCGACGTGACCGCGAAGACCCGGGCGGGCAAGGGGTGCGGATCGTGCAAGGGTCTGGTCAAGGACATCATCGCCTGCGCAGCGGGCGGTGCCGTCGAGGCCGATCCCACAGCGGACTGGTACGTCCCCTGCATCCCCATGACCAAGCCGGAACTGATCGAGGCCGTTCGAGCGCAGGATCTTCGCGCGGTGTCGGCGGTGTTCGCGGCGTTGGCGACCGGCGGAGCGGAGGACGCCGCAGCCAAGATGCCGTTGGCGTCGTTGCTGCGGACGGTGTGGGGCCCGGACTGGGTGGACGAGCGCGGGGCGTTGTTCATCAACGACCGCGTCCACGCCAACATCCAGCGCGACGGCACGTTCTCGGTGGTGCCGCAGATGAAGGGCGGCGTCACCACCCCGGATCAGTTGCGCAAGATCGCCGACGTCGCAGACAAGTACCACGTACCGCTGGTCAAGGTCACCGGCGGCCAACGGATCGACCTCCTCGGCATCAAGAAGGAAGACCTGCCGAAAGTGTGGGGAGATCTGGACATGCCCTCGGGCTTCGCGTACGGCAAGAGCATGCGCACGGTGAAGACCTGCGTGGGCAGCGATTTCTGCCGTTTCGGTCTCGGCGACTCGACGGCACTGGGCATCGCCCTCGAGGAGCGATTCCAGGGCTTGGAGACTCCGGCGAAGTTGAAGCTCGCGGTCGCGGGCTGCCCGCGCAACTGCTCGGAGGCACTGTGCAAGGACTTCGGCGTGGTCTCGGTCGGCGAGGACAAGTGGGAGATCTACGTGGGCGGCGCGGCCGGTGCGCACATTCGCAAGGGCGATCTACTGGCCACCGTGACGGGAGCCGAGGAGGTTCTGGCCGTGGCAGGCAGGTTCATCCAGCATTACCGCGAGAACGCCCAGTGGCTCGAGCGAACGTACGCGTGGGTGCCACGCCTCGGCCTGGAGGAACTGCAGAGCGTGTTGATCGACGACCGCGACGGCATCGTGGCCGGACTCGACGAGCGGATGCAGGCATCGGTGGACGGGTACATCGACCCATGGCAGGATCGCGCGGCACCCAAATCGGCCGCCCAGTTCACCCCGTCGCTGCCACTGCTTCCGCTGCCACAGGTGCCGGTCCGATGAGCGTGCCGGTGGGTGCGCTGGAGGACCTGACACCCGGCGAGGGACGGGCCTACGTGGTGGACGGCAAGCAAGTCGCTGTGTTCCTGCTCAGCGACGGCTCGGTGCGGGCGATGGACGCCGTGTGCCCGCACAAGGGCGGGCCGCTGGCCGACGGTCAGATCGACGGATCCATCGTCGTGTGTCCACTGCACCAGTACACGTTCTCGCTCGACGACGGCACCTGCCCCAGCGGCATCGATTCGGTGCGCACCTACCCCGCCGCAGTGGTGAACGGAAAAGTGACCGTGGAGCTGTAACCGGCACGGTTCAACGACTGGGGCACCTACCCCAAGGGTCGTTCCGCAGGCTCCACTGCTCCCACCAGGGTCATTCCGCAGGCTCCACTCCTACCCCCTACCCTGTTCCAGTGAGCGAATCAGGTGAGGACGCGCGGCAGGGAGTCGTGAATGCGTTCGTGGAGGAAGATCGCCTCGGTCTCTTCTCGTTCGCCGTTGCCGAGAAACGATCCGAGTACCTGGCTGTTCTCCGCGCATTCGACACTGCACGAGCCAACTACGTCGTCCTGCTGCACTCCGGAGACGTGGCCGACCTGATCGCGCGCAGCTCCGGGCGGCGCCACGAAGCACCGACCACCCTCGACATCGCGCCTCTCCTCGATCAGCTCCACGCCTGGGGCCTGCTCGAACGCAGCTACGACGGCACCCGCGCCGCAACTCTCGCCGAGTACCGCAACCGTCACTTCGTCTACCAGTTCGGCCAAGCAGGCTACAAGGCCTACCGTGCGGTCGAGGACGTGCTCGGGGCCCGCCTGGACGACGCCGCGCTGTCGCGGCTGGTGCTGCCCGAGCTGCTGGCCGACATGCACGAGCTGGCCGAGGCGAACCGTCTGGCCGACGGCGATCGCATCTACCGCAAGCTCAGCCGACTCGATTCGACACTGTCGGAGATGGCGACCCGTGCCGCCCACTTCTATCTGGTGCTCGGCGATCTCGTGCGCACCACCGAGATCACGCCGGAGTCGTTTCTGGTCCACAAGGACGCCCTGCTGACGCACATGCGTGAATTCAGCTCCGATCTGACCCGCTACGCACCGAAGCTCGCCGAGGCGATAGCACTCGTCGAGAGCACCGGTATCGAGGAGCTCGTCGAGCGCGCCGCGATCAGCGACGAACGAGTCTTTCTCACCGTCGCCGAACGCCGCGCCGACTGGACCGACCGCTGGGCCGGCCTCTCACACTGGTTCGTCTCGGCCGAGTCCGAACTCAGCGAGTCCGAACGACTCCGCGAGGGCACGATGAGCGCGATCGCTGCCGTACTGTCGCTGCTGCGTCGGGTGACCGAAACCCGCAAGGGCGGAGTCAGTCGCGAAAGCCAATTGCGCCACCTCGCCGGTTGGTTCGCTGCCGCACCGACCGAAGACAGCGCGCACGCCCTGTTCCATGCCGTGTTCGGCCTCGGCAAACCACGGCATCTGTCGATGGTGCATCCCGACGCCGACATCATCCCGAATTCCCGATCGTGGTGGGAGGCACCACCGGTCGAGATCTCACGCACCCTCGCCGAGACCGGACGCACTCCGACCCCCGGTGTTCCGGGACGGGTGCAGCGCAACGACGGCGGCATCAGACGGCTTCGGGAGCAACAACTCGAGTCGCAGCGATCACGCAGTGCCGCAGCACAATCGCTTGCCTCGGCCGGAATCCACGACCGAATTCTCGACGAGCAGGAAACCGAGGTGCTGTTGAGCCTGCTGAACGCTGCACTCACGGCGCGGGTGCGCGTGAGCGGACGCACCTCCGACTCGTCCGGATCGGACAGCGGCGTGCGCCTGACGCTCAGCGACAGCGACCGTTCGACGATCGTGCGGACCAGCAGAGGCCGGCTGCATCTGGATCGCCTCGCGCTCGACGTCAGCGAGGTGGCACGCCGATGAGAGCTCGCGAGATCTCCACCCTCGCACTGGATTCCTACCAGCGGGCCGCCCGGGTCGCGCTGTCGAATCACCTGGTGACCACGACGTATCCCGATCGGATCGCGCTGCCACTGCTGCGTAGATGGGCCACCGAGTTGCGCGAGGACCTGCTCGAACTGTTCGGGTATCGCCTCGAGGTCACCGAGACCACGGCCCGACTCTTCCCGGTGATCGACGCACTCGACGACAGTCAACCCGCGCGGACGTCCACCGACCGAATCTTCGACCGCCGCAGGTACGCGTACCTGGCGCTGGCACTGGCTGCACTCGGCCGGGCGGGCAACCAGATCACTCTGTCCGAACTCGCCGATCATGTTGCGGCAGAGGCGAGTCAGGTCGACGGCGTGGAGCTGACGACCGACCGGGCGAGCGACCGAGACGCGTTCGTCGACGCGATCGGCTGGTTGGCGACCCGCGGGGCCATCGCGTTGGCCGACGGTGACGCAACCGGCTGGGCGAACAACCCGTCCGCAGGCGAGGCGCTCTACGACATCGACCGACCCGTTGTCGTCGCCCTGTTCAGGCCGCCTCGCGCCGTCCAGCATCTGCGATCGATTCGCGGTTTGTTGGCCGGCTCGGACGCCCCGATCGATCCCGAGGATTCCGATTCGGCACACACCGATTCCGGACGTGAGGCAGACCCGAAGGAAACGCTGCGTGCGGTACGCCGGGCGTTGGTCGAGCAACCGGTCGTCTATCTCGACGATCTCGACTCGGACGGCCGTACCGCCCTGGCCGCGTCGCGCACCGTTGCCGATGTCGAGTTGCTCACCGGCCTCGTTGCCGAGCGGCGCGCCGAGGGAGTGGCGCTCATCGATACCTCGGGACGTCTCTCGGACTACCGATTCCCCAGCACCGGAACCATTGCCCAGGTCGCATTGTTGATCGCGGGCGAGATCTCGGACCGAGTGATCGATCCGGATGCACCCGCGCTGGCGACCTACCCCCTTCCCGACGGTGACGCCCTGATCGAGCAGTTGGACGACGCGATTCCCGACGGCGGAGTATTCGGCGATCTTGCCGAGTTCGGGTTCGGTTCCGATTCCCCGACAGCCGAGAATGCGGACGGCGCGACGCGGTATCCGCTGATCGAGGACAGTTGGCTGACAACGGTCGTCGATGATCTCGTCGAACGCTTCGGCCGCACCTTCGCTGCTCAGTGGCAAACCGATCGGGACGGCCTGCGGCTGCGGGCGATTGCGCTGTTGCACCGACTTCGATTGATACACAGCGTGTCCGGCGGCGTGCTGGTGCTGCCGGTGATCGCGCGCTACCGAGACGTGATGGTGAGTGTGCGCGATCGGACCCCGCAGGACTCGCTTTTCGGCACCGAACAGGCCCCCAGTACAGACCAGGCCGACAGCACCGATCCATCCGAAGTAGAGGCTTGAGTAGATGACCACACACTCGACACGTTTCCGGCCGACGCGAGCAGGGATCGTCAACCTCTGGGACTACCGCGATCAGGAGTTCTCCTTCGCCGACGGTCGGCTGGTGTTGCGTGGTCCCAACGGATCGGGCAAGACCAAAGCGCTCGAAGTGTTGTTCCCGTTCGTCCTCGACGGTCGTATCGAACCGCGCCGGCTCAATCCGTTTGCCGGAGAGGAGCGGACGATGAAATCCAACCTGCTCTATCGAGGGCAGGAAAGCGCGCACTCGTACGTGTGGATGGAGTTCGGCCGCGGTTCACGCGCCGATCCCGAATCGGTGACGGTCGGCATCGGTATGCGGGCGAGCCGCCACAACGACAAGGTGACCCGCTGGTACTTCGTGGCCGACGGCAGAGTGGGCGTGGACTTCTCGTTGTTGGGTTCCGACGACCGGCCGTTGACGAAGAAGCAACTCGGCGAACAGCTGGGCACCGACGCGTTGACCGATCGCCCGGTTGACTATCGCGCCGCGATCGATGCCCGGATGTTCGGACTGGGCGCGCAGCGCTACGACCAGCTGATCAATCTGATTCTGACGCTTCGCCGCCCGCAATTGGCCAAGAACCTCGACCCCAAGGGGCTCTCGCAGGCGTTGACCGACGGCCTGCGCCCGTTGGACGAACAGTTGGTGCTCGAAGCTGCCCGCTCCTTCAGCGACATGGAGGAAGTGGGCCGGGCGCTCGAAGGACTGGCGCAGGCCGATCATGCCGCCAAGAACTTCGTCTCGGTGTATTCCAAATACCTTCGGGTGCAGACTCGTTCGGATGTCGAGCAGGTCTCGCGCCGGCTCGAGGCAGTCACTCATGCGACCACCGCGCACTTCGCCGCCGCCGCCCTGAAGGACCGGCGTCTGCTGGAGCGAGCGGCTGCGGAAACTCGATTCGACGAGGCCGAACGCGCACTGGATCAGGCCGTTGCAGACCGCGAGACCCTGCAGCGCTCAAGCGCGTACGAGGGCAAGCAGCAACTGGACGACCTGGCCGAGTCCGCTGCGAAGCTGGAGATCTCGACCGCCCAACAGGCCGACCGCGCACGCAAGGCTCGAGCAGAACTCGAACAGCGCACCACCGAAGCGGCTCGGGCCGATTCCGCCCTCCGGGATTCGATTGCCGGGGTGACCCGCGCCGAGGAGGAGCTGCAGACTGCGGCCGAGGATGCCGGAATCGTCTGGACCCCACTGCCGGGAACAGCCCGCAGCGATCAGATCAGCACCGCGCTGCGTGGCCATGCCGAGGAACGCGACGGCGACGTGCGAGCAGTTCGCGAGGCGTTGGGAACCGTCGAGAAGGCGTCGACGGAACGCGCTCGTGCGGAGAAGGCCGCTTCGAAGGCTCGCGAGATGCTCGAGGCCGCGTCGGCTGCGGTCACCGAAGCCGAGGCGACCGTCGACCTGGAGAAGGCGCAGTTCGCTTCGGGGCTGCGGGCCTGGTGGTCGACCCATTCCGCGCTCTACTCCTCAGCGGGTATCACCTCCGCAGCGTTCGAGGCCCTCGATGCCGCGTTGGCAGACATCGGCGACGACGACGCCCCGAGCCTGGAATCCGTGCTGTCGGACCAGACCGCGGACGGGGTCGACGCGCTTCGTGCCCGGCAGGCACAGGCCCGCGTCGACGTGTCGACCCGCACTACCGAACTGAACGCGCTGCGCGACGAGCTGTCCCTGGTTCGGGCCGAACACGATGACGCGCCGCCGCCGTTCGCGGCACGAACCGACTCTCGCGCCGAGCTCTCGGGTGCTCCTCTGTGGCAGCTGGTTCGGTTCGCGGACTCGGTGTCCCCTGGCGACGCGGCCGGGATCGAATCCGCGCTGCAGGCGGCGAATCTGCTCGACGGCTGGATCCACCCGATCGCGGACTTCCCGGGCGAATCGAACTCGGAGCAGTATCTGTCCCCGCTGCCGGAGGCCTCGAGGCCGACCGGGACCACGTTGGCGTCCGTCCTCGAACCCGAGCCCGGTACTGCGGTATCGGAATCACGCATTCTCGACGTGCTGAATTCGGTTGCATTGAAACAGGACCAGGGCACATTCTCGGACTGTGCCGTCTCGGTAGGCGTCGACGGTCGGTACTGGCAGGGTGTGCAGCAGGGGCGCCACACCAAGACCGATGCCGAGTACATCGGCGCGACGGCGCGGGCGCGTCGGCGAGAGCAACGCATCGCCGAGCTCGGCGCCGCGATGAACACCGCGACCGCCGCGCTGGAGACCGCAACGGCCGACGAGCGATCTGCCCGCGAATCGGTTCAGGCACTGAGTGCGGCCGCGAAGCAACTTCCCCGGGTCTCGGCCATCGTGAAAGCGCAACGCGCCGTCACTGCCGCCGCCGGGGCGCTGCGCACCTCCACGGAGGGTGCTGCCGCAGCCGACCGCGAGTTCGACCAGGCGATCGCGGACCTGTCGGCGAAGGAGAAGCAGCTGCGCACCGTCGCCGTTGCTCACCGAACCCCACACATCGGTCGAGACATCGACGCCCTCGCCGCTGCGATTCGGCATTTCGAGCATCAGGGCTCGATGGTGATCCGCAAGCGCGGCGATCACACGCGTGAAACAGAACGCGCCCGCGAAGCAACCAACCGGCTCGAAGAAGCGAGTGGCCTGGCCGAAGAGCTCGCCGAGGAAGCCGCGATAGCCGACGAGAACTACCGGCAGCAGGTGCAACGCCTCGAGCTCCTGAGCGAGAAGCTCGGTGCCACCGCCGAACAGATCGACACCGATCTCGAGAACGCACGCGAACGCATCGAGAAATGCCGCGCCGAGCAGCGGGCCGCGCGTAAAGCGGACAAGGAAGCCGGCGAAGCGATCGGCAAGGCCGAAGGTGCCTGCAACACAGCGTTGGAAAGCCTGCGGGGTGCCGTCACCGAAACCCTGGGCGACGCCGTACGGCTCGCGCCCTACGCTCGTAAGGACCTGCTCGGCATCCTCGGCGTCCACGAGGCGTACGCCTGGCCGGCCAGTGATTCCGCCTGGCTGACCGTGGAGCAGATTCTCTACCGAGTCCAGCAGGCCGACGGTCCCGACGACGAGGTTCCGGTACTTCCACCGGTGGTGCGCGCACTGCATTCGGCACTCGACGTAGCGACGGCGTCGGTGAAAGTCAGTGACTCGAGCCGGAAGTCGACCCGGACTGCGCTGACGAGTGCGCTGCAGGAGTTCGACTCGCAACTCGCCGCATCCGGTCAGGACTACCGCCTGCAGTGGGATGCGCCGGACGGTTTGACCGTGGTCCGCGTCCAGGATGAGCAGGGCTACTCGTCGGTCGGAGATTTCGCCGATCGAATCGGTTCGGCGAGGGCCGATCAGGAGTTGCTGCTGACCGAGCAGGAGCGCCGAATTCTCGAAGATGCATTGCTGACCGGCCTGGCGCAGCAGATTCACGAGCGCACCGTCGACGCACGCGAGCTGATCGCCCAGATGTCCACCGAGATGAAGCAGCGCCGCATGTCCTCGGGCAACACGATCGGCGTGCACTGGGTGCTCGCAGACAACCTCGACGACGGGGCCCGGGCGGTGTCCAAACTGCTCGACCGCGACGCCTCGGCGTTGAACCAGGACGATCTGGCCGCGATGCGAGCCCACTTCGCGTCGGAGATCAGAATCGCTCGCGCGGCACATCCGGAACGGTCCTACCCCGAGATCCTGTCCACGACACTGGACTACCGTCGTTGGCGCGTGTTCGCTTTCACGCTCATCAGCGGTGACGGCAACGAGGATCGTCTCACCGTCGCACGCCACAGTGCGCTCTCGGGCGGTGAGCAGTCGGTGTCGCTGCACCTGCCACTGTTCGCCGCGGCGCACGTGATGCTCTCGTCCGCCGATCCACATTCACCTCGGCTGCTTGCGCTGGACGAGGCGTTCGCCGGTGTCGACGACAACGGACGCAGCGAATTGCTCGGCCTGAGTGTGCAATTCGATCTCGATCTGTTCATGACCGGATACGACCTGTGGATCACCTACGGGGACGTCCCCGGCTGCGCTCACTACGACCTGGCGCATTCGACGGCCGAGAACACCGTCAGCGCAGCACTTCTGGTGTGGGAGAACGGTGAACTGTTCGCCGAGCACGACGGTACCGACCTCGCTGCCGCACTCGGGTCACCGCTGACGCGCCGTGTGCCGACCCGAACCGAAGGTGGGCTGGAGTTTGAGCGGTAACAGCGAGTGGCGCGGCAGCGTCGAATTGGATGCGCTGCTCGATGCGGCACGAAAGAAGTTGGAGTCCAACTGGCTTCGCGTCGGCGGCAACATCACCGTCGATCTGAGCGACGCCCAGGAGCTGTGGCGTCTGTGCAGCGCGATCTCTCGGTCCAACTCCAGTCTGCATTCTCGGGCGCGCAGCACCAGGCTCGACCTCGAGCGGTTCGACGCGTGGCTGAGCCATCCGCTCAACGGCGGCCTCGGACTGATCGACACCCTCACTTCGCAGGCCCCGTTGCAGGACAAGAAACGGATCGCCGCAGACAAGGCTCAGGTGCGTGCCGATGCACTCGATCGAGCCAGGGAGGTTCTCGGCGGCGGCACCGACCGAGAATGGATCGAGTACTGGATCGCATCGTTGCTCAACCAGGACGGCACCCTCGGCGGCCGGGTCGCCGTCGATGCGCTCGAGGTGGCAACGAAGGTCCTCGCAATGCTGCCGGTGGACGGGATGTCGCTCACCGAGCTGGCCGAACGCGCCTGCGGTGATACCAAGGCACTCTCGGCCGGCGGTGCCCCGAAACTTGTTCTGGATGCACTGTCGTTGCGCGAGAACGTCCCTCGGCCCGTCGATCCGGTCGGCATCAGGGCGTTGTGGGAGACCGCGGGTGTGTCGGTGGACGCGGTGTCCAGCCGGGTGCTGGTGCTCGGCTACCGCGTCGACGAGACCCGCTCGGTGGCCCGTTGGCTGAACGATGCCGCAGACGAGGGCATCCCCTTCCCCGTGACCGTGGACATGCTCTCGCGCGGGACGCTCACCAACAGCTCGTCGACTGTGTTCGTCTGCGAGAACATCGCGGTGCTCGCCGCCGCAGCCCGCACTCTCGGGGCGAACTGCGCGAGCCTGATCTGCACCGACGGTCAGCCCTCCGCCGCGGTACACAGGCTGCTGGCCTCCCGCGCGCCCGGCACCGCGATCCGCTGGCGTGCCGACTTCGACTGGGCCGGGGTGCATACGGTCACCCGAGCACTCTCCCGATACGACGCGACGCCGTGGCGCATGGACGTCGACTCCTACCGGCACGCGCTCGATGCACGGAATTCCGAACCGCTGAAGGGCCATCCGACGGACAGTCCGTGGGACCCGGAACTGGCTGCTGCCCTTCGTGACTCGGGCCGAGCAGTCATGGAAGATCGACTTGTCCCGGATCTGCTGACGGACCTACGCCTGGGACCCGCGGACTAACGCAGCGGAACTCCGAGCAACGCGTCGACCGCATCGGCGAAGGCGCCGGGTGCGCCCGCATCCGATCCGCCACGCTCGACGGCGAAACTCGCCCACGCGTCGAGCGCATCGAGCGCCTTGGGGGTGTCCAGATCGTCGGCCAGATGCTGCCGCAACCGATTGATCACATCGTCGGCAGATGCTGCGCTCTCGAGGGCCGCAGCCCGCCGCCACAGTGCGAGCCGGGTGTGAGCCCGTTCGAGGACCTCGTCGGACCAGGGCCGATCCTGCCGGTAGTGACCGGAGAGCAGACCGAGTCGCACGGCGCTTGGATCGACGTTCTCGGCCCGGAGCTTGGAGACGAACACCAGATTGCCGCGACTCTTGGACATCTTCTCGCCGTCGAGCCCGATCATCCCGGTGTGCACGTAGTGCCGGGCGAAGCGCGGATCACCGGTCGCCGCCTCGGCGTGTGCGGCCGAGAATTCGTGGTGCGGGAAGATGAGATCGCTTCCACCGCCCTGAATGTCGAAGCCGGTACCGATGCGGTTGAGCGCGATGGCGGCGCATTCGATGTGCCACCCGGGCCGACCCGGACCCCACGGCGACGGCCACGACGGCTCACCCGGCCGCACCGCGCGCCAGAGCAACGCGTCGAGTGGATCCCGCTTACCGACCCGATCGGGATCGCCGCCGCGTTCGGCGAAGAACGTGTCCATCGTGGCGCGGTCGTAACCGGACTCGTAGCCGAACTGCTCGGTGGCATCGGCACGGAAGTACACATCCGGGTATTCGGCGTCGTCCACGACGTACGCGGCACCGGACGCGACCAGCTTCTCCACCAGTTCGACGACCTCGTCGACGGACTCGACGGCGCCGATGTAGTCGCGCGGAGGGAGTACCCGGAGCGCTTCCATATCGGCGCGGAAGAGTTCGATCTCCCGAGCTCCCAGATCGCGCCAGTCCTCGCCGTCACGGTCGGCGCGCTCGAACAGCGGATCGTCGACATCGGTGACGTTCTGCACGTAGTGCACGTCCGTGCCCGCGTCCAGCCACAGTCGGTAGATCAGGTCGAAGGTCAGGTACGTCGCCGCGTGCCCGAGGTGGGTGGCGTCGTACGGGGTGATTCCGCAGACGTACATCCGAGCCGTCGAACCGGGAGTGACGGGTCGTACCTGGCGGTCTGCGGTATCGAACAATCGAAGCGCTGGACCCTGTCCTGGAATTGTCGGGATCTCCGGGCTCGACCAAGAATGCATGTATCCGAGCCTATCCGAGCCCGATCAGAAGGCGGGCCAGGGTATGGGTCTGCTCGAGCGGGGCTCCGGCATGATGGGGCGGGCGATCAGTTCCTGCGCTCGGTCGAGCACTGCGACCGTTTCGGTCAGGGTGATCTTGTCGACCAATCGTGGTGCGGTGACCGCGTCGAACGTCTCGACGAACCTGACCACGTCGGTCATCAGTGCATCGTCCACGGCCTGGCCAGCCCACCCCCACAGCACCGTGCGCAACTTGTTCTCGGCGTGCAGGCAGATGCCGTGATCGACTCCGTACACGTAGCCGTCGAGACCTTCGAGTGCGTGGCCACCCTTGCGATCGGCGTTGTTGAGGATCACGTCGAGAACCGCCATCCGCTGCAGCCGCGGATCGTCTGCGTGGATGAGCGCGATCTCCTCGCCTTCGCCGTCGTACGCCTGCAGTACCGGAATCCATCCCGCCGGCACGAGATCGGGACGGCAGATATCGACGAGGTCGACGCGTCCCTCGGCGTGATCGTCGGGCGTGTCGATCCACTTCTGCACCATGCCGGGGCCGAACGGCCCGTCGCGCAGGACCGTCGGTGGAATGACACCCCAACCCAGGGCCTCGGAGATTTCGTAGGACGCCACTTCGCGACCCGCGAGAGTGCCGTCCGGAAAGTCCCAGAGCGGCACTTCACCGCGAACGGGTTTGTACACGCACCGCACGGCCGAGTCGCCTTCGCCCGCCTCGCACACCAGCGTGGCGTTGCTGGCCGACACCACGCGACCGACGATTGTCAGGTCGCCGGTCTCCATGGTTTCGCGGCCCTCGAACGGCGGCAGTTCGACGGTCAAGACTCGTCGACCTCGGTCACCGGTCCGAACGTCGCACCGCGGCGGTAGCCGTTGGTTCTGATGCAGACGTGTCCCTCGGGAGCCAGCGGCTGCCCGCACAGCGGGCACGGTGCACGGCCCGCCGCGATGACGCGCTCGGACCGCACCGCGAATTCGCGGGCCTGCACCGGAGTGAGGAACACCCGGACTGCATCGGGGCCCTCGTCGGTGTCGTCGAGAACGACCGATTCGTCCACCTCGACTTCGCTGACGGCGAGAAGTTCCACCACGACGGCGTTGGCGTCGGCATCCCAGCCGAGTCCCATCGTTCCGACGCGGAACTCGGTGTCGATCGGAGTCAACAGCGGACTCGTGTCGACCGGATCGGTCTCCTCGGCCGGAACGTCGGCTCCGAAGCGGCGGTGCACTTCTTCGAGGAGCAGCCCCATCCTGTCGGCGAGTACCTGGACCTGCTGCTTCTCCAAGGCGACCGACACCACGCGGGCGTCGTGCACCGCCTGGAGGAAGAACGTTCGGTCGCCCGGTTCCCCAACGGTCCCGGCAACGAAACGATCAGGGGTGCGAAAAACGTGTATGGCGCGCGGCATTGCACCTCCTAACGACTCGAACAGCTCCGCGAAACAATTCTCGGAACTTTCATTATCGGCCACAGATCGACCATGGACGGTATTGCTTGCCCTCCAGCCTGCCACCGATCGGGGTGTCAGCGCCGAATCGGCGCTCTAGCTGCCTGCCCCACCACCGACGACCGCGTCGGACGAGTCCGCGTTGCCCGGTTCCGTCGTGCTGGGCTCCTCGGCCTTCGGCACGAACGCACTCAGATCGGACCCGGTGTCGTTGGTCCGCAGTACGAAGGGCCGCGTCGAGGTGTAGCGAACGACACTGATCGATGCCGGGTCGGCGACGATGCGCTGGAACGAATCGAGGTGAGCACCCATCGCGTCCGAGAGCACCGACTTGATGACGTCACCGTGCGAGCAAGCCACCCACAACACGTCGCGGCCGTGCTGCGCGGCCAGCCGAGCGTCGTGCTCGCGCACGGCCTGCACCGCGCGCTGCTGCACCGTCGCCAAGCCCTCACCCTCCGGGAACACCGCAGCCGACGGATGCTGCTGCACCACCTTCCACAGCGGCTCGGCCAGCAGCTCCTTGATCGTCCGGCCGGTCCACTGCCCGTAGTCGACCTCCACCAACCGATCCTCGACCACCGGCGAGAGCCCGAGCTTGGCAGCCAACGGCTCGACCGTCTGCTCGCATCGCAGCAACGGCGAGCGCACGATCTCGGACACGGGCAGCTCGCCGAGACGATCCGCCACCGCCTGCGCCTGCTCGCGCCCACGATCATCGAGCTCGACTCCAGCGCTTCGACCCGCGAGCGTGCCTGCGGTGTTCGACGTCGAGCGGCCGTGCCGAAGCAAGATGACTGTCATTGCATCGAGAGTAATGAAGGTGAACCTACGTTGCAGACACAACCCCGCCGGCCAGCAGACCGAGCACGACGACGCCCAGCACGATGCGGTATCCGACGAACCAGTACAGCGAGTGGTTCGCAACGAACTTCAGCAACCAGGCGATCGAGGCGTAGCCGAGGCCGAAGGCGATGATCGTGGCCACCAGCAGCTGCGGGCCCGACGCGGCCAGCCCCGAGCCGACTGGCTCGAAGGCGTCGGGCAGCGAGAACAGACCGGAGGCGGTGACCGCCGGGATGGCGAGCAGGAACGAGAATCGCACAGCTGCTTCGCGTTCGAGTCCGAGAAACAGGCCTGCGCTGGTCGTCGCCCCGGAACGCGAGACTCCGGGGATCAGGGCGAGACACTGCGCCAGACCCATGACGATGCCGTCCCGGGTGGTCAGCTTCTCGATCGGACGTTCTTTGCGGCCGACCTTCTCGGCGATCGCGATGACGATGGCGAATGCGATGAGCATGAACGCGATGAGGTACAGGTTGCGGGCACCGGTTCGGATCTGATCCTTGAACAACAGGCCGAGAATGCCGATGGGAATGGTGGCGATGATCACGTACCACCCCATCCGGTAGTCGAGACCGCGTTCTTCCTTCTTCGTCAGGCCGACGAACCAGGCCTTGACGATTCTGACGATGTCCCGCCAGAAGAACAGCAGCACTGCAGCTTCGGTGCCGAGCTGGGTCACCGCGGTGAAGGAGGCACCGGCATCCTCGTTCCAGAACACACTGGAGACGATGCGCAGGTGCCCGGACGAGGAGATCGGCAGGAATTCGGTCAGGCCCTGGACTGCGCCGAGGATGATCGCCTGCAGCCACGTCATGTCGATCATGCGGGGCCACCCTCCGAGATGAGCGTCGATGGACTGTCCACTGTCGATGCGAGGCCGCCGGCCTGCCCCCTGAATTCGCGATTCACGGGCACGACCGTACCCGGCGCGGCACGTACGCACCGAGCGGCGCGGCGCACTACTGTGCACTGGCGGCAGTGCAGTTCGACACCGACGATCACACGTAAAAGGACAATCGGCACATATGAAGCAGAGATCGGTCGGCACCAGCGGACTTCGAGTCTCGAGACTCGGCCTCGGCACCCTCGGATGGGGAAGCGGAACCGACGGTGACGACGCCGCAGCACAGCTGTCGGCGTTCGCCGAGGCAGGCGGCACGCTCGTCGACACGTCTCCGGCATACGGGGACGGACGCGCGCAGCGAGTGCTCGCCGAGTTGCTCGACGACGTGGTCCCGCGGCACGAATTGGTGATCAGCAGCGCAGCGGGCCTCAGTTCGCGCTACGGCCGCTATCACGTGGATTGCTCGAGGCGCGGACTGCTCGGCCAACTCGACGCCACGCTGCGCGAACTGGGAACCGACTACCTCGACCTGTGGCAGGTCGCGACCTGGGACCCGATGACGCCCGTCGACGAGGTCGCCGCAACGCTCGACTACGCCGTGACCAGCGGACGGGTCCGCTATACCGGAGCCCGCGGTTACCTCGGCTGGCAACTGGCGACAGCAGCAGGCGCAGCCGGTACCGGACACATCGTGGCCACGCAGGCGGAGTACTCGCTGCTCGCGCGCGGAATCGAGGACGAGCTGGTTCCCGCCGCGCACCACCACGGCATCGGCATCCTCGCGGCGGTCCCCCTGGCGGGCGGCGTCCTGACGGGCAAATACCGCAACGGCGTACCCGCGGACTCCCGCGGGGCCGACGAGCTGCACGCCGAGGCCGTGCACGCGTACCTGACCGATTCCGCGGTGGGCGTCGTCGACGCGGCCGTCACCGCTGCCGACGGGCTGGCCACGTCTCCCCTGGTGGTCGCACTCGCATGGGCGCGGGACCGACCAGGAGTGAGCAGCGCCATCGTGGGAGCACGTGACCTCGCGCAACTGATGGGTGCGCTGATGGCCGAGGAACTCGAGCTGCCGCCGGCGATCGCGTCGGCCCTGGACGACGTCAGCGCCTGATCCCCCGCAAACATCGGACAGGCTAACCTTCCGTTGTGACCGTCAACCGTCTCGCCGCCGTGCTCCTCGTCGCCGGACTCCTGGTCGCCTGCTCGGCGAACACCCCCGGCGCAGGATCCTCGGACTCCGTCGGCCCCCGCACCGCCGTCGTCGACGATCCGAATCCGGAACCCATCACCGACGATCCGGCGGCCGTACTTCCCGCCACCGTGACCGGATTCGACGGCGTCGCCGTCACGGTGACGGACAACAGCCGCATCGTCGCGGCCGACCAGTACGGCACGCTGGCCGAGACCGTCTTCGCGCTCGGACTCGGCGACAACCTCGTCGGACGTGACACGTCTGCTGCATTTCCTGCGGCCGAGAATGTGCCCGACGTCACCCCGACGGGCCATTCTCTGAGTGCCGAGGGGATTCTGGCGCTCTCGCCGACCGTCGTCCTGACCGATACCAGCATCGGTCCCCGCGCTGTGCAGGATCAGATCCGAGCTGCGGGCATTCCGGTCGTGTACTTCGATCCCACGCGCACTCTGGCAGGCGTCGCCACCCAGATCGAGGCCGTGGCAGCCGCCCTGGGTGTGCCCGACGCCGGTGCCGCCCTCGCCGAACGAACGAACACCGAGATATCGGCAGCGGCGGACGCCACACCCGAGTCCACCGAACCACCGAAGATCGCGTTTCTGTACATGCGCGGCCCGGCGATCAAGATGCTTGCCGGGCCCGGCTCCGGAGCGGATGCACTGATCGAGGCTCTCGGTGCCAGGGACGCAGGTGTCGAATCGGGCCTGACCGAACAGTTCGTGCCGGTCACCAGCGAAGCCTTGATCGCCGCAGCACCCGACGTCATTCTGATGATGACCAAGGGCCTGGAATCGATCGGCGGAATCGAGGGGCTCGAGCAGATCCCCGGAATCGCTCAGACCCCGGCAGGCCGAGAACGCCGGGTGGTGGACATGGACGACGGCACCATCCTCAGTTTCGGCCCGAACACGGGAAAGGTGTTGGGCGCACTGTCGAAGGCCGTGTACGACCCGGCGTCATGACCGACCGCACACTCGCCGAACCGGGCACGGGCCGGGGACGGGTTCTCGCGACATTCGGAGCCCTCGTTGTGGCACTGGTGTGCCTGGCCCTGATCTCGGCCGTCGTGGGACAGGTGCCGACCACTCCGCTCGAAGTGCTGGGCAGCCTCGCGCATCGGGTGGGACTCGACATCGGCCCGATGCCGGCGCATCCCAGCGGCGAGGTGACGTTGTGGCAGGTCAGATTCCCGCGGCTGACTCTGGCAATCGTCGTCGGCGCGTGTCTGGGGTGCGCGGGCGCGCTGCTTCAAGGAGTGTTCGCCAATCCACTGGCCGAGCCGGGTGTCGTCGGGGTCTCCTCGGGCGCTGCCGTCGGTGCCAGCTCGGTGATCGTGCTCGGTGGCAGCTTCGCCGGAGTCTGGAGTGTGGCGTTCGCAGCATTCGTCGGCGGGCTGATCACCACGATCGCCGTGTATTTCCTCGCTCGCAACGCCGGCCGCACCGAGGTGGTGACTCTCATCCTCACCGGCGTTGCGGTCAATGCATTCGCCGGCGGTGTCATCGCGTTCTTCACGTTCGTCGCCAGTCCCGCCGCCCGCGATCAGATCGTGTTCTGGCAGTTGGGGTCGCTCGCGGGCGCAACCTGGCAGTCGGTGGCCGTGGTCGGCCCGCTCGCTCTGCTCGGAATCGGAGCCTCCCTGGCGATCGCCGGCCGACTCGACCTGCTTGCGCTCGGGGAGAACGTGGCACGCCATCTGGGAGTGAACGTCGAACGACTCAGACAGTTCGCCATCGTCGTCGTCGCCTTGCTCGTCGCATCCGGCGTCGCTTTCACGGGGATCATCCTGTTCGTGGGTCTGGTGGTCCCGCACGCCATGCGGATGGTGCTCGGCCCCGCGCATCGACTGCTCATCCCGGCCAGCGCCCTCGCCGGGGCCGTCGTGCTGCTCGCTGCCGATCTCGTCACCCGGACCCTCGTAGCGAACGTCGACCTGCCGCTCGGCATGGTCACCTCACTGGCGGGTGCCCCGTTCTTCTTCTGGCTGCTCCGCCGTACCCGTGCTCGCCAGGGCGGCTGGGCGTGACGAAACGAATCGGCGCGGCGCGGCGCGAGATCCCGGCCACCCCCGAACCGGGTTCGAGCACCCTCGTCGCCCGCGGAGTCTCCGCACGGCGCGGGGATGCGACGGTGTTGTCCGACGTCCACCTCGACGTGGTCGCGGGCGAGATCTTGGCGCTGGTGGGCCCCAACGGCTCCGGCAAATCGACGCTGCTCTCCGTTCTGGCGGGAGACACCGACCCCAGCGCCGGATCGGTTCTACTGGGCGACGAACCACTGACCCGCTTCCGCACGGTCGATGTGGCCAGGCGACGCGCTGTGCTGCCTCAGCAACACAGCGTCGGGTTCGCGTTCTCGGCCGGCCAGATCGTCCGAATGGGTCGAGCCCCCTGGGTCGGTACATCGGCAGCGCGCTACGACGACGACCGCGTTGCCGCAGCCATGTCCGCGTGCGATGTAGCGGACTTCTCGCACCGACCGTTCGCGTCGCTCTCCGGTGGCGAGCAGGCCCGGGTTGCGCTGGCGCGCGTCGTGGCCCAGGACACCGCGACGATCATGCTGGACGAGCCCACTGCCGCTCTCGACCTGGGCCATCAGGAGTCGGTGATGGCCGTGGTGCGCTCACTCGCTGCCGCGGGCCGTGCGGTGGTCGTCGTGCTGCACGATCTCGGCCTCGCGGCGGCCTACGCCGACCGCGTCGCGATCCTGGACTCGGGTGAACTGATTGCAACCGGTCCGCCGCGGGAGGTGCTGACCTCCGAGCGGCTGGCCCGGGTCTACCGGCACCCCGTCGACGTGTTCGATCATCCGGACACGGGCGAACAGTTGGTGGTTCCCCACCGTGTCAGAAACCCTCCAGCACGGAATTGACCCGGTTGAAGAAGGCACGTACTGCTGTGGTGTCCCGCTGTGACGTATCGGACAGCTGCTGCGCATGAGCGACCGCGTCACGCACGACTCCGACGATGCTGCGCTCGTCCGTCAGATCGACCTCGGTCACCGAGTGCTCGGCCACCGCTTCGACCTCGGACCGGTCCGGCACAGGAGATTGCACATCGGCGCGGTATATCTCCACGTACAGGGTGCTTCGATGCACACGAAACGCGAACGCTCGGCCGTCGTCGGTGCGCCCGAAGCCGTTCGGATGCGTTCCGGCGTTCACTTCCTCGACGACGAAGTGTGTTTCCTCGGTTCCCACGTCCACTCCCATGTCGTGCACTCACCTCGGACGATCACGCTACCGCGTCCTCGGATGCGACCGGACGACAACCGATCCGGCGTGGTCGATTTCGCCGAGATCGCTGCGCGCTGGTACAGATGTGGCAACGCCTCCACAGGCAGCGTCTTCTCGAGGAAGTAGGTTCGGCCTCATGCGAACACCGTCGGCTCGTTCGATTCGAGCGGCAGTCGCGTCTGCGCTCGCCGTCGTCACCGTCCTGTCGATCGGCGGGTGCTCCAGCGACGACGAGAACGCCGAAGACATCTCCGTCGAACCCCGACCGCCGGCCGAGTCCCCCGAGGCGACCGTGACCCCCGCCGGAACCGTCAGCGCGTTCGCGCCCGTGGACGCCCTCACGTTCGACCCCGCCACCCGCACCCTGGTGGCGCTGACCGACGCATCGACAACCGTGACTCTGGTCCGCGACGGAGCCACGGCGCAGACCCAGGTGGTCGATCTGGGCTCCACGGGAGCAGCACTCGTCGCCGGACGGGACTCGACAGTGCTGGTGCCCATGGACGGCGCCGTCGCGAGGGTCGCCGTGGCGGACGGACAGCGCACCGACGTGCCTGTCGACGGTGACGCATTGTCCGCAGCAGACCTGCCCGACGGAACGACAGCCGTCGGCGACGACACCGGAGCGGTCCGCGTTCTCGACACGAACGGTCAGGTCACCACCACGGTCTCCGGCGGCAACGTGACCTCGGCCGATGCTCTGGCCAGCACACCGAACGGGGTCTCGGTTCTCGATCGTCGCCAGACGTCGGTGACCGACCTGAACCTGGACGACGGCACCCTCGGAGTGGCCCTGCGCGCAGGCGAAGGTGCCGCGGAGATGACGAGCGACGAGTTCGGACGCCTGCTGGTCACCGATTCGACCGGGACCGAGTTGCTCGTCTTCACTTCGCACGACCTGCTGATGCGGCAACGGTTTCCGGTCGGGTCGCAGCCGTGGGCGATCGCCTACGATGAGCAGTCCGGTGTCGCATGGGTGACGCTTCCCGCGTCCAACGAGGTGGTCGGGTACACACTCGACACCGGAATTCCGGTCGAGGCCGAGCGGTTGGCCACTGTGCGGCAGCCGAATTCGGTTGCTGTCGACGCCGACACCGGCGACCTGTACGTGGGTTCGGCAACCGGTGACGGACTGCAGCGGATCCCTGCTGCCGGTCGTTGACCTACAGGGACCGAGGAGTGGAGCCTGCAGGAACGACCGATAGGGCAGGAGTGGAGCCTGCAGGAACGACCGATACGGACTGAGGAGGCATATGGACGCGCATGACAATTCGGCACCTGGGCGCGCGAAGATGCCCGTCGGATGGGAAGTGTCTCCGTCCGACGATTGGGAGTACGTGCCGTTGCGGCTGCCACCGGATGTGACCCGTGTGACAGCTTCCATGCGCCTGGCGATTCAGGCCGAGTTCGGCGGCTGGGAACTGTCGCGGGTTCGGCTGTACACGGACGGCAGCAGGCGTGTGTTGCTCAAACGCAAGAAGACCGCGCATCACATCCCCGAGCCCGGAATCTGAGCATTTCGCAGTACTGTTCGACCGCACGATCGTTGAAACCGCAGTATGTGTTCGACCGAGCCAGATCGACCGGAGAGAAGACCGTGGGAGACCGTCTGTACCGAGTTCTGTTGCGCCTGATGTTCCTCGTTCCACCGGAGAGGATTCATCACCTGGCGTTTCGGGTGCTCCGCGTCGTCGCCGTGGTGCCGCCGCTCCGCTACCTGGCCGAGAAGATGTTCGTGGTCGTCGATCCGCGACTGCGCTCGACGGTGTTCGGCGTCGACTTCCCGGCTCCGCTCGGTCTCGCGGCCGGCTTCGACAAGAATGCCGACGGTATCGATGCGTGGGGGCCCATCGGATTCGGTTTCGCCGAGATCGGCACCGTGACAGCGCAGAGCCAGCCGGGTAATCCGACGCCTCGACTGTTCCGATTGCCTCAGGACCGCGCCATCGTCAACCGCATGGGCTTCAACAACCACGGTGCCGAGCACGCCGCCCAGCGTGTCCGTGCCAGGCGCACCGGTATCCCGATCGGTGCCAACATCGGCAAGACCAAGATCGTGGAGCCGGTCGGTGCTGCCGCGGACTACACGGCCAGCGCTCGGCTGCTGGGCCCGTTGGCGGACTTCGTGGTCGTCAATGTCAGCTCCCCCAACACCCCTGGACTACGTGACCTTCAGGCCGTCGAATCGCTGCGGCCGATCCTGGAGGCGGTTCAGTCCGTGGTGACGGTCCCGGTACTGGTCAAGATCGCCCCAGACCTGTCCGACGAGGACATCGACGCCGTGGCCGACCTGGCCGTCGAACTCGGTCTCGACGGGATCGTGGCCACCAACACGACGATCTCCCGCGCCGGTCTGCGGACCGACGCCGACGTGGTCGCCGCAGCAGGGGCAGGTGGCCTGTCCGGTGCTCCGCTGGCAGACCGCTCGCTCGAGGTGCTCAGACGTCTGTACCGGCGAGTGGGAACGCGTCTGACGCTGATCTCCGTGGGCGGTATCGAGACCGAGGCGCAGGCGTGGGAACGCATCACCGCGGGCGCGTCACTGGTGCAGGGCTACACCGGGTTCATCTACGGCGGCCCGCTGTGGATCAAGAGCATTCACCGTGGATTGGCGGCTCGGCTGGAGGAACACGGGTTCGCCACGATCAGCGATGCGGTGGGCTCGGCGAACCAGTCCTGAACCGTCGGGTGTCGAAACGAATCTTCCGACACCCGACGATCGATCTCAGGCCTCGTAGATGCCGGTGAGGACCGCACGACCGATGGCGTGCGAGAACAGATTGAAGCCGAGGTAGGCCGGGGTGGCCGTCTCGTCCACTTCGAGCCGTTCGACGTCCACCGCGTGAACGACGATGAAGTAGCGGTGCGGGCCGTGGCCTGCGGGCGGAGCCGCACCGATGTAGCGGAACAGACCGGCGTCGTTCTTGAGCGTCACCGCGGTGCTGGGAACCCCGGTCCCGCCGTCGTCGCCCGCGCCGGACACCAGTGAGGTCGTCCCGACGGGGATGTTCGCCACTGCCCAGTGCCAGAAGCCGGAAGCCGTCGGCGCATCGGGGTCGTAGACGGTGACGGCGAAGCTCTTGGTGCCCTCGGGGAATCCGGACCAGGACAGCTGCGGAGAGTTGTCGTGCCCACCGGCTCCCATGATTCCACTGACCTGCTGAGCGGCCAATGTCTGGCCGTCCTCGACGTCCTCGGACGTCAACTCGAAGGACGGTAGGTCCGGAAGCGAGTCGTATGGGTTGTACGCCACGATGGTTCCTTTCGTATCAGCTGTGCAGCAAGAAGTGTTCGAGTACCTGTGTACCGAACTCCAACGATTCCACGGGTACTCGTTCGTCGATGCCGTGAAACAACGCCGCGAAATCCAGTTCCGGTGGCAACTTCAGTGGAGCGAAGCCGAAGCAGCGAATACCGATGCGCGCGAATGCTTTTGCATCGGTGCCACCGGACAGCATGTAGGGAACTGTTCGACCGTTCGGGTCGTGGGCCAAGACGGCGTCGTTCATCGCATCGACGAGATCGCCGTCGAAGGTGGTCTCGTACGGTTCGAGTTTCGTGATCCACTCGCGTTCGACGTTCGGGCCGATCAACTCGTCGACCTCCTTCTCGAAGGCCGCCTGCCGGCCCGGCAACACTCGGCAGTCCACCACTGCCGTCGCCGTCTGCGGAATCACGTTGGCCTTGTAGCCGGCCGAGAGCATCGTCGGGTTCGCGGTGTCGCGCAGGGTCGCTCCGACGATGCGCGCGATGCTGCCGAGCTTGAGCAGGGTGCCGTCGATGTCCGGTGACGTCGGGTCGAAATCGAGACCCGATTCCTCCGAGACGGCCTGCAGAAACTGCGAGACCGATTCGGTGAGCACCAGAGGGAACGTGTGATTGCCCAGTTTGGCCACTGCCTCGGCCAGGTACGTCACGGCGTTGTCGTCGTGCAGGAACGATCCGTGCCCGGCCCTAGCCTTTGCCGTCAGCCGCATCCAGGCCAGGCTCTTCTCCGCCGTCTCGACCATGTAGAGCCGCTTCTCGGTGCCGTCCGGGCGCGCGACGGTCAGGGAGAAGCCGCCGACCTCGCCGACCGCCTCGGTGACGCCCTCGAACAGATCGGGTCGATTGTCGACCAACCAGTGGGATCCGTACTTGCCGCCTGCCTCTTCGTCGGCCAGGAACGCGAACAGGATGTCGCGGGGTGGGACGGTTCCGTTGGACTTGAACTGGCGGGCCAGCGCGAGAGCCATGCCGACCATGTCCTTCATGTCCACTGCTCCCCGGCCCCACACGTACCCGTCCTCGACGGCACCGGAGAACGGATGCACGCTCCAGTCGGCGGGTTCGGCGGGCACGACGTCCAGGTGTCCGTGGAGCAGCAGCGCGCCGCGAGAGGAGTCCGACCCGCGCAGCCACGCGAACACGTTGCCTCGACCGGGGGCCCCGGACTCGACGTACTCCGTCTCGTACCCCACCTCCTCGAGCTTGCTCGCCACCCACTCGGCACATTCCTTCTCGCCGACCGTGGTGTCGAGCTCCCCCGTGTTCGAGGTGTCGAACCGGATGAGGGAACTGACGAGATCCACGACTTCGTCGAGGGCAACGGTGGCGTCGATATCGGTTGTGTTTCCGGGATTGCTCACATCGTTGGGCACACGTCGTTCCTACCACCAGAATCCGCTCCGGGCACCATGAGAAACGGCCTCGAGCATGAACTGACGTGGGGATTTGGGTTATCGGGAACCCGTCGGATAATCTTACGCAGCACACAGCGGCCGGCTGTGAAAGCAACAAAAGAATATGCGGCAGTGGTCGCACTTGTCCGAGTGGCGGAATGGCAGACGCGCTAGCTTGAGGTGCTAGTGTCCTATTAACGGACGTGGGGGTTCAAGTCCCCCCTCGGACACCGTCTGAAAGATGTAGCCAGACAGAGATTTTCACAGATCTGAGTTGAGACAGACGAAACGGACCCTGATTCTTCGGAATCGGGGTCTTTTTCGTTCTGCACTCGCTTCTTTCGGCTCGAAGGGGCCGATGCTAGGAGACCGACGATGAACGCGATCGACCCAACCGATCTCGAGACGTGCCTGCGCGTGCTGAAGCAGGCCGCAGAGCTGGACAAGAACCATCCCGATTCGATCGCTGTCCAGCGCGCCTCCGGTGCGATGTTCAAGGACCTCAAGCGTGCTCGACGCGTCGCGGCGCGCAACGCCGTCAACGCGGCCGACCGTGCCGTCGTCGCCGCCACCGCAACAGGATCCCCTGACCGGATCGACGACGAGACCGCAGGCCTCTCCCTCACCTCCCGCGCCGAGGGAGACATCGCGGGCACGCTGATCAAGGCCCGTCCGTGCTACATCTGCAAGCAGCGCTACACCCACGTCGACTCGTTCTATCACCAGCTGTGCCCGGAGTGCGCGACGCTCAATCGCGGCAAGCGCAACGCTCGAACCGACCTGTCCGGACGGCGGGCGTTGCTGACCGGCGGTCGAGCGAAGATCGGCATGTACATCGCACTTCGACTGCTCCGCGACGGTGCTCACACCACGATCACCACTCGCTTCCCCAACGATGCCGTACGTCGGTTCGCCGCGATGGACGACAGCGATCAGTGGCTGCACCGTCTGCGCGTCGTCGGTATCGATCTTCGCGATCCGGCTCAGGTTGTGGCACTTGCCGATTCCGTCGCGGCCGAGGGACCTCTGGACATCCTGATCAACAACGCCGCACAGACCGTCAAGCGCTCCCCCGGCTCCTACAGCGCACTGGCCGATGCGGAAGCCGAACCGTTGCCCGCGGCCTTGACCGAGGGTGCAGGTCCGGAGCGCATCACGTTCGGCAAGACCAGCGATGCGCACCCCGCGTCACTGGCGAGTTCGTTGCCCGCCACCGCGATCGGCGGCACATCGACTGCTGCCCTGAGCGCGGACGACGTGGCCTCGCTCGCCATGGTCGCCGGCTCGGTCACGGCCGAGAGGATCGAGAGCGGACTCGCCATCGACGCCGGGGGTCTGGTACCCGATCTCGCCGAGACCAACAGCTGGATCCACACCGTCGAGCAGGTCGACCCGGTGGAACTGCTCGAGGTCCAGCTCTGCAATTCCGTCGCACCCTTCATCCTGGTCTCACGGCTACGTACCGCGATGGAGGCCTCGGAGGCACGACGCAAGTACGTCGTGAACGTCTCGGCCATGGAGGGCCAATTCGGCCGCGCCTACAAGGGGCCGGGGCATCCCCACACCAACATGGCCAAGGCCGCGCTGAACATGCTGACGCGCACCAGCGCGAAGGAGATGCTCGAGAGCGGAATCCTGATGACCGCCGTCGACACCGGCTGGATCACCGACGAACGACCGCACCCCACCAAGATGCGGCTCGCCGACGAAGGTTTCCACGCTCCACTCGACCTGGTGGACGGAGCCGCCCGGGTGTACGACCCGATCGTGCAGGGAGAGCTCGGAAACGATCTGTACGGCTCGTTCCTCAAGGACTACCAGCCGTCGCCCTGGTGATTTTCGCGTGCGTCCCCCTCGGTGAACGCGGACTGCGATACTCGTAACTCGAGGTCGTTGCGCGTGAGCGAACGGCCCTTCTTCACGCACCGATAGGCGGTCACCATGGGCGAGGACGTCGAGCGCCGTAAGTTCACCAGGCAGGACCGGCACGAGTTCCGCCAGAAGGTCCAGGACTGTCTCGATGCCCTGGCGGTCATGTTGGCCGACGAGACCTTCCACGTCGGTGAACCGCAGATCGGCATGGAAATCGAGCTCAATCTCGTCGACGACGACATGGAGCCGTCCATGGCCAACGCGGCGGTGCTCGACGCCATCGCCGACCCCGACTATCAAACCGAGCTCGGCCAGTTCAACATCGAGATCAACGTCGACCCTCGGCCACTGCGCGGTGCCTCGATCGCCGAGTTGGAGACGGACCTGCGCAGATCGCTGAATGCAGCGGACGAACGCGCCCGCACCTCGGGTAGTCGTCTCGCCATGATCGGCATGCTCCCGACTCTGGACGAGGAGCACTTCGAGCACCGGTGGCTCTCGGCGAATCCGCGCTACGACCTCCTCAACCAACAGATCTTCGCCGCTCGCGGCGAGGACATCGAACTGAAGATCGGCGGAGTTCGGCTGCCCGGTGCCGCTGCGGCCGAGGACCTCGACATCGTGACCGACACGATCCTGCCCGAGGCGGCCTGCACGTCGGTTCAGCTGCACCTCCAGGTGGCTCCGGACGAGTTCGCGTCGTATTGGAATGCAGCGCAAGCTCTTTCGGGCGTACAGGTGGCACTCGCCGCAAACTCACCGTTCTTCGCCGGTCGCGCGCTGTGGCACGAGACCCGTATTCCGTTGTTCGAACAGGCCACCGACACCAGGCCGCAGGAGCTCAAGAATCAGGGAGTCCGACCACGGGTGTGGTTCGGCGAACGGTGGATCACCTCGATCTTCGATCTGTTCGAGGAGAATTCGCGCTACTTCCCTGCGTTGCTTCCCGTCTGCAGCGAGGAGGACCCCAAGGCTGCGCTGGCCGAGGGCAAGACACCGTCGCTGTCCGAACTGCGCATGCACAACGGAACCGTCTACCGGTGGAACCGGCCGATCTACGACCGGTCCGGCGACGGCCACCACATCAGGCTCGAGAATCGTGTACTCCCGGCCGGACCGTCGGTGGTGGACACTCTCGCCGACGCGGCGTTCTACTACGGAACCGTCCGCGCACTGGCCGATGCAGACCGCCCGCTGTGGTCCCAGATGTCGTTCGACGCCGCCGAGGAGAACGTGCACTCTGCGGCCCGCGGCGGGTTCGATTCGATGCTCTACTGGCCCGAGGTGGGCTGGGTGAGTCCGCAGGAACTGGTGTTGCGTCGGCTGCTGCCACTGGCCGACGCCGGGCTCGCCGCCTACGGCGTGGACGCGACGGTCCGCGACCGCTATCTCGGGGTGATCGAAGCGCGGTGCCTGGCCAAGCAGTCCGGCTCGGTGTGGCAGCGCAACGCCGTCGTCGCCCGCGAACGCGCCGGTGAGAAGCGCGATAGAGCGCTCGCGGGAATGCTCGGTGATTACGTCACCCTCATGAATGCCGGAGAACCCGTGCACACCTGGACGAACTGACGGCGCGTCGACTCGCCGGGGTGACCCGCGTTAGTGTCGCTGGTATGAACTCGCCTGCATCCGACTCCCCCGATCGCACTCACGACATCGTCGTCTACGGCGTCACCGGCTTCGTCGGGAAATTGACGGCGAAGTACCTCGCCGAGCACGCGCCGGCAGACACCCGGATCGCCCTTGCCGGGCGCTCGACGGCGCGGGTGGAGGCCGCCAGGAAGGAACTGGGCTCCAGGGCTCAGCAGTGGTCTGTTCTCGAGGCCGACGCCACCGACGTCGCATCGCTCGAGGCCATGGCCCGATCGACCCGAGTCGTCATCACCACGGTCGGTCCGTACGCCAAGTACGGCTTGGAACTGGCAACGGCATGCGCAGAGGCCGGGACGGACTACGTCGACCTCACGGGCGAGGTCCTGTTCGCCCGCGAGAGCATCGATACCAACCACGAGATCGCTCAGCGCACCGGGGCCCGCATCGTCCACTCGTGCGGCTTCGATTCCATCCCGTCCGACATCGGCGTACACGCCCTGTACGAGGCCGTGACCGCGGACAACGCCGGTGAGCTGACCGACACGACCCTGGTGGTCACGTCGATGTCCGGTGGGGTCAGCGGCGGCACCATCGACTCGCTGCGTGGGCAGATCGAGGCGATGAAGAAGGACAAGCGGGCCCGACGCATCGCCGCGCGGCCGTACTCGCTCAGTCCCGATCGCGGCCTCGAGCCGCAACTCGGTCGCCAACTCGACACCGTGCTGATCGACGGCAAGAAGATCGACCCGAGCCTGCGTGGCTGGAAAGCCCCCTTCGTGATGGCCTCGTACAACACGCGAGTCGTCCGGCGGACCAACGCACTTCGCGACTGGGCCTACGGAAAGCAGTTCCGCTACAGCGAGGTGATGAGTGTCGGCTCGTCGTTCGCCAGCCCCGTCCTCGCCGGGGCTCTGTCCGCGGGGCTCTTCGTCGGCGTGTCCGCCATGACTGTGCTTCCGGCCAAGGTGCTCGATCGCATTCTGCCCAAGCCGGGCACCGGCCCCAGTGAAAAAGCCCGCGAGAAGGGACATTTCACGGTCGACCTGTACACCCTCACCACGTCGGGGGCTCGCTACCGGGCCCGGGTCAAGGCGTCGGGAGACCCCGGCTACAAGGCCACCGCGATCATGCTGGCCGAGTCGGCACTCGCACTCGTATACGGCGGCGACGCCCTGCCGAAGGCCAGCGGAGTGCTCACTCCCGCCACTGCGATCGGCGACGTCCTCGTGGACCGTCTCAATGCGGCCGGAATGGAGATCTGGGCCAAGCGGAACTGATCGACGGCCGCTACGACCGCGCGGAGGCCGAGGAGACCTCGGAATAGAGCTCCTTGGCTTCCTCGGTCGAGTCGACCTGTGGCGGTGAGCCGTCCAGAGGCTGGGTGGCAGACTCACGCAGAAATCCGACGGCGACGAGGCCGACGAGACCGCTCACGACGAGGTAGTACGCAGGGATCATCGGGCTACCCGTTGCGCTGACCAACGCGGAGGTGACCAGTGGCGTCGTACCTCCGAAGATCGACACCGACAGGTTGAAGCCGATCGACAGCGCCGCGTAGCGAATCCGGGTCGGAAACAGGGCCGGTAGCGTCGATGCGCTCGGCGCCGCGAAACAGGCCAGAACGAGGCCAAGCAGCAAGCATGCGATCAGCGGACCCAGCCACCCGCTGCTGCGCAGCAACAAGAAGCAGGGTACTGCGAGAACGATCTGCCCGACGGCACCGAAGACGAACACCGGTTTGCGTCCGATTCGGTCGGTGAGTCTGCCGACCCCCACGATGACGCTCACCACGACGACCATCGCCGACAGGACGAGCAAGTCCGCACTGAGCTGACTGCGGCCGACGACCTCGGTGAAGTACGTGGGTAGGTACGACGTCACCATGTAATTGGTCACGTTGTACAGCAACACGATTCCCATGCAGATCAGCAGCGCCCGCCAATGATCGGTGAAGATCTTTCCGATCGACCTGCGACCGCTCTCCTGCGCCTTGACCTTGTTGTCGTGTTCGTCGAGTTGTTTGCGGAACGCGGGCGTGTCTTCCAGCTTGAGTCGCAGGTACAGCCCGATCAGACCCATCGGGCCTGCGACGAAGAACGGTATGCGCCAACCCCATTCGACCATCGTGGCGTCGCCCAACACCGCGTTGAGGATCGTCACCAGGCCCGAGCCCATCGCGTAACCGACGAAGGTGCCGAAATCGAGCCAGCTACCGAGGAAGCCGCGCCGCTTGTCCGGTGAGTATTCGGCGATGAACGTGGTGGCACCGCCGTACTCGCCGCCGGTCGAGAATCCTTGGACCAATCGTGCGACCAGAAGAAGAATCGGTGCCCAGATACCGATGGTCGCGTAACTGGGGATGAGGCCGACGGCAAGCGTGCCGATCGCCATCATGATCATGGTGGCGGCCAACACCTTCTGCCGCCCGATTCGGTCCCCGAGCGGTCCGAAGAACAGACCTCCGAGCGGACGAACGACGAACGCTGCCGCGAACGTGGCGAACGTCGAGATGAGCTGCACCGCCGGTGTCGCGTCGGGGTAGAACACCTTGCCCAACGTCGCGGCCAGGTAGCCGTAGACGCCGAAGTCGAACCACTCCATCGTGTTGCCGAGAGCAGCTGCCGAGACGGCGCGCTTGAGCATCGGCTGATCGACGACAGTGATGCTCTCCTCCGAGAGCGCAGGCTTGGTGCGCATCCGTTTCGAGAACGCGTCGCGGCGAAGATGCTGGACGTGGCGGCGTCCCCACGTGGCCTGTTCTCGGCTGGGTTCGAGACTGGGCGCTGATGTCATTCGTTCAACGTTAGCCAGACAAACGATTCGTTTTCAAACGACCGCGGTGCAGATCGATGCACACACCTCGACGAATGCCCAGGTGAACGGGTGCAACGACGAATGTGCCACAGCACCTTGGCAATCGAGGCATTACGGTCAATGCGGACAGCTGCCTCCGCGGCGGATTGTCACCGGACGGGCGGGTACTGGCACGATGGACCCGTGCCGAACCACAACTACGGACTCACGCTGAACTGGACGGGCAACCGCGGCGCCGGTACCACCGGTGCCGCAGCCTACGACCGCGATCACATCGTCTCGGCACCAGGAAAACCCGACCTGCACGCGAGCTCCGATCCGAGCTTTCGCGGCAATCCCGAACGCTGGAATCCCGAGGAGATGCTCGTCGCCTCGCTGTCCAGTTGCCACATGCTGTGGTACCTCGGGCTCGCCGCTGCATCGGGAGTTGTCGTCACCGACTACACCGACTCCCCCACCGGAGTGATGACCGAGCAATCCGACGGTTCGGGTCAGTTCGTCGAGGTCACCCTGGCTCCGGTCGTGACCGTCGTGGACCCGTCGATGGTGCCGCGCGCCGAGAAACTGCACGCGTCCGCGTCGTCGAAGTGCTTCATCGCGCGATCGGTCAACTTCCCGGTGCGGCACACCCCGACGACGGAGGTGGCGTCGTGACCGTCCCCCTGATCGTCGACGTGGACACCGGAATCGACGATTCTCTCGCCTTGCTGTACCTGCTGGCCAGCGAGGATGCCGAGATCCTCGGCATCGCATCCACTGCGGGCAATGTGCCGGTGAACCAGGTTGCCGCGAACAATCTCGCCTGGCTCGACCTGTGCCGCGCCGGCGATGTCGAGGTCTCGCTCGGCGCACAGGTACCCCTCGTCGCACCGCTGATGACCACCGAGGACACCCACGGCCCGCAAGGTATCGGGTACGCGGAGCTTCCGGTGTCGACGCGGCCGCTGTCCGACCGGGACGCCACCACGATGTGGGTGGAGCTGGTTCGTTCGCGACCGGGCGAGATCACCGGGCTGGTCACCGGTCCGCTGACCAATCTCGCTCTCGCGATCCGTCGGGATCCCGAGCTACCTCGACTGCTGAAGCGACTGGTGTTGATGGGCGGCGCATTTCAGCACCAGGGCAACACGACACCGACCAGCGAATGGAACATTGCCGTCGACCCCGAGGCCGCCGCAGAAGTGTTCGCGGCCTTCTCCGGACTACCGCCGGAACGGCATCCTGTCGTCTGCGCGCTCGACATCACCGAGACCATCGAGATGACCCCCGAACACGTCGGTCGACTGGCCGCGCGGGCGGAAAGCCTTCCGGTGGAGTCGATCTTCACCGACGACGCACCGGGTGTTCGATCGATCGCGTCGAACCCGATCGTGCGGCACTTCTCCGACGCGGTGCGGTTCTACATGGAGTTCCATCGCGATCACGATCAGGGTTTCCTGGCGCACATGCACGATCCCTTCGCGGCGGCGGTGGCACTGCAACCGGACATCGCCGAGTATCGACGTGCGACCGTCGACGTCGAACTCGTCGGAACCCTCACGCGGGGAACGACCGTCGCGGACTGGCGCGGCATGTGGGGCAAGGCCCCCAATGCGGCGATCGCCGTGCACACCGATCCCGAGGCATTCTTCGACCGGCTGATCGAACGGGTCGGAGCGCTCGCCGCCCGGCTCTATCCCGCGGTCCCGGTCGCCGAGGCAGATTCAGGAATCGAAGGCGTCGAGTAGCTCCTGGGCGGCCAGCGCGGCAGTCAGAGAACCGTCGCGTACCCGGGCTTCGACGTCGCCGCGGATGGCCTTGACGGAGGGATTCTGCGCCAGCCTTCGCAACAGTTGATCGTTGACCATCGTCCACGTCCAATCGACCTGCTGCTTGCGACGCTTCTCTGCGAATTCGCCTGCGTCACTGAGCACTTGCTGATGGCGCAGCACTGTGTCCCAGTACTCGTCGAGTCCGGTGCCCTCGATGGCACTCATCGTCAGCACCGGGGGCTTCCAGATCGCGTCGTGCGGATAGATCAGCCGCAGCGCGCCCGCCAATTCCCGCGCCGCGTTCTTCGCGTCGGTCGCGTGCTTGCCGTCGGCCTTGTTGACGGCCACCAGATCGGCGAGTTCGAGAACGCCCTTCTTGATGCCCTGCAACTGATCTCCGGTGCGCGCAAGCGTCAGGAACGTGAAGCAGTCGACCATGTTCGCGACCGTCACCTCGGACTGCCCGACGCCCACCGTCTCCACCAGAATGACGTCGAAGCCTGCCGCTTCGAGGAGCACGATCGTCTCCCTCGTCGCACGTGCGACCCCGCCCAGGGTTCCCGACGTCGGAGACGGCCGAATGTATGCGTTCTCCTGCACCGCGAGGCGCGACATCCGGGTCTTGTCACCCAGGATGGAACCACCGGTCCGCGTCGACGACGGATCGACGGCCAGCACGGCGACCCGGTGCCCCTTCTCGATCAACCGCATTCCGAGCGCGTCGATGAAGGTCGATTTGCCGACCCCCGGCACGCCGGTGATTCCCACGCGATGGGAACCACCCGCATCGGGCAGAACCCGAAGAAGCAACTGCTGAGCCAGGTCTCGATGATCCGATCGGGTGGACTCGACCAGGGTGATGGCACGCGCCAGCCCGGATCTCTCGTTCGCTCGGACCGCGTCGGCCACCGCATCGATGTCGATGGTTCGGCCTCTCGGCGACGCTGCTCCGGTCGGGGAACTCGTGTTGTCGTTCGGAGAACCCATACTCAGGCGTTGGCCTCGCGTGGTGCGTGCCCGAGCGCAACGGACAGCTTCTCCACCAGGCCGATCGCTGCGTCGGCGATGACGGTGCCCGGAGGGAAGATCGCCGCGGCACCCGCCGCGTAGAGCTCGTCGAAATCGCCGGGCGGAATGACGCCACCGACGACGATCATGATGTCCTCGCGGCCGACGTCGGCCAAGGCCTGTCGTAGGGCGGGCACCAGCGTCAGATGGCCTGCTGCCAGCGACGACACTCCGACGACGTGAACGTCGTTGTCGGCGGCCTGGCGGGCCACCTCCTCGGGGGTCTGGAACAGCGGGCCGACGTCCACGTCGAAGCCGATGTCCGCGAACGCCGTGGCGATGACCTTCTGACCACGGTCGTGCCCGTCCTGACCCATCTTGCACACCAGGACGCGAGGCCGACGGCCCTCGTCCTCGGCGAACTGCTCGACCAGCGCGGTGGCGCGGGTGATGTTCTCGGATTTGCCTGCCTCGTCGCGGTACACACCACTGATTGTCCGGATTTCGGCCTGATGGCGCCCGTATACCTTCTCGAGCGCGTCGGAGATCTCGCCGACGGTGGCCATCTTGCGTGCCGCGTCGATGGCGAGTGCGAGCAGATTGTTCTCCATCCCCGGCTGATCCGACGCCGCAGCTCTGGTCAGATTCGCCAGGGCGGCCTCGACCTCTGCGGTGTCCCGCTCGGCCCGCAGCCGCTCGAGCTTCTCGATCTGCTCACGCCGAACCTTGGAGTTCTCGACCTTGAGCACCTCGATGGTGTCGGGCTCGTCGGGCACGTACTTGTTGACGCCCACCAGGGGCTGACGGCCGGAGTCGATGCGCGCCTGGGTGCGGGCCGCGGCCTCCTCGATGCGCAGCTTGGGGATGCCCTCGCCGATGGCCTGAGCCATTCCGCCCGCTTCCTCGACCTCGGCGATGTGTGCCCGGGCCCGATTCGCGAGCTGATGGGTGAGCCACTCGACGTAGTGCGAGCCGCCCCACGGATCGATCGGGCGAACGGTGTTGGACTCCTGAGCGATGAGCAGCTGGGTGTTGCGGGCGATCCGCGCCGAGAAGTCCGTCGGTAGGGCGAGTGCCTCGTCGAGGGCGTTGGTGTGCAGCGACTGGGTGTGACCCTGGGTTGCCGCCATCGCCTCCACACAGGTGCGGGCGACGTTGTTGAACACGTCCTGTGCCGTCAACGACCAACCCGACGTCTGCGAATGAGTGCGCAGCGAACGGGATTTGGCGCTCTTGGGCTCGAACTGCTGGACGAGCTCGGCCCACAGCAGACGCCCGGCCCGCAGCTTGGCGACCTCCATGAAGAAGTTCATTCCGATGGCCCAGAAGAACGACAGTCGCGGCGCGAAGGTATCGATGTCCATGCCCGCATCCAGACCGGCCCGGATGTACTCGACACCGTCCGCGAGGGTGTAGGCGAGTTCGAGATCGGCTGTGGCACCGGCCTCTTGGATGTGGTAGCCGGAGATGGAGATCGAGTTGTACTTGGGCATCTTCTCGCTGGTGTACGCGAAGATGTCCGAGATGATGCGCATCGACGGCTTCGGCGGATAGATGTAGGTGTTGCGCACCATGAACTCTTTGAGAATGTCGTTCTGAATGGTGCCGGCGAGCTTCTCCGGCCCGACGCCCTGCTCCTCGGCGGCCGCGACGTACAGCGCCAGGATCGGCAGCACCGCACCGTTCATGGTCATCGAGACCGAGACGCTACCGAGGTCGATGCCGTCGAACAGTTGACGCATGTCGTAGATGGAATCGATGGCGACTCCGGCCATTCCGACGTCGCCCTGCACCCGCGGGTGATCGGAGTCGTAGCCGCGGTGGGTGGCCAGGTCGAACGCAACCGACAGACCCTTCTGGCCGGCCGCCAGGTTACGGCGATAGAACGCGTTGGACTCGGCCGCGGTGGAGAAGCCGGCGTACTGGCGGATCGTCCACGGCTGGTTGACGTACATCGTCGGGTACGGCCCGCGGAGAAACGGCGGGGCACCCGGGTAGCTGTGCAACGGGTAGCCCTCGGCCTCGGCGGCTGCGCGGTCGGCCTCGGTGAACACCGGCTTGACGTCGATACCCTCGGGGGTGGACCACACCACCTGCTCGGGTGTGTAGAAGTTGGCCTTCGCGCCCTGCTGCACATGGGCGGTGACGTCCTCGGTCGACGGCGGCGGCGGAGTCGGCTCGTCGGGATCGACCAGTGGCACCTCGGCGAAACTTCCGATGGTGTGCGAGATTCGGCGCTCGTCGTTGTTCATGTCAGGCTCGCTCATCTCAGGCTCCCAGGGTGTCGAGAAGTTCGGTCAGCACTGCGACGGCGTCGACCTTCGCGGTCAGGAATCCATCGGGACGCGTGGTGCCCTCGATGCCGGCGAAGATCTTCTCGGGGCCGGCGAGCAGCACCTGCGTGACGCCTGCGGCCCGCAGTGCATCCACGGCAGTGGCTGCCTCGTCGGCGTATCTCTTGTCGGTTCCGCACACCACCGCTATGTGGGCTCCGGACGTCTCGACCGATCCGGCGATTCCGTCGACGGTCAGGGGGCCGGGATTGACGGCCTCGATTCCGCCCGACGCCAAGAGATTCGACGCGAACGTCGTTCGGACGTTGTGTTCGGCGACGCTGCCCAGCGGTACCAGGAGGACGGTGGGGCGCGCATCGTGCTCGGCCAGAAAAACATCGGAACGGTCACGGAGGGACTCGAACGCCCGGCCGTAGCGATACACGGTGGCCGAGCCCTGCTGTTCGGTCTGCTGGGGAGTCAGTGGCGCCTCGGCCAGATTGGGAAATTCGTTGACACCGGTCAGTGGAGTCACTCGATGGGCGATGTCGGAATCTCGTTCGGCGCGAGTCTTCTCGATCGCAGCCACGAGCGAACCGTCGTCGACGGCGGCTCGGAATCCACCCGACGCTTCGACGGTCTGGAAGAACTCCCAGGCCTTCGCGGCGACCGCTGCCGTCAGTTCTTCGATGTACCAGGACCCGGCACCCGGATCCAGAACGCGGCCGAGATGCGCTTCTTCGAGCAGGAGCAGCTGGGTGTTTCGGGCGATGCGGGCCGCGAACGTCTTCGACACCCCGGCTGCGCCGCCGTCGAGTGCCGCATCGAACGGGAGCACGGTCACCGAATCGGCACCGCCGACTCCCGCTCCGAACGAGGCGAGCGTGGTCCGCAGCATGTTCACCCACGGATCCCGCTGCGACATCATCGCTTCCGAGGTCACCGCATGCTGAGGAGCGTCGCCGGCGTCCGGCGCTCCGCACACCTGCGCGATGCGCGCCCACAGCGTGCGAGCGGCCCGGAACTTGGCGATGGTCTGGAACTGATCGTCGGTGGCGGCCAATCGAAACTCGATCTGGCGCAGAGCATCCGAGATGCCGATACCGGCATCGGTCATGGACCGCACGTACTCGAGACCTGCGGCGATCGCCGCACCGAGCTCCTGTGCATCGCCGCCACCGAGGTTGTGGAACACGGTGCCGTCGACCGTGATCGTACGAACCGTCTTGGCACGACCGATCGACTCGCGAGCCAACTCGAGTGCCTCGGCCATCTCTATCGACTCGGTTCCGCCCAATCCGGCTGTGAGAGTGGACACGCCGAGCCGGATGTCCACTTCGGCGCGCTCGTCGACCTCGGCCGAATCGAGCACCCCGAACACCGCGGCTGCCGCTGCGCGAACATCCCCACGCGCATCGAGCGTCAGCGGGGCGAGCTCGAGGAACACACCACTCAGAACCTCGGGCAGAGCAGTCGGATCGACACCACCGGCGCCGACCGTCAACCACAGGGCACTGGTGCCGTTGGAGAGCGAATCGAGTATCTGAGTGTTGAGTGTGGAGGCGTCGTCGGCGCCGTCACCGCGGATCGAACCGTGGCGGGTGCACACCTTCCAGCCCGCGTTGACGTCACGGTGCGGGTCACGTCCGCGCAGGTAGGGAAATCGGCCGGGTAGCGGACCTTCCGGGCGCTCGTCGAATGCGGTGTAGAGCGGGGACACGGTGATCCCGTCGTACGTCGTGGAATCGAGTAGACGTTCGGCGTCGGCGGGCAGATCGGCCACCTCGACCCGACGAGATTTGGCCAGAACACCGGCCACTGCCTTCTGCCAGGCCGCATGAGCGCTGCGTGCGGCATCTTCGTGCGACGCGATGGACACGTGTGCTGCTCCCTCGGTTCGGCGGGTAGTACTGAGCCCGACTTGAAGTGATGCTAACCCCACCGCATTGCAGGTTATCGTGAGGATCACCTCACGTTCGGTCGTGCCGCTCCCCTCTCGAACTCGCCGAAACCCCGAGGTGTCGTCTCGCGCCGGTACGCTGGTCTCTCGTGACCCGGCACCTGCGTGACGTTCGACTGATCGCGCTGCTGGCGGTTGTTGCCGTCTTCGCTCTCGTGGCGGTGTTCGCGCCCCATCCGAGTGTCGAACAGATTCGTGATTGGGGCGTCTCCGTCGGCCCGGCGTTCCCGCTCGTGTTCTTCGCCGTGCACGCGATCGTGACCGTCGCGCCTGTCCCGAGAACCCTGTTCACGCTCAGTGCAGGAGTTCTGTTCGGGCCCCTGACCGGTCTGGCAGTCACCATCGGCGCGTCGACGGTCAGCGCCATTCTGGCGTTGCTGTTGGTCCGCGCGATCGGCCGCGACGCCGTGGCAGCGCGGATGTCCCATTCGGTCCTGGATTCGGTGGACGAGAGTTTGCGGCGACGAGGCTGGCTGGCCGTCGGCTCTCTGCGCCTGATTGCGCCGGTGCCGTTCTCGGTGGTGAACTACGCGTGTGGTGTGTCGGCGGTCCGGCCCGTCCCGTTCGCGCTGGCGACGGCCGTCGGGATGCTGCCGGGCACTCTCGGAATCGTCGTGATCGGCGGAGCGATCGGAGGCGAGACGCATCCGGCGCTGCTGGTGTTGTCTGCGGTCTGTATCGCGATCGGTCTGAGTGGGCTGGTCGTGGATTGGCGTCTCTCGCGCGGTTCGCGGTCCGTGCCTGCACCCGCTGGCAGTCGACAGGTCGGGAACCTTGATTCGGACGAATCAAGCCTTGAAGCTTGACTTGATTACGTCAACGATCTAGCCTTGTCCAGATGTTCGTACTGACCGTGGACCAGCGACGCAGTAGACGCGACATCGATCGCGTGCCCGAACTGCTCGATCACTATCGCGACCACGAACTGATCCGGCCCTTCGAGCGCACCGCAGGGGACGAAGTGCAAGCCGTGTGCGAGGACGCCGCAACTGTCGTCTCGATCGCCCTCGAACTGGTCTCGACCCCGCACTGGAGCGTCGGCGTCGGCGTCGGCTCCGTCGAACTCCCGCTCCCCGCGACGACGCGCGCCGGCCGCGGACCGGCGTTCGAGGCAGCCCGAGACGCCGTGACCAGAGCCAAGAACGCCCCGGCCGCACTCGCCGTCAGCGGACCCGACGCCGCTGCCGCCGAGGATGCGGAAACTGCATCGACGTTGGTTGCGCTGCTCGTCATCAGACGCTCGGACCAGGGCCGAGAAGCGGTCGAACTCATGGCACGAGGGTTGTCGCAGACCGACGCGGCCGAACGATTGAAGATCAGCAAACAAGCCATGTCGCAACGACTCTCGGTAGCCGGCTGGCACGTCGAGAACGCGGGCCGCACCCTGGCGACTCGATTGCTCGACGCCGCGAACACGACGGGAACCCATCGGCCATGATCGTCGCAACCCTGGTGCTACTCGCACTGGCCGCAGTTGCCGCCACCGTCCCCGCCGGGACCGGAATTCGCCGATGGTTGCCGACCGTGGCCGCGGCGAGTCTGCTCGCGGCAGCGGCAGTCCTGGCCACGGTGGCCGGACCGGCCTACGGTCTCGGCCATGCCATCGGAGTCGTCCTGAGCGTCGCCGCTGCCGCCCTCGGTGGAACAGCAGTGGTACCCACTGTGTTTCGTGTCGCACGTCGACAGAACGACTCGACCGGAGAAAATCCGGTCGAGCCGCTTCGTGGTGGACTGACCATCGGCATCCTCGAACGCGTGGCCGTCGCCGTGTCGATCCTCGCCGGCTGGCCGGAAGGGATCGCCATCGTGCTGGCAGTCAAGGGACTCGCGCGCTATCCCGAACTGCGCGAATCCCATGCCTCCGAACAGTTCATCATCGGCACCTTCGCCAGCGTGCTGTGGGCCCTCGCCGCTGCCGGCGTCGGAACCGCCTTGATCAGCTGATCGAGGCAGACCTCAGCGCTGTTCCGGCTCCGCCTCCGGCGACGCCGCCAAGGCACCGACGTCGTAACCCTTCGACAGTTCGGGCGACGCAGCCAACGAGGTGTCTACCGGCTTGCGTGCCACTGCTTCTGCAGCCTTGACCGCCTCGGCGACCGCCGGATCGGTCTTGGTCTCGAACCATTCGGCCACCTCGTCCGAGTCGTCCTCGGGCTTGGGCTCGTTGCCGGCCGACTCGTTGGGCTCGTAGCGGAACACACCGTCCTCGCCGGGCGCACCGAGCGTCTTGGCGAAGCCCTTGAGCGCATCGCCGAAATCGCTCGGAATCATCCACACCTTGTTCGCATCGCCCTGCGCCATCTGCGGCAACGTCTGCATGTACTGGTACGCCAGCAACTCGGGCGTCGGCTTGCCGGCCTTGATGGCACCGAACACCTTCTCGATGGCCTTGGCCTGGCCCTGAGCTTCGAGATACTTCGCAGCTCGATCACCCTGTGCCCGCAGGATGCGCGACTGCCGCTCACCCTCGGCGGTGAGAATGGATGCCTGCTTGCCACCCTCGGCTGCAAGAATTCGACTCTGCTTGTCGCCCTCGGCCGTCTTGATCGCCGATTCACGATGACCTTCGGCGGTGAGGATGGTCGCTCGCTTCTCGCGATCGGCCTTCATCTGCTTCTCCATCGATTCCTGGATCGAGGGCGGCGGATCGATGCTCTTGAGCTCCACTCGGGCCACTCGCAGGCCCCAGCGGCCGGTTGCCTCGTCCAGCACGACGCGAAGTTGACCGTTGATCGAATCACGCGACGTCAGAGTCTCTTCCAGCGTCATTCCGCCGACGACGTTACGCAGCGTGGTGGTGGTCAACTGCTCGACGCCGACGATGTAGTTGTTGATCTCGTACACGGCCGACTGCGGGTTCGTCACCTGGAAGTACACGACGGTGTCGATCGACACGGTCAGGTTGTCCTTGGTGATCACCGGCTGAGGGGGGAACGACACGACCCGCTCACGCAAGTCGACCTTCGCACGGATGCGATCGACGAACGGAACGAGAAACGTGAGCTGCCCGGACACGGTACGGGTGTAACGGCCCAGCCGTTCGATCACGGCGGCCTCGGCTTGCGGGACGATCGAGATGGACTTGGCCATCAACACCGCGACGAACGCGACGATGACAGCCAGTGCGATGAGTGCTTCCACTGGCTACGGTCCCTTCCATACGACGGCGGTTGCGCCGTCTATTTCCATCACGGTCACGGTGGTGCCAGGGGCATAGACTTCGGTCTCGTCGAGTGGACGAGCGGTCCACACCTCACCACCGAGCTTGATCTGGCCTTCGTGGGCAGTGACCTGTTCGAGAACGACCGCACTCTTGCCGGTGAGTGCGGCCATACCCATCGGAGTATCGGGCGGAGTCGCGAAGCGTCGCAACAGAATCGGGCGCAAACCGAGAACCAGTGCCAACGACAGAACACCGAAGACGATCGCATCGGCCCACACCGGAAAATCTGTCAGAGCAGAGACCCCAGCAGTGCCGAGCGCGCCGCCGGCGATCATCAGAAGAAAGAAGTCGCCCGTCAGTGCCTCGGCACCGGCGAGAACCACTGCCGCTATGAGCCAAATGATCGCTGCCACAGCCTCCATCCAATCACGAATCGGACATCCGGCGGTGGATCAGCTGCTCAGGATGGCTGCTCGGTCACGAAGTCGACCAATTGTTCGACAGCGCCGATCAACGGTGCCTCGAGATCCCGAAAGCTCGACACCGACGAATACACCCGACGCCATCCTTCTCGCGGACTCCCCCACCCCAGCTCTCGGCAGATCCCGGTCTTCCAATCCTCGCCCCGCGGAATCTTCGGCCAGGCATCGATACCGACAGCAGCGGGCTTGACCGCCTCCCAGACGTCGATGAACGGATGACCGGTGACCAGAACGTGCTCGCCCAGCGACCTCGTCAACTTCGACTCCTTGGACCCGGTCACCAAATGGTCCACCAGCACTCCGACGCGACGGCCGGGGCCAGGACCGAAGTCCGCCAACCGCTCCCCCAGATTGTCCAGACCCTCGAGATGCTCGACGACCACGCCCTCCACCCGAAGGTCGTGTCCCCACACACTTTCCACCAGGGCCGCGTCGTGCACGCCCTCGACCCAGATGCGGCTGGCACGGGCGGTGCGCGCGCGCAGTCCCTCGACTTTGGTCGAGCCGGACGCGGAACGCGTCGGTGCCGCCGCTGCCGCTGCAGGCTTGGGTCGAACCAGGGTGACCCGACGTCCGTCGATCAAGAACGCTGCCTCGCGCAGGGCGAACAGCCGCGTCGTGCGGGCACCGTCCTCGAGCCGGACGAAATCTCCGTCGTAGGTGCGCTCGAAGCCGACCACCGCACCGCAGTACCCGGTACCGGCGTCTTCGACCACCAGTCCCCGCTCGGCCGACACCTCCGGTGCCGGAACCTTCCGCATGCGACTGTGCCCTTTGAGAATGTCTCCGCCGTACATGTCGTTCACGGCGACCAACGCTAGCGACACCGGCGTCCCGAGCACGGTTCGCCACGCCGACCTATGCTCGTGAGTCGTGTGTTCCTCCAGTACGAGTCTCGCCCTGTGGGCCGGTTCCTGGCTGGCCGGTGCCAGCTCGCCCGACGATGTCATCGACGCCATGTCCGAGTGGGCACCGATGCATCTCGTGGGTGCGGGCGATGCGGACGCGGCCACCGATTTCGGGCTGCAGTACCCCGGCTACGCCGATGGGATCGCAGGCTTGCTGCACGCGATCCGAGCGGCTGCCACTGCGTCGACGCCCGCGGCCGGGGATGATCGGGTCAAGCTCGTTCTGCCCGCTCCCGGCGCGGTGAGCGGCCTCCCTGCGAACACGGACTTCTCACGAGCTGCTCTCGGCACCGGTCAGGCGGTGGTGATCGGGACCTCGGGTAACGCCGGCATCGGTGTGGTGCCCGTCGTGGAGGGACCGGATGTGTTGCGCTGGACCGTGTATTCGATCGTCGTCCCCGAGCACGGTCGTCGGGATCAGGGCCTGGGTGAGGCCGAGTACGAGATGCGTGAGGCCGTGCGCGGCGCGGCGGACGCGCTCGCGCAGATGCAGTCGCTACCCACCCGAACCCTCGACACCGATCCGCGCACCCGTATCGCCGCACTGATCGCCGACGCGGCACGGCATCGCTACCCGGCCGACATGTCCGACAGAGCGTTCCGCGTCCTCGAATCGGCGGATCGAGTCGCCGCCATTCTGACGGTCGCAGCGGGATCGGCTCCGTCGGAGGCACCGACCGCGTCGGCAGCCGCAGCACGTGAAGAGCTCGTTCGACCGCTGTGGGCTGCGGTGCGCACCGCGCGCACCATCGCGGTCGCGACGAGCATCGAAGCGGCGATGCATTCCGCCTGACACCCCCTCGGCAGCGGGGTGTCAGGCGGATACGTTCACGACGTGGCAGCGGCGGGCCTGGACGGCCGGGTGGGCTGCTCACAGCACCCGACGGCGCAGCGACTGCCGTCCAGCGTCGAACCGTAGCCGGGCACACTGCCGAGGCCGCGGCATCGACCACCGACTCGGTATTCGTCCACGAGCTCGCGAATCATTCGCGGGAAACGCGCGTCGGATCCGGGCGTGCCCGCGCGAGCGAAGGCCATACCGAGTTCGCCGGCCTTCTCCTCCGCCTCGGTGTCGAGATCCCACACGACCTCGAGGTGGTCGGACACGAATCCGATCGGACACACGATCACGGCGTCGACGGACTTCTCCGACAGCGCTTCGAGGTGATCGCAGATGTCGGGGTCGAGCCACGGCACCTGCGGGGGTCCGGAGCGGGACTGCCACACCAGGTCGTAGTCGTCGACGCCCGAGGCGGCCGCGACGAGCCTCGAGGCCTCGGCCACCTGACGGCTGTAGAGATGACCGCCGTCCTCGGGCGGGCCGGCGTTGGCGTCGGCGGCCGAGGGAATGGAGTGCGCAGTGAACACCAGACGCGCACCGGCGCGGTGCTGCTCGGGTAGCGAGGCTCGCGCCGTTGCCACGGCGTCGCTGAACGCGTCGACCATCAGCGGGTGGTCGTAGTACTGCCGAATCTTGAGCAGATGGGGCGCATCGTCGCCGACGGCGGCGCGGGCCCGAGCGATGTCCTCGTGGTACTGCCTGCATCCGGAGTATCCGCCCCACGCGGAGGTGGGAAACACGAGGGCGTTCGTGATTCCGTCGGACTTCATGGTCGCGACGGTGTCCTCGATCATCGGGTGCCAGTTGCGGTTTCCGAAATAGATCGGCAGATCCACTCCGGCGGAATCGAATTCGACGCGGAGTGCGTCGATGATGTCTCGGTTGAGCCGGTTGATGGGAGAGACTCCCCCGAAATGCATGTAGTGCTCGACGACGGCATCGAGCCGCTCGGGAGGCACCCCGCGTCCGCGAGTGACGTTCTCCAGGAACGGGCGTACGTCGGCGGGCTGTTCCGGCCCGCCGAACGAGAGCACCAACAATGCGTCGAAGTCTCCAGGGGTGGTCATGTTTCCATTGTGCCCCCGTCGCAGACCGGCCCCGGCGGGGGTCCGATCGGCGAACGAAACCTCTCGGTGAGCGAAACCACGTGCGGTTCCGCCCACCGCGGCATCACATGTTCTCGGGCAGGTACGTGTTGTGGCTGGCTCCGCCGTCGACGTACACGATGGATCCGGTGGTGCCGGGCAGCCAATCCGAGAGCAACGCGACGATGGACTTCGCGACGACGGTCGGGTCGTTGACGTCCCAACCGATGGGAGCGGCACCGTCCCAGTACACGTTCAGCTGGTCCATCTTGGCGGCATCACCGGTCGCGGTACCCGCAATCGCCTTGGCGGCAAGAGTTCTGATCGGCCCTGCTGCAACAAGATTGGAGCGGATGCGCTTGGCGGCGCCCACTTCCCTGGCGACGTAGCGGTTGACCGATTCGAGTGCAGCCTTGGCCACACCCATCCAGTTGTAGTACGGCATCGAGGTGCGGGGGTCGAAGTCCATTCCGACGATGGAGCCGCCCTCGTTCATGACCGGGAGCACGGCGCGCGCGAGCGATGCGTAGCTCCACGCGGAGATCTCGAATGCTCGCGCGGCATCGGGGCCGGGGCCGTCGAGGAACGGCTTGGCGTCCGGTCCCATCAGGGTGCGGGGTGCGAACGCGATGGAGTGCAGAACTCCGTCGATGCCCTCGGGGGCCACTTCTCGCACTCGGTCCGCCAGGGCGGCGAGGTGCTCCTCGTTGGTGGCGTCGAGCTCGATCGCCGGGGGCACCTCCTTGGGCAGACGCTGCGCGATGCGGTCGATGAGCCGGAGCCGATCGAAGCCGGTGATGATCACCTTGGCGCCCTGCTCCTGCGCCATCGCTGCGGCGTGGAACGCGATCGAGGCGTCGGTGATGATGCCGGTGATGAGAATGGTCTTGCCTTCGAGCAATCCGCCCATAGTGCTGTATTCCTTGCTTTCGGAGATGAAATCGATGACATGCAACTTGAAAAGTATTGTGCGAGAGCGACTTTCAGTGACCCATGCCCATGCCGCCGTCGACGGGGATCACGGCACCGGACACGTAGGAGGAGTCGGGGCCCGCCAGGAAGCTCACCACTGCCGCGACGTCCTCGGGCTGACCCAGACGCTGAAGCGGAATGAATTCCTTGGCCTTGCCGCGCAAGTCGTCCGAGAGTTCTGCGGTCATGTCGGTTTCGATGAACCCCGGGGACACGACGTTCGCCGTGATGGACCGCGAACCCAGTTCCCTCGTGATCGACCGAGCCATGCCGATGACTCCCGCCTTGGACGCCGCGTAGTTGATCTGCCCCGGTCCGCCGGCCATGGCCACGACCGAACTCAGGAAGATCATCCGGCCCCAGCGCGCGCGCAGCATGGCGCGGTTGGCGCGCTTGGCGACGCGGAAGGCTCCGGTGAGGTTCGCGTCGATGACACGCTGGAACTGGTCCTCGGTCATGCGCATCAGAAGCGTGTCGTCGGTGATACCGGCGTTGGCCACGAGCACCTCGACCGGTCCCTGCTTCTCCTCGACCTCCTTGAAGGCCGCGTCGACCGAGGCGGAGTCGGTGACGTCGCAGACGACTCCGAACAGACCGTCGGGCGCTCCCGATCCGCGGTGGGTGACGGCCACCTTGTGTCCGTCGGCGTGGAGCCGCTGGGCAATGGCAAGACCGATTCCCCGGTTACCTCCGGTGACGAGTACCGATCGCGCGATGAAGTCAGGTGTGGACATGCCTAGCAACCTATCTGTTCGTCCTGGAATGACAAAGCGAAACTTACTGGTGAGTAATAACAGCGATCACGGCAATCGTTGCCGCATCACCAATGCCGAACCCAAGCCCGACGAGATGAACAGGACCCCGAGAATCAACCACGGACGCGACGCGTCTCCGCGAGTGATCTCGAAACCGATCTGCTCCTCCAGGGTGTCGTACACGTCGCGGAGATCCTCGAGCGACGACGCGGTGAAGAAGCTGCCACCGGATAGAGCCGCGATCTCACGCAGGGACGGATCGTCGACGGGTACCGGCACCCGTTCGACCCCGGCCTCGTCCTCGATTTCGACCGAGCCGTAGCTGGTACCGAACGAGATCGTGGAGATCGGCACGCCTTTGTCCTTGGCTGCCCGCGCTGCGGTGTACCCGCCGCGTGGGTCGTCGAGGTTCTGCGGAACGGTCTGCTTACCGTCCGAGAGCAGCACGATGCGCGCCGGAGGTGCCGCGTCGCCGCCGCCGAGTATCGCTCCGAGAGTGTCGATCGACTGGAGCGAGGTGAAGATCGCCTCGCCGGTGGCCGTTCGCTCGCTGAGCTGCAGCTTGTCGATGGCGGACTTGGTGGCTTCGCGGTTGGCCGTGGGCGAGACCAGAACCGACGCCGTACCGGCGAACGCGACCAATCCGAGATTGATACCGGGCGTCAGACCGTCTGCGAAGGATTTTGCTGCTTCCTGCGCGGCTGCCAACCGAGTCGGCTCGACGTCGGTGGCCTCCATGGACAGCGACACGTCGATCACGAGCATGACGGTCGCCCGGTTCCGCGGCACGCGCTCGTCCGCCGTCGGGCCTGCCAGTGCGACTGTGAGGAACAGCAAACCGACCAGCACCAGTGCGGTGGGCAGATGACGTAACCGGTTCGGCCGATCGGGCGCGACGGACTCGAGCAGTTCCATGTTGGAGAACCGCAGTACGTGCTTCTGCTTGCGCCGCTGAATCCAGACGTAGCCGACCGTCAGCGCGATGACGACGACGAGGAATCCGAGCCACCACGGCGACGCGAAATCGGTCAGGCTCATCGCGAACCCGCCCGAGCGGTGTTGGTGAAGCCTGACCCGATGGTGTGCCTGCGTGCGGTCACGAACCGTACGACGTCGGCGATCCAGTCACCGTCGGTGCGGAGCGTCAATCGAGGTGCACCGCACCGCCGCAGCGCCTTCTCCACATCGTCGCGGTGCGCAGCTGCTGCGCGCGCGAAATCTGCACGCAACCGCGGCGTCGTACTGAATTCGCGAGTGCGGCCGGATTCCGGGTCGTGGAGAACGACGTCACCGACGTCGGGCAGTTCCAGATCACGTGGGTCGAGTACCTCGACGGCCAGCACGTCGTGCCGAGCGGAGATGGCACGAAGGGAGCGCTCCCAATCGATCGGCCCGAGGAAGTCGCTGATCACCACAGCCATCCCGCGGCGGCGTTCGGGCCGTCGTAGCGCTTCGATGGCAGCACGCAGGTCACCGCGCACACCGTCGGCCGCGGACGGCGTCGTGGCTATCGCCCGGAGCATCGATTGAGTGTGCACGCGGCCGCCCCGTGCCGGAATGCGGTTGGTGTCGGCACCGGTGGCAACCACCGCGCCGATCCGATTGCCGCCACCGCCGGACAGATGAGTGATGGCAGCCGAGGCCGCGACCGCAAGATCCCGCTTCTCGCACCCGGTGGTGCCGAAGTCGAGGCTGGCCGACAAGTCGACCACGAGCCAGGTCTCCAGCTCGCGGTCGGCCACGGATTGCCGCACGTGCGGATGCGTCGTACGCGCGGTGACCGACCAATCCATCTGACGGACATCGTCGCCCGGCTGGTACTCCCTGGCGTCACCCGGCTCGGATCCCGGTCCGGGAATCAACCCGAGATGGTCGCCGTGCAGAACCCCGTCCAGCCGTCGACGCACCGTCAGCTCCAGAGTTCGCAGTGCTGCGGCCAACTTCGGATCGCGCAGCTCACCCGAGCGGAACGACGGTGGCCGGGCTACGACGGCTCTGCCTGCGGTCGCGGGCGCGGTGTCGGATCCGCTCACTGCCCCGGCGTACCGATCGACGATCCGTCACCCGACGGCTTCTGCAACGACGGCGCCTGCTGGCCGTACTGACCGCCCTGCGGAGGCTGCTGAGATCCTGGCTGCTGCGACTGCGGCGGCTGTCCCTGTCCGGGGAACTGGCCCGGAGCGGGGAACTGGCCGGGGGCCGGGAACTGCCCCTGCGCCGGGTAGGGACCCTGCGGCTGACGTCCGTCGAAGTGCGGGCCGTCCGGACCGGCTCCGTTGCTCTGCGGAACCGGTACCGCCTGCGGCGACACCTGCGGCAACCCGACGGTCTGCAGTACCCGAGAGATGACCGTCTCGGGGGTCACCTCGTCGGCCAGAGCGTCGTAGGACAGCACGAGACGGTGCCGGAGCACGTCGGGAATGACCTCGAGTACGTCCTGGGGAACGACGTAGTCGCGACCGCGGAGCAGAGCCAGTGCGCGCGAGGCCGCAATGATGCCGAGCGTCGCACGCGGCGATGCACCGTAGGCGATCCAGCTGCCCACATCGTCCATACCGAACTGCTCGGGAGTTCGGGTAGCCGCGATGACCCGCACCACGTAGTCGACGAGCGCGTGGTGCACGAACACCGAGCTGGCCAGATTCTGCAGGCGAACCAACTCGACCGGGTCCAGGATCTGCTTGGGCTCGGGAGCTTTGATGCCCATGCGGTAGACGATCTCGCGTTCTTCCTCGACCGTCGGGTAGTCGACGACGATCTTGAACAGAAATCTGTCTCGCTGAGCTTCGGGAAGGGGGTACACGCCCTCGTTCTCGATGGGGTTCTGCGTTGCCATCACCAGGAACGGATCGGGCATCGGAAACGTCTTGCCACCGATGGTCACGTGTCGTTCCGCCATGACCTCCAGCAGTGCGGACTGCACCTTGGCCGGCGCTCGGTTGATCTCGTCGGCCAACACGAAGTTCGCCACCACGGGTCCGAGTTCGGTGTCGAACTCCTCACGGCCCTGACGGTAGATGCGGGTGCCGACGAGGTCGGTGGGAACCAGGTCGGGGGTGAACTGAACTCGCGAGAACGAGCCGCCCACCACACGTGCGAAGGTCTCGACGGCAAGGGTCTTGGCGACGCCGGGTACGCCCTCGAGCAACACGTGTCCGCGGGCGAGCAACCCCACCAGAATGCGCTCGACGAGGCGATCCTGACCGACGATCACACGCTTGACCTCGTACACGGCCTTCTCGAGAAGCTGGACGTCCTCGGCCAGGGACGGACTGTCCACTCGCGTCGGCTCCACACCCGGTGGATTCGGAGTCGGAGACTCGACTCGCGTCGACCCCTCGTCGTTCGAAATCCGGCCGTCACGTGATGTCACCAAGAATTCACCGCTTTCAGTCGATCGTCGTCGGGCTCGTTTCGTACCGCCGCAACCAACTATTCCAGGTGATCGGTATGCGCGCCGAAAGGCGCCCCCGACCCACGGGCCGGAGTGGAGCCTGCGGGAACGACTCTGGAGTCCGGAGAGACGCCTGATCGCACTCAGGACACCATGCGCACGGCGTACGGCGTCATTCCGCTGTATCGCACGTCGGACACCTTGACCACCGAACCGGACTGGGGAGCTTCGAGCATCTTGCCGTCGCCGAGGTAGAGCGCGACGTGTTGGCTGGCGTTGGGTCCGTAGAAGATCATGTCGCCACGCTTCATGTCCGAGGACGGCACTTGCTTACCCGCTGTGTACTGGTAGCCGGTGTAGTGCGGCAGCGAGATTCCCAGGCCTGCGAACGCATAGATCATCAAGCCCGAGCAGTCGAAGCCGACCTTGTTGTAGTCGCCGTAGCTGTCCGCGACTCCGCCGTCCCTGATGCCCTTGGTCGGCCCGTTCTCGTCGCCGCCACCCCACGAGTACGGCACGCCGAGCTGGCTCATTCCGCGGTCGATCGCCAACTCGACGGCTGCGCTTCCGGTGACCGACGGGGTCGTGGACGTTTTCGGTTTGGTCGGCGTCTTCGGTTTGGTGGGAGTGGTCGCGGTGGAGCTGTCGGTATCGGTCGACGCGCTCGCATCCTCGTCGACGTCCACGTGTGAACGCTGGCCTTCGGCAATGGCCGCCGCGCGTTGCTGCGCCGCCAGGTTCGCCGATACTCGCGCAGCTGCCTGTACAGCAGCTTCCTTCGCCGCGGCCGTGGCGGCGGCGATGGCCGCGTCCTCGGCCGCCTTCTGCGCCTCCCAGGTGCCGTACGCCGCACGCTGGTCCTGCAGACCGGCGACGTTGCTGCGGGCGGCGTCGAGTTCGGTCTGCGCCGAGTCACGCTGTGCTTCGATCGTGGCCTTCCGGTCGGCCTCGGCCTGCAGCGCTGCCTGCGCCTCCGCGATGGCCTGCTCGGCCTCTGCCTTCTTGGCCTCGGCTTCCGAGGCGGCCGCGTCGGCCTGCTGCTTGGATTCTCGCGCCGCCGAATCGCGGTTCGCCTGCTCGGTTCGGGCCCGCTGCAAGCCGTCGAGTACCGCGTTCTGGCTGTTGGAGAGCACCTTGAGGACCTGGGCGCGGTCCAGGACGTCGTCCGGTCCGCTTGATCCGAGGAACGATGCCATGGAGGCGACGCCGGAGCCCTGGGTGTAGCTGGATTTGGCGAACGCGTCGAACTTGGCCTGGGCTGCCTGGATCTGGGTGCCTGCATCGGCAAGTGCCTGCTGCGCAGCGCCGACGACGGCGGCAGCGACATCGGCCGCGTCACGTGCATTCTGCAGATCGACCAAGGCCTTGTTGACGCCTTCTCGCTTCGATGCGACCTCGTCGTCGAGTTGGGCGAGCTGCTGGTTGGCCGACGCGATCGCGTCGATCAGCAGGCCGACCTGGCCCAGACTCGAATCGACGGCGCTACCCGCAGCGGCGAGATCGGTGTCCGACGGGTTGGGCGGTGGCGGTGGTACCGCGGCGGCAACCCCGGGAAGGGTCGCCGTCAACGCGAGAACGAGTCCTGCGCCAACCAGCACGAATCGGGTACGGACGAGTGCACGGCGGTGAGTTCCGCGGACTTGACGTCGGCTCACAAATGTCTCCCTCGGGTCCGGCATTCACTCGGGTTCGCACAGAACCGTCGTGCCGTCGAGGTGCCCTCCGTCCTCCACCCCGATCGCAGGTGACGGTGAGCGCTCTCGCCGGGCGGGAAAGAAACACGCAGCGATACGACAGGTGCGAACCACGTCAGTCACACCCGAAGCAGTGGCCTCCCGAGTTCCCCACGGATGACAACCGCCTTCTGCGACACTCCTTCCCCAGCAGTGCCAATGGCACCGTACGACACTTCGCACCCTAAAGAAACTCCAGTCACAAATGACACATTGGTAATTCCACCAGGCACAACGCCGTGAACTCGGTGTTTACCGGAAACAATTTTTCCGACTTTTTCGGACGACCTCACGGTCACGATCGCGACCGGGTCGAACGGTGTGAGCGTCGGTCACTCGAACGACACTCGGGCCGAGCGTGTTCAGTCGGCGACGGACTCGCTGCGCGCATGATCGTTCGCCTCCGAACGAGAGCGATATCTGCGGACCTTGACGGCAGCAGTCAGGGTCGCAACCGCGGCGACCACGATCACCAGGCCGCCCGTCAGCAGACCCCACGGTGTCTGATCCTCGACCAGGGTGTCGACGAAATTGTCGGCGGCGACGACGTGGTTGCCGGTGTAGGTACGGTCCTGGCCTGCTTCGAGGGTCACCCGACTGATCGAGTCGCTGAACGAGCCGACCTGGCCGGGGCTGAGCACGAGAACCGTGCCACCCTCGCGTGCTCCGACAGCGGTGGCGAGATCCCGCAGTTGCGAGTCGTGGCGAGGTTCGTTCGGGACGATCACGATGCTCAGATCGATGCCGTGGTCCTCGGCGCGCGCGACGGCCGAGGACAGCCCGGCTTCCTCGTCGGCGGGTGCGCTGACGCCGGACTCGCGGACCGTGGCGACGATGCTGTCGACATCCAGACCTGCCGGTATGTCGGTGGCAAGCGGGGAAACGGCGTGAATCGGCTCAGGCATCTCTCGTCCAGTCGGTAGGAACCAGTCGGGTCGAACCCTACGTCACCGACGTACCCACACCTGGTAGGCCCGCAGGTCCGGCGCAACTACTGAGGTCGCCCTTCATTGCGCAGCCGGGAGCACTACGTGAGGATCGTCGTGTGGATAGGTCTCTCGACACCCACCGAGAACCCGACCGCAGGTTTTCACAGGACAAGCGTACTGTTAGACTTTCATCGAGACACTGACCGAGCGTCCGCCTCGAACTCTCAGCCCCGAGATTCGAGGCCGGGGCCCACGGCCAGCGCCTCGCTTCAACCGTCGACACAGCCCCGTCGGCGGTGTGCCTCATAGACGAGTGGAGCTGAAGTGACCGCAAGTAATGATTCATTCGGTGCAAAGGGCACCCTCGAAGTCGGCGAGAACTCGTACGAGATCTTCCGACTGTCGGCTTTGCCCGGTGCCGAGAAATTGCCTTATGCACTGAAGGTCCTCGCGGAGAACCTCCTTCGCACCGAGGACGGTGCCAACATCACCGCCGACCACATTCGTTCGATTGCCTCGTGGGATCCGTCCGCGGAGCCGAGCTTCGAAATCCAGTTCACGCCTGCGCGCGTCATCATGCAGGACTTCACCGGCGTTCCGTGCATCGTCGACCTCGCCACGATGCGTGAAGCCGTCACCACCCTGGGCGGCGACCCCAACAAGGTCAACCCCCTCTCCCCCGCCGACATGGTCATCGACCACTCGGTCATCCTCGACGTCTTCGGCCGCGCCGACGCTCTCGAGCGCAACGTCGACCTCGAGTACGAGCGCAACGGTGAGCGCTACCAGTTCCTGCGTTGGGGACAGGGCGCATTCGACGACTTCAAGGTCGTCCCCCCGGGCATGGGCATCGTGCACCAGGTCAACATCGAATACCTGGCACCGACGATCATGACCCGCAAGGGACAGGCCTACCCCGACACCTGCGTCGGCACCGACTCGCACACCACGATGGTCAACGGCCTGGGCGTGCTCGGCTGGGGCGTCGGCGGCATCGAGGCCGAGGCGGCCATGCTCGGCCAGCCCGTCTCGATGCTCATCCCCCGCGTCGTCGGCTTCAAGCTCTCCGGTGAGATCCAGCCCGGCGTCACCGCGACCGACGTGGTGCTGACCGCAACCGAGATGCTGCGCAAGCACGGCGTCGTCGGCAAGTTCGTCGAGTTCTACGGAGAGGGTGTGGCCGAGGTTCCGCTCGCGAACCGCGCCACCCTGGGCAACATGAGCCCCGAGTTCGGTTCCACCGCAGCGATCTTCCCGATCGACGAGGAAACCATCAACTACCTGCGCCTCACCGGCCGCAGCGACGAGCAGCTCGCGCTCGTCGAGGCGTACGCCAAGGAACAGGGCATGTGGCACGACCCGAAGAACGAGGCCGTGTACTCCGAGTACATCGAGCTCGATCTCAACACGGTCGTTCCGTCCATTGCCGGACCGAAGCGTCCGCAGGACCGAATCCTGTTGTCCGAGTCCAAGGTTGCGTTCCGCAAGGACATCCACAACTACGTCGAGGAGAACCACCCGAAGCACGAGGGTGACAGCAAGCTCGACGAGGCACTCGACGAATCGTTCCCGGCAAGCGACTCCGCTTCGCTGAGCTTCGCCGAAGAGGATTCCGTCGACGTTCGTTCTGCCGCATACGGTTCCGAGGGTCGTCCGAGCAAGCCGGTCCGGGTCACCACCGACGAGGCAGGCGAGTTCGTCCTCGATCACGGTGCCGTCGTGGTTGCGGGCATCACCTCCTGCACCAACACCTCGAACCCGTCGGTCATGCTCGGCGCAGCACTGCTCGCCCGCAACGCCGTGGAGAAGGGCCTGTCCACCAAGCCCTGGGTCAAGACCAACATGGCACCCGGCTCGCAGGTCGTCACCGACTACTACGAGAAGGCGGGCCTGTGGCCGTACCTCGAGAAGCTCGGCTACTACCTCGGTGGTTACGGCTGCACCACGTGCATCGGTAACACCGGCCCGTTGCTCGAGCCGATCTCGAAGGCGATCAACGACAACGACCTCTCGGTCACCGCAGTGCTGTCGGGCAACCGCAACTTCGAGGGTCGCATCTCCCCCGACGTCAAGATGAACTACCTGGCCTCACCGCCGCTGGTCATCGCCTACGGCCTCGCGGGCACGATGGACTTCGACTTCGAGACCGACCCCCTCGGCGAGGACCACGAGGGCAACCCCGTGTTCCTCAAGGACATCTGGCCGTCCTCGCAGGAGATCGAAGACACCATCAAGTCGTCGATCAGCCGGGACATGTTCAGCAAGTCCTACGAGACCATCTTCGCAGGCGACAGCCGCTGGCAGAACCTGTCGACCCCCGAGGGCGACACGTTCGAGTGGGATCCCAAGTCCACCTACGTGCGCAAGCCTCCGTACTTCGACGGCATGACGATGGACCCGGCTCCCGTCGAGGACATCACCGGTGCACGCGTGTTGGCTCTGCTCGGCGACTCGGTCACCACCGACCACATCAGCCCGGCAGGACCCATCAAGGCAGGTACGCCTGCTGCGCAGTACCTGGACTCGCACGGTGTCGAGCGCAAGGACTACAACTCGCTCGGTTCGCGTCGAGGAAACCACGAGGTCATGATTCGCGGAACGTTCGCGAACATCCGCCTCAAGAACCAGCTCCTCGACGATGTCTCGGGCGGCTACACCCGTGACTTCACGCAGGACGGCGGACCGCAGTCCTTCATCTACGACGCGTCGCAGAACTACCAGAAGGCCGGCATCCCGCTGGTCGTGCTGGGTGGCAAGGAGTACGGCAGTGGCTCCTCGCGCGACTGGGCGGCCAAGGGCACCTCGCTCCTGGGCGTCAAGGCCGTCATCACCGAGTCGTTCGAGCGCATCCACCGCTCCAACCTCATCGGCATGGGTGTCGTTCCCCTGCAGTTCCCGGCCGGTGAGAGCGCATCGTCGCTCAAGCTCGACGGCACCGAGACCTTCGACATCGTCGGCGTCGCGAAGCTGAACGAGGGCACCACCCCGAAGACGATGACCGTCATCGCCACCAAGGAAGACGGCACCAAGGTCGAATTCGAGGCCGTGGTTCGCATCGACACCCCGGGTGAAGCGGACTACTACCGCAACGGCGGCATCCTGCAGTACGTGCTGCGCAACATGATCAGAGGCTGAGTGCGCGTCGTCTGACGTATGCCTCGAACGGCGATGGGCCCGGAACCGACAACGTGTTTCCGGGCCCATCGCCGTATCGGTCGAGGCCCTCATCGAAAGTAGGAAACCCACACGTGCCCAAGGTCAGCGAAGACCACCTGGCCGCCCGTCGAAGCGAAATTCTCGACGGCGCGCGTAAGTGCTTCGGCGAGTTCGGCTACGAGGGCGCGACGGTACGGCGTCTCGAAGAGGCCACCGGCCTGTCGCGCGGAGCCATATTCCACCACTTCAAGGACAAGGACGGTCTCTTCCTCGCCCTGGCGCAGGAGGATGCTCGACGCATGGCCGAGGTCGCGGCCACCCAGGGTCTGGTGCAGGTGATGCGAGACATGCTGGCGCAACCCGAACAATTCGAGTGGCTCGGAACGCGGCTCGAGATCACCCGACGACTGCGCACGGACGCGGACTTCCGGTCCAGCTGGGCCGAACGGTCTGCAGAGCTGACCGACGCGACACTCGGGCGACTCGAGCGCCAGAAGACCGCAGGAAGATTGCGCGACGACGTCCCCAACGACGTCCTCGCCGACTACCTGGATCTCGTGTTGGACGGCCTGGTGGCGCGCATCGCGTCGGGCCACGGGAGGTCCAACCTCGCGGCGATCCTGGATCTGGTCGAGGAATCGGTCCGCAGGCAGGACTGAGCGGGACGTCCCGGACGAGCCGGCCTGCGGGTCAGGCCAGCTGGATCAATTCCAGGTATTCCTGGGACCAGTGGTCCTCGGTACCGTCGGGGAGCAGAATCACCCGTTCGGGTGAGAGCGCTTCGGCGGCACCGGGATCGTGGGTCACCAGAACGACGGCACCCTTGTAGCTGCGGAGCGCGTCGAGGACCTGTTCACGGGAGATCGGGTCGAGGTTGTTGGTCGGTTCGTCGAGCAGCAGCACGTTCGCCGCGGAGGACACCAACCCGGCGAGTGCCAGACGGGTCTTCTCACCGCCGGACAATGTCCCTGCCGGCTGGTCGAGCTGGGGGCCGGTGAACATGAAGGCTCCGAGCAGAGACCGCAGTTCCTGCTCGCCGGTATCGGGTGCCGCGTGCCGGATGTTCTCCCAGACCGACGCGTGATCGTCGAGAGTGTCGTGTTCCTGTGCGAAGTATCCGACGCGCATGCCGTGGCCGGGTTCGATCTCGCCGGTGTCCGCATTCTCGGTTCCGGCGAGGATCCGCAGCAGCGTCGTCTTGCCTGCACCGTTGAGCCCGAGCACCACGACACGGCTGCCCCGGTCGATGGCGAGGTCGACGCCTGCGAAGATCTCCAGCGATCCGTACATCTTGGTCAGGTTCTTCGCCATCAGCGGCGTCTTGCCGCACGGTGCAGGCTCGGGGAATCGGATGTGCGCCACCTTGTCCGACACACGTTCGGCGTCGAGGTTGGCGAGCAGCTTGTCCGCGCGCTTCGCCATGTTCTGTGCCGCAACGGCTTTCGTTGCCTTGGCACCCATCTTGGCGGCCTGCACCCGCAGTGCCCCGGCCTTCTTCTCCGCGTTGGCGCGCTCACGGCGGCGACGCTGCTCGTCGGTGGCGCGGGCGTCGAGGTACTTCTTCCAGTTCATGTTGTAGATGTCGGCTTCGCCGCGCACTGCGTCGAGGAACCACACCCTGTTCACCACGTCTCCGAGCAGTTCGACATCGTGACTGATCACGATGAGTCCGCCCTCGTGGCTCTGCAGGAATCCGCGCAACCAGGTGATGGAATCGGCGTCGAGGTGGTTGGTGGGCTCGTCGAGCAGCAATGTGGTGTTCGAGCGGCCGCCACTGCCGTCGGACGCGGCGAACAGAATGCGAGCCAGTTCGACGCGTCGGCGCTGACCACCGGACAGGGTGCGCAGCGGTTGGCCGAGGATGCGGTCGGCCAAGCCGAGGCTGTTGCAGATGCGAGCCGCTTCGCTCTCGGCTTCGTAGCCGCCGAGGGACGCGAAACGCTCTTCGAGTTCGCCGTACTTGCGGACGGCCTTGTCGAGCAGCGCCTCGTCGGCCACCTCGGCCATCAATGCCTGCTGCTTCTCCATGCTGTGCAGGAGCGTGTCCAGGCCCCGAGCCGAGAGCACTCGGTCCTTGGCCAGCACGTCGAGGTCGCCTTCTTTGGGATCCTGCGGTAGGTAGCCGAGTTCTCCGGTACGCACGACCTCGCCCGCGTACGGCTCTCCCTCGCCTGCCAGGATGCGCAGAGTGGTGGTCTTGCCTGCACCGTTTCGACCCACCAGCCCGATGCGGTCGCCTGCCTGCACGCGGAGCGCGGGCCCCTCGGTGGACAGAAGGGTCCGCACACCGGCACGAACTTCCAAGTCGGTGGCGGTGATCACGCGTGAACTCCTAGCGATTGCCGAACAAGATCGTTGCCCGTCGACCGACGGGCGAACCATGCCGTCGAGCGGCACAGCAAACCCCCATTTTAGCTCAGCATTCACGTGCCCTCACCCAGGAACGACGGTGACACCGGTAACGTCTGATCGATGACCGACGCCCCCGAAACCGTCAGCCCCTCCAGCGCGCCGATCCCCGACCTCACCGGGCGCACCGCTCTCGTCACCGGCGGTAGCCGAGGCATCGGCAAGGCCATCGCCGCCGAACTGCTCGCTCGCGGCGCGAATGTCGCCATCACCGCACGCAAGCGCGAACCTCTCGTTGCCGCGGCCGCAGAGCTCGGCGATTCCGTGCTCGCGATCGACGGTAACGCGGGCGATCCGGAGCACCGGCGCAACGCGGTGGCGAGCACGGTGGAGACCTTCGGTTCGCTGGACATCCTGGTCAACAACACCGGCATCAATCCCGTCTACGGCTCGCTGATGGATGCCGACCTGGCGGGCGTGAGCAAGATCTTCGACACGAACGTGGTGGGTACCCTCGGCTTCGTTCAGCAGGCGTTCCATGCCTGGATGGGCGAGCACGGCGGCGCGGTCGTCAACATCGCGAGCGTGGCAGGCATCCGCTCCACCGGCGTGATCGCCGCGTACGGCGCTTCCAAGGCCGCCCTGATCCGCCTCACCGAAGAGCTCGCCTGGCAGCTCGGTCCGAGGATTCGCGTCAATGCCGTGGCACCGGGGGTGGTGAAGACCAAATTCGCCGAGGCCCTCGTCGCCAACGGAGAAGACGCGGCAGCGGCCGGCTACCCGATGAAGCGTCTCGGAAACCCGGAGGACGTCGCGGCCCTGGTCGCCTTCCTGGTGTCGGACGCCTCTTCCTGGATCACCGGCGAGACCGTGCGGGTGGACGGTGGTTTGCTCGCCACCGGCGGAATGTGAACGATTTCTCGGCCGACGTCGCGGTGGTCGGACTCGGCCCGGCGGGACGGTCGGTGGCCCACCGATGCGCCGAGGCAGGACTCGACGTGCTCGTCGTCGATCCGCATCCGTCCCGCACCTGGACACCGACGTATTCTGCCTGGGCCGACGAGTTGCCACCGTGGTTGCCCGAGACCGCCGTCGCCTCGACTGCGCAGAAGCCAGCGGTATGGACTGATCACCATCGGATCATCGACCGAACGTACTGCGTACTGGACACGCCTGCATTGCAAGCGACCTTGTCTCTCGACCGCGTGCGAGTGCTCGCCGGAACGGCCGTCGATGTCACAGGTTCTCGCGTGACGACGTCCGACGGCACCATCGTCGACGCTCGGCACGTCGTCGATGCTCGCGGAACGCTCGATTCACACGACCTGGCACAGCAGACCGCATACGGCATCGTCGTCGAACGGGAGCGCGCCGAACCGATCCTCGAAGGATCCGACGCCTGGTTCATGGATTGGCGCACCGACAACGGTGCCCGGCCCGGTGAGGCGCCGAGTTTTCTGTACGCCGTTGCGCTCGACGACGATCGGATCCTGCTCGAGGAGACCTGTCTGGTGGGCCGACCGGCTCTCGAGCTCTCGGTGCTTCGAACACGGCTGCACCACCGCCTCACCCACCGCAACCTGGAACCGACCGGCCACGAGGATGTCGAGCGTGTCCGCTTCTCGGTCGAACCGCCGCCTCGGTCGCGACTGCACACCGGCCGAGACGGTCCGGTGTTGTTCGGCTCTCGCTCGAATCTGATGCATCCCGCCACCGGGTACAGCGTCGCGGCCTCGCTGGCATCGGCGGATCACCTTGTCGAGCGGTTCCGAGGCGGCGGTCGATCGCGCCCGGTCCGCCCGGTGCACGTGTGGACGGTCCAGAAGCTTCGCAACCTCGGCCTGCGCACGGCACTGGCTCTCGAACCCGAGATGGTCCCCCAGTTCTTCTCCAGCTTCTTCTCGCTCCCGGTCGAACTGCAGCGCTCGTACCTGTCCGGCCACGACGACGCCGTGGGGACGATGACCGCGATGCTGAAGATGTTTCCGACGCTCCCGGCGTCGGCCAGGCTCGCGATCGCGCGCACGATAGTGCGCACCCCGGGCCGCGGCTGAGTTTCTCGCCAACGGTCGACACGCGGGCGCCCGGTCGGCGATCATGTACAGATGCGCAGCATTTGGAAGGGCTCGATCGCCTTCGGACTGGTCAATGTTCCGGTGAAGGTCTACTCGGCCACCGAGCAGCACGACATTCGGTTCCATCAGGTGCACGCGAAGGACGGCGGTCGCATCAAGTACGACCGGATCTGTCAGGAGTGCGGTAAGTCGGTGCAGTTCGCCGACATCGACAAGGCGTACGACTCCCCCGACGGCGAACGCGTCATCCTCACCGACGACGACTTCGACAAGCTGCCTGCGGCGGAGAAACACGAAATTCCGGTTCTCGAATTCGTACCCACCGAGCAGATCGATCCGATCCTCTACGACAAGAGCTACTTCCTCGAACCGGACTCCGCGTCACCGAAGGCGTATGTCCTGCTGCGCGAGACTCTCGAAGAAACCGAGCGCACCGCGCTGGTGCATTTCACTCTGCGTCAGAAGACCCGTCTGGCCGCCCTCCGCGTGCGCGGCGACGTGCTGGTGATCCAGACGTTGCTGTGGCCGGACGAAGTCAGGGCCGCGGAATTTCCTTCGCTCGTGGACGCGCCGTCCGCGCGTCCACAGGAAGTGAAGATGGCGACTTCCCTGGTGGAAAGCATGTCCTCGGAATTCGATCCGACCGAGTACACGGACGATTATCAGATCGAGCTGCGCAAGCTGATCGACGAGACGCTCGCCAACGGCGGTGAGAAGGTCATCCACACCGAGACGGAGAAAGACGACGACGGCGAGGACGCCGAGGTGGTCGATCTCGTGGCGGCGTTGCAGCGGAGCGTGGAGGCGGCAGGCAAGAACGCGAAGTCCGGGTCCGCCTCGTCTGCTCCGGCGAAGAAGGCTCCCGCCAAGAAAGCTGCAGCGAAGAAGGCCCCGGCCAAGAAGGCAGCGGCCAAGAAGTCGACCCCCGCCGAGTCCGCCGACTCCAAAGCCGACGAAGCGAAGGGTGCGTGAGGGGGCCGACTCGTCAGTGGGTCAGACGGTGAAGCCGAGGGCCCTGAGCTGCTCGCGACCGTCGTCGGTGATCTTGTCCGGGCCCCACGGCGGCATCCACACCCAGTTGATCTTCAGGTCGGCGGCCAATCCGCTGCGTACGAGAGCACCGCGGGCCTGATCCTCGATGACGTCGGTCAACGGGCATGCCGCCGAGGTGAGCGTCATGTCGACCGTGACGATGTCGTCGGCGTCGATCTTGATGTCGTACACCAGCCCGAGGTCGACGACATTGATTCCGAGCTCGGGGTCGACGACGTCGCGCATCGCTTCTTCGAGGTCCTCGAGCACCTTGATCTCGTCGGCGGTCAGTTCCACCGGACTGGTCACGGCTGGAGTCGTCTCTGTTGCTTCGGTCATGATTGCTGTCCTCCGGAAAGTGCCGACTGGGCGGTCCCGCCCGTCGTAGCTGTCGAATCTGCGTCCACTACTTGAACAACCGCGTCCTTGAAAGCCATCCAACCCAGCAATGCGCACTTCACGCGAGCCGGATACTTGGCCACACCGGCGAACGCAATGCCGTCGCCGATGACGTCCTCGTCACCCTCGACGGTACCTCTGCTGCCGACCATGTCGCTGAACGCGTCGACCGTCTTCAGTGCGTCGGCCACGCTCAGGCCGACGACCTGATCGGTGAGTACGGACGTCGCTGCCTGACTGATCGAGCAGCCCTGGCCGTCGTACGACACGTCTGCGACGGCACCGTCCTCGATCTGCACGCGCAGGGTGACCTCGTCGCCGCAGGTGGGGTTGACGTGGTGCACCTCCGCGCCGAAGGGCTCGCGCAGTCCGCGGCCGTGCGGGTGCTTGTAGTGATCGAGGATCACTTCCTGGTACATCTGTTCCATCCGCATCTACAGCTGCCCTCCCCCGCCGTGGTCGGTGGTTCCGAAGAACGATTGCGCGCGGCGAATCGCCTGTGCGAGAACCTGTACTTCCTCGACCGTGTTGTACAACGCGAACGAGGCGCGCGCTGTCGCAGCCACACCGAAGCGTCGATGCAGCGGCCACGCGCAGTGATGCCCGACGCGGATGGCGACGCCCTCGTCGTCCAGGATCTGTCCGAGGTCGTGGGCATGAATGCCGTCGACCACGAACGACACTGCCGAACCGCGGTCGACGTTCTCCGTCGGGCCGATCACGCGAACACCGTCGATCTTCGCGAACTCGGCGAGAGTTGCTGCGACCAAGGCCTTTTCGTGCGCGGCGATGACATCGATGCCGATGTTCTCCAGGTACCGCACAGCGGCACCGAGTCCGACGACCTGCGAGGTCATCGGAACCCCGGCCTCGAATCGCTGCGGAGGCGCGGCGAACGTCGTCTTCTCCATGGTGACGGTCTCGATCATCGAACCGCCGGTGATGAACGGAGGCATCGCCGCGAGGAGTGCGGCCTTGCCGTACAGCACGCCCACTCCCGAGGGACCGAGCATCTTGTGACCGGAGAACGCGGCGTAGTCGACATCGAGCGCGTGGAAATCGACCGTCATGTGCGGCACCGACTGGCATGCGTCGAGGACGACGAGCGCACCGACCGCCCTGGCCCGACGCACCAATTCCTCGACCGGAGCCACAGCACCGGTCACGTTGGACTGATGCGTGAACGCGAGAACCTTGACGGCAGAAGACAATTCGAGTGAATCGAGATCGATGCGTCCGTCGTCGGTCACGCCGTACCAGCGCAGGGTGGCACCGGTTCGAGCGGCAAGCTCCTGCCACGGAACGAGATTGGCGTGATGCTCGAGTTCGGTGACGACGATCTCGTCGCCGGGACCGAGATGGCGATCGAATCGCTGATCGGCAAGCACGTACGTCACGAGGTTGAGCGACTCGGTCGCGTTCTTGGTGAACACGATCTCGTCGACGTCCGCCCCGACGAACGACGCGATGGCGGCGCGGGCACCCTCGTAGGCATCGGTGGCCTCTTCGGCCAACTGATGCGCCCCGCGGTGTACGGCCGCGTTGCACGTGGTCAGGAACTCACGCTCGGCGTCGAGTACCTGCACGGGCCGCTGCGAGGTGGCACCGGAGTCCAGGTACACCAACGGCTTACCGTCTCGCACGGTGCGCGAGAGGATGGGGAAATCGCGGCGAACCGTGGCGACATCGAACGATGCCGCCACCGCCGCAGCTGCGGGTGCAGCCATACTCATGCTCCGGTGGTCGCGGCCTGCGTGTAGCCGGCGTATCCGTTGGCCTCGAGCTCGTCGGCCAGCTCTGCACCGCCGGACTTCACGATTTCGCCGTTGACGAAGACGTGGACGAAGTCGGGCTTGATGTACCGCAGGATGCGGGTGTAGTGCGTGATCAGCAGCACTCCGCCGTCTTCGCGCTCCTTGTACTTGTTGACACCCTCGGACACCACTCGCAGAGCGTCGACGTCGAGGCCGGAGTCGGTCTCGTCGAGGATGGCGATCTTGGGCTTGAGCAGTCCCAGCTGAAGAATCTCGTGACGCTTCTTCTCGCCGCCGGAGAAGCCTTCGTTGACGTTGCGCTCGAGGAAGTTGGCCTCGATCTCGAGTTCGCTCATGGCGGTCTTGGCTTCCTTGACCCAGTGCCGCAGCTTGGGAGCCTCACCGCGCACAGCGGTGGCGGCGGTGCGCAGGAAGTTCGACATCGAGACGCCGGGCACCTCCACCGGGTACTGCATCGCCAGGAAGAGGCCGGCGCGGGCGCGCTCGTCGACGCTCATCTCGAGCACGTCTTCACCGTCGAGGGTGATGGTGCCGGAGGTGACGGTGTACTTCGGATGGCCTGCAATGGCGTACGACAAGGTGGACTTGCCGGAACCGTTGGGCCCCATGATCGCGTGCGTCTCGCCGGACTTCACGGTCAGATCGACACCCTTGAGGATGTTGATCGGCTCGGCGGACGAATCGGTGTTGGCGACGCTGACGTGCAGATCGCGGATTTCGAGTGTGGACATCACAGTTCCTTTGTGCAGTCGAGAAAGGTTCGGGTGGACCTACGCGCCGGCGACGGCGAGTTCGGTCTCGATGGCGGCGTCGAGACGCTCGCGTACGGCGGGGACCGGAATCTTGTCGATGATCTCGTGGAAGAAGCCTCGGACGACGAGTCGACGAGCAACCTCCTCCGAGATGCCACGAGCGCGCAGGTAGAACAGCTGCTCGTCGTCGAAACGGCCGGTGGCGCTGGCGTGGCCTGCTCCGACGATCTCGCCTGTCTCGATCTCGAGGTTCGGTACCGAATCGGCCCGCGCACCATCGGTGAGCACCAGGTTGCGGTTGAGCTCGTAGGTCTCGGTTCCCTCGGCCTCGGCTCGGATCAGAACATCTCCGATCCACACGGTGTGCGCGTCGACGGTTCCGGGTCCGGTTTCGCCCTGCAGCGCGCCCTTGTACATCACATTGGACTTGCAGTGCGGTGCCGAGTGGTCCACGAGCAGTCGCTGCTCGAGGTGCTGGCCGGCGTCGGCGAAGTACACACCGAGCAGGTTCGCGTCGCCGCCGGGCGCGCTGTAGCGCACGGTCGGGCTGATGCGGACCAGATCGCCGCCGAGGCTGACGTTGTAGTGCCGCAGCACGGCGTCGCGCCCGAGCATCGCGTGGTGCGCTGCGACGTGCACGGCGTCGGACTGCCAGTCCTGGATCAGTACGACGTGCAGTTGCGAGCTGTCGCCGAGAACGAACTCGAGGTTCTCGGCGTACGTGCCGCTGCCCCGCTGATCGATCACGACGGTGGCGCGAGCGAACGTGCCGAGTCTGATCTGCACATGGCCGTAGGCGACGTGGTCGACACCGGGACCGTCGACAGTGATCTCGATCGGATCGGCCACCTCGACCTCGTTCGGCACGGAGACGATCGTGGCCTCGGTGAACGCCGAGAATGCCTGAGCGGCAATACGATCGGCAGGAACACCGGCCTTGCCCAGTCGGTCGTCGTCACGGCCCACGGTCTCCACGACCACCGATTCCGGTGCACCGACGGTGACCTGAGCGGCCCCGTCGGCGACAGCGGAACCGTCGTGCAGGCCGCGCAGCCGACGCAGCGGCGTGAAACGCCACAGCTCGTCACGGCCGGACGGGATCTCGAACGCATTGACGTCGTAGGACGTGAACTGAGCGCCCTTGTTCTCGACGAGCTTCGACTTGTCTTCCTTGGCCGACTCTGGATTCTCGGATGCCACGGCACCCATGACTCCGGTGAGGGGGTTGTTCACTTATCCGACCGACCCTTCCATCTGCAGCTCGATGAGCCGGTTGAGCTCGAGCGCGTATTCCATCGGTAGTTCGCGAGCGATCGGCTCGACGAAGCCACGGACGACCATTGCCATGGCCTCGTCCTCGGTCATGCCACGGCTCATCAGGTAGAACAACTGATCGTCGCTGACCTTCGAGACGGTGGCCTCGTGGCCCATCGACACGTCGTCCTCGCGGATGTCGACGTACGGGTACGTGTCGGAACGACTGATCGTGTCGACGAGCAACGCGTCGCACTTGACCGTCGAACGCGAGCCGTGCGCACCCTTGTTGATCTGGATCAGACCGCGGTACGACGTCCGGCCACCGCCGCGAGCGACGGACTTGCTGACGATGTTCGAGGACGTGTGCGGTGCCAGGTGCAACATCTTCGAGCCGGTGTCCTGGTGCTGGTCCGGGCCTGCGAACGCGACCGACAGAACCTCACCCTTGGCGTACTCACCGGTCATCCAGACAGCGGGGTACTTCATGGTGACCTTGGAGCCGATGTTGCCGTCGACCCACTCCATCGTTGCGCCTGCCTCGGCCTTGGCACGCTTGGTGACGAGGTTGTAGACGTTGTTCGACCAGTTCTGGATGGTCGTGTAGCGGCAACGACCACCCTTCTTGACGATGATCTCGACCACGGCGGAGTGCAGCGAATCCGACTTGTAGATCGGCGCGGTGCAACCCTCGACGTAGTGCACGTATGCACCCTCGTCGACGATGATCAGCGTGCGCTCGAACTGGCCCATGTTCTCGGTGTTGATCCGGAAGTAGGCCTGCAGCGGGATGTCCACATGGACGCCCGGCGGGATGTAGATGAAGGATCCACCGGACCACACCGCGGTGTTCAGTGCGGAGAACTTGTTGTCGCCCGCGGGGATGACGGTGCCGAAGTACTCGCGGAACAGCTCCGGCTGCTCCTTGAGGGCGGTGTCGGTGTCGAGGAACAACACTCCCTGAGCCTCGAGGTCCTCACGGATCGAGTGGTAGACCACCTCGGACTCGTACTGGGCAGCGACACCGGAGACGAGGCGCTGCTTCTCCGCCTCGGGGATGCCGAGCTTGTCGTACGTGTTCTTGATGTCTTCCGGCAGGTCTTCCCACGTGGCAGCCTGCTTCTCGCTGGACCGCACGAAGTACTTGATGTTGTCGAAGTCGATGCCGTCGAGGTTGGAACCCCAGTTCGGCATCGGCTTGCGCTCGAACGTCTTGAGCGCCTTGAGGCGCGCCTCGAGCATCCACTCGGGCTCGCTCTTCTTCTGCGAGATGTCCCGGACGACGGCCTCGGAAAGACCGCGCTTGGCACTTTCACCGGCTACGTCCGAGTCGGCCCAGCCGTATCCGTAGGTGCCGAGCGAGGCGATGGTCTCGTCCTGGGTCAGCGGCGCGGTGGGTGTCACCTGGTCTGGTGTGACGGTCATGCGGGCTCCTTCCGGAGGCGTGGGCGTTCTCCGACGCGGGGCTGCGCGTCGGGAGTCTTCTTGTCGGAACTATCGGTGTTCGAGTACCGCGTCGGTGACAGCGGTACGTGCGTCGTGCATGCGCAATTGCCGTTGGCGATGGTCGCCAAACGCTGCACGTGCGTGCCGAGGATCTCGGCGAACGCGGTCTGCTCGGCCTCGCACAGCTCCGGAAACTCGGAGGCGACGTGCGACACCGGGCAGTGGTGCTGGCAGATCTGCACACCGTTGCCCACCTGACGGGTGGTGGCGGAGAAACCGGCTGCGCTGAACGCGCCGGCGATTCGGTCGGCGGCGTCCTCCACGGCATGCGCATCGGATCCCGTCGCCGGCTCCACGTCCGCCACGATGGTGTTGACCCGTTGCCGCGCGAACGTCTCGATGGCCGCGTCTCCACCGATCTTGCGCAGCTGCCGCATGGCGGCGCCGGCGAGATCGTCGTAGGTGTGGCCGAGACGATTGCGTCCGGCTGCAGTCAGCTGGAAATGCTTCGCCGGTCGACCCCGGCCCCGTTGCCGAGCACCCGCGGGAGTGGTGATGCGGGCCTCGCCCGCGTCGATGAGTGCGTCGAGGTGACGTCGAACACCTGCCGCGCTCAATCCCAGTCGAGTACCGATGTCGGAGGCGGTGATGGGGCCCTCTTCGAGGAGCAGAGTGACCACAGCGCTCCGCGTCTGCCCCTCGGGGGCCGACGTGGGTCGCACCGACGAAACGCCTGCGCCGGTGGCCGACGACTCGACACTTCCCGGACGCACGAGCGAGCTCTCGGTTGTTTTCACAACACCAGTGTGACGGAATTGCAGTACCCGGTCCAGCAAGGGTGCCCTTTGCAGGTCGCTCACCCAACACGGTGGCCGATGCCCAGGTGGTCCGGTGGAGCACGGTGCAGGCCGCCTGCGAGTGCCCCGCTACGCTCCCACTGTGCCATCGACCGACAGTGAGCCCAGTTCCGAGAGCTCACCTTCCGCGAGGGGTTCCGAGTCTCTCCCGGCGCCCGGCACCCCGAAGTCCGGATCGGCTGCGCTCGTCCACAGGTTCGTCCTGACCCCCGCACGCCGAGTCATCGGCCTCGAGCCGACGCCTCCGGGCGGAGCGGTCGCCACCCTGCACGGAGACGAGCAGGAGGCGCCGGGTCTCAATCCCACGGAGACGAACCAGCTCAGGAACATCCGACGTTTCGGTGCCGCGGGCGCACTACTGATGGCGATCGGAGCACTCGGCGCAGGCGCGCAGCCGGTGCTGCAGAACCCGATCGCAGGCGTCCGACTCCTGAGCCTGCCGTCCCGGATGGCGACCACCGCACTGACCGTCACGATGACCGGAACCGTCATCGTGGTGCTCGCGTGGTTGCTGTTGGGAAGATTCGCGTTGGGACGCACGCGATCGGGAACCACCCCACGTCGGCTCACTCGTTCCCAGATGGACCGCACGCTGCTGCTGTGGATCCTGCCGTTGAGTGTGGCACCGCCGATGTTCTCGCGCGATGTCTACTCGTACCTCGCCCAGAGCGAGATCACCGCTCGGGGACTCGACCCGTACGAGGTCGGTCCGGTCGATGCACTCGGGGCCGACAACGTGCTGACCCGAACGGTTCCCAACATCTGGCGGGAGACCCCGGCACCCTACGGTCCGCTGTTCCTGTGGATGGGGCGTGGAATCACGTACTTGACCGGTGAGAACATCGTCGCAGGCATCTTCCTCCATCGCCTGCTTGCGTTGGTGGGCGTAGCGCTGATCGTCTGGTCGCTGCCACGTCTCGCCCGACGCTGTGGGGTCGCGTCGGTCACGGCACTGTGGCTCGGTGCCGCGAACCCGCTGCTGCTGTTCCACCTGGTCGCCGGTATCCACAACGAGGCCCTGATGATCGGGCTCATGCTGGCCGGTACCGAACTGGCCCTTCGCGCGATCGAGCGCGCGGGTCCCCTGCGCAGCACCGATATTGCATTCCTCGTCGGCGGTGCCGGCCTGATCGCGCTGTCGTCTGCGATCAAGATTCCCTCGCTCATCGCGCTCGGCTTCGTGGGGATGGCACTGTCGAGGCGATGGGGCGGGACCCTCAGATCCGTGATGTACGCGGCACTGTTGCTCGGCTCGATCGCCGTCGTGGTCCAGGTCGCCGTGAGCCTGGGTAGCGGGCTGGGCTTCGGCTGGATCAACACTCTGGGGACCGCGGGAGTGGTGCGCAGCTGGATGTCGATTCCCACGATCCTCGGTCTCGGTACCGGATTCGTCGGTGTGCTTCTGGGTCTCGGCGACCACACCACCGCTGTGTTGGGTCTCACTCGCCCGATCGCTGCCGTCGTCGCGGGAATCATCGTCGTCCGCATGCTGATCGCCGTTCTGCGCGGCCGCCTGCATCCGGTCGGCGCACTCGGCGTCGCGCTCGGTGCCGTCGTCCTGTTGTTCCCGGTGGTGCAGCCCTGGTACCTGCTGTGGGCGGTGATTCCGCTGGCCGCGTGGGCCACGACTCCCTCGTTCCGGCGGCCTGCCATTGCCTTCTCGTCGTTGGTGAGCGTGATCCTCATGCCGAACGGCAGTGAGTACCAGCCGTTCCAGATCGTGCAGGCCGCAGTCATGACCATCCTGACGATCGCGTTGCTCTACCTGTTCACGCGAAACCGGATGCCGTGGCCCACCCGCACCGGACCACCGGCACGCGACCGCAACACCGACGAATACGCTGAGTCCTCGTGATCTCCGGGACGTCCGACGCGGCGCAACCTGTCGTACAACTGACCGACGTACGCAAGTCGTACGACGGTGTCAGTGCCGTCGACGGGTTGAGCCTGAACATCGGCCCCGGCGAGGTTCTCGCGCTGCTGGGCCCCAACGGTGCCGGAAAAACCACCACCGTCGAGATGTGCGAGGGATTCGTCGTACCCGACAGCGGCTCGGTCCGGGTCCTCGGATTGGACCCCGTCGCACAATCGGCTCAGCTGCGGCCACGCATCGGCGTCATGCTCCAGGGCGGAGGCGCGTACCCCGGTTCCAAAGCCGGGGAGATGCTCCAACTCGTCGCCTCGTACTCGGCCGACCCACTCGATCCGGCATGGCTGCTCGACTGCCTCGGCCTGACCTCGGCCGTTCGCACCCCGTACCGGCGGCTCTCCGGTGGGCAGCAGCAGCGGCTGGCCCTGGCCTGCGCCATCGTCGGACGGCCCGAACTGGTGTTCCTCGACGAACCGACGGCCGGGCTCGACGCCCAGGCTCGGTTGCTGGTGTGGGAGTTGATCGACGCCCTGCGCCGTGACGGTGTCGGAGTACTGCTCACGACGCATCTCATGGACGAGGCCGAGCAGCTCGCCGACCGGCTGACGATCATCGACAACGGCCGCGTCGTCGCCTCGGGTACACCGTCGGAACTGACCAAGCAGGGTGCCGAGGGCCAGCTTCGCTTCACCGCACCCCCCGGACTCGAATTGTCCATGCTCGACGCGGCTCTTCCACCGGGTTACGTACCGTCGGAACCGACGCCCGGTTCGTATGTGGTCTCCGGCGTGATCGAGCCGCAGATTCTGGTGATCGTCACGTCCTGGTGTGCACAGCAGGACGTGTTGGCCACCGAGTTGCAGGTCGACCAGCGCCGCCTCGAGGACGTGTTCCTCGAGCTGACCGGCAGAGAGTTGAGGAAGTGACCGTGCGCAGAGAAGCCCGGCTCGCCGACAACCGATTCGAGACAGGTCTGTTCGCGCCTCGCCCACAGCCCGCGTCGGCTGCGCGCATGCTGCTCGCGCAGACCCGCCTCGAACTGAAGTTGTTGCTGCGCAACGGTGAACAGTTGCTGCTGACGATGTTCATCCCGATCACATTGCTGGTCGGATTGACCCTGCTGCCCTTCGGCGAACTCGGTACCGATCGAGTTGCCCGAGTGGTCCCGGCCGTGATGATGGTGGCCATCATGTCGACGGCGTTCACCGGCCAGGCGATCGCCGTCGGCTTCGATCGCCGCTACGGCGCTCTCAAGAGGCTCGGGGCGACACCACTTCCACGGTGGGGCATCATCGGCGGCAAATCCGCCGCCGTGGTGATCGTGGTGATTCTGCAGTCGGTGCTGCTCGGCTCGATCGGCGTCGCTCTGGGATGGCGCCCGAGCGCGACGGGTCTGTTGCTCGGGGCCGTCATCATCGCTCTGGGAACCGTCACCTTCGCCTCGATGGGACTGCTGCTCGGCGGCACCCTGCGCGCCGAGATCGTGCTGGCGCTGGCGAACATCGCCTGGTTCGTGATGCTGGGCATCGGCAGTGCGGTGTTCGTGGACGACCAGATCCCCCAGGGACTGCAGAACGTCGCACGCATCGTTCCGTCCGGCGCGCTGGGCGAGGCACTGAGCAGAGGTGTGTCCTCGTCCTTCGACATCTTCGGCGTGGTCGTACTGCTGGCGTGGGCAGCGGTGTGCAGCACTCTCGCCGTCCGCACGTTCAAGTTCACCTGAGCGACGCTCGCTACCCAACGACGCTGTGTAGTTGATCGGCGTTTACCATCGTGGGGTGCTGTACAGAGCGCATCAGATGATGGTGGAACCGTCTACTACTCAGCTGGGGCCTTACGGAAAAAACGTAGCACCGAACCGGCCCAAACTCGAGTAGCAACGTGGTGTTGTTGTGATCGATGTAGCCGTTCACGGCCTCGTCGATGTTGGCGATGTACTTGGCGTACACAGCTTCGAGACCTTCGGTGTCCATCCTTGTTGAAGACGAACACCCGTACTTGCGATTGGCGTTGAGCAGAGTTGTCGATGGTGCCCCACAAGTCCTGTCATGGGGCACCACCAGTCGGCTACTTCTCTGTGGCGATGACCCCGCACAGCCCGATTGCTGCGATGAGCACACCGGTTGTGACGTTCGGAATCTGCGCTGCCAGGCCGACAGCTGCCAGGAGGTTGACCGTCTCCATGATGCGATTTCTTGTCGGTGGGTCATGCTTACCTAGTGGTGGATGGTTAGGCTTGTCCATGTGAGTCCTCTCGTTGGGCTACAACAGCGGCACCGGGTGATCTTCATTGGCGTGGGTTTCACCCGGTGCTGCTCACAACGTTAACGGCGCGTACCGACAAACCCACACCGCATGAAACCCAGGAAACCCAACGTCTGGGGTGGTGGGCATCTCTTTTCCCTCACTTTGCGGCACTATGCGTCACTCTGCGGCACTCCACCGGGAGAAATTTTCACAGGAGATTCTCAGCTCCTTCGCGTGTCGGACCTCCTTCCGACCTTCTGACCTTCCGACCAAAAACAGGAAACTATAGCTGTCACTTAACTGAGCAACGCAACTCACATGACAGGTACAGATACGCTCGTGGACGCACCGGGTGTAACCACCCGCATGGGGATGTGCCAGAGGATCACCCGGTGCACCTAAGATTCGTCCATGAACTGGTCCCTGCTGCTCTCCGGTCTGGCGCTGTGCGTCTCACTCGGAACCGTCATCTATGTGCAGATGCGTACAGACAGACGTGAACTCATCAGGTGGCAACGGGACACATTGACCAAAGCTCTTACCCCGGTGATCGAAGAACTTGAAAACATCAGAGTCGGTTCAATCGATCCGAACCAAACCAATGAACAACTTCATGAGAAGATTATGGCAATGCGTCATCACTCCAACATCTTCTTTCTCCTTGGATTCGACAACTTCTCCAATGACTACATAAAGATATTGAATTCACTCGACGGCCAAATCCGCATGTACCGAATGGCTCCCAACGTTGGTATCCATCTCAGCGCTTTTGCCATACCTGAACTCACAGCTCGCATGTTGAACCTGGCAAGAGATGAGATTGAACTCAAAAGATTCACAAGATTGAGACGAGCCAAGGCGAAACTCGACTCCCTGCGATCTTTTTCAATACGGAAGAATAAGACCGATAATCAGTAGATATCAAAGTAGATGTCTGTGTAGAAGTCTGCTGCCTCAAATACCGGCGTCCATGCAACACCAGATGACTCTCTCGAAAAGTACAGTTCCAATCGAACATGATTGTCCGCTATGGTCCATTCCATCTTTCTGATGTAGAGAACATGCTGCTCGTTCTTCCACAAAATGGTAATGGCATCGAAGATATCAAGCTCCGATAGAAGCTTCAGATCATAGAAGTTATCAGGAATGACCATCGCTCTGCTGATTCTGTTTTTGGCTAGTTGATAATCGTCACAGATAGCGAATGACCACTCTTTGAATCCCCCGCCCAAATAGCCTAGCTTGATGTCCTGCAACTGACCGGTTCCACGAACAACATTGAAACTCGCTTCACGTTCACCATATTTTTGGACGCTGGCGGTATCTACGAATCTGTTCGCAATCTGTGTCATGCTCGGTAGCTTTTCTACCTTCGGTGGAACTTCCGAATCTGCTGTCTTGTCGTTCATGGCCTCGAAATCGAATTTGTACTCGTTCGGCTTCACAAAGTTGATGACCGCTTCGGTATCTGTTCCCTACTTAAAGTCTTAATCGATTACTTCGGCTAATCTTCAAATCATTCGACAATTCATCTGGACAAAGAGAAACCCCCGACATATCGCCGGGGGTTTCAGAGGGATTACTTCTTACTTCATCTGATCAGCACAGGATCATCGATTGCCCCCGAAGGTTGATTCTATCTTTTCAACCAACCTGTGTTCTTCTGCCTCAACATAATATTTGAGACTCACAGTCACGTCATGATGTCTGAGTTGTCTTCTCAGCATTTCAGGAGAACAACCGTTGTTGACCAGCTCTGTAGCAAACTTATGCCTCAAAGCATGAGGATTGAGGGTCATACCATTGGCGTTGCCTGTTCGCTGCAATCCCAGATAGACATTGTTACGAGTCGTCTTTGGCTCCCACATGGAATACAGCTCTGCGAACCACGAAGGAACCACAACGGGTCCGACACTCTTGGCGGCTGTGATCGTGCCGTTCGGTATCCGCTGTCTGTCCACATGAAGGACGTTGCCCTCAAGATGTTGCTTCACCACCGCTTCACCCAAACGCAGACCGGCGTAGAGCATCGAAAATCCGAACATCTTGTATCTGCTGGCACCGAGAGCATCGTGCATCAAGTCCAGCTCTGCCAGACGATACGAACGCCTCGATCCCCTGCCGACCTTCAACTGCACCCCGAGCATCGAGCGCAGAGCTACCGCGTGCTTGTTTCGAGTCGATGGGTTGATGACCGTTTGCAGGCGGTTGTGAAGGAACGCAACGGTGCACTGCTCGAACGGCACATCTTCGAGCTCCAAGACTCTCAAGGTGCTTCGATACTGATAGATGGTGGTGGATTTGAGTTGCTTCTCAGCAAGGTTAGCCAAGGCAACTTCCAATGTAGTGGACACGTCTACTCCATAGACTTCGCAGGTTGCCCCAACGACGCTGTGTAGTTGATCGGCGTTTACCATCGTGGGGTGCTGTACAGAGCGTTCTTGCGCGTCGTCGACCTCCTACCCTTGCCCTCGCTTCGAGTGCAGCGGGTACTGGCATTCATCGCGATCCTGACGCAGGGTGGCATCGCGGTCACCGGCGCCGTCGTTCGCGTCACAGGGTCGGGTCTCGGTTGCCCCACGTGGCCGCAATGCTTCCCCGGTAGCTTCACTCCCGTCGGCGTGTCCGAGGTACCGATACTGCATCAGGCTGTCGAGTTCGGCAATCGCCTGCTCACGTTCGTGGTCGTCCTCGCTGCCGCCGCGGTCGTCATCGCCGTCACCAGGGCGCGGCGACGTCGCGAAGTGCTGTTCTTCGCCTGGCTGATGCCACTCGGTACCGTCGTGCAGGCCGTCATCGGCGGATTCACGGTGCTGACCGGACTGCTGTGGTGGACGGTCGCCGTTCACCTCGTCGTGTCGATGGCGATGGTCTGGCTGGCCACACTGCTGTACGCCAAGGTGGGCGAGAGCGATGCGCCGTCGGGGTCGACGCCCACGGTGCCCGGCGCTCTGCGCGCGCTGACGGGATTGTCCGGGATCGCACTGACGGGCGTGCTGATCGCGGGCACCATGGTGACCGGGGCCGGCCCGCATGCAGGCGACAAGAGCATCGAAGAACCGGTGCCGCGCCTCGGTATCGAGATCGTGACGCTGGTCCACGCGCACTCTCAGTTCCTGGTCGGCTACCTGGCCCTGCTCGTCGGATTGGCATTCGCCCTGTACGCGGTGCGTGCACCGAAGGCGGTCACGTTTCGACTCAACATCCTGATCGCCCTGGTACTCGCACAGTCCCTGATCGGACTCGTTCAGTACTTCACCGGCGTTCCGGCCGTACTCGTCGCCTTCCACGTGGCCGGTGCGGGCGCATGTACTGCCGCCACCGCGGCTGTCTGGGCGGCCTGCCGAACCCGCGGCCCGGCCGCAACCGTGGAGATCGAGACCACCGAGGACGTCGCGGTTCGCTCGTGACGACCGGTCCGGCTTCGAACAGGGTGGAGGGGCAGCCGACCTCCCCCTCAGATGGCCGACTGCCCCTCCACTGACTTCGACGCACCGGGTGCCGAGATGGTTCCCGCCGAATCGAACAAGTTCTGCGACTGTTCTCCGCTCAGACGATCGCCTGGTTGCGCGCCTTCGGGAACTTCTTCTGGTTGGCCACCCACCCGGCCATCTTCTCGTGGTGTCCGGGTGCCGGATTGACCGAACTGACCAGCTCACGGTCCCATTCGGCCTCGGTCAACTGGTCCAGACCGTCGACGATCGCGCGGGCGATGGCGGTCGTCGCGACCACCTGGTCCCCCAGCACGCCGTCCGCGCCGACCATGGTGAGCCGAGTTCCGGCCCGACCGATCGGCTGAATCACCACATTGGCAGAGTTGCCGTGGTCGGCGAGAAAGCTCTTCACTGCCGCGAGCGTTCCCTTGGGGACCTCGTTCGACTCGTTCTTCTCGATGCCCGCACTGTCGATTTCGGTAGCCATGCCGACACGATACCGAGGTCGATCGCGATGCCCGCATCCACCCGTCGAGTCGTTACTGATCGGTAACTTCGGCCGCGTGAGTGAACGGACCCGATCCGAGCACGCGGGTGCGATGCACCCGTGTAGAACGGTGTTCATGCGTGCCATTCGAATAGACAACACCGGCGGACCCGAGGTCATGAACGTCGTCGACATTCCGATACCGACTCCAGGACCCGGGCAACTGCTCGTCCGGATCGACGCCATCGGCATCAACTACATCGACACGTACTTTCGGCGCGGACTGTATCCGCGCGCGCTGCCGTACGTTCCGGGCGACGAGGGATCAGGGGTGATCGAACAGGTCGGAGCGGACGTCACCGAATTTGCACCGGGACATCGCGTCGCCTGGGCTGCAGCACCGGGCAGCTACGCCGAACACGTCCTGGTCGACGCCTCCTCGGCCATCGCGGTTCCCGAGGGCGTACCTGCCGATCAGGCTGCATCGGCGCTGCTCCAAGGCATGACGGCGCACTACCTGATCGAGTCCACCTATCCCGCTCAACGGGGCGACACCGTGCTGGTACATGCAGGCGCTGGTGGCGTCGGACTGTTGTTGACGCAGATGGCGGTGGCGAAGGGCGTGAACGTGATCACCACGGTCTCCACGGATGCCAAGGCCGAGCGGTCGACGCAGGCCGGTGCAGCCCACGTGGTGCGATACGAGGAAGACATCGCCGCGCGCGTGCGTGAGATCACCGACGGCGAGGGCGTGCATGCGGTGTACGACGGCGTCGGGGCCGACACGTTCGAGGCAAGTCTCGCGTCGCTTCGGATCAGAGGGACTCTGGCTCTGTTCGGTGCCGCGAGCGGTCCGGTCCCGCCCATGGATCCGCAGCGTCTGAACGGCGCAGGATCACTGTTCCTGACCCGACCCACGCTCGCCCATCACATCCGAGACCGCGCCGAACTGGAATGGCGCGCCGGAGACGTGTTCGATGCGATGTCGAGCGGTGCTCTGACGGTCGAGATCGGCGCGCGATACGCGCTCGAGGACGCGGCCACCGCACATACCGATCTGGAGTCACGCAGGACGACAGGGTCGATCGTGCTCGTTCCCTGACCGACACGTCGGGTGGACGCTCGTTCAGGAGAGCAGCTGGGCGAGCGTCTGCCAGCCGACAACGGAGTCGACGGCCAGGCCGCAGAACACCAGGGCCAGGTATTCGTTGGAAAGAATGAACAACTTGAGCGGCTTGACCGGTGTTCCCGCTCGCACGCCTGCGTAGAGACGGTGGGCCACGACGAGGAACCACACTCCCGAGGCCACGGCGACGGCTGCGTAGATGATGCCCGAGCCCGGCGCCAACGCGAGCGTTGCGGCAACGGTGGCCCACGCGTAGAGCACGATGTGCTTGGTGACCTTCGTTTCCGAGGCGACAGCAGGCAGCATCGGCACGTTGGCCGCCTGGTAGTCCTCCTTGTATCGGAGCATGAGCGCCCAGGTGTGCGGCGGCGTCCACAGGAAGATCACCAGGAACATCACCAGTGCCTGCCACCCGATCGTGCCGGTCACGGCGGACCAACCGATCATCACCGGCATACATCCGGCCGCGCCACCCCACACCACGTTCTGGGATGTGCGCCTCTTGAGCACGAGTGTGTAGACGAAGATGTAGAAGCAGATCGTCACGACGGCGAGCACACCGCTGAGCAGATTGGTGGTGGCCCACAGCCAGAAGAACGAGAACACACCCAGGACGAGACCGAAGATCAGGGCGTGCGAGACGGGCATGGCACCGCGGGCGAGCGGACGCTTCTCGGTGCGCTTCATCACCTTGTCGATGTCTGCGTCGACCACCATGTTCAACGTGTTGGCGCTGGCCGCGGCCAGCATTCCACCGAAGAGCGTGGTGAGGATCAGCCACGGATCGACGTTTCCTCGGTCGGCCAGAAGCATCGCCGGAATGGTCGTGACGAGAAGGAGTTCGATGACCCGGGGCTTCGTGAGCGCGACATACGCAAGTAGGAGTGCGAGCGCTCTGCGCGGGGCGGACGTCTCCGGCTCGGCCTGCGTGGGCTCACCCTTGTCGTCTGCTCCGAATCCGGGGCCGCCGGCGAAACCGTGTCCGCCCGGCTGCTGCCCAATTCGCACTGCGTCTCCTCGCACGACTGTCGTTCTCTGGCGCTCGGCCACTTGCTCGCATGCCTCCGGCACGCGTTGACTCTCCACGGCGACACTTCGGCACCTGGGCGCACGAAGTCATCCTCATCCACCACCGCGGAAGCCGACGAACGTGCGCCTACTACGACCGATGGTAGACGGCTGGGTTTGCACCTCCAATTCGCAGGGCACCCAAAGTGAGGAATATGTCGCCTACGAGTAACCCGTGCGCAATCGCCCGGGGGAAGGCACGACAGTAGGGTCGGACAGAACTAGGCTGGTGAAGGACGTCCTTCGGCACCGACTGCGTGCGTGCTCCACCCAGGCGCATCGCAGTGGCCGCCGAGCGACGATTCCTCGGAGCCACAACTCGAACGAATGTCAGGAGATTTCTGCTCGTGTCGATCACAGACGATATTGACGTCCTCACCACGGCGCACCACCCGAGCGACTGGACGGACCTGGACACCCGAGCGGTCGACACCGTTCGTGTTCTGGCAGCGGACGCAGTGCAGAAGGTCGGCAACGGCCACCCCGGAACCGCGATGAGCCTGGCTCCCCTCGCCTACACCCTCTTTCAGCGCACCATGCGCCACGATCCCACCGACACGCACTGGATCGGCCGCGACCGGTTCGTGCTCTCGTGCGGGCACTCGAGCCTGACCCTCTACCTGCAGCTCTACTTGGGCGGCTTCGGACTCGAGCTCGCCGACATCGAGGCACTGCGCACCTACAAGTCGAAGACTCCCGGACACCCCGAGTTCCGTCACACCGACGGCGTCGAGATCACCACCGGACCTCTCGGCCAGGGACTCGCGTCCGCCGTGGGCATGGCCATGGCGGCACGCCGCGAGCGTGGCCTGTTCGATCCCGAGCCCGCTCTCGGTGAGAGTCCGTTCGACCACTTCATCTACGTGATCGCCTCCGACGGAGACATCGAAGAAGGCGTCACGTCCGAGGCGTCGTCGCTGGCCGGTACTCAGCAGCTCGGCAACCTGATCCTGTTCTACGACGACAACAAGATCTCGATCGAGCACTCCACCGACATCGCCCTCTCCGAGAACACGGCCGCGCGCTACGAGGCCTACGGCTGGCACGTCCAGGTGGTCGAGGGCGGCGAGAACGTCACCGCGATCGAAGAGGCCGTCGAGGCTGCCAAGGCCGTCACCGACAAGCCGTCGATCATCGTGCTGCGCACCATCATCGGTTTCCCGGCCCCCACGATGATGAACACCGGTGCAGTCCACGGTGCCGCACTGGGCGACGAGGAGATCGCCAAGGTCAAGCAGGCACTCGATTTCGACCCCGCCAAGACGTTCGAGGTCACCGACGAGGTCATCGGCCACACCCGAAAGCTGCAGGAACGCGGCCGCAAGGCCCACGCCGACTGGAGCGTCGAATTCGACGCCTGGGCCGCGCGCGAGCCCGAGCGCAAGAAGCTGCTGGACCGCCTCACCCAGGGCACGTTGCCCGAGAACTGGACCGACGTTCTGCCCACCTGGGAGCCCGGCAGCAAGGCCGTCGCGACACGTGCGGCGTCGGGCGAGGTCCTCAACGCAGTCGGACCTGTCCTCCCGGAGCTGTGGGGCGGCTCGGCCGACCTGGCCGGCAGCAACAACACGACGATCAAGGGCGCGAAGTCCTTCGGCCCCACGTCCATCTCCACCGACGACTGGGACGCCGAGCCGTACGGCCGCACGCTGCACTTCGGCATCCGTGAGCACGCGATGGGTGCCATCCTCTCCGGCATCGTCATGCACGGCCCGACCCGCGCATACGGCGGAACGTTCATGCAGTTCAGCGACTACATGCGGCCGGCAGTTCGGCTCGCGTCGTTGATGGACATCGACCCCATCTACGTGTGGACACACGATTCCATCGGCCTCGGCGAGGACGGCCCGACGCACCAGCCGGTCGAGCATCTCGCCGCGCTGCGGGCCATCCCCAACCTCTCGGTGGTACGCCCCGGTGACGCCAACGAGACCGCATTCGCATGGCAGGCAGTGCTGGCCAAGTCCAGCAGCAGCGGACCCGTCGGCCTCGCGCTGACGCGTCAGGGCATCCCGATTCTCGAGGGCACCAGCTTCGAGGGCGTCTCCAAGGGCGGATACATCCTTGCCGAGTCGTCCAAGGCGACCCCGGACGTCGTGCTGATCGGCACCGGTTCGGAGCTGCAGTACGCCGTGGAAGCGCAGAAGCAGCTCGAGGCGCAGGGCATCGCCGCCCGCGTCGTCTCGATGCCGTGCGTCGAATGGTTCGAGAGCCAGGACCAGAACTACCGCGACCAGGTGATCCCGCCCACCGTCAAGGCCCGGGTGTCGATCGAAGCCGGTATCGCTATGCCGTGGTGGAAGATCGTCGGCGGCTTCGGCGAGATCATCTCGCTCGAGCACTATGGCGAATCTGCCGATGCTGCAACACTTTTCCGCGAGTTCGGCTTCACGGCCGAGGCCGTCACCGCAGCCGCACAGCGCTCCATCACCAATGTGAAGGGATAATCCATGACCCAGAACAAGAATCTCGCAGAGCTCTCCGCCGCCGGAATCTCGGTATGGCTGGACGACCTGTCCCGTGACCGCATCCGCTCGGGCAACCTGAAGGACCTGATCGACACCAAGAGTGTCGTCGGAGTCACCACCAACCCGTCGATCTTCCAGGCAGCCCTGAGCTCGGGCGAGGCATACGACGAGCAGGTGACCAAGCTCGCCGGTGAAGGTGCCGACGTCGAGACCACGATCCGTACGGTCACCACGGACGACGTCCGTGAGGCCTGCGACATCCTGATGCCTCAGTACGAGGCCAGTGCAGGCGTGGACGGACGGGTCTCGATCGAGGTCGATCCCCGCATGGCCCACGACGCAGACAAGACCTACGAGCAGGCCGTCGAACTGTGGAAGATCGTCGACCGCCCGAACCTGCTCATCAAGATTCCGGCCACCGAGGCCGGAATTCCCGCAATCGCCAAGGTGATCGGTGAGGGCATCAGCGTCAACGTCACGCTGATCTTCTCCGTCGAGCGCTACGAACTGGTGATGAACGCGTACCTCGAGGGGCTCGAGAAGGCCCGCGCGGCCGGTCACGACCTCGACAAGATCCACTCGGTCGCGTCGTTCTTCGTCTCCCGCGTGGACAGCGAGATCGATTCCCGGCTCGATGCGATCGGCACCCCCGACGCCGAGGCGCTCAAGGGCAAGGCCGCTCTGGCCAATGCTCGGCTCGCATACGTGGCGTACCAGCAGATCTTCGAGGTCGCTCCTCGGTTCCGCGAGCTCGTCGGCAGTGGCGCGCGCGCTCAGCGGCCGCTGTGGGCGTCGACCGGCGTCAAGTCCGACGCCTACCCGGACACCATGTACGTCACCGAGCTCGTCTCGCCCAACACCGTGAACACGATGCCCGAGAAGACCATGGACGCGGTTGCCGATCACGGCGAGATCGTCGGCGACACCGTCTCTGGCAAGGGACCGGAATCGCAGGAGATCTTCGACCGCATCTCGGCGCTCGGTATCGACATCACCGATGTCTTCGTGACGTTGGAGAACGAAGGCGTCCAGAAGTTCGAGGCCGCCTGGAACGAGTTGCTCGAGGCCACCGGCGAGCAGCTTCGCCAAGCAGGTCAGAAGAGCTGACCGACTGTGCCCACCGCAGAAACCGAACCTCTCCATTCCGCGGACTGGCTCAACCCTCTCCGCGACGCGCGGGACAAGCGGCTCCCCCGCATCGCGGGCCCGTGCAGCATGGTCATCTTCGGAGTGACCGGAGATCTCGCGCGTAAGAAGCTCATGCCTGCGGTGTACGACCTGGCGAACCGGGGGCTTCTACCCCCCGGTTTCGCCCTGGTCGGATTTGCCCGGCGGGAATGGCAGAACCAGGACTTCGCCAAGATCGTGCACGACTCCGTGCGCGATCACGCGCGAACACCGTTCAGTGAGGAGGTGTGGAACACCCTCGCCGAGGGATTCCGGTTCGTCCAGGGCTCCTTCGACGACGACGAGGCGTTCGACGAGCTGTCACGAACACTGACCGAGCTCGACGAGACCCGCGGCACCGGCGGTAATCACGCCTTCTATCTGTCCATCCCGCCCAGCGCTTTCCCTGTCGTCCTCGAGCAGTTGTCGCGCTCGGGCCTGGCGCAGAGCAAGGACGGCAATTGGCGACGCGTGGTCATCGAGAAGCCGTTCGGACACGACCTGCAGAGCGCGAAAGAGCTCAACGCTGTCGTGAACCGAGTGTTCCCCGAGGACACCGTGTTTCGCATCGACCACTACCTCGGCAAGGAGACGGTGCAGAACATCCTGGCACTGCGCTTCGCCAACCAGCTGTTCGATCCGATCTGGAATGCGCACTACGTCGACCACGTTCAGATCACGATGGCCGAGGACATCGGATTGGGCGGTCGCGCCGGGTACTACGACGGAATCGGTGCCGCCCGTGACGTCATCCAGAACCACCTTCTGCAGCTTCTCGCCATCACTGCGATGGAGGAGCCGGTCAGCTTCAACCCCAAGGAGTTGCAGTCGGAGAAGATCAAGGTGCTCTCGGCAACCAAACTTGCCGAGCCACTCGATCGCACCTCGGCGCGCGGTCAGTACTCCGCGGGGTGGCAGGGCAGTCAGAAAGTGAAGGGGCTCAAGGAGGAAGAGGGATTCGACTCCGAGTCGAACACCGAAACCTACGCCGCCATCACCCTGGAGGTGGATACGCGGCGCTGGGGTGGGGTGCCGTTCTATCTCCGCACCGGCAAGGCACTCGGGCGTCGAGTCACCGAGATCGCGATGGTGTTCAAGCGCGCTCCGCACCTGCCGTTCGACGCGACGATGACCGAAGAACTCGGTCAGAATGCGTTGGTGATCCGAGTCCAGCCCGACGAGGGCGTGACGATGCGCTTCGGCTCCAAGGTGCCGGGATCGAGCATGCAGGTGCGCGACGTCAGCATGGACTTCAGCTACGGCCAGGCGTTCACCGAGTCCTCTCCCGAGGCATACGAGCGCCTCATCCTCGATGTGCTGCTCGGCGAGCCGTCGCTGTTCCCGGTCAATGCCGAAGTGGAACTGTCGTGGAAGATCCTGGATCCGATTCTGGAATTCTGGGCTTCCGGCGGCACCGCGGAACCGTACGAAGCCGGTACCTGGGGGCCTTCCTCGGGTGACGAGATGATGCACCGCACCGGACGCGAATGGAGAAGGCCGTGATTGTCGACATCCCCGCCACGACGACGGCCGAGGTCGGCAAGAAGTTGGTGGAGGTGCGTGAAGCAGGCGGTGCGGTGACCATCGGTCGGGTGCTGACGCTGATCGTCGCCAGCCGTGATCCGGCCAAAGCCGAACGAGCGATCGACGCAGCCAACGAAGCGAGCCGTGAGCATCCGTGCCGCGTCATCGTGCTCATCCACGGAGACCGATCCGCCGAGTCGAGCCTCGACGCACAGATCCGGGTGGGCGGCGACGCCGGAGCGTCGGAGGTCGTGGTGCTGCGCTTGAACGGCGAACTCGCCGATCACGAGCACAGTGTGGTCATCCCGTTCCTGCTGCCCGATACCCCGATCGTGGCGTGGTGGCCGGACGACGCACCGACCGTTCCGGCGAAGGATCCGCTGGGGCGCTTGGCAATTCGGCGGATTACCGATGCCACCAACTCCCCCGACACCACCGCAACGATCAAGGGTCGGCTCAGCAGCTACACCGAGGGCGACACCGATCTTTCCTGGAGTCGCATCACCTACTGGCGCGGTCTGTTGGCCACCGCACTCGACCAGGCTCCGTTCGAGGCTGTCGTCTCGGCCACGGTGTCGGGACTGGCCGAGGAGCCCGCACTCGACATCCTGGCCGGTTGGTTGGCCGCCAAACTGGACGTTCCGGTCCACCGCCGTGCGGGTGAGCTCAAGGTGGAGCTGATCAGAGAGAACAGCAGCATTTCGCTGACGCGACCGCAGACCGGCAAGACCGCGACCCTTCGGCGCACCGGTCAACCCGACGCCGAAGTCGCACTGGCGCGTCGCAACACGCGAGAGTGCCTCGCCGAGGAACTGCGCAGACTCGACACGGACGAGATCTACGAACTCGCCCTGCACGGACTGTCGAAAGTGAGCTATGAGTAAGACAACGGTACTTCAGTACCTGGACGCACAGGCCCTGGTCGACGCCGCACGATCTCGCTTCGTCGACGTGGTCACGGCCGCACAGGCCCAGCGAGGCTTCGCATCGGTGGTGTTGACCGGTGGTGGCACCGGAATCGCGCTGCTGGAGGCGCTGCGCGCGGACTCCGGCGCGATCGACTGGGGCAAGGTCGACATCTACTTCGGCGACGAGCGCTTCCTGCCCTCGGGCGATCCGGAACGCAACGAGGTACAGGCCTCGGAGGCCTTGCTCGATCACGTCGATGTCCATCCCGACCGAGTGTTCCGGATGGCCGCATCCGACGGACCGCACGGAAGCGACCCCGAGGTGGCCGCGGCAACGTATGCGCAGATCCTGCATTCCGGATCGGAGGGTGGCCCGACGCCCCAATTCGACGTCCATCTCCTCGGAATGGGCGGTGAGGGCCACATCAATTCACTCTTCCCCCACACCGATGCAGTGCGCGAACAGCACCGCTTCGTCGTGGCGGTCGAGGACTCCCCCAAGCCCCCGCCGGTGCGCATCACACTGACGCTGCCGGCTGTTCGCCGCGCACAGCACGTGTGGTTGCTCGTCTCGGGAGCGAACAAGGCCGACGCCGTCGCGGCCGCGGTGGGCGGGGCCGATTCCGACGAGGTCCCGTCGGCCGGCGCGCTGGGCACCGAATCCACGGTCTGGTTCCTCGATGCCGGTGCAGCGTCCAAGCTGGACACCGTGTGATCTCACCCGACTAGTCGGGTTCGGCAGCGTCGGGGTCACATTCCGGCCGCTCGCAGTCGTAGTCGCCGATGCACCGGGCTCGTCCTGTCCTCGAGCGACCGATCCGCCTACCGTTCGCGCGGTAGGCGGATCCGTCTCTCCAGGTGTCCATCGTTCTGCAGCACTGCCTCATACCTCGTTGGACGCGACCCGCCGCCGACCGGTTCCTCGCCCCCGAAGCGGGGCTAGCCGCTGTTGCGCAGTGCCGTCGCGAGACCGTTCATCGTCAGCAGGATTCCTCGCTTGACCCGTTCGTCGTCGTCACCGTTGCGGTAACGCCGGAGCATCTCCACCTGCATCTGGTTGAGCGGCTCGAGGTACGGGAACCGGTTGTGCACGGAGCGTTCCAGCGACGGGTTGTCTTCGAGCAGGCGATTGTGGCCGGTGATCTTCAGGTACATCCGCACCGTCGTGGCATGTTCGGCTTCGATCATGCCGAAGATCCGCGCACGCAGGTCTGCGTCGGGAACCAACTCCGCGTACCGCGCCGCGATACCCAGATCCGACTTGGCCATGACCTGCGCGAGGTTGGACAGAACGGTTTGGAAGAACGGCCACTTCCGATACAGGTCGGTCAGTACCTCGAGCTTGGCGTCGTCGTCGCCGACCCACTCCTCGAACGCCGAACCGGTGCCGTACCACCCGGGCAGCATGACGCGGCACTGGCTCCACGACATCACCCACGGGATTGCTCGGAGGTCGTACACCGAGTTCGTCGGCTTCCTCGATGCCGGACGGGAGCCGATGTTCAGCTCACCGACCTCGGCGACCGGAGTCGACGTGCGGAAGTACTCGACGAACCCGGGCTCCTCGTGCACCAGCCGGCCGTATGCCGCGCGGGCCTTCGCGGCGAGGTCGTCCAGGATGTCGTACGCGGCTTCTGCGCCGTCCCCGAGACCTTCGACGTCCAGCAGAGTCGATTCGAGGGTTCCCGCAACCAGAGACTCGAGGTTGCGACGCGCCATGGACGGCTCGGCGTATTTGGCCGCGATGATCTCGCCTTGCTCGGTGAGCCGCAGCGATCCCTGCACCACTCCGGGCGGCTGCGCCAGGATCGCGTCGTAACTGGGACCGCCGCCGCGGCCGACCGTGCCTCCGCGACCGTGGAAGAGCCGCAGGCGAATACCCGTCTTGCGTGAGGCCTCGAGCAGATCGAGCTCGGCGCGGTACAGCGCCCAGTTCGCCGCGAGGTATCCACCGTCCTTGTTCGAATCCGAATACCCGAGCATGACTTCCTGATTCATGCCGCGCCCGGCCACCAGCGCACGGTAGATCGGAACGTCGAGCGTGGCGAGCAACGTCGCTGCGCCCTGCTGAAGATCCTCGATGGTCTCGAACAGCGGAACGACACCCACCGTCGACGTGGGCGCCGAGCCGTCGGTGCCGGGGTCGAATATCCCCGCTTCCTTGAGCAGCAACGCCGCTTCGAGCATGTCACTGACCGACTGACACATGCTGATGATGTAGTTCTGGATGGTGTCGGGGCCCAGGTGGTCGATTGCCTCCTTGGCGGCCCTGACGATGCCCAGTTCCTTGGTGGCGAGCTCGCTGAGTTGCGCGTTGGGGCCGACGAGCGGCCGCCTGGTCGCAAGTTCGTGCGACAGAACCGAGACCCGTTCGTCCTCCCCGAGGGACATGTAGTCCGGATGTACACCGGCCCAGGCCAGCAGCTCGGCGACCACCTCTTCGTGAGTCTCGGAGTTCTGCCTCATGTCCAACGCCTGCAGATGGAAGCCGAACGTCTCGACCGACTGTCGGAGCCGGAGCAGTCGATCGTCGGCGATCAGGGCATCGCCGTCCGCCCGCAGCGCGCGGTCGATGATGTCGAGGTCGTCGAGGATGCCCTGCGGACCGTCGTACTTCTGCGCCCCGAGATCGATCCCGGAGACCGGCACCGCGTCGAGCACGGTCTGGGCGGTGGCGGTGAGCCGGGCCCGGATACCGACGACCGCGACCCGATACGGCTCGTCCGATCGACGGTCGTCCGGCTCGGTCGATGCGCCGGCCAGAGCCTTCAGATCCTCGGTGACATCCACCAGACGCGCGGACATCGACAATTCCTTCTCCAGCGCGACCAATTCGTCCAGGTAGTGCTCGAACGCTACGTATCCCGCCTGATGGGTCGCGGTGTGGACCACCTCTGCGGTCACGTTCGGGTTGCCGTCCCGATCGCCGCCGATCCATGAGCCGGGGCGAAGAATGGGCCGTGGCAGTAGGTCGTCCTCGGGCCACCGTGCCCGCAGGGCTGCCCGCACGTCCGCGTTCAACGCCGGCATGACATCGAACAGGGAGGACTCGAAGTACCGGAGGCCGACCTCGATCTCGTCCTGAATCCGCAAGCGCGACAACCGAATCAGAGCCGTCTCCCACAGGGTCAGCACTTGCCTGCGGATCTGCACGTCGATGGCGGCCAGTTCCTTCGCCGCGCTGGCGGCCTTGCCCTCACGCGCCGCGGCGGCGACATCGCGGCGCCGCATCAGCTCGGTGATCTTGGACTGCACATCGAACACGGTGCGTCGACGCGTCTCGGTGGGGTGCGCGGTGATCACCGGTGCGACCAGCGCATCCGTCAGCGCCGCGGCCACCTGCTCGCGCGACGGGGCCGCGGCATCGATCTTGAGCCAGGTGGCGTCGAGGCTGCTGTCCTGCGGCGGGTCCTCGCGGTCGAGGTGAATCGCGCGACGACGTTCGCGGTGCAGGTCCTCGGCAAGATTGGCCAGCAGCGAGAAGTGACTGAATGCTCGAATGAGTGGAACCGCTTGTGCCACTTCGACATCGGTGTAGCGCCCGACCGAGTCGTCGCGCTCGATCTCGGATCTGCGTACCGCGAAGGATTCGACTCGCGCCGCTTCGATCAACTCGAATACGTCGTCGCCCTCGTGCTCGCGAATGATCTCACCCAGGATGCCGCCGAGATAGCGGATGTCCTCACGAAGAGGCTCTGTCAACTCCCGACCCTGAGCTGTCGGTGGGACGAAGGCTGGGGAACCGACTGACTCGTAGGAGGATTCGCTCATCCACCCAGTATCGTCGCTCCGTCACCAACTCGCACTCGGAGCCGAATTCGATCAGGTGTACTTGATCTCCAGACCGATACCGAGAATGGCGATGAGCCAGATGATGCCTGTGAAGACCGTAAGGCGATCGAGGTTCTTCTCGACAACGGTGGAGCCGGACAGGCTGGACTGCACACCGCCACCGAACAGGCTGGACAATCCGCCACCCTTGCCGCGATGCAGCAGGATCAGCAAGATCAACGCCAGACTGGTGATGACCAGCAGAATATCCAGAAACAGATCCATGTCCACCTCAAACTCGATTCGATGCCTCCAGCAGCCTACCTGGCCCCACGAACGGCTTCGGACACCCCGCCGGAGCGAGGTGTCCGAAAATCGTTCGGTCGGCGTTGCCGATCATCGATCAGGGCAGGGGTCCACCTGCGGCGATAGCCGACAGTGTGGCGAACTCGTCCGCCTTGAGCGAAGCGCCACCGACCAATGCGCCGTCGACGTCGGGCTGGCCGACGATCTCGCCGACGTTCTTCGCGTTGACCGAGCCGCCGTACAGCACGCGGACGCCTGCGGCGACCTCGTCCGAGGACAGCGACTTCAGTTCCTCGCGGATGGCGCCGCACACTTCCTGCGCGTCCGACGCCGACGCGACACGGCCCGTTCCGATCGCCCACACCGGCTCGTAGGCGATGACGATCTTGGAGATGTCCTCCGCCGACAATCCACTGAGCGAACCACGCAGCTGCGTGACATTGTAGGCAACTTGCTCGCCGGCCTCGCGGATGTTCAGACCCTCTCCGATGCACACGATCGGGGTGAGGCCGTTCTTCAGGGCCGCCTTCGTCTTGGCGAGCACGACGGCGTCGTCCTCGCTGTGCAACGTGCGTCGTTCGGAGTGACCGACGACGACGAAGGTGCACCCCAGCTTGGCCAGCATCGATCCGCTGATCTCGCCGGTGAAGGCTCCCTTGTCCTCGGACGAGACGTCCTGTGCACCGTAGGTGAGCAGGAGTTTGTCGCCCTCGACCAGAGTCTGCACGCTGCGGATGTCGGTGAACGGCGGAATCACCGTCACGTCGACCTTGTCGAAGTACTTCTCGGGCAACGAGAACGCGATCTTCTGCACCAGCGAGATCGCCTCGAGGTGGTTGAGGTTCATCTTCCAGTTGCCCGCGATGAGCGGCTTACGTGCCATGCGTTACGCCTCCAGGACGGATAGGCCGGGGAGCTGCTTGCCTTCGAGGTACTCGAGGGAAGCACCGCCGCCGGTGGAGATGTGCGAGAAGCCGTCGTCGGGCAGTCCGAGGGTGCGCACCGCAGCCGCGGAGTCGCCGCCACCGACGACGCTGAACGCGCCCTTCTCGGTGGCGCCGATGATCGCTTCCGCGATGCCCTTGGTGCCGGCCGAGAACTTGTCGAACTCGAACACTCCTGCCGGTCCGTTCCAGAAGACGGTCTTGGCATTCGACAGAACGACGGAGAAACGACTGACCGAGTCGGGTCCGATGTCCAGGCCCATCCAGCCGTCCGGAATCTCGGACGCCTTGACGGTCTTCGCCTCGGCGTCCGCCGCGAACTTGTCTCCGACGACGATGTCGACGGGCAGGTGGATCACATCGCCGAAACGCTCGAGCAGGTCCTTGCAGACCCCGATCTGATCCTCCTGCAGCAGCGAGTTTCCGACCGAATAGCCCTGTGCGGCAAGGAAAGTGAATGCCATGCCGCCGCCGATGACCAGGGTGTCGACCTTGGGGGCCAACGCCTCTATGACGCCGAGCTTGTCCGAGACCTTGGAGCCGCCGAGCACCACCGCGTACGGACGTGCAGCGTCCTCGGTGAGCTTGGCCAGCACCTCGACCTCGGCCGCGACGAGGGTGCCCGCGTAATGCGGCAGCAACTGCGCCACGTCGTAGACCGACGCCTGCTTGCGGTGCACGACGCCGAATCCGTCGGAGACGAATGCTGCGTCGTCGCCGGCCAGAGCAACGAGCTCACGAGCCAGAGCAGCTCGCTCGGACTCGTCCTTGCTGGTCTCGCGCGGATCGAAGCGAATGTTCTCGAGCAGCAGCACGTCGCCGTCGGTCAGACCCTCGGCGCGAGCCTCGGCATCCTGACCCACCACGTCGCCCGCGAGCTGAACGTGGCGTCCGAGCAGCTCGCCGAGCTTCGCTGCGACCGGAGCCAGGCTGTACTTCGCGTCGGGCTTGCCGTCCGGACGACCGAGGTGTGCGGTGACGATGACCTTGGCACCCGCCTCGACCAGTGCCCGAAGAGTCGGGATCGACGCCTGGATACGGCCGGGATCGGTGATCGTGCCGTCCTCGAGCGGGACATTGAAGTCCGATCGCACGAGGACGCCACGGCCTTCGACACCGGCATCGAGCAGATCCTGCAGTGTCTTGACAGCCATCGGTGTCAGAGGGACTTGCCGACGAGACCGATGAGGTCGGCGAGGCGGTTGGAGTAGCCCCACTCGTTGTCGTACCAGGAGACGATCTTGACCTGGTCGTCGATGACCTTCGTCAGCGGCGCATCGAAGATCGACGAGTGCGGGTCGGTGACGATGTCCGAGGACACGATGGGATCGGTGTTGTACTTGAGGATGCCCTTCAGCGGGCCCTCGGCAGCGGCCTTCATCGCAGCGTTGATGTCCTCGGCGGAAGCCGACTTCTTCAGCAGTGCGGTCAGGTCGGTGACCGAGCCGGTGGGGATCGGAACCCGAAGCGCGTAGCCGTCGAGCTTGCCGAGCAGCTGCGGGAGAACCAGGCCGATGGCCTTGGCTGCACCGGTGCCGGTCGGCACGACGTTCAGCGCTGCGGCGCGGGCGCGACGCAGATCGCTGTGCGGGCCGTCCTGCAGGTTCTGATCCTGCGTGTACGCGTGAATCGTGGTCATCAGACCCGAGACGATGCCGAATTCGTCGTCGAGAACCTTGGCGATGGGGCCGAGGCAGTTGGTGGTGCACGACGCGTTGGAGATGATGTTCTGGCTGCCGTCGTACTTGTCGTCGTTGACGCCCATCACGATGGTGATGTCCTCGCCCTTGGCAGGCGCGGAGATGATGACCTTCTTGGCACCGGCGTCGATGTGGCCCTGTGCCTTCGCAGCGTCGGTGAAGATGCCGGTGGACTCGACGACGACGTCGACGCCCAGGTCACCCCACGGAAGTGCGGACGGGCCCTCGCGCAGCGACAGCGCCTTGATCTTCTGGCCACCGACGACGATGGTGTCCTCGCCCTCGAGCGAGACGTCGTGCGGCAAGCGGCCCAGGATCGAGTCGTACTTGAGCAGGTGTGCGAGCGATGCGTTGTCGGTCAGGTCGTTGACAGCAACGATTTCGATGTCGGTGGTACCGAGCGCCTTCTGCGCATCGACAGCCCTGAAGAAGTTACGCCCGATGCGGCCGAAGCCGTTGACGCCTACCCGGATCGTCACTGTTCGCTCCTAAAAGTTGTGAAAACAGATGTCTGATTGTTCCTGCGTGCGGGGTGCCACACGCGGTTCCCACCCTAGTGTGCGCGCAGGCAGAGCGCGCGCATCACACGATCGAGCCGATCACGCCTCGTCGAGCAGTTCGGCGGTGACCGCCGACTCGGTGTCCGGAATTCCGGTTTCCTTCGCCTTGCGGTCGGCCATGGACAGCAGACGTCGGATTCGGCCTGCCACAGCGTCCTTGGTCATCGGTGGGTCGGCCAACTGGCCCAGTTCCTCCAGAGACGCCTGCCGATGCTGGACTCGGAGCGAGCCCGCCGCGGCCAGATGATCCGGCACGTCGTCGCCGAGAATGTGCAGGGCCCGCTCGACACGCGCTGCGGCGGCCACGGCGGCCCTGGCCGAGCGGCGCAGGTTGGCGTCGTCGAAGTTGGCGAGCCGGTTCGCGGTGGCCCTGACCTCGCGTCGCATGCGTCGTTCTTCCCAGATCAACCGGGTGTCCTGTGCGCCCATCCGCGTGAGCAGTGCCCCGATCGCCTCGCCGTCGCGGACGACCACTCGATCCGTGCCGCGGACCTCGCGTGCCTTGGCGGCGACGCCGAGACGTCGAGCGGCTCCGACGAGCGCGAGCGCTGCTTCGGGGCCCGGGCAGCTGATCTCCAGGGCCGAGGATCGACCCGGTTCGGTGAGTGAACCGTGCGCCAGGAAAGCCCCACGCCATGCTGCCTCGGAGTCCCCCACCGTTCCGCCGACGACCTGCGCGGGCAGACCGCGAACCGGGCGACCGCGTAGGTCCAACAGGCCGGTCTGCCGCGCCAGCGCCTCGCCGTCCTTGGCGACGCGCACCACGTAGCGAGAGGTCTTGCGGAGCCCGCCTGCTCCGAGCATGTGCACGTCGGAGGAGTAGCCGTACAGCTCGAAGATCTCCCGACGCAGCCGTCTCGCAATGGACCCGAGGTCCACCTCGGCCTCGACCACCACCCGGCCCGCCACGATGTGCAGTCCGCCTGCGAATCGCAGCAGTGCGGACACCTCGGCCTTGCGGCAACTGACCTGACTGACGGTGAGCCTGCTCAGCTCGTCCTTGACCTCCGCTGTCATGGCCACGAAGTGATCCCCTCTCTGCGTGCGGCAGTCGGTACGGTGCCGTCGGTGGACGACACGATGGAGCCGAGAGCCGCAGCAAGCTTGCCGTAATGATGTGCGTGGGTGCCGTTTTCGGCAACGTCGACGTAGACGACCTCGGCACCGAGCCGGGCTGCCGCCCGCGCCACGTGCTCGCGGTTGCTGCCTTCCGGGACCGAGGCGGAATCGACCAACACGTAGTCGATTCCCAAATCCGGTGCGTGTTGGGAGAGTACGTGGACATGGCGCTCGGCGGAGAATCCGGTGGTCTCGCCCAGTTCGGGTGCCAGGTTCAACACCAGTACTTTCGGCGCGCTCGTGCGAGCCAGCGCGGCGAGCTGATCCGGCACCAGCACGTGTGGGATGACGCTGGAGAACCACGATCCCGGTCCGAGCACCACGAGGTCGGCCTTCTCGATCGCAGCGAGCGCATCCGCGGAGGCGGGCGGTTCGGGTGGACGCAGTCGGACGCGGCGGACCTTGCCCGGAGTCGTCGCCACTGCCACCTGTCCGCGAATGACACGGCTCACGCGTGGGTCGTCCTCGAGACCGGAGACGTCGGCCTCGATGTCGAGTGCGATCGGCGACATCGGAAGCACTCGTCCTTCGATTCCGAGCATCCGCACCATCTCGTCCAGTGCGGCGATCGGGTCGCCCAGTACCTCGGTCAGGCCGGCGAGGATGAGGTTACCCACAGAATGTCCGGCCAGAGCGCCCGTGCCACCGAAGCGGTGCTGCAGGACATCGGTCCAGAGTTGCGTTCTCTCGTCCGAGCGTGCCAGCGCGGCCAGTGCCATACGCAGGTCCCCGGGCGGAATGACGCCGAGCTCGGCGCGCAGACGCCCCGAGGATCCCCCGTCGTCGGCGACCGTGACGACGGCGGTGACGTCGTGACCGAGCAACCGGGCCGCCGACAGCGTGGCGTACAGGCCGTGGCCGCCTCCGAGCGCGACGATCTTCGGGCCGGATACCGGTACTTCGGTGTCGAACTCGCTCATTCGCGACCCAGATCCCGATGCAGCACGCGCACCGACACATCGCCCTGATCGGCGAGAATTGCGGCCAGTGCTTCGGTCATCGCGACACTTCGGTGCTTTCCTCCGGTGCAACCGACGGCCACCGTCATGTATCTCTTGCCTTCCCGCACGTATCCCTCGATCGTCAAATTCAGCAGGTGCGTGTATGTCTGCAGGTAGTCGCGTGCCCCGTCCTGCCCCAGCACGTAATCGCGGACGTCCGCGTCCTGGCCGGTGTGTTCGCGCAGCTCGGGGACCCAGTGTGGATTGGGCAGAAAGCGCACGTCGCACACCAGGTCGGCGTCCATCGGCAGGCCGTACTTGAATCCGAACGACTGGACGGTGACGCCGACGCCGGTGGTGTCGGCGTCGCCGAACACCGTCTCGATCTTGCGCCGCAACTGGTGCACCGACAGTGACGTGGTGTCCACGGTCAGATCCGCAGCTGCCTTGACCTGGGCGAGTCGCAGCCGTTCGGCGGTGATGCCCTCGGTCAACGTTCCGTCCTGGCCGTCGTTCTGCAGAGGATGGCTGCGCCGGTTGGACTCGAATCGACGGATCAGCACGGCGTCGGACGCGTCGAGGAAGAGCACTCTGTTGCGTACGCCCTTGGAGTCGAGTTCTTTCACGACCCAGCCCAGATCGCCGGTGAACAGGCGGCTTCGAACGTCCATCACCAGTGCCAGGCGCTCGATTCTGGGCTGGGACTCGAGCCCGAGATCGACCATCTTGGAGATGAGCTCCGGCGGCAGGTTGTCGGCGACGTACCAGCCGAGATCCTCGAGAATTTTGGCCGCAGTGCGCAATCCGGCGCCGGACACCCCGGTGACCAACGCCACCTCGATCTCGTCGTGCCGCGACTCCCCCTCGGAGGACTGTTCGAGGTGCTCTTCGGACGGTGGATGTCTCTGTGTCTGGTGTTCGCTCACTACGAAGCCTGTCCCGCCGATTCCACACGCGGTGCGATCGCATGTTCCGCCGTGTTCTCGCCCGATGTCGTTGCAGTTGCGCTGCCATCATCGCCTACATCGGCGTCGTCCGTGTCGGAACCCAGCGCGGCCAGCACCGACTTGGCCGTGGTCTCTCCGATCCCGGGAACCTCGACGATCTCCGCGACCGTCGCACGCTTGAGGTTGGCAACCGAACCGAAGTGTGCCACCAGCGCCGTTCGACGCGACTCGCCGAGTCCGCGGACCGAATCGAGAGCCGACGCCGTCATCCGCCGTGATCGCTTGCTGCGATGGAACGTGATCGCGAACCGGTGCGCTTCGTCGCGAACCCGCTGCAGCAGGTACAGCGACTCGCTCGTGCGCGGCAGGATGACCGGATCCTCCTCCCCCGGAACCCATACCTCCTCGAGCCGCTTCGCCAGGCCGACCACCGCAACATCGGTCACGCCGAGCTCGTCCAGTACCGCCGCGGCAGCGGCCACCTGAGGGGCACCACCGTCGACGACGAACAGGTTGGGTGGATACGCGAATTTTCGCGGTCGTCCGGTCTGCGGATCCAGCGCCGCTTCGGGGGCCAGATCGCCCCCGGTCCCCTCGGCCGAACCGTCCGCGGAGTGCCGCAGGAATCGGCGACGAGTCACCTCGGCGATACTCGCCACGTCGTCGGAGTGCCCGTCGCCTGCCGCTTCCTTGATCGCGTAGTGGCGGTAGTCGCTCTTGCGGGGCAATCCGTCCTCGAAGACGACGAGCGAGGCGACCACGTCGGTTCCCTGCACGTGGGAGATGTCGATGCACTCGATGCGCAGCGGTGCGGAATCGAGATCGAGTGCCTCCTGGATGCCTTGCAGCGCAGCCGATCTCGACGTGAAGTCGCCTGCGCGTTTGAGTTTGTGCTGCTGCAGGGCCTCCTTGGCGTTGCGTTCGACGGTCTCGGCCAACGCCTTCTTGTCGCCGCGTTGGGGAACACGCAGGGTCACGTTCGAGCCCCGGAGTTCACTGAGCCAGACCTGTACCTCGTCGGCGTTGTCCGGCAGGACCGGAACCAGCACTTCCCTCGGGACTGCATTGGAACCACCGTCGTCGCCGCCCGGTGCCTGTGCGGACAGGGCAGCCTGCTCGCCGTAGAACTGCGTCAGAAACTGTTCGACCAGAGCGGGGAGATCGGCCTCGTCCTGGCGTTCGATCACCTCGCCTGCCTTCTCCACCACCCAGCCGCGTTGCCCTCGTACACGGCCGCCTCGGACATGGAAGACCTGAACGGCAGCTTCCAGGGCATCGGTGGCGAAGGCGACGAGATCGGCGTCGGTGCCGTCGCCGAGCACCACCGCCTGCTTCTCCAATGCTCGACGCAGCGCACCGACGTCGTCTCGAAGACGCGCAGCGGTCTCGAAATCCAGGTCCTCGGATGCAGCCTGCATCTTCTTCTCGAGCTGACGAACCAGCTTGTCCGTCTTTCCGGCCAGGAAGTCGCAGAAGTCCTCGACGGTGCGGCGATGCTCGTCGGCACTGACCCGGCCGACGCACGGTGCCGAGCACTTGTCGATGTACCCCAGCAGGCATGGCCTGCCGATCTGATTGTGGCGCTTGAACACTCCGGTCGAGCACGTGCGCGCGGGAAATACTCGCAGCAGGAGATCCAGCGTCTCGCGAATGGCCCACGCGTGCGCGTAGGGGCCGAAATAGCGCACGCCCTTGCGTCTGGGTCCGCGGTAGACGAACAACCGCGGGTATTCCTCGTTCATCGTCACCGCGAGCATCGGGTAGCTCTTGTCGTCGCGGTAGCGGACGTTGAACCGTGGATCGAATTCCTTGATCCAGTTGTACTCGAGCTGCAGGGCCTCGACTTCGGTGGTCACCACGGTCCACTCCACCGATGCCGCGGTGGTGACCATCTGACGAGTACGTGGATGCAGAGACGCTATGTCTGCGAAGTAGGAATTGAGCCGACTGCGGAGGCTTTTGGCCTTTCCCACGTAGACGACGCGACCGTGCGGATCTCGAAATTTGTACACCCCCGGCTCCACCGGCATGGTTCCGGTGGCCGGGCGGTAGGTAGCGGGGTCGGACACGGCATCCACGTTAGCCGTCGGGTCCGACGTTCTCCGCATCCGCAGCTCAGCTGTGGTGCGAAGGAACGACGTCAGTCCTGATCGACCTGAGCGGGCGCGTATTTGCGTTCGAGGGTGCGGAACTTTCGTACCGCCGACACCGCATGGTCACGATCGTTGGACTGGATGGCCATCACGTTGATGAACTCGTCGTCGGGAATGTCGACCCTGGCCCACATCGCGCCGTCGGGGAAGGACAGACCACGCACCAGATCCCACTCGATGAGACGCTCCGACAACAGGTTCCGTACCGCGACACCCGCAGGCCCGACGCGAATGCGCGGGCGCGTCAGCACGAGCGCCAGGCCTCCCAGAAGAAGTCCGATTCCCGCCATCGCCAGCTGGTCGGCGGTTCTGAAGTACACACCGGTCGGCGACACTCGCAGCAGGACGGCGACGGTGGAGTGCGCCACCACGAGCAGTACCGCCGTCGCGATGGCGTACCGAGCCGATTTGCGCGACTTCACTTCCATGTCCCACTCGGCGGACGGTGCGCTGCCGGTCACGTGAACTCCTGATTCGTCCATGGCTGGCGTAGGTGCTTGAGGGTGAGAGCTGTGTCGATCGCGGCCGCCGTGGCCTGCGCACCCTTGTCCTCGAACGAACCGGGCAGTCCGGCGCGATCGAGCGCCTGCTGCTCGTCGTTAGTGGTGAGCACGCCGTTGGTGACCGGAGTGCCCTCGTCGAGCGAGACTCGCGTCAGGCCGGCCGTCACGGCGTCGCACACGTACTCGAAATGCGGTGTGCCCCCGCGAATGACGACACCGAGAGCAACGACGGCGTCGTGGTTGCGGGCCAGTTCCTGCGCCACGACGGGCAGTTCGATGGCTCCGGCCACACGGATGACCGTGACGTCTGCGATCCCCGCCGACTCGGCCTTGCGGAGTGCACCGTCGAGCAGCGCCTGGGAGATCTTCTGGTGCCACTGACCGGCGACGATCGCCAGCTTGAGATCACTCGCGCCTGCCAGCTGCAGGGTGGGTTCGCCTTCGCCGCTCATGAGGTGGTCCCATTTTCGTGGGCGGGAGTGGAGCCTGCGGAATGACCGTTTTCGTACTCGTCGAGCCCGGTGAGGTCGTGGCCCATCCGGTCGCGTTTGGTGCGCAGATAGGTGAGGTTCTCCGCGTTGGCACGCAGCGGCATCGGCACCCGCTCGGTGACGTGCAGGCCGTAGCCGTCGAGACCCACCCGCTTGGCGGGGTTGTTGGTCAGCAGCCGCATCGAGGACACGCCGAGGTCGACGAGGATCTGGGCACCGATCCCGTAGTCGCGGGAGTCGGCGGGGAGTCCGAGCTGCAGGTTGGCGTCGACGGTGTCGGAGCCCGCGTCCTGGAGTTGGTATGCCTGGAGTTTGTGCAGCAGACCGATGCCGCGCCCCTCGTGTCCGCGCATGTACAGCACGATGCCGCGCTCCTCGGCGGCGACCATTTCCAGGGCCGCGTCGAGCTGTGGTCCGCAGTCGCAGCGCAGTGATCCGAACACATCGCCGGTGAGGCATTCGGAGTGCACTCGAACGAGCACGTCGTTGCCGTCTCCGTCGGGGCCTGCGATGTCGCCGCGAACGAGCGCGACGTGTTCGACCTCGTCGTAGATGCTCTGATAGCCGACGGCTCGGAAAGTGCCGTGGCTGGTGGGGATTCGGGCGTCGGCGACGCGGACGACATGCTTCTCGTGCTTGCGGCGCCAGGCGATGAGGTCGGCGATGGAGATGAGGGCGAGGTCGTGTTCGTCGGCGAAGACGCGCAGCTCGTCGGTCTGGGCCATCGCGCCCTCGTCCTTCTGACTGACGATTTCGCAGATGACGCCCGCAGGCCGTAGGTCCGCCATGCGCGCGAGGTCGACGGCAGCCTCGGTGTGGCCGGGGCGACGCAGCACTCCGCCGTCCTTGGCGCGCAGGGGTACGACGTGGCCGGGACGGGTGAAGTCGTTGGCCCCGGTGTCTGGGTCGGCGAGCAGTCGCATCGTGGCCGCACGGTCGGACGCCGAGATTCCGGTGCCGATGCCCTCGCGGGCGTCGACGGTGACGGTGTAGGCGGTGCCGTGCTTGTCCTGATTGGTGGCGAACATCGGCGGCAGGCCGAGGCGGTCGCAGTCCTCACCGGAGAGCGGAACGCAGAGGTAGCCGGAGGTGTAGCGGACCATGAAGGCGACCAGTTCCGGGGTGGCCTTCTCGGCGGCGAAGATGAGGTCGCCTTCGTTCTCGCGGTCCTCGTCGTCGACGACCACCACTGCTTTGCCCGCAGCGATGTCCGCAACTGCGCGCTCGATACTGTCGAACCTGGTCACCACGGTGTACTCCATACGTCTCGGGCCTGGCTCAGCGCCCTGGAAATTCTCCGATGCACCATCGACTGCGTGCACGTCAACAGTACTTACTGTGCGTCGATCGTCTGCAGCCGCTCCACGTACTTGGCGATGACGTCGACTTCGAGGTTGACCGGCGATCCGACCTCGGCCGTGCCGAGAGTGGTCAGGTCGAGGGTGGTGGGGATCAGGGAGATCTCGAACCAGTGCGCTCCGTCGTCGACGCCGAGGCCGGAGACGGTGAGCGAGACGCCGTCGACGGTGATCGAGCCCTTCTCGACGACGTACCGCGCGACCGAGGTGGGCAGTGCGATGCGCACGACGGTCCAGTTCTCGGACGGGGACCGGCCGATGATCTTCCCGGTGCCGTCGACATGGCCCTGCACGAGGTGCCCGCCGAGACGGCTGCCGAGCGCGGCTGCACGCTCGAGGTTGACGCGGCTGCCCACGTCGAGGGCACCGAGGCTCGAGCGGTTCAGCGTCTCCTGCATGACGTCGGCGGTGAATCCGCCGTCGGGCAGCACCTCGACGACGGTCAGGCAGACCCCGTTCACCGCGATGGAGTCGCCGTGGCCTGCATCCGAGGTCACCACCGGGCCCCGAACGGTGAACCGCGCGGCGTCGGGCAGTTCGTCCTTGGCGACGATCTCGCCGAGCTCTTCGACAATTCCGGTGAACATCTACTTCGCTCCTTCGGGCACGACGCCGATCAGAATGTCGTTGCCGATCATGGTGACTGTCTCCGTGCGGAACCGAATTGCGTCGGCAATTGTTCCGATGCCCGCATTCTCCACCGCTGCGGGTCCGCTGCCCAACACCGCCGGTGCGACGTACGCCACGACGCGGTCCACCAGGCCCGCGGCGAGGAATGCTCCGGCCAGCGTCGGACCGCCTTCGATCTGGATGTCGGTGTGCTCGTTCAGGGCGTCGATCACGGCCGCTGGGTCGTGTGTGTCGAGGAACACCGTGGGTGCGTCGGAACCACGGATTGCCGCGGTCGACGGTATCGGCCTCGATCCGACGACGACGCGCACGGGTTGATGGGGCGCAAGGGTCCCGTCGGGACGTCGTGCGGTCAGTCGTGGGTCGTCGGCCAGTACGGTGCCGGTCCCGACGACGATGGCGTCGAGCTTGGCGCGCTCGTTGTGGACGTGCGCCCGGGCCTGGGGTCCGGTGATCCACTGGCTCGTGCCGTCCGCGGCGGCGCTACGTCCGTCGAGGGTGGCAGCGTACTTCCAGGTCACGTGCGGTCGCCCGGTGCGTTGCTTGTGCAACCAGGCTCGCAGTGGCCCCTGCCGCACCTCGGTCTCGCCCATCCCCTGTTCGACGCGAACGCCGGCCGCACGTAGGGCCGTTCCGCCGCCCGACGCGAGCGGATTCGGATCGGCGACGGCATGCACCACCGCGACGATGCCCGCGTCGATCAGGGCCTGTGAGCACGGACCGGTGCGGCCCGTGTGATTGCAGGGTTCGAGAGTCACCACCGCGGTGCCGCCGCGAGCTCGGTCACCGGCCTCGGCCAGCGCGACGATCTCGGCGTGCGGACCGCCGGGCGGACGTGTCGAGCCGATGCCGACGACGACGCCACCGGCGTCGAGAATCACCGCGCCGACGGCAGGGTTGGGACTGCTGATCCCCCGGGCGGACTCGGATGCCTCGACGGCGAGGGCCATGGCGTCCGCGATGGACATTGCTGCGCCCTGGCCGTTCATTACGACAGGTGGTGTGAAGCGCGGGCAGCTCGGTCGCGCAGGTCGCGCACGGCGGCTGCGGGGTCGGCGGTGTTGTAGACGGCCGATCCGGCCACGAAGCAGTCGATTCCGGCCTCTGCGGCCTGCTCGATCGTGTCGGAGTTGATGCCGCCGTCGATCTCCACCACAAGTCTGAGGTCACCGGAATCGACGAGTGCCCGAACGGCTTTCGCCTTGGACAGCACCTCGGGCATGAACGACTGTCCGCCGAAGCCCGGTTCGACGCTCATCACCAGTAACGTGTCGAAGTCGCGCAGCATCTCGAGGTACGGCTCGATGGGTGTTCCCGGTTTGACGGACAGGCCTGCTTTGGCTCCCGCTGCCCGGATGTCGCGTGCGACCGCGGACGGGTCGTCGGTCGCCTCGGCGTGGAAGGTGACGTTGTACGCGCCTGCCTCGGCGTACGGCGGGGCCCAGCGGGCCGGGTCCTCGATCATCAGGTGGCAGTCGAGGGGGATGTTCGTCGCCTTCAGCAGACTCTCCACGACCGGAAGCCCCAGGGTGAGGTTGGGTACGAAGTGCGCGTCCATGACGTCGACGTGCAGCCAGTCGGCTCCGGACACGGCATCGGCTTCGGCAGCCAGACGCGCGAAGTCTGCGGACAGGATCGAGGGGGCAATCATCGGGGAAACCACGATTGACGAGCCTAGCCGAGCCGGTATCGTTCGCCCATGACCGCCATGGATTCCGTGACGGCGGTGATCGCCGAGCTTCCCGAGGTCACCGAGAGTGTCAGGTACGGCCACCCGGCGTGGTCGGTGGGCAAGAACGTGTTCGTGTGGGTCCGCCCGTTCAGCAAAGCCGATCTGAAGCGGTTCGGCAGCGAGATTCCGCCCAGCGGGCCGATCCTCGCCGTCCGCACCGCCGACCTCCACGAGAAGGAAGCCATCCTGGCCGCACACCCGCGGGCGTGCTTCACCATCTCGCATTTCGACGGGTTCGCAGCCGTTCTGGTGGATCTCGACAACACCGACGACGACGAACTACGGGAACTGCTGATCGACGGGTGGCTCGTCCACGCCCCGAAGAACGTCGCCGAGACGTTCCTGGCGGGCAGCTGATTCTGCCACCGTCGAAGTCACATCGGTTTACGCAGCGCCGCCATGAACATCGCGTCCGTACCGTGCCGGTGCGGCCACAGTTGCACGGACGTACCGTCGCCGAGTTGCGGCACTCCTGGCACGAGCTCACGGGTGTCGAGCTGTTCGACGCCGTAGCGGCGGACCGCGTCGGCGACGACGGCGGTGGTTTCGGACAGGTGCGGAGAACACGTCGAATACAGCACCACTCCGCCCGGGCGTACCAGGTCGATCGCCGCTGCCAGCAGTTCCTTCTGCAGTGTCACCAATGCCGCCACATCGGAGGGTCGACGACGCCACCGGGCCTCGGGCCTGCGGCGCAGGGCACCGAGTCCGGTGCACGGCGCATCGACGAGCACTCGGTCGTAGCCGCGGTCGAGTCCGGACGTTCGACCGTCGACGGTGTGCACCGTCACCGGAAGGTCCTTGGTCGTCTTGGACACCAGATCGGCTCGGTGCGGTGTCGGTTCGACGGCGTCGACCGTGGCTCCGTCGATTTCGGCGATGGCCCCGAGCAGGGCAGCTTTACCGCCCGGTCCGGCGCACAGGTCCAGCCACCGGCCCCCGTCCTCGCCGACGAGTGGCGCGAGGGTGAGCGCCCGGCCGACGAGTTGACTGCCCTCGTCCTGCACTCCGGCGAGGCCGTCACGGACGGCGTCGATCTTGCCGGGATCTCCGCCGTCGAGGTGCACGGCGTACGGCGAATAGGGACCTTCTTCTCCCCCGGTGATCAGCGCCAGCTCTTCCGCGGAGATCTCGCCGGGCCGGGCCACCAGGTGTACCGAGGGACGCGCGTCGTCGGCCTCGAGGACGGCGGCGAGTTCACCGGCGTCCGCCCCGAGTGCGTCGGCGAAGGCCTGCGCGATCCACTTGGGGTGGGCGTACTCGAACGCGAGGTGGCCGACGGGATCGATCGCCGCCTCGGGTGCGAGCTCGTCCACCCACTGCTCGGCCGTACGCTCGGACACGCGCCGCAGCACCGCGTTGACGAAACCTGCCTTGCCGGTACCGAATTCGGACCGAGCCAGGTCCACCGACGTGGCGACGGCCGCGTGGGGTGCTACCCGGGTGCGGAGCAGTTGGTAGGAGCCGAGCCGCAGAATGTCGAGCAGCGGCCCGTCGATCTCGGCGGCGGGCCGACCGGCGGCATGGGCGATCACCGCGTCGAGCACGCCACGCGCTCGGGACGCACCGTAGGCGAGTTCGGTGGCCAGCGCGGCGTCGCGCGAATCCAACTTGCGCTCGCGCAGCAGTCCGGGGAGCACCAGGTTGGCGTACGCATCCCGTTCACGCACCGCCTTGAGGACGTCCCGGGCGGCACGTCGGGCCGGGTCGATCGCGTCGACGGCACGGGGTCCTGCACCCTGCGGGGGTCGGTTTCCCTTCGGACCGCGCGCACCGGGCGACTTCTTGGTGGTCTTTCGGGCTGGACTCGACTCGCGCTTTCGAGGCCTGTCGGGTTCTGTCATCGCGCTACCGCCGTATCGTCCAGCCGAGCGCCTCGCGCCCAGTCGAGTGCTTTCATGAGCTTCTTGCCCTGCGGTTGAACATCGCCGAGAACGACTGCGGTCGTGCCTGTTCCGATGTGCACGCCGGACTTGCGCACCGCTATCTCGCCCGGGGCCAACGTGTCCTCGGAGCGCGTCGTCGGGGCTATCTTGACGCGGAGTTCACCGATCGTCGTCCATGCGCCCGGTGCGGGGGTGACCGATCTGATGTGCCGGTCGACGAAAGCTGCAGATCGAGTCCAGTCGATGCGGGCGGCGTCGACGCTCACCTTGCTCGCGTAGGAGATTCCGTCCTCGGGCTGCGGGTGCGCGGATGCCGTCCCGTCCTCGATTGCGTCGAGGGTGGCAGCGAGTAGGTCTGCTCCACTCGATGCCAGTCGGGTGAGCAGGTCCCCTGTCGTATCGGTTGCGCGTACCCGCTCGGTGACGACGCCCAATACCGGCCCGGTGTCCATTCCCGCGTCGAGCAGGAAGGTGGAGGCACCGGTGATCTCGTCACCTGCGGCGATGGCCGCCTGCACCGGTGCGGCACCTCGCCACGCAGGCAGCAGCGAGAAGTGCAGGTTGATCCAGCCGAAGCGAGGGATATCGAGCACCGGCTGCGGCAGCAGTGCACCGTATGCGACGACCGGACACACGTCGGGTGCGAGTTCGGTGAGCTGTGAGACGAAATCCGGATCCGAGGGCTTCGCGGGTGTGAACACCGGGATTCCGTGCTCGTCGGCCAACTGCCCGACCGGTGACCGCATCGTCTTGCGACCCCTGCCTGCAGAGGCGTCGGGCCGGGTCACCGCCGCGATCACCTCGTGGCGTTCGGACTCCAGCAGTCGCCGCAGCGACGGGACTGCAGGCTCCGGTGTACCGGCAAAGACGACGCGCACTCGAGCAACTCCCTGGGATGGACGAAAGGATCTCGGGTGTTCATCCTAGGGAGTCGCGAGCGCTGCGGACGATTCCGCACCTGTCGATCACGTCGCGTCGGGGGCGTCGACCGTGTCGTCGGGATCTCGATCGGCCGGACCGTCGTCGGCGAGGATCCGATACAGCGACCTGCGTGCCTCGGTGAGAATCTCGGCTGCCTGTTCCACCTGTTTCGGTGTGCCGACTCCGGCTACCTGACCGGCGGCGCCCATCAATTGACCGATGAGCGCCCGAAGATCCCTGGCGTCGACACCGACGGACTCGGCCACGTCGTCCCATGGGCTGCCCAGGTCGACTCGATGATTCTCCGTGTGTGTTCGCCCCTCGTCGGTCAACGCAGCCGTCTTTCGACCGGCCACCTTGTCGATGAGGACCAGACCCTCGTCTTCGAGTTGCGACAGGGCCGGATAGATGGAGCCCGGGCTCGGCTTCCAGGTGCCGTTGCTCTTCTCGGCGATCTGCTGGATCAGTTCGTATCCGTGCATCGGACGTTCCTCGAGCAAGAGGAGGATTGCAGCACGCACGTCCCCGCGTCGCCCTCGCCCTCCCCGACCCCGGCCTCGACCGAAATCTGCATTGGGTCCGAAACCGCCGGGCCCGAAACCGCCGGGGCCGAAGCCGGGGCGCATGCCCTCTCGTCCTCGTCCGAACGGGCCACCGGCATGCCGACTGCGTTCGCTGTGCCCTCTCTTTCCGCGGCCTCGCTCTCGCGGACCGTGATCGTCCGACGGGCCGCGATCGTCACTCTGCGCGACCCACATCTCGAACGGTGCTCCTCGCATGTGTCGACGTGCGCCTGCGCGACGTCCGAATTCGTGTGCAAATCCTTCGAATGCGTAGTTCATGTCGTACTCCTTCGTATCGATTGACACGTCGACGATATATCGGCAATAGATCTTTGGCAAGGCCCAGAGGCAACCTCCGAGTTTCTGCATCCGAGGAACGCGTCGTGGATCGCTCTCGCTCGTTAGAATGGCGCGGTCGGTACGAGCTCTCGTGGACCGCACCGGAATCCAGCGGCCGGCTCGACAGCGCCCGCTCACGAACGAGGGGGGCCGTGTGGCCGGATCGACGAGGCGACGCGTGACCGTCGTTCTCGGCTGCGTCCTCGCCATCGTCCTGCTCGCCGGCTCCAACGTTCTCGGCCAGCGAATCTCCGTGCTGATCGACGACGTCGCACAGCTCGCGGGTGGGATCACCGCGACGATCGTGTGTTGGCGTACCGCGCCCACGAGGACGGGCTCCGAACGGCAGTGGCGCGTTCTGATGGCCGCAGGAATGGCGTGCTGGAGTGCAGGCATGGCGGTCTGGGCCTTCTATCGATCCGCTCTCGACATGCCGCTGCCGACCGCATCGATCGCCGACGTCGGGTTCTTTCTCTTCCCGATCTTCGCCGTGCCCGCGTTGCTCGCCTTCGTCGGTCTGTCGCCCCGACGAGCTGCCGCAGGTGCACGCCATGTCTGGGTGATGTCGTTGCTCGACGGGGCCGTCGTCGTCGGGTCCCTGTTCGTTCTCTCCTGGGCCACCGTGCTCGGTGCGGTCGTGCACTCGTCGGAATCCGAATCGATCGAGTTCCTCGTGGCGATCATGTATCCCATCACCGACCTGGTTCTCGTGGCCATGATCGTGCTTCTCGCCGTGATCCCGAAGATCGCGGCGCGATACCGAACGCAGCTCACCCTGCTCGGTGCCGGCATCCTGATGATGGCGGTATCCGACAGCATCTACGCGTACCTCGTCGCCACCGGCGCGGACTTCATGCCGGTTCTGACCGACGGCGGGTTCATCGCCGGCACTGCGCTCATCGCTCTCGCGGCCGCCTCCCCGCGGACCGTCGACGAAACCCCGTCGCCGCTCGGCTCGTCGTCACACGGATCGTCTCGGTACGGATCGGAGCCCACCGCAGGGGCGTGTACCGAGACCGTCACCGGTGAGAGAACGCAGCTGCTGTTGCCGTACGGGCTCATGGGTGCGATAGGGATCGTGTTGGCGATACTGCGTGTGCAGACCGGGAACCTGGATTCGACCGTCATCGTCCTCGGGGTTGCAGTGGTGCTGCTCTCCCTGGTTCGCCAGGTGATCACGCTGGTTCAGAACGACAATCTGCTTCGGAGCCTGACTCGGGCACAGGCCGAGCTGACGTACCGCGCGCACCACGACGGACTGACCGGACTGCTCAACCGGTCGTCGTTCGACGAACACCTTCGAGCGGCGGTGAACGACGCCCGAGCGGGCCGAGGCCCCGCCGTCCTACTGCTGATCGACCTCGACGACTTCAAGAGCGTCAACGACAGATTCGGCCACGGCGGCGGTGATCGACTACTGGTCGAACTCGCACGCCGCCTCGACCGATGCGTGGTCGACGGTGTGGTGGCGCGCTTCGGCGGTGACGAGTTCACCGCCCTGGTGTACGCCGACCTCGATGCCGGTCGAGCGACGGCTGTCCGCATCGCCGACGCGATGCGGACAGCCCACGAGATCGACGGCCATTCGGTGTCGGTCGGCGTGTGCGTGGGCGTGGTGCAGATCGGTCGACTCGACCGCACACCCCACGACTCCACGACCGTGGCCGGATCCGACACCTGCACCGACACCGCCGACGTCGACGAGGAGGACGAGTTGATGCGGCTGGCCGATCGCGCGATGTACAAGGCCAAACGCGAGGGCAAGGCCGGAATCTACGCCTACGACACCGCGGGCACACTCAGCGCGGTGCCGAGCGGCTCCGGTCACGCGACTCGCGGGACCAAACCGAAAATGGTTGCAGGCGAGCCGGATCCGGCTCGGTTGATCGGACCACCGACCAGAACGTAGGCGCCGGTGGTCGGAATCGACTCCAGATTGGTCAGGTTCTCCAGGCTTATCCGACGCCGGTCGTAGAGCTTGACGGACACCGGATAGGTGTCGTCGTTGCCCAGATCGGGCCCGAAGGTGTCGGTGCCGAGGGCACCTCTGTCGGCGAGCCTGCCCGTGTCGATCAACCACTGCGCAGCCTCCGCGGAGAACCCGGGTTGGTGCGTCACCCCGTCCGCGTCCGCGTTGGCGTACGCATCGGTCCCCCACCGTGACTCCCAGCCGGTCCACAGAACGACAGCCGCCCCTGGCGGAATGGCTCCGTTGACTGCTTCCCAGTTCTGCAGGTCTGCCACGGTCACGGCGTAGTCGGCGTCGGCCGCCGCCCGATCACGGATGTCGATCTTCACCGCAGGCAGAAACAGATCCTCCGGATCGAGCTGGTCGGCGGTCAGCCCACCTTCCTGGAAGTGCGCAGGCGCTCCCCAGTGCGTGCCGGTGTGCTCGCCCTCCTTGACGTACTGGAGGTAGAAGCCGTCGTCCGCGACGGTGAACGCCGTCTCGAGCGAGAATTCGGGATCGCCGGGAAAGATCGGGGTGAGCGCCGGATCGTTGATGTGCGAGAGCGACACGATCCGTAGCAGTCGGTCCAACGGAACGGCCGGTATCGGTGGCTGCGCCGAGCCGGTACCGGGCAGGGCGTCGGCGGTGGTGGGCGACACCAGACGGGCCCCGATCACCACTGCCAAACCTGTTGTCACACGGCGAAAAAGCTGTCTTCTCTTCATGTCCCCCGACCCATCTCTCGTCGGCGCCCCGTGCACCGCCCCGAGGCAACCCTAGGCCACGGCGAGCCCCGACGGCAGTGTCAACCGATTCGAATCGGGTCTATCTGAACCCGCACTCCCGCACCGAGTTTCTTGGCGCTACGAGACGCCTGCGCGGTGGCCAGCGCTCGCGCCAACGCCGCCCCTGTGCTCCGCGGCACGCGTATCAACAGCCGCTGCACATCACCGGGAAGTACGTCCTCACCGCTGCCCGCAGGTGCCCGTTGGCCGTCCGGCAGATCGACGGGTCCGAGTATTTCCACTGCCTCGGGCAGATCTGCGCTCTCCACCAACGCAGTGATCGCATCGGTGGTTCCGTCGATCGCCGCGACGTGCACGGCGGGCGGGAACCGTACCTCGACTCGCTCGTCCAACTGACTTCTGGCGTGCCACAGCGGATCCCAGCGAACCAGCGCCTGCACCGTGGGTATCTCGGATTCGGCGACGACGACCACGCGGCCACCTGCCGCACCCGGCCGAACCAAGGCGGCGGCCGTCATCCACCGACGCAGTGTCTCTTCTGCCGCGCGCAGGTCTGCCCGGCCGAGCAGCGCCCAACCGTCCAGCAAGAGGGCAGCGCCGTACCCACCGTCGACCGTCGGTTCGGCACCGACGGTGGACACGACGAGACCGGCACCCGGCTGGACGGCGTCGAGCACGGCGGCACCTCCCGAGTTGTGTACCGGTACGCCGGGAAATGCCCGTCCGAGTTCCTCGGCGGTGCGGCCCGCTCCGATCACGACCGCACGCAGGTTGCGTGATCCGCATACCGTGCACCGATGCGCGGTGTCGGCGATTCCACACCACGAGCACGTCGGACTGCCCGCTCCGTCGCTACCCGGGGCGGAGGGCAGTGCCAGCGGCCCGTTGCACCGGCGACACCGAGCCGGGTGCCGACACTTGGCACACGCCAGTGACGGTACGTATCCGCCGCGCGGAACTTGAACCAGCACAGGCGAATCGGCCTTCAGTGCGGCTCGCGCCGCCTCGAACGCGATCGCGGGCAACCGGGCGACACGGGCTGCCGGATCCCGCGCGAGCGCATGGTCCGAGTCCGCCAAGGCCACCACATGGGGTTGACGCTCACGGACCAGCTCACGGGAGGCCACCAGGTCGTGTGCCCAACCGGAATCCACGAGAGCTTCCGCCTCCGCCGTCCGTGAATGTCCTCCGATCACCACTGCTGCCCCTGACACGTGCGCCCGAAGCAACGCCACTTCTCTGGCGTGCGGATACGGTGATCTGGGCTCGGCGAAACTGTCGTCACCGTCGTCCCAGATGGCAATCATGCCGAGAGTGGTCACCGGAGCGAACACGGCGCTGCGTGTCCCCACCACGACGACCGGGCCCGATCGCAGACCACGCAACCATTGCCGATACCGCTTCGCCGGGCCCAGTCCGGCCGATAGCGCCACCACCCGGTCGGCACCGAGCAGGGCCACACAGGCCGTCTCCAGTCGATCGAGGTCTCGCTGATCGGGTACCACCACCACCGCGGAACGACCGCCTGCCACGGTCACGGCGGCGGCCTCCGCCAACCGCATCGGCCAGCGCTCACCGGGCAACGCCTGCCATACCGCTCGCGGTATGCGTCCCGATGCCAACGCATCGAGGAAGTTCGAGCCGTGGGTGTAGGCCGACCAGGCTGCTCGGTCGATGTCGGGCTCGGCGGGCGGCTCGACGACAGGTGTCTGTTCCGCCTCGACTCGGGCATGGCGAGCCGGGATCGCCAGACGCAGCACATCCGCTCTGGTCCCGGCATACCGATCGGCCACCGCCTCGGCCAGTTCCGCGATCTCCGGGGTCAGAACTCGCTCCGCCGACACCACCCGATCGAGCCAGCCGAGCTTGCCGGAGTGTTCGGTCTCTGCCAGTCTCGCCAGCACGAAACCGTCGACCAATCGTCCTGCGAACCGCACCCGAACTCGGACACCGGGCTGAGCATCACTGCTCACCTCCTCGGGAACGAGGTAGTCGAACTCGCGGTCGAGATGCGGCAGCGGCAACATCGGGAGAATGCGCGCGATCGGAAGATCCGACGCCGCCACCCGCGCTACGCCTGCCACCGCACCTCCTCCTCGATTCTCACCCCACACTCGATGTCGGAGCACCGAGCCGGTGCGAGCAGGGTACGTGCAGAACGGTCGAAGCCGAACTCAGAGTCCGGCGGCCTCGCGAAGCTTGCCGGCGCGATCGGTGGACTCCCACGGCAGATCGATGTCGGTGCGGCCGAAGTGACCGTACGCCGCAGTGGGCGCGTAGATCGGTCGGAGCAGATCAAGATCACGAATGATGGCACCGGGACGTAGATCGAACACCTCGCTGATCGCCGCCTGGATACGCGCGGGATCGGTCTTCTCGGTGCCGAACGTCTCGACGAACAACCCGACCGGTGCAGCCTTGCCGATGGCGTACGCCACCTGGACCTCGATGCGATCCGCCAGCCCGGCGGCAACAGCGTTCTTCGCAACCCAGCGCATCGCGTAGGCAGCACTGCGGTCGACCTTGGACGGGTCCTTGCCGGAGAACGCGCCACCGCCGTGCCGTGCCATGCCGCCGTAGGTGTCGACGATGATCTTGCGACCGGTCAGCCCGGCGTCACCCATCGGCCCACCGAGCACGAACTTTCCGGTGGGATTGACCAACAGACGCACATTCGACGTGTCCAGCGTCGGCACGTCCAACTCGGCGAGCACCGACCCGAGCACCTTCTCCCGAATATCGGGAGTGAGCAGGTTGTCGAGATCGATGTCGGCCGCGTGCTGAGTCGAGATCACCACGGTGTCGAGGCGAACGGCGTTGTCGCCGTCGTATTCGATCGTCACCTGCGTCTTGCCGTCGGGACGCAGGTAGGGCAGCACCCCACTCTTGCGGACCTCGGTCAGCCGCCGAGAAAGCCGGTGCGCCAACGCGATCGGCAACGGCATCAGCTCGGGAGTGTCGGTGTTGGCGTAGCCGAACATCAACCCCTGATCCCCCGCGCCCTGACGGTCGATCTCGTCGTCGGACAGTCCTTCGACTCGGGCCTCGTGCGAATGATCGACGCCCTGAGCGATCTCGGGAGACTGCGCGCCGATCGCAACGTTGACACCGCAGGAATTTCCGTCGAACCCCTTGGCCGACGAGTCGTACCCGATCTCGAGCACCTTCTCGCGCACGATCTTGGGGATGTCGGCATACGCGGTGGTGTTGACCTCACCCGCGACATGCACCTGACCGGTGGTGACCAGAGTCTCCACGGCCACCCGGGCACGCGGATCCTCCGTCAACAGTGCATCGAGAATCGAATCGCTGATGGCGTCGCAGATCTTGTCGGGATGACCCTCTGTGACGGACTCGCTGGTGAAAAGCCGACTACCGGACTTGCTCACGGACTTCCTCTCGACGCATGTTCCTGCCCGACCCGACGCCTCGCGCCGGTCGGGCACTCCACGAAAATTTGACGTTCCCTCGGTGTTATCGCCCCTGCCAGAGCCAGGCAAACCTCTACGGCACTACACGTGGTGCTCAGCACGGTAGCCGGTGCGACATCGCTCGTGCACCCTCGGCATCATCACGGATTCGAACTCGGTCGAGGACTCCGCGCGCCGAGCATCTGCGCTACCGAATCCAGTACGCGGCTCGCGAGCAGAGCTTTGGAGCCCTCGCCGAGCGCAGCCTCGGAACCGTCGGACCCCAGCAACCAGCCGTCGTTGTGGTCCACCTCGAATGCCTTGCCGTCACCGACCGCGTTGACCACGAGCAGGTCACAGCCCTTGCGTTCGAGCTTGGCCCGCGCATAGGTCAGCACGTCTCCGTCCGCGTCTCCGGTCTCGGCGGCGAATCCGACGATGACCGTCGACGATTCGAGTTCACCGTCGCGGCGAGCGGAAACGAGGCCGGCGAGTATGTCGTCGTTGCGAACCAGCGGGATCGACGACGGCTCGTTGGAGCCCTTCTTGATCTTGCTGCCTGCGATGGACTCCGGGCGGAAGTCGGCGACCGCGGCCGCCATCACCACCGCGTCGACACCGACGGCAAGTTTGCGAACGGCGTCCTGCATGTCCGACGCCGTCTTGACGTGCACCACGTCCACCGCGGCCGGCGCGTCGAGGTCGCTGGTGTACCCGGCGACCAGCGTCACCTGGGCTCCGCGTTGCGCAGCCACTCGCGCCAGGGCGTATCCCTGCTTTCCGGAGCTTCGATTGCCCAGAAAGCGGACCGGGTCGAGAGGCTCACGAGTGCCGCCGGCAGACACCAGAACATGGCGTCCTTCGAGGTCCCGAGGAAGAGCATCCGCTCGCTCGGTCACCAGCATCGAGAGCGCGAAGATCTCGTCCGGCTCCGGCAGCCGACCCGACCCGGTGTCTCGGCCGGTCAGACGACCCGATGCAGGTTCGATCACGTGCGTACCGCGTGAGCGCAGGGTCGCGACGTTCGCGACCGTGGCGGGGTGCTCCCACATCTCCGTGTGCATCGCGGGAGCGAGCACCACCGGACACCGCGCGGTGAGCAGGGTGGCCGTCAGAAGGTCATCGGCACGTCCCCCGGCGATGCGGGCCATGAGGTCCGCAGTGGCGGGGGCGACTACGACGAGGTCCGCCTCCTGACCCAGGCGCACGTGCGGGACTTCCGGCACGTCCGCGAAAACTCCGGTCTGCACCGGTTGCCCGGACAGCGCCTCGAACGTCGCGCGCCCGACGAACTCCAGAGCGGACGCGGTCGGAATCACCCGTACCTGATGCCCGCTCTCGGTGAAACTGCGGATGAGCGAACAACTCTTGTAGGCGGCGATACCTCCGCCGACTCCGACGACAACGTGCAAGTCAGATGTCCTCTGTGAGGTTCTTATTCGCCTTCGGTGTGCTCGAGGAGGTCCGCGTGGATCTCGCGGAGAGCGATCGACAGCGGCTTCTCCTGCAGACCCGGCTCGACCAGCGGTCCCACGTACTCGAGGATGCCGTCACCGAGCTGGTTGTAGTAGTCGTTGATCTGACGCGCACGCTTGGCTGCGTAGATCACGAGGGCGTACTTGGACGAGGTGCGGGCGAGCAGCTCGTCGATGGGCGGATTGGTGATGCCGAGCGGCGTGTCGTAGGCCGGCAGAGCGCTGCGTCCGTCGAAGTCGGAAACGGCCGCTGAAATGCTGCTCACTGATGATCTCCTGAAATTGCATCGTTGGTGCTACGAACTAGCTGGTCGGGGCCTCGTGCGCCGTGAAACTGGTCAGCTGTTGCCGACCGACGACCTACCGACCAACAAGGATACCAACTGTTCGCACGAATGGTCGACATCGGTATTGACAACCACCGTGTCGAACTCGTTCTGTGCGGCCAATTCCACCCGTGCGGTCTCGAGCCTCCGCTCGGTGGCCGCGCTTTCCTCGGTCGCGCGTCCGACCAAGCGAGAGACCAGATCGTCCCACGTCGGTGGTGCCATGAACACCAGCAGAGCCTCGGGCTTGGACACCCGGACGGCACGGGCACCGGCAAGATCGAGCTCGAGCAACACCGGGCTGCCCGCCTCGAGCGCGGCCTCCACGGGTGCAGCCGGAGTCCCCGACCGCTGCAGGCCACCGTGAATGCTCGCCCACTCGAGCAGCTCGTCGTCGGCGATCATCCGATCGAACTCGCCGGCCGACACGAAGTGGTAATCCTGACCGTCCACCTCGCCCGGCCGCGGCGATCGCGTCGTGACCGACACGCTGAACACCAGCTCGGGCAGCGCCGCGCGCACGAGCCGAACGACACTGGACTTGCCGACGCCGGAGGGTCCGGACAGCACCACCAACCGGCCGCGCTTCGTCTCCGGGACCGAGGTCGCCGCAGCGTCACTCACCGCCGTCAGGCCTCGAAATCGAACTTCGTCAACAGCGCCTTGCGCTGCCGATCGCCGAGACCGCGCAGTCGACGGGTGGGCGCGATCTCCAATTCCGTCATCAACTCCGCGGCCTTGACCTTGCCCACCTTCGGCAGGGCCTCGAGCAACGCGGAGACCTTCATCTTTCCGAGAATCTCGTCCGTCTCGGCATCTTTGAGCACCTGCTTGAGATCGGTGCCGCCGCGCTTGAGGCGCTCCTTGAGCTCGGCGCGCGCTTTCCGTGCGATCGCTGCCTTCTCGAGGGCAGCGGCACGCTGCTCGGGGGTCAACTGGGGAAGGGCCACTGTCGGTTCCTCCGTCTTCTCGTTCTGGGCGGTACGACGCACACGATCGTTGTCGGCACGTCGACCATCGGTGTTCCACTGCCACGGACCGCGGTCGTCGGCGCTCCGCACCGGAGATCCGCACTGTTCGTCGGCAGCGCTAGCGACCGTACCGACGACTCGCGTTCACCGCTAACTCACCCCCGCGTGCCGGAGCGCAGCAGCGTCGACTATGCGAGACCGGCTTCGATCTCGTCGCGTAACCGCATCGCCGCGTCGCGCAATGCCGTCACCGACGGTCCTGCGGCCAGGACACCCCGAGAGGAGTTGGGCAGCAACAGCTCACGCGAATCACGGAAGATCTCCGCGAGATCGGCCACCGTCGCTCCCTGCGCTCCCAGACCCGGCGCGAGTATGGGTCCGGTGTAGTTCGACAGGTCGAGACCATGATCACGAGTGGCACCCACGACCAGGCCCAGCGTGTCGGCATCGATGCGATTACGCGTCGCCGCAGCGTCGACGATCGACTGAGCCACCGACCCGCCGTTCGACGTCGCCGCCTGCTGCAGAGCAGCGCCTTCCGCATTGGAGGTTCGAGCCAGCACGAACAGACCTCGCTGGTGTCGCACTGCACGATCGACCGTCTCCCCCAGTGAATCCACACCCAGGTACGGCGACACCGTGACAGCATCCGAGGACAACGGAGAGTCGGGCTCGAGCCAGGCCTGTGCGTACGCATCCATCGTCGTGCCGATATCGCCGCGCTTGGCATCTGCGATCACCAGGGTGCCCGCGTCGCGCAACACACTGACGGTGCGTTCGAGCACCGCGTACCCGGCAGATCCGTACGCCTCGAAGAACGCCACCTGAGGCTTGACGATCGCCACCTCACCGACGAATGCCTCGACGCACAGTTCGGCGAACACCTCGAGACCGTCCGCCGAGCGTGGCAACTCCCACGCCTCGAGCAGCGCCGGATGCGGATCGATTCCGACACACAGTCGACCGCGCGCCGCGACCGCGGCGCGCAACCGATCCGACCAACTGCGATGATGGCTCACTCCACTCCCCCATTCCCGGGTCGTTCCGCAGGCTCCACTCCCAGCCCCTGCTTCAATCCCGCATGCAGATCCTGCAACGAGCGGACGCCGATTCCGCCGGCGATTCCGGCTTCGATGCCCTGCACCGCCGCGGACGCGCCCTGCACCGTGGTGATGCACGGAATGTTCTGCGCCACTGCGGCGCTCCGGATCTCGTACCCGTCGACGCGGGGGCCGGAGTTGCCGTACGGGGTGTTGATCACCATGGCGATGTCCCCGGCGAGTATCCGGTCGACGATGGTCCGTTCCCCCTCCGGCACATCCTCACCGGACTGCTTGTAGACCTGCTCACATTTGATTCCGTTGCGCCGCAACACATCGGCGGTACCTTCGGTTGCCAGGATCGTGAAGCCCAGATCCGCGAGTCGCTTCACCGGGAAGATCAGTGATCGCTTGTCCTTGTTGGCCACCGATACGAACACCGCGCCGCCCGCGGGCAACGAGCCGTACGCGGCGGTCTGGCTCTTGGCGAATGCGGTACCGAAATCGAAGTCGATTCCCATCACCTCGCCGGTGGACTTCATCTCGGGGCTGAGCAGGGTGTCCACTCCGGTTCCGTCCGCACGACGGAACCGGTTGAACGGCAACACCGCTTCCTTGACTGCGATCGGGGCACCGGCCGGGACGGTGCCACCGTCCCCGGTCTCGGGCAGGATGCCTGCGGTCCGCAGCTCGGCGATGGTCTCCCCGAGCATCACTCGGGCGCATGCCTTCGCCAGCTGCACGGCAGTCGCCTTGGAGACGAACGGAACGGTGCGGCTCGCACGCGGGTTGGCCTCGAGGACGTACAGGATGTCGTCCTTGAGTGCGTACTGAACGTTGAGCAGGCCGCGCACGCCGATGCCCTTCGCCAGAGCCTCGGTGGACCGTCGGACGTTCTCGATGTCGGTCTTGCCGAGCGTGATCGGAGGCAACGCGCACGCCGAGTCGCCGGAGTGGATACCGGCCTCCTCGATGTGTTCCATGATGCCGCCGATGTAGACCTCGCTGCCGTCGCACAGTGCGTCGACGTCGATTTCGACTGCATCTTCGAGGAACCGGTCGACCAGAACCGGACGGTCGTCCGAGATCTCCGTCGCGTTGGAGATGTACGTGGCGAGCGATGCCTCGTCGTACACGATCTCCATGCCGCGTCCGCCGAGAACGTAGGACGGGCGGACCAGTACCGGGTAGCCGATGCCCGACGCGATCTCACGGGCCCCGTCGAACGTGGTCGCCGTGCCGTACTTGGCAGCGGGCAGGCCTGCCGCATCGAGGACCTTGCCGAACTCGCCGCGGTCCTCGGCGAGATCGATGGCCTCGGGCGATGTTCCCACGATAGGGACGCCCGCGGCCTTCAGCCGCTTCGCCAGGCCGAGCGGAGTCTGGCCGCCCAGCTGGACGATAACTCCTCGCACCGTGCCCGAGGCGGCCTCGGCCCGGTACACCTCGAGAACGTCCTCGAAGGTCAGCGGCTCGAAGTACAGGCGGTCGGCGGTGTCGTAGTCGGTGGAGACGGTCTCGGGGTTGCAGTTGACCATGACCGTCTCGTAGCCGGCCTCGGACAGCGTCAGCGCTGCGTGCACACAGCTGTAGTCGAATTCGATGCCCTGACCGATGCGGTTGGGACCCGATCCGAGGATCAGGACCTTGGGCCGGTCCGGCTGCGGGGCCACCTCGGTCTCGGCGTCGGGGTCGAGTTCGTAGGTGCCGTAGTGGTACGGCGTCTTGGCCTCGAACTCGGCGGCGCAGGTGTCGACCGTCTTGTAGACCGGGTGCACGCCGAGCTCGTCGCGCAGCGCACGCACTCCGTCCTCGCCGTCGAGTTCGGGGCGCAGAGCGGCGATCTGACGGTCGGACAGCCCGTGGTACTTCGCCTGCCGCAGCAGCGCCTCGTCGAATTCGGCCGCCTCGCGAACCTGGACGCCGAGTTCGTGGATCTGCTGGAACTGGTCGAGGAACCACGGGTCGATCTTGGTCGCCTCGAAGAGCTGCTCGAGGGTGGCGCCCATCGCGAACGCCTTCTCGATTCCGTACATCCGGCCGTCCTGAGGAACGGACAGGTCCGCCAGCAGAGCGTCGAGGCTCTCCGCCTCGACGTCGGGGCCGGTCCAGTACCCCGCGCGCTTGGTTTCGAGCGAGCGCATCACCTTGCCGAATGCCTCGGTGAAGTTGCGGCCGATCGACATCGCCTCACCGACGGACTTCATCGTCGTGGTCAGCGTGCCGTCGGCACCGGGGAACTTCTCGAACGCGAATCTGGGTGCCTTGACGACCACGTAGTCCAAGGTCGGCTCGAAGCACGCCGGGGTCTCGCGGGTGATGTCGTTGACGATCTCGTCGAGGGTGTAGCCGATGGCCAGCTTGGCGGCCATCTTCGCGATCGGGTAACCGGTGGCCTTCGACGCCAGCGCCGACGAGCGCGACACGCGGGGGTTCATCTCGATGACGACGAGGCGCCCGTCCGCCGGATCCATCGCGAACTGGATGTTGCAGCCGCCGGTGTCGACGCCCACCTCACGCAGGATGTCGATGGAGAGATCGCGCATCTTCTGGTACTCGCGGTCGGTCAGCGTCATCGCAGGCGCGACGGTCACCGAGTCGCCGGTGTGCACACCGACGGGATCCACGTTCTCGATGGAACACACGATGACCACGTTGTCGCGGCCGTCGCGCATCAGCTCGAGCTCGTATTCCTTCCAGCCGAGGATGGACTCCTCGATGAGGACGTTCGCCGTGGGCGAGGCCGCGAGCCCGCCGCCGGCGATGCGGGTCAGGTCCTCGTCGTTGTAGGCCAGTCCCGATCCGAGACCTCCCATGGTGAAGGACGGACGTACGACGACCGGGAAGCCGAGCTCGGCGACGGTCTCGCGCACTTCGTCCATCGTGTAGCAGACGGCCGACTTGGCGGATTCGCCACCGACCTTGGCGACGATGTCCTTGAACTTCTGTCGATCCTCGCCGCGCTGGATGGCGTCGAAGTCGGCACCGATCAGCTCGACGCCGTGCTTGGTGAGAATGCCCTGATCATGCAGTGCGACAGCGGCATTGAGCGCCGTCTGCCCACCCAGGGTGGCGAGCACAGCTTGGATGGGGTGACCCTGCTCGGCCTCGCGGGCGAAGATCTTCTCGATGAACTCCGCGGTGATCGGCTCGACGTAGGTGGCGTCGGCGAACTCGGGGTCGGTCATGATCGTCGCGGGGTTGGAGTTGACGAGGCTGACGCGGAGTCCTTCCTCGCGCAGCACTCGGCAGGCCTGGGTGCCGGAGTAGTCGAACTCGCAGGCCTGGCCGATGACGATCGGGCCCGATCCGATGACCAGGACGTGGTTCAGGTCTGTGCGGCGTGGCATTACTTCTTCTCCTGAAGGACGCTGGTGAAACGGTCGAAGAGGTAGGCGGCGTCGTGCGGACCCGCCGCGGCCTCGGGGTGGTACTGCACCGAGAAGGCGCTGCCGCCGATCAGTTCGACGCCCTCGACGGTGCCGTCGTTGGCGCAGGTGTGGCTGATCCGGGCGCGGCCGAAGTCGGTGTCGAACTCCTCGCCCGCTTCGCCTTCGAGTGCGAATCCGTGGTTCTGCGCGGTGATCGCGATGCGACCGGTGGTGTGCTCGATGACCGGGATGTTCATGCCGCGGTGGCCGAACTTCATCTTGTAGGTGCCACGGCCCAGTGCCCGCCCGAAGATCTGGTTGCCGAAGCAGATACCGAACAGCGGCAGCTCACGTTCGAGTACCTGCCTGGTCAACGCGACGCTGGTGTCGGCCGTGGCCGGGTCGCCCGGTCCGTTGGACAGGAAGACGCCGTCGGGGTTCAGTTCCAGAACCTGCTCGATGGTGGTGTTCGACGGCACCACGTGCACGCGGATACCGCGCTCGGCGAACATCCGCGGAGTGTTGGTCTTGATACCGAGATCGACTGCGACGACGGTGAATCGAGCGTCACCGGACGGCTCGATGGTGTAGCCCGCTCCGGTGGTCACTTCACCGGCGAGGTCGGCACCGAGCATCGACGGCTGGCCGACCACCTGCTCGAGCATCTCGTCCGAGGTGCCGAGCGCGTCACCCGAGAACACTCCCGCACGCATGGAGCCGCGGGTGCGCAGGTGCCGTACCAGGGCGCGTGTGTCGATTCCGGCAATGCCCACGACGTTCTGGGCCTCGAGCTGATCCTGCAGCGTTCCGGTCGAGCGCCAGCTCGAGGTGCGGCGAGCCGGATCGCGGACGACGTATCCGGCCACCCAGATCTTGTTGGGATCCTGGGCGCTCGCGGCTTCACCGTCCTCTTGGTTCCAGCCGGTGTTGCCGATCTGCGGCGCGGTCGCGACGACGATCTGTCGGTGGTAGCTCGGGTCGGTGAGTGTCTCCTGGTAGCCGGTCATTCCGGTGCAGAACACGGCCTCGCCGAGGGTGCGCCCCTGTGCGCCGAATGTGGTGCCGCGGAATGTCCGGCCGTCCTCCAGAACAAGAACTGCGCTGCTCACGCGGTTTCCTCCTTGGTTTCTCCGGTGGAACTCGCTGTCCACACCGGGTAGATATGCTTGTCGTCGGCCCTGAAGCCGGTGTCTATCTCGGTCCCCGTCGGCAACTCCCAGCGAATGACCAGGAGCCCGTCCTTGGTCATGACCTTGCCTGCCAACCCGCGTTCGGTGCGGATCGCGCGAATCGATTCGGCCGGAATCCAGATGGGAGATTCGCCGTCTCGGTCGAGCAGAATGCCCTTCTCGTGTCGCGACAGCTCACCGGTGGCGCGGTGGCCGATGTCGCCGACGGCGATGCGGTCCTGCCAGCTCGGCGCGATGGTGCTGCCGACGTACAGGCCTGTGCTGGGCTCGATGTGGGTGGCACCGAGATCCTGGGGCACGGCCGGGAAGTCGCCGATTCGCTCTTCCTGCCGCTTCTGGCGTCCGCGCCAACCCCAGAAGATCAGCGCGATCATCAGCGCCCAGAACAGGATGAATCCGATGACGATGAGAACTCTGTCCACGGCTCTACTCCCCTGCCCTGTTCGCCACGACTCCGCCGCGAACGGTGATTCGTCCGCGCAACACGGTCGTGGTCACCTTCGAGGAGAAGGTCATGTCCTCGAACGGCGTGTTGTGCGCGACGCTGGCCAGCTTCTTGCCCGAGACGGTCCAGCTCGCATTCGGGTCCACCAGCGTGAGATTGGCGATCTCGCCGACTTCGATGGGCCGCCCCTGATCGGCCAATCCGACGATCCGAGCGGGCCGCTCGCTCATCACCCGCGCCACGCCGCGCCAATCGAGCAGTCCCGGGGTCACCATCGTGTCGACGACGATGGACAGTGCGGTTTCGAGCCCGAGCATGCCGGGACGGGCGATCGAGAACTCACAGCACTTGTCCTGTTCGGCATGCGGAGCGTGATCGGTTGCCACACAATCGATCACACCGTCGGCCAAGCCCTTGCGCAGGGCCTCGACATCGGACTTCTCACGCAGCGGCGGGTTCACCTTGTTGATCGCGTCGTACGTCTCGAGCCGCGAATCGTCCAGCAGCAGGTGGTGCGGAGTGACCTCGGCGGTGATCGAAATGCCCTGTCCGCGTGCCCACTTCATCAACTCGACGGTTCCCGCGGTGGAAGCATGGCAGATGTGCACTCGCGCACCGGCGTCCCGGGCCAGCAGCGCGTCCCGTGCGACGATCGATTCCTCTGCCGCGCGCGGCCAACCGGCCAGTCCGAGCCGCGCTGCAGTGGGCCCCTCGTGTGCGACGGCACCGACGGTGAGCCTGGGCTCCTCGGCGTGCTGAGCGATGAGCACACCGAGCGAACTCGAGTACTCCAGCGCTCGACGCATGATCAGTGGATCGTCGACGCAGTGTCCGTCGTCCGAGAACATCTTCACCCGGCCGATTCCTGCTGCCATCGTGGCCATCTCGGCGAGCTGCTTGCCTTTCAAACCGACGGTGATCGCACCCACCGGGTGGACGTCGACGAGGCCGACTTCCTGTCCCCGCCGCCAGACGTGATCGGTGACCACCACCGAGTCGGCAACCGGATCGGTGTTCGCCATCGCGAACACGGCGGTGTAGCCACCCAGAGCCGCTGCTGCCGAACCGGATTCGATCGTTTCGGTGTCCTCGCGGCCGGGCTCGCGCAGGTGCGTGTGCATGTCGACGAATCCGGGCAGCAGAATCTGGCCGCGGGCTTCGATCACCTCGGCATCGTCGGCGTCGAGGTCCGAACCGATTCCGACGATTTCTTCGCCGGTGATCATCACGTCGGTTTCGGGTCCCTCGCCGTACAGAAGGACGCCGCGGAGCAGAACGGAGGTCGCAGGCGCGTTCACGATGCACCCCCGTCCGAACCGACCAGCAATCGGAACAGCACCGCCATCCGCACGTGAACTCCATTCGTAACCTGTTGCAGAACTGCAGTTTTCGGAGAATCGGCCACCGAGGACGCGATCTCCATACCGCGAAGCATCGGACCCGGGTGCAGTACGACGGCATGCTCGGGCAGCAGGTCGAGCCGGCGCTGCGAGAGCCCGTACGTGATCGAGTACTCACGAGCGGAGGGGAAGAACCCGCCGTTCATTCGCTCGGCCTGCACTCTGAGCATCAACACCGCGTCCAGACCGGGCAGTTCGGCGTCGATGTCGTGCGAGACCCGCACCGGCCAGCCGGTCACTCCGACGGGAAGCAGGGTCGGTGGCGCGATCAGCACTACCTCGGCACCGAGCTTGGCCAGCAGGATCGCGTTCGAGCGCGCCACCCGGCTGTGCAGAATGTCGCCGACGATCGCGACTCGTCGGCCGGCGATGTCTCCGAGTCGTTGGCGAACCGTCAGGGCGTCGAGCAGCGCCTGGGTGGGATGTTCGTGGGTACCGTCACCGGCATTGATCACCGCAGGGCCGCCACCAGGAGTGGAGCCTGCGGAACGACCGTCGAGGCCAGGAGTGGAGCCTGTGGAACGACCATCGAGGCCAGGAGTGGAGCCTGTGGAACGACCGTCGAGGCCGGCGCCTTGATCGGCGGTCCACTGGGCGATCTGGTGAGCGGCACCGGACGCCGGGTGCCTGACGATGAGCGCATCCGCACCGGCGGCGCGCAGCGTCATCGCGGTGTCGCGCAGGGACTCCCCCTTCGACACCGACGAGCTGCTGGCGCTGACGTTGATGACGTCGGCGCTCATCCACTTGCCTGCCACCTCGAACGAGACGCGGGTACGCGTCGAGTTCTCGAAGAACACCGTCATGATGGTGCGTCCGCGCAGTGTCGGGAGTTTCTTGACTTCGCGGCCGAGAAGCGCCTGCTCGAATCGTTCGGCTTCGTCGAGAAGCTCCGTGGCCGATTCGGCCGTCAGGTCGGCGACCGAGAGCAAATGCTTCATCGAGCGGATCCTCCCTCGGACAGGCTGACCCCGTCGCGGCCGTCGTGTTCGGAGAGCAGCACCGAGACGTCCTCGGTGCGGGCTGTGGGGACGTTCTTGCCGACGTAGTCCGCACGAAGCGGGAGCTCGCGGTGGCCGCGGTCGATCAGGACTGCGAGCTGCACGGCCCGGGGGCGGCCGAGGTCACGAAGAGCGTCGAGCGCGGATCGGACGGTTCGTCCGGAAAACAACACGTCGTCGACCAGTACGACGAGTGCGTCGTCGACACCGCCTGCGGGCACCGACGTGCGTTCGAGCGGACGGTGCGGCTTGTTTCGCAGGTCGTCGCGGTAGAGGGTGATGTCGAGGGACCCGAGCGGAGGACGCACACCGGAGAATGCCTCGATACGTTCGACGAGTCGTTCCGCCAACGTGGTTCCGCGAGTGGGAATGCCGAGTAGCACCACGCGCGGCGAGTCCGCGGCATCGAGGGCCGTCTTCTCGATGATCTGATGGGCCATGCGGGAGATGGTGCGTCCCACATCGGCCGAGGACAGCAATTCGCGAACGGCGGGGTTCGCGGGCGAGCTTTCGGGCGCAGGCAAACTACGACCTCCTTCTCCGCCTCTCTGGACGGATCGTTAAAGGATGTCTGACAAGAACTGCGTAGAGCCTAGCAACGCTCTGCGAACCATGACCAGCAGGCTCGCAGAGCGTTCGGTCACACGGGCGTCGAACGTCCGATCACTGCTCGGCGTCGACCGACGCTGCACCGGACGCGTCGGACTGCGTACGGCTGGAGACCGCCGCGGCCGCGGCACGTACCTGCGGCGCGACCAGAACGATCTGACCCAGCACGCCGTTGACGAAGCCGGGCGAGTCGTCGGTGGACAGCTGTTTGGCCAGCTCGACGGCCTCGTCGACAGCGACGACCGGTGGCACATCGGTGGCGTGGAACAACTCCCACACCGCAACGCGGAGGATGGCCCGGTCGACTGCAGGCAGACGGGTGAGCGTCCAGTCCTTGAGGTGATCGGCGATCACGCCGTCGAGTCGATCGAGATTCTCGGCGACGCCCTCGACCAAGGTCGAGGTGTAATCACTGACGGGAGCGATCGTGTCGTCGCCGCGTGCGAGTTCGATGCGCTCGGTGGTCAGGTCGACCGGGTCGACGTTGCGCGCCTCCGCCTCGAACAGAAAGTCCACCGCACGCTTGCGGGCCTTGTGGCGCGCACCGAGCTTCTTCGCACCGGGGGCACCGTTCTGCGAGGCGGAGGATGTCGACTTCTTCGATGACACGTTAGGAGTTCACACGCCCGAGGTAGTTTCCGTCACGCGAATCGACCTTGAGCTTGTCGCCGGTGTTGATGAACAGCGGCACCGAGATCTCGGCTCCGGTCTCGAGGGTCGCAGGCTTGGTGCCGCCGGTGGAGCGATCGCCCTGCAGGCCGGGATCGGTGTGCTTGACCTCGAGCTCGACGGTGACGGGAAGCTCGACGTACAGCGGAACACCCTCGTGCATGGCGACCTGAACGCGCAGGTTCTCGAGCAGGAAACGCGCGCCGTCACCGACGGTGGCCTCACCGATCGAGAGCTGGTCGTAGGTGTCGGCGTCCATGAACACGTAGTCGCTACCGTCGTGGTAGAGGTACGTCATGTCGCGGCGGTCGACCGTTGCGGTCTCGACCTTCACACCGGCGTTGAACGTCTTGTCGACGACCTTGCCCGAGAGCACGTTCTTGAGCTTGGTCCGCACGAATGCGGGCCCCTTGCCGGGCTTGACGTGCTGAAATTCGATGATCGACCACAGCTGGTTCTCCAGGTTGAGAACCAGTCCGTTCTTGAAATCGCTGGTGGAAGCCACTTGCTTCGCGTCTCCTCAATCGTTTGTGCGCGTGACGCGCCGTCGGTCACGTGCGGGATTCGCTCCCGCCCGCGCTAGACGGACGTGAGTTCCTTGCTTGTCAGGGTGAGCAGTTCCGAACCCCCGTCGCGAACGACGAGTGTGTCCTCGATCCGAACGCCGCCGCGACCGGAGAAGTAGACACCCGGCTCGACGGTGACCGCTGCACCGCTCAGCAGTGTACCGGTGCTCGTCTTCGCGATTCCCGGCGCTTCGTGGATTTCCAGGCCGACGCCGTGGCCGAGCCCGTGCAGGAAGTACTCCCCGTACCCTGCGTCCTCGATCACCGAGCGCGACGCCGCGTCGACCGAAGCGGTATTCACCCCTGGTGCCAGCGCCTCTCGCCCGGCCGTCTGGGACCGCTGAACCAACTCGTACAGGTCGCGCTGCCACTGCGCGGCAGTCCCGATGACGAAGGTCCGAGTCATGTCCGAGTGGTAGCCGCCGACGAGTGCGCCGAAGTCGAGCTTGACGAAGTCGCCGTCGGCGAGCACCGCATCGGTCGGCCGGTGATGCGGAACCGCCGAGTTGGCTCCTGCTGCGACGATGGTCTCGAAGGAGATCGCATCGGCACCGTGGTCGAGCATCGACGACTCCAGCTCGCGGGCGACCTCCCGCTCGGTCCGGCCGGCGCGGATACCGCCTCCACCGATCAATCGAGCCAGAGCGTCATCGGCGGCGCGGCAGGCGTCTCGGAGCAACCCCACCTCGAACTCGTCCTTGACCATGCGCAACGACTCCACGACACCCGGTGCACGTACCAACTCCGCAGCGCCGTCGAGCTCGGACCACGCGCGATGAGCGTCGACGGTCACCACATGGCTCTCGAAACCCACTCGACCGCCGCGGCCGGACGAACCCGAACGAAGCAGATGCACCGCGGACGCCCGGTCGATCTCGGCCCGCAGATCCGGAACCTGCTCGGCCACCTGAGTGACGTACCGGCCGTCGGTGCAGATGACCGTCCGATCCTCGTCGCCGGGCGAGTCGGCCACCGAGACCAGCAATGCCGCGTTCGACCCGGTGAAGCCCGACAGGTATCGGACGTTGAGAAGATCGGTGATCAACATCGAATCGAGTCCGTCGGCGGCCAACAGTTCTCGTAGGGCACCACGACGGGCACCGAAATCGGCAGGCATGCCCTCGACATTACCGTTCGTTTCACAGGCCCCATTTCAGTCGACCGGGTCATCGAACGTGTGGGCCGCGACACATGAACTTCGACGTGCGGATATGCTGTGCCGCATGACTGGGTGGGCAGTGCGTGGCATAAGTATGGGATTGGTCAACGTCGTGGTTCGACTGCTGCTGGGGGCAGCTGTGTCGATGTGGCCGCTGAGCGGATCGGCACTGCGCTGGGTGGCATACGCCCTCGTGCTGCTCATCATCATCGTGTGGGCCGGCATCGACGGAATCCGCGACCGACGTAAGCATCCCGACCCCGAAGACGGCGAGGACCTGACCATGGTCTGGCTCAAAGCCGCTGTGGTCGGTGGACTGCTCGGCGGTCTCCTGAGCTGGATCGTCGACTTCTTCGTCGACTTCAGCCTGGGCCAGAACGGATTGGTCTTCGAGCTCACCTCCGGAGCCGCGTTCACGATTCTCACCATCTTCATCGCCGCCAGCGTCGCGGTGTTCGTGGGACGACAGATCGTGAACCGCGAGGCCAAGAAGAAGTTGGCCACATCGGACGCCGAACGCGCGCACGACCGCCAACTGGTCAACGCTGGCCAGGAGAATGGGTCGGGTCGGGCACAGGCGACGCAGGCCGAGCCCACGCGTTCGGAACCTCAGTGGGCTCCCGAGCACGGCGAAGCCGACACCGAGGTGTTCTCGGCGGTGGACGCGGACGGCAAGCCGCGGCTGGACAAGCGCGGCAGGCACGGCAGCGCCGACGGTTCCTGAACTCCCCCACATCGACCTACGGGCGGTGATCGACGCTGTATGCGTCGATCACCGCCCGTTGTCGTCGGGCCCCGAGTGGGGCCGACGGCGTCACAACAGAATGGCCGACCCACCTGTGGCCGGGGCCTCGCGACCGACCGCGGAGAATGCTGCGACGAGCAGTGCCGGATCCGGACCCTCGAGCCGTCCGGGCTTGGCCAGACCGTCCAGAACGACGAATCGCAGCAGCCCGGCCCGGTTCTTCTTGTCCGTCTGCATGCCCTTGAGCAGATCCGAGAACGCATGCTCGTCGTAGGTGACCGGCAAGCCGACCGATTCGAGAATCGAACGGTGGCGGTCGGCAGTGGCGTCGTCCAGGCGACCGGCCAGGCGTCCCAGCTCGGCCGCGAACACCAGACCGACCGACACCGCGGCACCGTGACGCCAGCGGTACTGCTCCCGCCGCTCGATGGCGTGCGCGAGCGTGTGGCCGTAGTTCAGGATCTCGCGCAGGTTCGACTCACGCAGATCGGCCGCAACGACCTTCGCCTTGACCTCGACCGAGCGCCGGATCAACTCCGGCAGAACGTCACCGGTCGGATCGAGCGCCGCGGCAGGATCGGCCTCGATGATGTCCAGAATCTTCGGATCGGCGATGAACCCGGTCTTGATCACCTCGGCCAGGCCCGAGACGATCTCGTTCTTCGGGACGGTCTCGAGCGTGGCCAGATCGATCATTACGGCGGCGGGTTCGTGGAAGGAACCGACGAGGTTCTTGCCCGCATCGGTGTTGATGCCGGTCTTGCCGCCCACGGCCGCGTCGACCATGGCCAGCAGCGTCGTCGGGACGTGGACGATACGAACTCCGCGCATCCATGTCGCTGCAACGAATCCGGCCAGGTCCGTTGCCGCTCCGCCGCCCAGACTGACGATGGCGTCGCTGCGAGTGAGACCGATTCGGCCGAGAACTTCCCAGCAGAACCCGGCCACTGCCAGATCCTTACCGTCCTCGGCATCCGGGATCTCGATGCGGTGAGCGTCGATTCCCTTGTCCGCCAACGCAGCTCGCACTGCCTCCGCGGTCTCCGCCAGCGGAGGCTGGTGGAAGATCGCCACGGTGGCCGTTCCGGCGAGCTCGTCGACGAGGTCCGTCAACAGACCTCGGCCGATGATCACCGGGTACGGGTTGGCAGTCTCGACCTGGACGCGTACTGGCTCTGTCATCGAATCACCTTCATCTACTGGGGGTTTCTCTCGTTCGCATTGCGCCCGGGAACAGGGGCGATGGCCGTCAGCTTCGCCACCAACTGGCCCACGACCCGAGCGGGACTGCGACTGTCGGTGCGCACTCGCACCGTGGCCACCGATCGATAGAGAGGTCGCCGATGCCGCATCAGTTCCTGGTACTTCGCACGCGGATCAGGACCGGCGAGCAACGGCCGAACCGTGTTCGCACCGGTACGCCGAAGCCCTTCGGCCACGCTGATCTCCAGGTACACCACGGTGTGCCCGGACAGCAGGGCGCGGGTCGCGGGCGACAGCACAGCACCACCACCGAGGGAGACGATCCCGTCGTGCGAGGCCAGAGCACCGGCGACTATCCGCTCCTCGATTTGCCGAAAGGCCGGTTCGCCGTCGTGCGAGAAGATATCGGCGATCGTACGACCGGTGTCTCGCTCGATGGCCACATCGGTGTCGAACAGGTCCAGGTCGAGAGCCTGTGCGAGCCGTCGACCGATCGTCGACTTCCCTGCTCCCGGCGGTCCGACGAGGACCGCGTACGGGGTCATCGTGGAGGTCGGGCGGCGGTGCCCTTCACGTAGTGGTCGACGTTGCTCGTCGTCTCCGCCAGCGAGTCCCCACCGAACTTCTCCAACGCTGCCTGCGCGACCACGAGGGCGACCATCGTCTCGGCGACGACACCGGCGGCCGGGACAGCGCAGACGTCCGAGCGCTGATGAATGGCCACTGCCTCGTCTCCGGTCGTCATGTCGACCGTTGCCAACGCGCGCGGGACCGTGGAGATGGGCTTCATCGCCGCCCGCACTCGCAGTGCCTCACCGTTGGTCATACCGCCCTCGATGCCGCCTGCCCGGTTGGTCGAGCGCAACACACCGTCCGGGCCGGGCTTGATCTCGTCATGGGCGACGCTTCCGCGTCGACGCGCGGTCTCGAAGCCGTCCCCGATCTCGACCCCCTTGATGGCCTGAATACCCATCAGGGCTGCTGCCAGCCTGGCGTCGAGCTTGCGTTCTCCGGAGACGAACGATCCGAGGCCGACGGGGAGGCCGTGCACGACGACCTCGACGACGCCGCCGAGGGTGTCGCCGTCCTTCTTCGCTGCTTCGATCTCGGCGATCATCGATACTTCGGCGGCCTTGTCGAAGGCACGCACCGGGGAGGCGTCGATCGCATCGAGGTCGGCACCTGCGGGCGGCGGTCCGACGTACGGGTCGGATGCCCCGATCGAGATCACATGGGACACGACCTCGACTCCGAATGCCTGCTTCAGGAACAGACGGGCCACGGTGCCGATGGCGACCCGAGCCGCGGTTTCACGTGCGCTGGCACGTTCGAGCACCGGACGAGCGTCGTCGAAGCCGTACTTGAGCATTCCGGAGAAGTCGGCGTGGCCGGGCCGGGGCCGCGTCAACGGGGAGTTGCGGGCGAGATCCGCGAGCACGGCGTCGTCGACGGGGTCGGCCGACATCACCTGCTCCCACTTGGGCCACTCGGTGTTGCCGACCTCGATCGCGACCGGACCACCCATGGTGCGCCCGTGGCGGACACCGCCGGTGAGGGTCACTTTGTCGGCCTCGAACTTCATGCGGGCACCACGGCCGTAGCCGAGGCGACGACGAGCGAGTTGAGAGGCAATGTCGTCCGAGGTCACCTCTACTCCCGCGACCATTCCTTCGAGAATGGCGACGAGAGCGGGTCCGTGGGATTCTCCGGCAGTTATCCAGCGCAGCACTCGAACATCTTTTCACGCCAGGGACGCCGCGGATGCCAGCAGGGTGGCCGCGCACATGGACGGGCCGTGCGGGATGCGGGCTCGCCCGTGCCCGAACGCCGCGGCGATCGTCCCCACCACGGCAGTTGCCACCGGTGCCGACAGCGCGGCGATCGCCCATCCTCCCCCGCCGCCGACGCACGCGACCGATCCGACCGACCAGGCGAGTTTGACGTCGCCCGCGCCGAACGCCGCGGGCGCGAGAAGGTGAACGACCAGGTAGATCGCGAACAGCAGAGCGCCGCCCAGCAGCGCCTTCGCGGAACCGGTGAGCACGAGCGCGACCGTCACGAGAATCGCCCCGGGGACGGTCAGGGCGTTCGGCAACCGGCGTCGCTGCAAGTCGACCGCGCTGAGTGCGGCGAACCACCAGGTCGTCACACACAACGGAACCGCGTACTCGGTACCGCCGAACCGCCACCAGACCCATCCGGTGCCGATCGCAGACAGCAGCGGCAGGAGCCGAGGATTCCATCGGATCAGGCAGCGGCGCATCGTCAGCCCGACAACGGCACCGACCACGACCGCACCACACACAATCGTCACGATCGAAGGGTTGCACCGAGGCGGCGATCGGTTGCGGCGAAAGCCCAGGTGGGACATTGCCCTGTGCACAACTCGGTGCCTGTGGACTACCGCCGGCTCGAACTCACAACACGGTGAACAGCGCGTCCCGCATGATCGCTCGCGGCGCCGGCCTGCCGGTGAACTGTTCCACCTGCCCGTACGCCTGATTGAGCAGCATCGACAATCCGCTGATGACGGTTCCACCGGCAGCGTCCACGGCCGTTGCCAGGGGCGTCGGCCACGGATCGTAGATGGCGTCGAGGACCAGGGGCGCATGGGCGAGATCCGACGCAATATCCGCCGCTCCGGCCGCGGGGACGGTGCTGACCAGCACAGCGGACTCCGCTGCGACGGTGGCAAGACGTGGGTCGGTCATCTCTGCGAACTCTGCGCGCATCCCCGCGGCGACGGCGCAGTCCAGTGTGTCCCGGGCGCGGTCGGCCGACCGCGCGACGACGGTGACCGCAGTCGCGCCGAGTCCGGCCAGCGCGACGATCGCCGGCCTCGACGTTCCTCCTGCGCCGACCACCGTCACGGTGCGACCGGACAGGTCCTCGACTCCGGCGTCGCGCAGAGCACCCACGATTCCGTCGACGTCCGTGCAGTCGGCGCGCCAACCCGACGCAGTGCGCACCAGGGTGTTCGCCGAGCCGGCCAGCACTGCCCGGGCGGTCCGCTCGGTCGCGTACGCCAGAGCCGCAACCTTGCCCGGCATGGTGACCGACACGCCGACCCATTCCGGACCGAAACCGTCGAGCAGGCCGGGCAACTGCTCGCCGGTGCAGTCGATGCGCTCGTAGGTCCAGTCGGCGAGGCCGAGCGCGCGGTACGCAGCACAGTGCAGCACCGGCGACTTCGAGTGTTCGACAGGGCTACCCAGAACGGCGGCGCGCACGTCAGCGGCCGCTGTCGAGGAAGCCGCCCTCGACCTTGGTGATGTTCGCCAGGTGTTCCTCGTAGCTGCGGGTGAACAGGGTTTCGCCCGCCTGGTTGATGGTCACGAAGTACAGCCAATCACCGTCGGCAGGCATCTCGACCGCCTGCACCGCCCCGATACTCGGCGACGAGATCGGGGTTGCCGGCAGCCCCTCGCTGGCATAGGTGTTCCACGGGGTGACGCGGGCGCGGTCGGCGTCGGTGGTGGCCACCTCGGTCGTATCGAGCGAGTAGTTGACCGTCGAATCGAACTCGAGCTTCTGCGGCACGGCGAGGCGATTGAGGATCACCCGGGCCACCTTGCTGAAATCCTGCGGCAGCGACTCACGCTCGACGAGCGACGCGGCGACGAGAGTGTCGTACGGAGTCAGCCCGGAGTTGGTGCCCGCGGTGAGGATTCCGGTGTCCTCGTAGCGGGTCGCACTCTCGGACACCAACTGCTTCAGAATGTCGGTCGGAGTCGCGCTGGGGTCGAAGTCCCAGGTTCCCGCGGCGATCAGGCCTTCGAGCTGCCGATCGCGGTCCGGGACTCCCTCGACGCGATCGGTGGCCCAGTCGGGAACGCCCAGAGCAGCCGGGTCGTCCACAGCGCCGGCCACGTTGAGGTCGTCGTAGCTCACGCACGTGGGGGTTCCACTACCGGTTCGGTCCACACAGCTGGCCTCGGAGATCAGGGTGTAGATGCCCTTCTTCACGGCACCGGTGTTCACGTCGCGCGCGTCGTGCAGCTGGCGGCCCTCCGAGATCACCATGTTGCCCACTCGGGATGCGGGGTCGACGAGTTGACCCACGGCCTGCGAGGCAGGCACGTTGCTGGTGAGCAGATAGAAGCCGGGTTGAACCGAGGTGATGGCGTTGTTCAGAAGCGCTGCTTCGAGGAACGCCCCCGAGCTGGCCACCACACCCTTGTCCGCTGCCTGGGTACCGATCTGTTGCGCGGTGTCGTTGGGATGAACCTGAATCACCACACCGTCACCCGGCGAGCCTGCGGTGAAGTCGGCGTTCGGTGTCGTGCGATTGCCGAATTTGTTCACCGCGAAATACCCTCCGCCCGCCACTGCCACGATCAGAACGAGCCCGAGCACCAGAGCCACCAGCCGGCCGCGACGCTTACGGCTGGACGCAGCTCGGTCCTTGCGGGTCGCGGCGCGGCTGCGACCGACCTCCTGTGGCACCGCTGCGCGCTCGGCCTCGTGACCGGGCTCCCGGTCTGCGTTGCGAGAGGCCCGAGGGTGCGGCTCCTGACGCTGCGGATGGCCCTGCATGCTGCGGTGGAACTCACTGCCCTCGTCCACGCGATAGCCGATCGGGTCGGTGTGCGCCTCGTCCGAGCGCGCATCTCGCCGGTCCCGATCGGACCCTTCGTAGTTCACTCGTCGACCTCCGTCGATCCTGAATTGTTCGCTGCACGTTCCGATACGGCACGGCGCTCGTCGAGCCAGCCCTGCAGTATCGCCACCGCCGCAGCCTGATCGATCACCGATCGTTGGTTCTTGGCTCGCACTCCACTGTCCCGTAGCGCGCGCGAAGCACTCACGGTAGTCAGTCGCTCGTCGGCCATCCGAATCGGCACATCACCCAACCGCCGGTACAGGGAACGGCCGAATCTCTCGGCTGCGTCGACCGCACTGCCGCGCTCTCCGCGCAGCGTCCGAGGCAGCCCGATCACGATCTCGACGGCTTCGTATTCGGCGACGATCTCCGCCACACGCACCACGTCCGGCGCGTCGGGACCCTTGATCTTCGATCGCGGCACGGTTTCGACCGGCGTGGCGAGTACACCGTCGGGATCGCTCGAGGCGATGCCGATGCGGACACTACCGACGTCGATGCCGATACGACGGCCGCGGCCGGGATCGTCGACGCCCGGCCGATCGGGGCCGCGCCCCTGAGCTACCACGATCGTCAGTGGGTGAGTTCGGTCAGTCGAGCCCGGGCGGCGTCGATACCGGCTGCGATTCCGGCGACGTCCGATCCCGACCCCTGTGCCAGCTCGGGCTTGCCGCCGCCTCGGCCACCGATGCTCGGACCGAAGGCCGCCACGAGATCGCCTGCCGCGATGCCCGCATCCTGAGCTGCCTTGTTGGTCGAGACCACGAACGGGACCTTGCCGTTCACGGTGCCGAACAGCACCACCACGGCCGGATCCGCGCCCAGCCGCCCTCGGATATCGGTCACCAGGGTGCGCAGGTCGTTGCCGCCGACACCGTCGGGTGCCTGCGCGATCACCGCCCGCAGGTCGCCGAACCGCTCGGCCTTTCCGACGAACTCGCCCGCCGAGGCCAGCACGGCAGCGGCCTTGACCGCGTCGAGTTCCTTCTCCGCGACACGCAGACGCTCGACGAGGGTCTCGATGCGAGCCGGGACCTCCTCGGACGGCACCTTCAGCGAGGACGCGATGCCGGCCAGCAGCGCGCGTTCCTTGGCGAGATAGCGGTAGGAATCGAGGCCGACGAATGCTTCGACTCGGCGCACTCCCGAGCCGACCGATGATTCACCGAGAATGGTGACCGGGCCGATCTGCGACGAGTGCTGCACGTGCGTACCACCGCACAGTTCCATCGAGAACGGTCCGCCGATGTCGACGACGCGCACTTCGTCGCCGTAGTTCTCGCCGAACAGGGCCATCGCGCCCATCTTCTTGGCACTGTCGAGGTCGGTGACCATGGTGTTGACCGCGAAGTCCGAACCGACCGCATCGTTGGCGACATTCTCGATGTCGTCGCGCTGCGCCTCCGAGAGCGCGCCCTGCCACGAGAAATCGAAGCGCAGGTAGCCGGGCTTGTTCAGCGATCCGGCCTGGGTCGCGTTGGGCCCGAGCACCTGTCGCAGCGCCGCGTGCACCATGTGGGTACCCGAGTGGCCCTGAGTCGCACCCTTGCGCCACGCGTGGTCGACGTCGACGTGCACGGTGTCGCCCTCGGTGATCTGGCCCGACTCGACCACGGACTTGTGCGTCCAGACCTTCTTGGCGATCTTCTGCACGTCGTTGACCTTGACGCCGAGGCCGGGTGCGGTGATGGTGCCGATGTCGGCGATCTGACCACCGGACTCGGCGTAGAGCGGGCTGCGGTCGAGGATGATCTCGATGCTCTCGCCCGCAACCGCGGTCGGAACGCGAACACCGTTCTTGATCAAGGCCAATACCGTTGCCTCGGAGCCGAGTTCGTCGAATCCGGTGAACTCGGTCGGCGAACCGTCGACGAAATCCTTGTAGACCGTGAGGTCTGCGTGTGCGTGCTTGCGGGCGCGGGCGTCGTCCTTGGCCCGGGTGCGCTGCTCGGCCATCAGCGACCGGAAACCGTCCTCGTCGACAGACAGGCCGGCCTCGGCGGCCATCTCGAGCGTCAGATCGATCGGGAAACCGTAGGTGTCGTGCAGCGCGAATGCTTCTGCGCCGCCGATCTTCTTCGCGCCCGACGCCTTGACCGCCTCGGCGGCACCCTCGAACAGCCGCGAACCCGAGGTGAGGGTCTTGAGAAACGCCGTCTCCTCCCCCACTGCGACGGTGAGGATGCGATCGAAGTCGGTGACGAGGTTCGGGTAGGACTCGGCCATCGTGTCGCGCACGACGGTGACGAACTGCGCCATCGTCTCGTCCGGGGCACCGAGCAGGCGTGCCGATCGCACGATGCGGCGCAGCAGTCGGCGCAGTACGTAGCCTCGCCCGTCGTTACCGGGGTTGACGCCGTCGGAGATCAGCAGCGCGGCGGTGCGGGCGTGATCGGCGATGACGCGGAAGCGCACGTCGTCGTCGTGGTTGGCACCGTAGGCGCGTCCCGAGAGCTCCTCGGCCTTGGCGATCACCGGCCGGACGAGATCGGTCTCGTAGACGTTGTCCACGCCCTGCAACAGGAAGGCGACGCGCTCGACGCCCATGCCGGTGTCGATGTTCTGCTTCGGCAGCGGACCGAGGATCTCGAAGTCGTCCTTGCTGATTCCCTTGCCGCGTTCGTTCTGCATGAACACGAGGTTCCAGATCTCGATGTACCGATCCTCGTCGGCCTCGGGACCACCCTCGGCACCGAACTCGGGTCCACGGTCGTAGTAGATCTCCGAGCACGGGCCGCAGGGGCCGGGAATGCCCATGGACCAGTAGTTGTCGGCCATTCCTCGACGCTGAATCCGCTCGTCGGGCAGGCCTGCGATCTCCTTCCAGAGTTCGATCGCCTCGTCGTCGTCGAGATATGCAGTGGCCCAGATGCGCTCGGGGTCGAACCCGTACCCACCGTCCTCCACGCTGTCGGTCAACAACGACCAGGCGTGCCGAATCGCGTCGCGCTTGAAGTAGTCACCGAACGAGAAGTTGCCGGCCATCTGGAAGAACGTGTTGTGGCGGGTGGTGATACCGACGTTCTCGATGTCGAGGGTGCGCACGCACTTCTGGACACTCGTCGCCGTCTTGTACGGCGGCGTCTGCTGACCGAGGAAGAACGGCACGAAGGGAACCATGCCCGCGTTGACGAACAGCAGGTTCGGGTCGTCGAGGATCAACGACGCACTGGGTACTTCGGTGTGCCCCGCCTTCACGAAATGGTCGAGGAAACGCCTGCGGATCTCATGGGTCTGCACTGATACAGGTTAGCGTCCGAGACCCTGTGCCGACTCGAGGGCCTATCGGCCTCGGATGATGCGCCGCAGTTTCCCCACCCTGGTCGCGATTTCGCGCTCGGCACCGTGTTCGGTGGGCTCGTAATAGTTCACGCCCACCAGTTCGTCCGGCGGATACTGCTGCCCCAGTACGCCGCCAGGACTGCTGTGCGGGTACCGATACCCGACGGCGTTTCCCAGCCCTTGCGCTCCCTTGTAGTGGCCGTCGCGTAGATGCGGCGGAACCGATCCCGACTTGCCTGCCGCGACGTCGGCCATGGCCGCACCGAGTGCGCCGATCACGGCACCGGACTTGGGCGCGGTCGCCAGGTGAATCGTGGCCTGCGCCAGCGCCAGCCGTGCCTCGGGCATCCCGATCATCTGCACGGCGCTGGCAGCGGCCGTCGCCGTCTGCAGCGCCGTGGGATCGGCCATGCCGATGTCCTCGCTGGCGTGCACGACGAGGCGCCGCGCGATGAACCGCGCGTCCTCGCCTGCCGTGATCATCCGCGCCAGATAGTGCAGGGCGGCGTCGACGTCGGACCCTCTGATCGACTTGATGAACGCACTGATGACGTCGTAGTGCTGGTCTCCGTCGCGGTCGTAGCGCACGGCGGCCTTGTCGACACTGGCCTCGACCGTCGCGAGGTCGAGCGTTCCGTCGGTCGCGGCACCTGCCGCCGCCTCGAGGGCCGTCAACGCTCGTCGGGCGTCACCGGCCGCGAGACGCACCAGATGATCCATCGCGTCCTCGGCGATGGTCACCGCACCGTCGAGTCCGCGCGGATCGTTCGCGGCGCGAGTGAGCAACAACTCGATGTCCTCGGATCCCAGCGGCTGCAACTGCAGAACCAACGATCGGGACAGCAGCGGAGAGACCACCGAGAACGACGGGTTCTCGGTGGTCGCAGCGACCAACAACACGATGCGATTCTCGACGGCTGCCAGCAGTGCATCCTGCTGCGTCTTGGAGAAGCGGTGCACCTCGTCGATGAACAGCACCGTCTGCTCGCCCGAGAGAAGTCGGCGTCGCGCCAGTTCGATGACGTTGCGTACTTCCTTGACTCCGGCCGACAGGGCCGACAGCGCCTCGAACTTGCGTCCGGTCGCGCCCGAGATCAACGACGCCAGCGTCGTCTTGCCGGTTCCCGGTGGACCGTAGAGCATCACCGAGGATGCGCCGGAGCCCTCGACGAGCCGGCGCAGCGGTGCCCCGGGAGCCAACAGATGAGACTGCCCCACCACCTCGTCGAGGCTCGTCGGACGCATGCGCACCGCCAGCGGGGCGTCGGGCCTGATGTAGGTGGACGTCGGACGGGACTCGGCGACCGTGGCCTCCGGTGCCGCAGGCGTCTCGAAGAGTCCGTCGTCGCCGAACTCGTCGCTTCCCGAGATGTCCCCGCCCGAGATGTCACTTCCGAAACCGCCGCTCACCGGTCGAACGCTACCGATCCGACCGCCGGATGCGCGAACGACGTCTTCCTCAGCGCTCCCACTTCGTGCGCAGCGCAGTTCCGACCGACGTCGCGTACTCGGCGATACCGGTCTCGCCGACGCGCGCAGCACTGTCTGCCAGGACCGCCCACCGCGACATCAGCGCCTGCGACCGCGGAACCGACAGATGGTGAGCACGCGCCGCTGCGATGCGGGTGTGATCGTCGGGCAGGAACCAGTAGGTGCTGAGCCATACCCAGATCAGACGCGCGTCGAGGATCTTGCTCGCTAGCGTCGTGTCGTCGGCCAACGCGGGCCAGATTCCCACCACTTCCGAGCGCCACGCGTCGATCATGGCCTGCTCGCGATCGTGCGAGAGCTCGAAGCTGCACAGGCAACCGGGGAACGACGCCAGCGCATAGGTGATGTCGAGGGTGGCGTCACGGAATCCGCCCCACTCGTAATCGAGGAACCGCACACCTTCGTCGTTGACGATGATGTTGTCAGGGCACAGGTCGGACGGGCTGAAGGCACGGAAGGCTCCGTGCGCGAACAACCGCCCGCTGCGAGAGACGCGATCGAGAATCGCATCCGGGGTCGTTCCGACGCCGAGGAGATCGGTCAGCAGGCCGGGAACCTCGGCGAGAGCATCGGGTATCTGGGCGGAGATCCCGTCGGTCGAGTCGGGTTGCCCCACCCGGCGCAGCAGAGCCGCGAAGTCGTCCTCGCGGCCGACGGTGGCGGCGTGCATGCGGCCGAGCGCCTGAGCCATGGCCATCAACGAGTTGGTCACCGCGGCTTCGTCCGAGTTGCGCAGCAGAGTGGTGATGGGACTGGCGTCGCCGAGATCGCTGAGAACCAGCAGCCGCGCATCGAGATCGTAGGCGTGCAGCTCGGGTCCTGGCCTGCTGTCCGTGGCCAGAGCGTTGGCGAACTGGTACGACGCTGCCTCGCGAAGGAAGGCACTGGAACCGGAGATGTCGGCGAGCTCGGCGTGCAGTTCCGATTCGTCGGGCAGGTCGCGAACCTGCTTGATCACCAGGGTGCGGGGCAGCTGAAACGGGTTCTCGGAGACTCGGACTCGCAACACGATCGCTTGGCCGCTACCCCCCAGATTCACCGGGTCGATCAACGTCACCGGAGCTCCGGTGCGTTTGGTGAGGAGTCGCTGAGCTGCTGCTACTACCTCTGATACGGGGTCTGCCAGTGTTGCGGTCATCGATGTCCAAGCTACCCGTTCGGTGTGTTCTGCTGTGCCGTCTCGGTGGCTACGAATGAGAAACGATTGTCCGTTTTGCGGCTTTTCGCACGTTGCATTCGCAGATTCGACCAGATGGTCGGTTACCCCCGGGCCACCGAATTATGCAGGGTTCGCTACTGCGGTGCAACGTCCACCGATACGGCGATGGTGCTCTCTTCCGCCTCGGTGTAGATCACCCCTCGCAATGGAGGTACGTCGGCGTAGTCGCGTCCCCACGCCACGGTCGCGTACCGCTCGTCGACCAGCTGATCGTTGGTGGGATCGAAGGCGAGCCAGCGATCGTTCGGCATCCACACCGCTGCCCACGCGTGGGTCGCGTCGACACCGATCATCCGCTCTTTGCCGGGCGGAGGTTCGGTGGCGAGGTATCCCGACACGTACCGGGCCGCCAGACCCTGGGACCGCAAGCACGCGATGGCAAGGCGAGCGAAGTCCTGACACACCCCTGATCGCGCGGCGAGGACATCGACAACGGTGGTCGAGACCGTCGTCGAACCGGAAAGATAGCGAAAATCGGTGAAGATCCGATGTGTCAGATCGACGATGACGTCCGCCAGCGGTCGACCGGGCCAGAAGCTGGGTGCAGCGTAGGCGCGTACCTCGTCGGTGATCTCCGGGGTCGGCAGATCCAGAGCGAACTCCACAGCCGATGCACGGGCCGGATCCGCAGGCACGTTCGCACCGAACAGCGCCATCCGAGCGGACTCCCAGGATGCCGTCGCCGGCCACGACGTGGTCTCGTCCACCGGGCGCGGATACACCTCGACGAGCGAATCTGCCGTGACGACCAACTTCTCGTGATCGTTCGTCACATGGAAGTACACGTCTTCGTTGCCGTAGACATCCACTCCGAAGGACTGGTCCGTGGGTGGCGGCTCCACCGTGACCGACTTCTCCACGCAGTGCTGCCCGTCCATGTCCCGCGGCGCGAGGAATCCCCGCCCGTAGGACGAGGTCACGCGGTCGGAATACGTGTAGGTGGTGATGTGCTTGATCCGGTACCGACGACTCATCACCGCACCCCGTTCGCAGTTCGGATGTTCGAGCTACCCCACAGCGGCTGCGTGCCACCGGGCAACGACATGTGCGTGGCGAGGACAACGCGAGACAATTCCTCGAGTGAGTCGTGGATGCCGTCCACCAGCTCGATCAACTCCACCCGTCGGCCGTTCGCGTCGACCGATTCCAGATCACCCGGGTCGACCCGCCGCAATCGCACCCGCATCTGCTCGACGAGCTGCTCGGGCCGCGACGTACCCGAGGCGTCGGGCAACGAACCCAGGTCGTCTCGAAGCCGATCGAGCTGGTAGACCAAGGCCCGCGGGTTGCCCTCGTCGAACAACAGCAACTGCGCGACGGCTGCCGGACGCGCGCGCCCACTGTTACGTCTGCGGTAGATCACCGAGGACTCCGCCGCGGACAGCACCGAGTCGATGACCGCCTGTTCGGTGGACGGCGTGAGAGCGTGGCTGAGCGTGGCCGAAAGCAGCGCAGTCAGCTGAAGACCACGCTCGATCCGTTTGCCGGCGTCCATCAGATACCAGCCCGCGTCTCGCACCATCGATTCCGACGCCAAGCCGGCCAGCGCGAGCAGACCACGGAGCACACTCGACTGCGACGACGCCAGTTGTGCGCCGTTGTGAACCGGCGACTCGGCCAGCTCCTCGAGCGCGGTGTCGATGCGGTTCAGAACCGCCCAGGTGTCGTTCGAGAGCTGGTCGCGGACCGCGCGCGCCGCCTGCTGCATCCGATCCACCGATTGCGCCAGCGAACCCATACGTCCCGCCGAGAGCATCAACGAGCGCATCTCCACGATCGCGTCGCCGCGGTTCTTCTCGTCGAGAAATCCCGGCCAGGTGCGCGAGACCTTGGTGACCGCTTCGAGCAGAATCGGCAGACTTTCGCTGCCTTCGAGCCACGGCATCGAGCGGTAGTCCTGATTGCGTTCGCGCGCAGCGATGAGCAATCGAGTCATGTCCTCGGCACGCTCGCTGTAGCGGCCGAACCAGAACAGGTCGCCGAGTACACGTGGAGAGCTGACGACATCGACGTTGGACGCGGCGTACTGCGGCAACTCCTCCACCGTGGCGGGCGGAGTGTGCGGTGCCGAGTCGGCCGGGGTGACCCGTTCCACCGACTTGACCCACACGTCCTTCGACGCCACCGTGATGAGCGGATCGGTGACCGGTGCGGTGAGCACCACCTGCCCCAGACCGCCGCGCATCGGTGTGTACCCGCCGCGCTGCGCAACCGTGAACAGCCGCATCCCCACTTGCGCTGGGGCCACCGACAACTGGGAACCCGATCCGCCGTCGATCGACGAACCGACCGGAGCCAACGAGAACTCGGGGACTTCCTGCCCGGTCCACTTCCACGGCTCGGCGACGATTCGATTCCACAGCTCCCTGGCTGCGACATCGGTGAGATCGTGCCCCACCACCGTGCGACGTGAGGTGGTCGACCGCAGCACCAGCGAACGCAGCCGATTTCCGATGTGCGAGAGCTGGTTCGGATCACCGCCCCAGTACGTCTGCACCGAACCGAGAATCAGGTCCTCGTCCAACAGGGCACGGCTCAACGCCGGAAGCAACGGAAGCAGAGCCGGGTTCTCGAGCACACCGCTACCGAGGGTGTTCACCACGCTCACGGCGCCGCGCCGCAGCACCTCGACCAGACCGACGACACCCAGGTGCGAATCCGGGCGTAGATCGAGTGGGTCGGCGAACTCGGCGTCGACTCGGCGCAGCACCACATCCACCCGACGCAACTTGCCCAGCGACCGCATCCACAGACAACCGTCGCGGACGACGAGATCGGCATTCTCCACGAGAGGAAAGCCGAGAACCGTTGCCAGATAAGCCTGATCGAATGCCGTCTCGGAATGCGAACCGGGACTGAGCACCACCACGACCGGGTTCTCGGCCGATGCGGGAGCCGCGTCGCGAAGCGCCAATCGCACTGCGCGAGCGAACGTCGAGAGCGGCCTGGGATTGCTGGCCTGGAACAACTCGGGCATCGCGCGCGACATCACTCGCCGGTCGGCGAGCGCGTAGCCCACTCCCGACGGTGCCTGCGTGCGGTCGGCGATGACTCGGAATTCGCCGTCGGAACCTCGGGCGACATCGGCGGCGTGCATGAACAGCTGATGCGGCCCCGGAATGGTGATCGCGTGCGCCGTCCGCAGATAGCCCGGGTTGCCGAAGACCAACTCCGGCGGAATCAACCCCCGACGAACGGTTTCCTGGGCACCGTAGATGTCGGTGAGCACCGCGTCGAGCAGCATCGACCGCTGAACCAAACCTGCTTCCAGACGATCCCACTCGTCGGCCGCGACAACCAACGGAACACTGTCCAACCCCCACCGAACAGCACTGGGCACCGCCTCGCTGCCACCCGACGGAATCGGGTTGTACGTGATGCCGTGGTCGTCGACCAGACGGCTCACCCGCGACTGCAACGTCTGCATGGCACCCGGGCCGGCCTCACGCATCCCGTCGACCAACTCCGCCCAATGCGGACGCACGGCGTCGTCGGCGTCGAGCATCTCGTCGAACCGATCGACGCGACCGCTCACGGCCTCGCGCCGACCGCGATACGCGAGCCACGGCAACCCGGCTCCGGTCGACACTTCTTCGTTCCTGCCGGCTCCACTCGAAACATCATCGTTCCTGCCGGCTCCACTCGAAACATCATCGTTCCTGCCGGCTCCACTCAGGGTGGTATCCACGGGCACCATCGAGCCGTTGTTCCTTCCGTCGGTCGATCACACTCCGCCGCCGGGTGACTTCGCTGCCTGCGGAACCACCCGATACGCGTCGGACCGAGATCGCTACCGGTCGACTCGTTCTCCTGTGCAGTCGCGCGTCAGGACGTGATGACTCCGGTCCGGCGCAGGTCGAGCATGCCGGGCGCGGACACATCGATCGCTTGGCGAGCGTGCATCTCGAGCAATCTTGCTACGTCCACCTTGCCCGAGGTGAACCCGCCCTCCTCGAAGCGGCCGTTGCGGCGTGCTTCGGCTTCCACCGAGTTGACGGGAGGCCCCTCGTACGAGCGACCGCCCGGGTGCACGACGTGGTACGAGCACCCACCGACCGCGCGTCCGGTCTGCATTTCCACCAGATCGAAACGCAGTGGACTCTGCACCTCGATCGTCGGGTGCAGTGCACTCGGCGGCTGCCAAGCGCGGTAACGCACGCCGGCGACCTGCACGTCCTGACGCTCGGTGCGCAACATCGGCACCGGCACCCCGTTGCACGTCACCATGTATCGGCCCGCGTCGGCTCCGGCGACCTGAACCTGGATTCGTTCCACCGAAGAGTCCACGTACCGCGCGGTGCCCGAGGACGTCGACTCCTCGCCGAGGGTGTTCCATGGCTCGATCGCGCCACGCAATTCGATCTCGGCGTCCCCGACCACGGTGGTACCGATTCGGGGGAAACGGAATTCGGTGAACGGATCGAGCCAACTGGTGTCGAAATCGATGCCGTGCTCACGGAGGTCCTCGACGACACGACCGATATCGTTGATGACGAAGTGCGGCAACATGTACCGACCGTGCAGGTTGGCACCGTGCCGGATGAGAGGTGCTTTCAGCGGGGTGTCCCAGAACCGCGAGACCATCGATCGCACGAGCAGTGACTGCACCATCGCCATCTGATGGTGCGGCGGCATCTCGAACCCGCGCAGTTCGAGCAGTCCCAATCGTCCGCGAGTGGAGTCGGGACTGTAGAGCTTGTCGATGCAGAACTCGGCGCGGTGGGTGTTGCCGGTGATGTCGGTGAGCAGGTGCCGCAGCGCTCGGTCGACGACCCAGGGCGACGCCGATCGGTCGGCCCCGGTCAGTCGTTCGATCTCGCTGAACGCGACCTCGAGCTCGTAGAGCGATTCCTCGCGGCCCTCGTCGGCGCGAGGAGCCTGCGACGTGGTGCCGATGAAGCGGCCCGAGAACAGGTACGACAGCGACGGGTGCCGCTGCCAGTGAGTCAGCAGCGAGACCAGCAGGTCCGGTCGACGCAGAACGGGTGAATCCACCGGCGTCACGCCGCCGAGGGTGATGTGGTTTCCACCGCCCGTTCCACGAGTGGTGCCGTCGTTGTCGAATCCCTCTGTGCTCAAGCGGGACTGACGCGCCTCTAGGTAGAGACGCTCCATCAGCTCGTTCTGTTCGGCCCACGAGGAGGTCGGTTGCACGTTGACCTCGATCACACCGGGATCCGGTGTGACGGTGAGGGTTTGGATACGCGGATCGGACGGCGGACCGTAGCCCTCGATCACGACGGGCGTGCTGATGGTCGACGCCGCCTGCTCGACGCGTGAAACGAGGTCGACGAAGTCGTCCAACCGATCCATCGGCGGCATAAACACGTGCAGGACGCCGTCACGGACCTCGGCGACCAGCGCGGTGACGGCGGTGCCACCCACCCCGGAGGTCTCGTTCACCAACTGCGCGTACCGCGACTCGGCCGGGTTCACCGCACGCGGCGGTTGCTGGGTCAGCTGCGGTGTGGGCAGATCCGCCTTGGGAGCGGTGGGGTCCGCCGGGTTCTCGACGGGTCCGCCGTCCCAGGAGATCGCTCGCAGTGGCAGCCGCAGCCCCGCGGGAGAATCGCCTTCCAACAACACTATTCGGCCACGGCGCAACTTCCAGTCCGAGCTCTCCCAGCCGGACCCGTCATCGGTACGGGAGATGGGCAGCACGAAGGCCGCAGGCTCGTCGGTGCTGGCATCGAGCCGTTCGAGCAGTCGTTTTCTGGCGTCCGCGGAATCGGCTCCCGGTTCGAGATCCTCGTCGTCGGCGGGCGGGTCACCGTAGGGCTGGCGAACCAGATCCAACAGTTTCACCAACGGGTCCTCGTAGGCGGGACGCGCTTGTGAGGCAGGCAGTCCGAGCGCCTTGACCAACTCGTCGATCAGTTCCTGCGACGCCGAGTTGTCCACCGGCTCCGGGCGCAGATCTTCCGCCAACCAGGGATCGGCGATCAGGTCGGAGTCGTGCCAGAGGGCTTGACCGTCGGTGCGCCAGAACAGTCCCACCTGCCACCGCGGCAGGGGTTCACCGGGGTACCACTTGCCCTGACTGCGCTGCACCAGACCGTCCGGTGCGTAGATGGTGCGAAGCCGTTCGGCGAGCACACTGGCCAGCTTGCGCTTGTGTGGGCCATCGGCCGTGGTGTTCCACTCGGGCGCTTCCTGATTCTCGATCGCCACGAACGTGGGCTCGCCGCCGACGGTCAATCGAATGTCCTGATCGAGCATCCGCTTGTCGATCTTCTCGGCTGTCGCCTTGATCGACTCCCACTGCTCGGCGGTGTAGGGCAAGGTCGTTCGCGGATCCTCGTGGACGCGCACGACGGTGTTAGAGAAGTCGAGTTCGGCCTTGCACTTGCTCGTCGCACCGGAGATGGCGGCGGCAGTCGACGGGTGCGGCGTCGCCGACAGTGGGATGTGGCCTTCGCCGGCGAACAGGCCGGAGGTCGGATCCATCCCGACCCAGCCCGCACCGGGGAGATAGACCTCGGTCCAGGCGTGGAGATCGGTGAAATCCTCCACCGGCCCGGACGGGCCGTCCAACGACTTGACGTCGGAGGACAACTGCACCAGGTAACCCGACACGAAGCGCGCCGCCAGACCCACCTGACGCAGTACCGACACCAGCAACCATGCCGAGTCGCGGCACGACCCTACGGCGGACGTCAGGGTCAGATCAGGGGTCTGCACTCCGGGTTCCATGCGCACGGAGTACCCGACGTCCCCCATGACGGCCTGGTTTGCCATCACGAGAAAATCGATGGTGCGCAACGATTCTCCGCGCTCGACGACGGCCGCCTGCAGCTTCTCCACCCAGGCCGAGACCACCGGGCCGGGTCCGGATCCGGCCTTGCCCTCGTCCACCGGGCGCAGGTACGGCTCGAGGTCGGGAAGGTCGTGCTCTTCGTATGCAAAACCGAAGTGCTCGGCCCATTCCTCGACGAAGAAGTCGAGGGGATTGATCGACGCCATGTCCGCGACGAGTCCGACGGTGATCGACAGATGGTCGGTTCGCTCGGGGAAGACCACCCGAGCGAGAAAGTTTCCGAACACGTCCTGCTGCCAGTTGACGAAATGCTCCGCCGGTTCGATCTTCAGCGAGTACGCCTCGATCGGTGTACGCGAATGCGGTGCCGGTCGCAGCCGAATTTCGTGCGGAAAGATCTTGACGGTGCGGTCGAATTTGTAGCTGGTGCGGTGTTCGAGTGCAACCTTGATGCCCACGGCGAGCCCCTCGTGATAGTCCCGGTATGGGTAGAACACCCAACCCTAGTAGGACCGGGCCCGGTGCGCTCGGCGAGAAATCGTGTCCGAAATGTACTGACCGGGCGGGTGTGTACTGCTTGACACCCTCTTCGTGGTGCGGTTCGCTCAGCGAGAATCGAGTATTCGTTCGACGCACGCCACACTTTGCAACCAAAGGGAATCTCGTGAGCGACAATCCACCCAACGGACCGCAGTACGGCTCGGATCCGAACCAACCCCAGTACCCCACGAATCCGGCGTCCGGTTACCCGCCACCCGGCAACTACCCACCCCCGGGCAACTACCCACCGCCGCCCGTGGGTGGCAACGCGGCATTCGGAATGGGCTCGCAGTTGCCCGGCGGCGCGCAGCCAGGCAGCCTCGGATCACGGTTCGCGGCCCGCTTCGTGGACGGGCTGATTCTCGCTGTCGTGCAGATCATCCTGTACGTGATTCTCCCGAGCGGGTTCTTCGGATCATTCTTGTTCGGCCTCGCGGCGGCGCTTCTCGGGTTCGCGTACTTCACACTGCTCGAGTCCTCCCGCGGCCAGACCCTGGGCAAACAGGCCCTCGGATTGCGCACCCTCGGTGCAACGGGCGGACTGCCCACGCAGGCCGAGGCAGCCAAGCGCAACGCATTCATGCTGCTGAACATCGTGCCGTTGCTCGGCAGTTTCCTGGTGATCGTGGCGTACATCGTCATTGCGGTGACCATCAACTCGAGCCCGACCAAGCAGGGCAAGCACGACGAGATCGCCGGCGGAACCCAGGTCATCAGCATCTCGTAACAACCCGTCCACGCACGAGCGGACCTCCGAAGTTCCTGGAGGCCCGCTCGTCTGCGTTCGGGTGTTCCCGGACCTCGGTGCTGCAGAGCACCCCACTCGTCCCGACCACAGACCAGGAGAACGACGTGAGCGACAACTCGACCGACGAACCGCGGCCCGGCGAGGGATCCGATCCCGACCGCCCCGAAACGCCGAACACTCCCCCGCCGAACACGGGAAACACCCCATCGCCTCCTGGTGGTCAGTACCAGCCCCCGCCCGGAAACTACCCGCCTCCCGGCGGCTACCCATCTCCGGACAACTACCCACCGCAGGGCAACTACCCACAGCAGGGTGGTTACCCGCCTCCCGGTGGCTACCCACCCCCGCCCGGAAACTTTCCACCGCAGGGCGGCGCACCCGGCGGCTATCCGCCGCCTCCCGGGGCGTACCCACCGCCTCCCGGCAATTACGGCAACCAGGGGTACGGGCACACGCCCCTGGGTCCCAATCCCGGTCGTCTGGACGCAGGCGCGGCGCTGAGCTACGGGTTCGCGAAGTTCAAGGCCAACGTCGGCCCGTGGCTGGGCATCACCGCCATCGTCTGGGCCGTCAGCGCTATCGGACTCGCCGTGATCTTCGTCTCGACGTTCAGCGCAGCAATGGCAGCCGCCGACGCCGGCGACACGACCTTCACGACCACGACATCCGGGGTGGCCATCGTCATGACGGCCATTGCCACGTTCGCGTCGTATTTCGTCAACGCCGCCTATGTTCGCGGAGCTTTGGACGAGACCGGTGCACCCGAGAAGCCGTCCTTCGGGCGGTTCTTTCAACTCACCAACGTCGGGCAGATCGCCATCCTGGCGTTGATCTGGACCGTCGTCAGCGTGGTGTTCAGTTTCATCCCGTTCCTCGGAACGGTCCTTCTGCTCGTGATCGGCTTCCTGGCCAACTTCGCCCTGACGTTCCTGATCGATCGGAACCAGTCGGCGATCGAATCCATCAAGTCCAGTGTCGACCTGACCGTCAAGAACTTCGGCCCGCTGCTGCTGCTCCTCCTGCTGTTGGCCGCGATCAACATCGTCGGTGCTCTGCTGTGTGGCCTCGGTTTGCTCTTCACCATTCCGATTTCGGTGATCGCCACCAACTACGCGTACCGCGTCCTGACCGGCGGTCCGCTGTCCCCCGCACGCTGACCCGACTGCTCCCGAACAGACGAATGTCCCCGTAGCGCAGAGCGTTACGGGGACATTCGTCTTCGAACCTTCTCAGGCTTCGGCCGGTTCTTCCTTCTTCTCCGGCTTGAAGTCGACGCCCGATTCCTTACGCTGCTGCGGCGTGATCGGTGCGGGTGCATCGGTCAACGGGTCGATGCCGCCACCGGACTTCGGGAACGCTATGACCTCACGGATGGAATCGACTCCGGCGAGCAGCGCAGTGATGCGATCCCAGCCGAACGCGATGCCGCCGTGCGGCGGTGCGCCGTAGGAGAAGGCATCGAGGAGGAAGCCGAACTTCTCCTGAGCTTCTTCCTTGCCGATACCCATGATCGCGAACACCCGTTCCTGAATGTCCTTGCGGTGGATACGAATACTGCCACCGCCGATCTCGTTGCCGTTGCAGACGATGTCGTAGGCGTAGGCCAGAGCAGATCCGGGGTCGGTGTCGAACGTGTCCATCGACTCCGGCTTGGGCGACGTGAAGGCGTGGTGCACTGCAGTCCACGCACCTGACCCGACGGCCACGTCGCCACTGGCGGTGGCGTCGGACGTGGGCTCGAACAACGGAGCGTCGACGACCCACACGAACGCCCATGCCTCCGGGTCGATCAGGTCGAGCTTGCGAGCGATCTCGCCGCGCACTGCACCGAGCAATCCACGTGATGCCTTGACCGGGCCCGCGGAGAAGAAGATCGCGTCGCCGTTGTTCGCACCGACGTGTGCTGCAAGGCCGTCGCGCTCGGCGTCGGTCAGGTTCTTGGCAACCGGGCCGCCCAGCGTGCCGTCCTCACCGACGAGAACGTACGCGAGGCCCTTGTGGCCTCGCTGCTTGGCGAATTCCTGCCACCGGTCGAGCTGCTTTCGGGGCTGGCTCGCGCCACCGGGCATGACGACCGCGCCGACGTACGGGGCCTGGAACACTCGGAACGTGGTGTCGGAGAAGAAGTCCGTGCATTCGACCAGTTCGATGTCGAAGCGGAGGTCGGGCTTGTCCGAACCGTAGCGACGCATCGCCTCGGCGTAGGTGATCCGTGGAATCGGAGCCGTGAAGTGGTGGCCGACGAGCTTCCACAGCGAGGCCAGGATCTCCTCGGCCAGCAGGATGACGTCGTCCTGGGTGACGAAGCTCATCTCGACGTCGAGCTGCGTGAACTCCGGCTGACGGTCGGCGCGGAAATCCTCGTCTCGGTAGCACCGAGCAATCTGGTAGTACCGCTCGATGCCGCCGACCATGAGCAGCTGCTTGAACAGCTGCGGACTCTGCGGCAGAGCGTAGAAGCTACCCGGCTGCAACCTCGCCGGCACCAGGAAGTCGCGGGCACCCTCGGGGGTGGATCGCGTGAGCGTCGGAGTCTCGACCTCGACGAACTCGTGATGCGCGAGCACCGATCGGGCCGCAGCGTTGACGTGCGAGCGCAGGCGAATGGCACGCCCGGGGCCCTCACGACGCAGATCGAGGTAGCGGTACTTCAGACGCGCTTCTTCACCCGGCTGGTCGTCGAGCTGGAACGGCAGCGGTGCGGCCTCGGACAGAACCTCGATCTCGGAGGCCTCGACCTCGATCGCGCCGGTCGGGATCTCGTAGTTGGCGTTGCCCTCGGGGCGGCCTTCGACCTTGCCGGTCACCTTCACGACGTATTCGGCGCGCAGGCGGTGCGCCTGCTCGAGTGCTGCTCCCTCGCGGAAGACGACCTGGGACACACCGGACGCGTCGCGCAGATCGATGAAGATGACGCCGCCGTGATCGCGTCGGCGGGCCACCCATCCCGTCAGCGTCACGGTTCGGTCGACGTGCTCGGGGCGTAATGAGCCGGCGAGGTGGGTGCGCAGCACGGGTGTCCTTTCGAGAAAAATCCGCTGATCGTGTTCTTCGCTCACCGATCCTACGGAGCACATGACCGTAGAAGGAAACGAGATCGCGCCGCGGCGTGCGAAGCTATGGCCGACAGCAGCGATGTGTGTTCTCGCCACAGGGTGGGAGCTCGGCGGAGAGGAACTCGGGCATGACCTTCAGAGAAGGCTCGCGATCGCAACCGGGCCGAGTCTCGGTCGGCGGCGGAAGTGGCGGCGGACGCGGCAAGTTGGCCATCGGTGGCGGAGCGGGTGGCTTGGTCATCATCGTCCTTGCCCTGTTGTTCGGCGGCGACCCGGGGGCCATCCTCAACCAGATCAGCGGTGGCGACAGTTCCGCTGGACAAAGCGACTCCGGGTCGTCCGGAACGCTCGACTGTGACGTCACAGAAGCGAACAGCAATGTCGACTGCCGAGTCGACTTCACGGTCGCGAGCTTGGATACCGTGTGGGAATCGCAACTGCAGTCGCAGACCGGTGTCGCTTACGTGCAGCCCGACGTGCGACTGTTCTCCGGATCGACGAACACGGGGTGCGGCAACGCCACCAGCGCCGTCGGGCCGTTCTACTGCCCGGCCGATTCCACCGCCTACTTCGATACGAGCTTCTTTCAGGTTCTCGTCGACCAGTTCGGCTCCAGCGGCGGCCCGTTGGCGCAGGAGTACGTGGTGGCGCACGAGATCGGCCACCACCTGCAGAACCAACTGGGCGACATCGGCCGCGCCCAGGCCGATCCGCAGGGACCCGAGTCCGGTGGCGTCAAAGTGGAGTTGCAGGCCGACTGCTACGCGGGAATCTGGGCGCACTACGCAGCCGACACCGTCGATCCGGACACCGGGGTTCCGTTCCTCGAGCCGCTGACCACCACCGACATCGACGACGCCCTCTCCGCGGCATCGTCGGTGGGCGACGACCGAATTCAGCAGGCATCCACGGGCAGCGTCAACCCCGAGGGCTGGACTCACGGTTCGTCCGCGCAGCGACAGGCGTGGTTCACCGCGGGCTACGAGACCGGACAGGTGGCGGCCTGCGACACGTTCGCGGCACGCGATCTGAACAATCCCTGAACCGGCACCGATCAGAACAGGGTGAGAGCGGGCCCCGAGGTCACCAGTTCTCGGGAATCGGCCGGCTCGTTGGCGGGCAGCGAGCGGGTCTGCTCTGCGGCGAACCCGTAGGTGTCGAGCAGCGGATCGATTCTGGCTTTCAGCCACTGCTTGTACTCGGGAGTCACGTACGCCCCGTGTCCGTAGAGCTGACGGTATCGACGCACCAACGCGGGGTGTTCCTTCACCAGCCAGCTCATGTACCAGTCCTTGGTGCTCGAACGCAGATGCATCGGCAGGGCCGTCACGGTCGTCGCACCGGCCTCGGCCAGGGCACCGATCAGACCGTCCAGTTGCTTGGCCCCGTCGGTGAGAAACGGAATGACCGGTGCCACCAGAACCCCGCAGTCCAGTCCCGCATCACGTACCGCACGAATGAGGTCCAATCGCGCTCGCGGACTGGGGGTTCCGGGCTCGAGCTGCTTCTGCAGGTCGGCGTCGTGAATGGCCAGGCTGATGCTCACCTGCACGTCGACCTGCTGCGCGGCGAGCGTCAACAGGGGCAGATCACGCCGCAGCAAGGTGCCCTTGGTGAGAATCGAGAACGACGTGCCCGATTCGGTCAGTGCCCGAATGATGCCGGGCATCAACCGATATCGACCCTCCGCGCGTTGGTAGGGGTCGGTGTTGGTACCGAGGGCCACCGGCTCCCGTTTCCACGACCGGCGCGAGAGTTCCTTGCGCAGTACCGCCGCCACGTTCGTCTTCACGACGATCTGCGTGTCGAAATCGTTGCCGGAGTCCAGATCCAGATATTCGTGCGTCGGGCGAGCGAAGCAGTACCGGCATGCGTGTGAGCACCCACGCATCGGATTGACGGTCCAGGAGAACGGCACCTGCGATTCGCTCGGCACCTCGTTCAGGGCGCTCTTGCACAGCACCTCGTGGAAGGTGATGCCCTCGAACTCGGGCGTCTGCACGCTTCGGACCAGCCCGGACCGCTCGAGCCCCGGGAGCGCCCCGTCGTCCGCGGCGTCGAGAGTCTGACCGGCCCATCGCATGCACACAGTCGAACATTTGTTCTATGTCGTGTCAAGGCCGGCCGACCCCGCCGGTACCCGCTCGGGTGTGGTCACCGGAGGGCGATAGCGTAGGCCCACAGTCGATCCTAGGAGTGCACCGCCGTGACCGCCCCGAACACACCGACCCTCGAACCCATTCTGCGTCTCGGCCTCACGCTGGGACCGGGAATCGACATCGGTTCGGTACCCGCCGGTGAGCGGGTGGTCACCACCGTGCTCGGCGGCGCAGCTCCCGGCCCCGACATCGAGGGCACCCTCGCAGCAGGGTCGACCGTCGTCAGCGTCACTCGGCCGGACGGATGCACCGAGTTCAGCAGCGATCTCGTTCTCGAATTGGCGACCGGCGGTTACCTCTCGCTCGACTACCGCGGGGTTCAGTTCGGGCCTGCCGACGTCATCGACGCTCTGAACGATCCCGAACGTGAGGTCGATCCCGCCACCTACTACTTCCGCGGCACCCTCAGCGTGTCGACCGCAGTTCCGAAGTTCACCTATCTCAACCGCGCACTCGTCGTCACGTCCGGATCTCGCTCCGCCGAAGCCGTCGTGCTCGACGCCTTCCTGGTCACCTGACCACGACTCAGTCGAGCAGCTGAGCGACCTCACGGTCGGTCAGCGTCGCCTGCGGAGTTCGTCCTTTGCTCCGGACGAGTTCGACGGCGCGGTAGAGCGGCCGTTGGTCGAGTCCGGCGTCGCGTGCCTCGGCGCGCAGCTGATCCACCAGCACCGATGCGATCGCCGCGGCAGGCACCAGCTCGGTGGTCCACAGGGAGTCGGCGAGGGTGCGTAACGCGAGAATCGGCAGTTCACGGCCCCCATCCCTGGTGTAGAGCGCTAGGGGAAGCACGATGTGGGTACGCCCGTCGTAGAGCCGCAGCGAGATCTGATCGATTCCGGCCGTCCGAATCGTCAGTTCGGCCGTCACCACCTCCGGCATCTTCAGCCGGCGAGTGCGCAACCCCCGCGCGCACAGTTGCGGGCCGTCGAGCCACACCCGTCGGCGCAGACCGAGCCAACCCGACAGTACTGCGGGACCGCCGACGATCACCCCGACGAGAACTGCAACCCATACCGGCGCGAACAGCGCCAGGACGACGGCGAGAAGAATCCCGATCGCGGCCGACCCGACGATGATCTTGCGCAGGCGCGGTGCCAGGAACTCCACCGAGACCAGGTCCAGGGCTACCGGCCCCGCATTGGACCCGGAGTCACCGGGCCGAGGATCACCGGCCAAGGCGCGCTCCGAGGGCATCGACCACGTCGGCCATCGGAACGGTCTCCTGCTCGCCGTTCGAAAGGTCTTTCATCAGAACCGATTCCGCAGCCAATTCCTGGTCGCCGAGCACCAACGCGAACCGCGCGCCGGATCGGTCGGCGGCCTTCATGGCACCCTTGATTCCGCGATTTCCGTAGGCCATGTCCACGGCTATTCCTCGTTCGCGAAGCTGAGCCGCGATGTCGACGATCGCCAGCTTGGCACCGGCCCCCATCGGAACGCCGAAGACCTGGCATCGTGCCGTCGCGCCCGCGGTCTTGCCCTCGGCGGCGAGTGCCAGCACTGTGCGATCGACGCCGAGACCGAACCCGATTCCGGAGAGCGCCTGCCCACCGAGCTGTTCCATCAATCCGTCGTAGCGTCCACCGCCGCCGATGCCCGATTGTGCGCCGAGCCCGTCGTGCACGAATTCGAACGTCGTCTTGGTGTAGTAGTCGAGGCCACGCACCATCCGCGGATTCACCAGGTACGGAACGTTCATCACGTCCAGGTATGCCAGCACTTCGTCGAAGTGTTCCTTCGCCGAATCGGAGAGGTGATCGAGCATCAACGGCGCGTCCGCGGTCATTTCACGCACCTCGGGCCGCTTGTCGTCGAGCACCCGCAGTGGGTTGATCTCGGCGCGTCGACGGGTGTCCTCGTCGAGGGGAAGGGCGAACAGGAACTGCTGCAACAGCTCTCGGTACTGCGGGCGGCAGGTGTCGTCACCGAGCGAGGTGATCTCGAGTCGGAACCCGGTGAGCCCGAGGGCACGGAAACCGGCATCGGCCACGGCGATGACCTCGGCGTCCAGCGCCGGGTCGTCGACGCCGATCGCCTCGACACCAACCTGCTGCAGCTGCCGGTACCGCCCGGCCTGTGGGCGCTCGTAACGGAAGAACGGCCCGGCGTAGGCGAGCTTGACCGGCAGTGCTCCCCGATCCAGACCGTGCTCGATCACCGCGCGCATGACCCCTGCGGTGCCCTCGGGGCGCAGCGTCACCGATCGGTCTCCACGATCGGCGAACGTGTACATCTCCTTGCTCACCACATCGGTCGACTCCCCGACCCCGCGGGCGAACAGGCCGGTGTCCTCGAAGATCGGCAGTTCGATGTGGCCGTAGCCGGCGTTGCGGGCCGCGTCGAGCAGCCCTTCGCGAACGGCGACGAACTCGGCCGAGTTCGGGGGAAAATAATCGGGAATCCCCTTGGGGGCGGAAAAGGCGGTCGGCTTGCTCACGCTCACAGCTTTCCTTGCTCGGGGTCGGTGAGTCCAACGAGGAACGGGTTGGACCCGCGCTCCTGGCCGATCGAGCTCTGTCCGCCGTGCCCCGGGAGCACCACCGTGTCGTCGCTCAGCGGGAGCAGCCGAGTCGCGATGGACCTCAGCAGTTGGTCGTGATCGCCGCCGGGCAGATCGGTGCGCCCGATCGATCCCGCGAAGAGGGTGTCCCCGGTCAGGGCCAGCGGAACCGATCCGTCGGGCCCGTCGGCATGGGCGAGGAACACCACCGACCCCTGGGTGTGCCCGGGAGTGTGCACCACCGTGAATTCGATGCCGGCCAGCTCGAGCCGTAGACCGTCCGTGAGCTCGATCACCTCTGCCGGTTCGTGGAACTCGAGGTCGCCGAGCACTGCCGCCAACGTCGGACCCGTTCCCTTGATCGGATCGGACAGCATGTAGCGGTCCTCGGGTGCGATGTACGCCGGGATGCCGTACTTTGCGCAGATCGGCTCCACCGACCACGTGTGGTCCAGATGACCGTGCGTGAGCAGTACTGCGGTGGGGGTGAGCGAGGACTGCGTCAGGAAGTCGATCAACGGATCAGCGGCGTCCTGACCGGGATCGACGACGACACACTCGGACGCGTCGTCCTGGGCCAGGATGTAACAGTTCGTCTGAAACATGCCTGCGGGGAATCCGGTGACGAGCAAGACAAACGCTCCTAAAGGCTGAGGCCGAAGTACCGAGCAAGCTTAGTGGGGCCGCTCCCGCCGGGTCCCCCCAGCATGCTCTCAGGCAGTGATGGCAAACTCGCGTTGGCCGATTCTCGGCCGATTACCACACGATCGGTCCGTGCAGCGAGCGGGCGAGGTCGTTTTTCGACAAGCGGGAGGAACACGAATTGCCCAGCAACGAGCAACGGCGCGAGGCTGCCAAACGAAAGCTCGAACGCCAACTCGTACGCCGCGCCGAGCGAGCGCGACGTCGTAAGCAATTGACGATCGCCGGTTCCATTCTCGGTGTCGTCGCGGTCGTGGCCGTCGTCTCGGTCGTGTTCGTGGTGACCCGCGGTGACGACGATGCGAGCACCGCCCAGGAGTCGACGACGTCGGCACCCGCCGATTCGATCATCGCAGCAGGGCGCACCGAGCCGCTGCCCGAGACGGTGAACTGCTCCTATCCCGCCGCGACACAGCCTGCGGCCAAGGAGAACACTCCCCCGCGCACCGACAACGTCCCCACCAGCGACGAGCCGCTGAGCTACAGCATGACCACGTCTGCGGGGAACATCGGGCTGACGCTGAACAATCCCGAGTCTCCGTGCACGGTCAACAGTTTCGTCTCGCTCGCCAATCAGGGCTACTTCGACGGCACCACCTGCCATCGACTCACCACGGGCGCGGGCCTGCAGGTTCTGCAGTGCGGCGATCCCACGGGCACCGGCTCCGGCGGACCGGGCTATCAGTTCGCCGACGAATTCCCCACCGATACCTATGCCGAGGGCGACCCCGCTGCTCAGACCCCGATCTCCTACCCACGCGGAACGTTGGCCATGGCCAACGCAGGCCCGGGTACCAACGGCAGCCAGTTCTTCCTCGTCTACGGCGATTCGGAACTGCCGCCCGCCTACACCGCGTTCGGCACCATCGACGAGACCGGACTCGCCACTCTCGACGCCATCGCAGCCAAGGGAGTGGAGGGCGGCGCATCCGACGGAGCCCCCGCCGAACCGGTCGACATCACGTCCATGCTGAGCGACCTGTGAAGCGCACCTCGGCGCTGACGATCGCGGTCTCGGCCACCGCGCTGGTACTCGCAGGGTGTTCCAGTTCGGCCGAACCGACAGCTGCACCGGCCACCACACCGTCGTCGACAACGACGACGACGACCGCAGCACCCGCGCCGCGGCCTGCCCTCGATCTGTCCCGTTTCGGCGCGTTGCCGCCCGTGCCGCAGCCGACGACCGACACGGTGTCCTGCTCGTATCCGGCCGAGTCCCCGGCCGCCAAGGAGGTCGAGGCGCCCGCGACCGACAACATCGACGTGTACGGAAACGTCGATGTGACGTTGTCCACCAATCAGGGTCCGATCGACATCACGCTCGACCGGACTCAGGCACCGTGCACCGTCAACAGCGTCGTCGGCCTCGTCCAGCAGGGATATTTCGACGGCTCGCCCTGTCACCGTCTGACGACGTCACCGGGCCTCGAAGTGCTGCAGTGCGGTGACCCGTCCGGGTCCGGTCGAGGCGGACCGGGATACACCTTCGCCAACGAGTACCCCACCACCGCGTACACCGACGATCCGGCGCAGGCCGAGAATCCGGTGGTCTACCCCCGCGGAACGCTGGCCATGGCCAATGCAGGCCCCGATACCAACGGCAGCCAGTTCTTCCTGGTGTACGCCGATTCGGTGCTGCCGCCGCAGTACACGGTGTTCGGCACCATCTCGGACGCCGGTCTGCAAACCCTCGACGCCATCGCAGCGGGCGGGGTCACAGGTGGCTCCGAGGACGGTGCACCGGCGAATCCGGTGATCGTGGAGTCCGCAGCCTGAGTTCAGAAAGACGAGAGGGTGAGCAGAGTATCTGCTCACCCTCTCGTTGCTTCCGTGGACTGCCGCTCAGGCCGCAGACGTCAAGCGGTACACGTCGTACACTCCCTCGACGTTGCGCACGACGTTCAGCACATGCCCGAGGTGCTTCGGGTCGCCCATCTCGAACGTGAACTTGCTGATCGCAACCCGGTCCCCCGACGTCGCGACGGACGCCGAGAGAATATTGACCTTCTCGTCGGCGAGCGCCTTGGTGACGTCGGAGAGCAGCCGGTGACGGTCGAGTGCCTCGATCTGAATGGCGACCAGGAACACCGAGGACGCCGACGGTGCCCACTGAACTTCGATGAACCGTTCGGACTGCTCTTCGAGCGAGCGTGCGTTGGTGCAGTCGGTGCGGTGGACACTCACCGATCCACCACGGGTGACGAATCCGAGGATCTCGTCTCCCGGCACCGGAGTGCAGCACTTCGCCAGTTTCGCGACAACACCCTCGGCACCGGTGACCAGCACTCCCGCGTCGCCGACCTGACGGGGTCGAGTCGGGATCGTCGACGGTGTCGACCGCTCGGCGAGCTCCTCCTCGACATCGCCGACGCCACCGAGATGGGCGACCAGTCGCTGCACCACGTGGCGGGCGGACACATGATTCTCGCCGACCGCGGTGTAGAGCGCGGAGACGTCGACGTACCGTAGTTCGTGCGCGATCGCCGACATGGACTCGGCATTCATCAAGCGCTGCAAGGGAAGTCCGCCTCGACGAACCTCCTTGGCGATGCCGTCCTTGCCTGCCTCCAGGGCTTCCTCGCGCCGCTCCTTGGCGAACCACTGGCGAATCTTGGTCTTGGCTCTCGGGGAGGCGACGAACCCTTGCCAGTCCCGACTGGGACCGGCAGTGGCGGCTTTCGAGGTGAACACCTCGACCACTTCACCGTTGTCGAGAGTCCGTTCCAGTGCGACGAGTCGACCGTTGACCCGCGCGCCGATACAGCGATGCCCCACCTCGGTGTGCACCGCGTACGCGAAGTCGACCGGACACGATCCGGCAGGCAGGGTGACGACATCACCCTTGGGGGTGAAGACGAAGATCTCCTTGACCGCGAGGTCGTAGCGCAGCGACTCGAGGAACTCCCCCGGATCGGCGGCTTCTCGCTGCCAGTCGAGAAGCTGACGCATCCACGCCATGTCGTCGACCTCGGCATTGTCCTGCGAATGCTTGCCCTTGGTCTCCTTGTAACGCCAGTGCGCAGCGATGCCGAACTCGGCTGTGCGGTGCATGTCGCGCGTGCGGATCTGCACCTCGAGGGGCTTGCCCTCGGGGCCGATCACCGTGGTGTGCAGCGACTGGTAGACCCCGTAACGCGGCTGCGCGATGTAGTCCTTGAAACGGCCCGCCATCGGCTGCCACAACGAATGGACCACGCCGACAGCGGCATAGCAGTCACGGATCTCGTCGCACAGAATGCGGACGCCGACGAGGTCGTGGATGTCGTCGAAGTCGCGGCCCTTGACGATCATCTTCTGGTAGATCGACCAGTAGTGCTTCGGGCGACCCTCGACGACGGCACTGATTCGCGACGCGGCGAGTGTCGCGTTGATCTCGGCCCGAACCTTTTCGAGGTAGGTGTCGCGGGACGGCGCACGATCGGCGACGAGACGCACGATCTCGTCGTACTTCTTCGGATGAAGAATCGCGAACGCCAGGTCTTCGAGCTCCCACTTGACCGTGGCCATCCCGAGCCGATGAGCAAGCGGCGCAATGACTTCCAGCGTCTCCTTGGCTTTGCGCGCCTGCTTCTCCGGAGGCAGGAACCGCATGGTGCGCATGTTGTGCAACCGATCGGCGACCTTGATGACCAACACCCGTGGATCTCGCGCCATCGCGATGATCATCTTGCGGATCGTCTCGCCCTCGGCCGCGGTTCCGAGCACGACCTTGTCGAGCTTGGTCACTCCGTCCACGAGATGAGACACCTCGTCGCCGAATTCCTCGGTCAACTTGGCGAGCGAATATCCGGTGTCCTCGACAGTGTCGTGCAGCAGCGCCGCAACCAGAGTGGTCGTGTCCATCCCCAACTCGGCCAGAATGTTGGCCACGGCGAGCGGATGCGTGATGTAGGGGTCCCCGGACTTGCGCATCTGCGACGCATGCAGCTCGTCCGCCACGTCGTAGGCCCGCTGCAGCAACGCCAGGTCGGCCTTGGGATAGAGCTCGCGGTGCAGGCTCACCAGTGGCTCGAGCACCGGCTTGACCGCGGCGCTGCGTCCAGCGGTGATGCGGCGCGCCAGACGTGCTCGCACCCGCCGCGACGCCGAAGTGGGGACAGGTGCCGAGTTACGGGTTCCCGACGGCACCTGCGAATCGGACGCCACCGGATCGCGGGAAACCGGAGTGTCGACGGCCGGGCCTGCATCTCCGGACGCGGCCTCGTCGGTCGTGACGAGTCCACCGGTCCGATCGGTAACGCCGGTCTGATCGGCAACTGCGGGCCGCTCGGGGACGGCAGGCCGATCGGGCAAGGGCTGATCGATGTAACGGGTCACTCTCATCACCTCCTGCCACACGTTCCGCGCTGACGCCGGAACATCAACGCATTGTGAAAGAGACTTTAGTCCTCATACTCGAACCAGGCAGCCGAGCGGGTAGCCACTGCACTTGTCGCGCCCACCCAGAACAGCGATCTCGAGAACCACAGCAGCACCGGCGATCACCGCGCCCTGCTCGGCCAACAACCGAGCCGTCGCATCGACGGTACCGCCGGTCGCCAGCACGTCGTCGACCACCAGAACTCGTCGTCCGGCCACGTCGATCGCAGTCGGGATCTGCAGTTCGGCGGTTCCGTACTCGAGATCGTACGACCGTGAATGCACCGGAGGCGGAAGCTTTCCCGCCTTGCGCACCGCGAGCACACCGCACCCGAGTTCGAGGGCGACTCCGGCCCCCAGCAGGAATCCCCGTGCGTCGATACCCGCCACCAGGTCGACGTCCTCGAACCCTTGCGCCAGCTCCGACACGACACTGCGTAACGCCGGCCCGTCAGCGAACACCGGTGTCAGATCGCCGAAGCGCACACCGGGGACGGGGAAGTCGTCGACCCACCGCGTCAGCCTGGTCACGGCAGCGGCAGCACCCACTGCACCGCCTGCGTCGTTCATCGAAGAAGCACCCACCGATCCATGTTCCATCCGGCACCAGCGGCCGTCGGGTTGGGCACCACGTCCTGCATGCCGTCACTGACGACAGTCGTACGCGGCTCGTTGTACAGGGGAAGCGACGGCATGTCGTTCCACAGGATGTTCTCGCCCTCGGTGGCCAGCGCCAGAATGCGCTCGGGATCGTCGGTCACCGCCAACTGATCGACGATGGAGTCGATCCTGCCGTTGCTGTATCCGCCGACGTTCAGACCGATGCCCGTCCGCAACGAATACCGTGCGGTGACCGCGGGAGCCGAACCCGACGGTCCGGGAAGCGATCCGCTGCTACCGAGGACGGCATCGACCGCCCCGGCCCGCAGGGCGGACGGTGTGAAGTCCGGTGAGCTCGCGTCCTCGACGGTGATGCCTGCGGCCGCGCAATCGGCAGCCATGCGACTCACCACCTGGGCGCGGCGCGCGTCCGGTCCCCGGTAGCCGACACGAACGGTCAGTGCGTCCGCGCCTGCGGCCTCCAGTTCTCGGCCCGCCTGGTCCAGGTCCGAACGCTGGTATCGATCACCCACCACCGCTGCGACCGATGGGTACTCGAGTGTGTCGGGCTGGACGAGACGAGAGTCGACGAGGCCCGAGCCGAGGCCCGCCGCAGCCGCCTCGAAACCGGGGTGACCCAACGTGTCGAACAGATCCGATCTCGGGATGCACGCGGCCACTGCTCGACGCGCACTCGCGTCGGCCAACACCCCCTGGGTTGCGAACGTCAATTGCTCGACGCCTCGCGACGGTTGCTCGGTGGTCGTGAATCCCTCGGGGGTCCCGAGATCGACGGCACCGGCCCCGTGGTCGATCACGTCCAGCGAGCCGTCCGCAGCCTTCGCCGTCAGGTCGGTGCCCTTGGGCCAGACGACCACCTGCGCGGTCTCGGGCGGGTTTCCCCACCAGGCGTCGTTCGCCACGAGCACGAGACCGTCCTCGGCGGAGTAGGACTCGACCCGGTACGGGCCGGCCGAGGGCAGTAGCGAGAGGTCGATCGAGCCCGGTGTCAGGGTCCATCCGGTGTTCCAGAAGCCGGCGATGCGGCTCACCACGTCGTCGTCCTCGCCCAGGATGGGATCGACGACGTTCGGCACGCCCGCAGCCCGAGCCGCGACGTGCGCCGGTAGCAGGTCGGTGGCACCGAACAGGGCGCGCCAGTTCTGGTAGCTGCGGCCGGACGCGAAGACGACCGTGGCTTCCTTGGCCCCAGGAACACAATCGATGCGCTCGATGTCGGAGTACCCGGCTGTCGACGCCGCGTCGAACAGGGGGCGGTCGGTGGCGAACCTTCCGCTGTTCGCCGCCCAGGCCAACACCAGGTCGTCGCAGGCCATCGGCGCACCGTCGGAGTACGTCGCGGCCGGGGCGATGGAGTACTGCACGGTCAGCGTGTCACCGGGAACCACCGTGGCTGTTCCGATGTCGTTGTCCGACAACGCGTCTCCCTCGGGCCCGAGGTAGCTGAAGCCCACCTGCACCCGAGTGAACGCCTGCCGGGCTCCCGACGCCGCGCCGTCGACGGTTCTGGCGTTGTACGTGTTCACCACGTTGTCGAACGAGTAGCCGATCGAGGGCACCTTGTCCTCGGGCGACGAACACGCAGTGATGGACACTGCGCCGACACTCGCTGCCACCAGTGCCGCGCTCCACCGTCGTCTCACGTGCACTCTCCGTCCCTGTCGAGGGTGGTTCTACCGACGCTTCTTGTTTCGTTTCCCGGTGGGGCGGTTGCCCGGCTGCGGAGCCGACGCCTTCGGGGCGGCCACACCGACGGCAACCGGCTCCGGAGCGAGGCCGGCTGCGCGGGCTGCCGCTTCGGCGCGCTTGGAGTGGACCTTGCGGGTATGGACTGCGACGGGGCCCCACTTCTCCTTGAGCGTCACCAGCAACGGAGTGGCGAAGAAGATCGACGAGTAGGCACCGACGATCATGCCGACCAACTGCACCAGAGCCAGATCCTTCAGCGTGCCCACTCCGAGTAGCCATACCGCGATGATCATGAGTGCGATCACCGGGAGGACACCGATCACGGTGGTGTTGATCGAGCGCATCAGGGTCTGGTTGACGGCCAGGTTCGCCTGTTCGGCGTACGTCTTGCGATGCAGGTTCAGGATGCCGCGGGTGTTCTCCTCGACCTTGTCGAACACCACCACCGAGTCGTACAGCGAGAAACCGAGGATTGTCAGCAGGCCGATCACGGTTGCCGGCGTCACCTCGAATCCGACGAGCGAGTACACGCCTGCGGTCACCAGGAGGTCGAATCCCAAGGCGGCCAGCGCCGCCAACGCCATGTCTCGCTCGTACCGGACAGCGATGTAGATGCTGACGATGACCAGGAAGACTACGAGCGCGATCAGAGCTTTCTGGGTGATCTGGCTGCCCCAGGTCTCGCTGACGTCCGACACGCTGATGGCGTTGGGGGTCGCGGTACCCGAATTGTCCTGCGGCTGGAATGCCTCGAACAACGCCTGGCGAAGAGTGTCCACTTCGGCGGGGTCGAGAGCTTCGGAGCGAATCTGCACCGTTGCTGCGGCACCCGCACCGACGGTCTGTACCGACACCGGCGGCATGCCGAGCGCGTCGTCGTACACGGTCTCGACCTGCTCGGTAGTGATGTTGTCGGCCGCGGGCAGCGCGATCCGGGTTCCGCCCTCGAAGTCGATACCGAGGGTGAAGCCGCGAACGAGGAAACTCAGCAGGCACACCAGCACGATGACGCCGGTGAGGATGTAGTAGAACCGGCGACGACCGACGATGTCGAAGGCACCGGTACCGGTGTACAACCTGGACAGCCAGCTGTGCTTCGGCTGGGTGGACTGATCGACACCCGAATCGTCGAGGGGCGATGGGGTCGACGTGGTCGTGTCCGACATGTCATGCCTCCTTCGACGGCGCAGTGCCGGTCTTGACGGCGAGTGCCTTGTTGGCTGCGCGCTTGCGTTCGAGCGCGATCTGCTGGACGGCACCGAGTCCGTTGACGGACGGCTTGGACCAGAACGTGGATTTCGATGCCAGGTACACCAGCGGCCATGTCACCAGCACCACGACGATGATGTCCAGGATCGTCGTCAGTCCGAGGGTGAACGCGAAGCCGCGGACCTGACCGACCGCCAACACGTAGAGCACTGCGGCAGCGATGAAGCTCACCGCATTGCCCGACAGGATCGTCTTGCGGGCGCGTGCCCAACCGCGAGGAACCGCCGATCGGAAGCTGCGGCCCTCCCTGATCTCGTCCTTGATGCGCTCGAAGAACACCACGAACGAGTCCGCGGTCATACCGATACCGATGATCAGGCCTGCGATGCCTGCGAGGTCGAGTGTGAAGCTGATCCATCGGCCCAACAGAACGATGATTCCGTAGACCACGAGACCGGCCAGCGCCAACGACAGCGCAGTGAGCAGCCCGAGGGCACGGTAGTAGAGCAGGCAGTAGACCAACACCAGCGCCAGTCCGATGGCACCGGCGAGCAGACCTGCTTCGAGCGAGGCCAATCCCAGTGTTGCCGACACCGTCTCGGCCTCGGAGGACACGAAGGAGAGCGGCAAAGAGCCGTACTTGAGGGTGTTGGCGAGCTCGGACGCGGTCTGGTTGTTGAAGTTGCCGGTGATCGAGGTGGCGCTGCCCGCTGGGGTGGCCCCCTGAATGACCGGTGCACTGATCACCTTCGAGTCCAGCACGAACGCCGCCTGCTTCTGCAGATTGGCCGCGGTGAACTGAGCCCAGGTGTTCGAGCCTTCCGAGTCGAACGTCAGGCTGACCTGGAACTGGGCCTGCTGACTGTCGAAGCCGGAGGTGGCGTCGGATATCTGCTGACCGTCGATGATCGTGGGACCGAGCAGGTAGACGGCTGTTCCGTCGGTCGAGCACGCCACGAGGGGCAGCGCCGGATCGTCGTTACCGGCGAGCGGGTCTGCTGCGTTGCAGTCGAGGGACTGCATCGCGAGCTGCTGGACCTGCGGGTCTTCGCTCTGCCGAAGCGTCTTGGCGTCGGCGATCTCCTGGGCAGCGCGATCCGCGTCGGACAGCGAAGCATCCGCGGCGGGATCGTCTGTCGCGGGTTCGTCTGTAGCGGGTGCGTCGGTCGCAGGAGCAGGCGTCGGATCGACCGCAGACGGATCCTGCGCCGGGAACACACGGTTCTGCGGAGTGGCCGGATCTGCGGGCGCAGCCGGATCCGCCGAAGCAGCAGGGTCTGCCGGTGCCGCAGGATCGACCGGCGCGGCCGGGTCGACCGGCGCGGCCGGGTCGACCGGGGTCTGCTGCGTGCCAGCACCCTCGCCCGTCGACGGAGCAACGGATCCAACGACGGGCCGGATGAACAGTCGCGCGGTCTGCCCGAGGGTGCGCGCCTGGGAGCTGTCGTCGCCGGGCACCGTGATGACGAGGTTGTCACCGTCGATGACCACCTCGGAGCCGGAGACACCGAGACCGTTGACGCGGGTCTCGATGATCTGCTGCGCCTGCTTCAAGCTGTCCTGCGTCGGTGCATTGCCGTCGGGGGTCCGCGCGGTGAGTGTCACGCGTGTGCCGCCCTGCAGGTCGATTCCCAACTTCGGCGAGGGGTCTTTGTCTCCGGTGAAGAAGACCATGGCGTACACCGCTGCCATCAGCACCGCAAAAACGGCGAGATAGCGGGCGGGTTGCACCGGTCCGCTGGAAGGTGCCACGGTGTGTGTTTCTCCTCTGAGGCGATGGAAAGTGTCGGTTCCTGCAGGGCCTGGCGGCCCGCTGTGTCAGCAGTGAGCGGTGCGATTGTGCACCACATCGGTCACCGCAGAGAAAACCGCTGCCGGATACTGTCTCCGACAGCGGTTCGTTCACATCGTGCTCACTCTTTTTCGAGCCTCTTCGACGTCTGCTCGATCGTCTCGTCCGGCCGGGTCGCGTCTGCCTTGCTCAGGGACGGACCCGCGGTGTCGTTCGAGCCGAGGGCCGCGAGGTCCGCCTCGGTGGCCGCGTCGATGTCGGTGTCGTCGAACTCGGTGTCGTCGGGCAACACCTCACGTACGACTGCACGCGACCAGGTGGTGATGACGCCGTCGGCGATCTCCAGGTCGATCGTGTCGTCCTCGACCAGGACGACGCGGGCATACAGTCCTGCGGTGGTGACGACCTCGTCGCCGATCTTCAGCGAGTCCTGCATTTCCGTGGTCTTGGCCAACACCTTCTTCTGTCGACGCGCATTGAGAAACAGCGGTACCAGAAGGGCCACGATCAGCAGCGGAAACAGCAAATCCATCGGAAGGTCAGTCCTCGAAGTCGGGTTCGAAATACGTCATTGTCTCGTGCGAGAACGTCGCCGGTGCGGGCCTCGCAGCTACCCAGTGTGCCATTACCTGGAACCGGTCCGGTCCGTTCGTGTCCCGTTGTGCCCGATTCATTCGAATAATCCCTGCTGGACCTCCGAGGATCGGACCGAAATTCCACCCACTGCGAGGTCCGGCGGCGGCGTCAGACCGAGGTGTTGCCACGCAGCAGCGGTCGCGACGCGCCCGCGGGGGGTACGGGCGATCATTCCGGCACGCACCAGGAACGGCTCGCACACTTCTTCGACCGTCGACGGTTCCTCGCCGACGGCGACGGCCAGTGTCGATACACCCACCGGTCCCCCGCCGAAGCTCCGGATGAGCGCGCTCAGTACTGCGCGGTCGAGTCGGTCGAGCCCGAGTTTGTCGACGTCGTAGACCACCAGCGCGGCCTTCGCGGTGTCCTGGGTGACAGTGCCGTCGCCACGGACGTCCGCGTAGTCGCGGACTCGACGGAGCAATCGGTTCGCGATTCGGGGGGTTCCGCGCGAGCGCCCGGCGATCTCTGCGCAGCCGTCCCGGTCGATCGGTACGCCCAGAATCCCTGCCGACCGCATCAGGATTCGTTCGAGCTCGCTGGGCTCGTAGAAATCCATGTGCGCCACGAATCCGAACCGATCGCGCAACGGCCCGGTCAGCGCACCCGACCTGGTGGTGGCGCCGACGAGGGTGAACGGCGCGACCTCGAGTGGAATCGACGTCGCTCCCGGCCCCTTGCCGACGATGACGTCGACCCGGAAATCCTCCATCGCCAGGTACAGCATCTCCTCGGCCGGACGGGCGATGCGATGGATCTCGTCGATGAACAGCACGTCCCCTTCGACCAGGTTGCTGAGCATCGCCGCCAGATCGCCTGCCCGCTCGAGCGCCGGACCCGACGTGAGCCGTAGCGAGGTTCCCAGCTCTGCGGCGATGATCATCGCCATACTGGTCTTGCCGAGGCCCGGCGGCCCGGACATGAGGATGTGATCAGGGGTGCCGCCGCGCATCTTGGCACCCGACAACACGAGTTGGAGCTGCTCCCGCACGCGAGGTTGGCCGATGAAATCGGTGAGGTTCTTCGGACGCAGACTCGTTTCGACGTCCAAGTCGTCGGACATCGCGTCCGCACCGACCTGGGATTCGGCGAACTGGTCGTCCTCGGTCACCCGGGCCTACCTGGACTTGCCGAGGTACGCCAGCGCCGACCTCAACGCGGTCGACGTCGTGGCCTCCGGCTGCTGAGCGAGTACCGCGTCGGTTGCTTCCTCGGCCTGCTTCGTGGGGAATCCGAGACCGATCAGCGCTTCGACGATCTGGTCTCGCATCGAATTGCCCGCACCGGATCCCGGCACGGCCGCGCTTCCGGCTCGTCCGACCACCGCGTCGACCTTGTCGCGCAGCTCGACGACCATTCTCTCCGCGCCGCGCTTCCCGATACCGGGCACCCTTGTCAGAGCTCCGATATCACTGTCCGCCAACGCAGTTCGCAGCGCATCGGGCTCGTGTACAGCAAGAGTTGCCATGGCGATTCGCGGGCCGACGCCGGTCACGGTGAGGAGCAACTCGAACAGCTCACGCGACTCCTTGTCGGGGAACCCGTACAGCGTCTGCGAATCCTCACGCACGATCATGGTCGTCAAAAGGGTCGCTTCGCTCCCCCGGTGCAGCGTGGCCAACGTCGCCGGAGTGGCGTTGACCCGGTACCCGACGCCCGCCGCCTCGAGCACGGCGTGATCGAGCGCGATGTCGAACACCGAACCCCTGATCGACGCGATCATCGTGCGCCCGCCTCCTTCTTGGCCATCTTCTCGATCCTGCGTGCCACGACGGCACGCGCCTTGCGCTCCTCGGCCAGACGCGCGTCGTACTTGCGTTTCTGTTCGGCGGCCATCGCTTCGGCCTTCGCCATCCGGGCGATCATGGGCGCTCGCCAGCAGTGACAGATGCCGAGGGCCAGAGCGTCGGCCGCGTCGGCGGGAGTCGGTGCGGTCTGCAGGCCGAGAATGCGCATGACCATGGCGGTCACCTGAGCCTTGTCGGCCGAGCCGTTGCCCGTGACTGCGGCCTTGACCTCGCTGGGAGTGTGGAAGCAGACGTCGACGCCGCGCCTGGCCGCCGCGAGGGCGATGACGCCACCGGCCTGGGCCGTGCCCATCGCCGTCCGCACATTGTGTTGGGCGAAGACTCGCTCGATCGCGACCACCGAGGGCTTGTGGGTATCGAGCCAGTACTCCGCGGCCTCGGAAATCCTCAGCAGACGCTGCGCGAGATCCATGTCCGCGGGCGTCCGCACCACATCGACATCGAGCGCGACCACCGTTCGGCCCACGCCACCCTCGATCAGACTGAGCCCACACCTGGTGAGACCGGGGTCGACACCCATCACCCGCACGCCACCACACCTTCCGCTTACGAACTGTTGTTCGATAGCGTAGCGGAGCCCACCGTCGGATCAGGGATACGACACCCGGTCGATCACGTCGTCGGGTGCGCCAGGCTCAGTCCTCTGCGTCGAGCTCCGCCATGACCTCGTCGGAGAGGTCGACGTTGGACCACACGTTCTGGACGTCGTCACTGTCTTCGAGTGCATCGATGAGCTTGAACACCTTGCGTGCACCGTCGGCATCGACCGGAACGTTCACCGACGCCTGGAAGCTCGCCTCGGCCGAGTCGTAGTCGATTCCGGCCTCCTGCAACGCGGTGCGCACGGCGATCAGGTCGGTCGGCTCGCTGACGATCTCGAGGGTGTCACCGTTGTCGTTGACTTCCTCGGCACCGGCTTCGAGAACGGCCATCAGAACGTCGTCCTCGCTCTGACCGTTCTTCTCGAGGGTCACCACACCCTTGCGCGAGAACAGGTAGGACACCGAACCCGGGTCGGCCATGTTTCCGCCGTTGCGAGTCATCGCGACACGCACCTCGCCTGCGGCGCGGTTGCGGTTGTCGGTGAGGCACTCGATGAGAATGGCGACACCGTTGGGTCCGTAGCCCTCGTACATGATGGTTTGCCAGTCGGCTCCACCGGTCTCTTCGCCCGCTCCGCGCTTACGGGCCCGCTCGATGTTGTCGATCGGAACCGAGGTCTTCTTCGCCTTCTGAATGGCGTCGAAGAGGGTCGGGTTGCCGGTGGGGTCACCGCCACCCGTGCGGGCCGCCACCTCGATGTTCTTGATGAGCTTGGCGAAAGACTTGCCGCGTCGGGCGTCGATCACCGCCTTCTTGTGCTTGGTGGTGGCCCATTTTGAGTGGCCGCTCATGCGATAGGGCCCCTTCCTGCTCGAAATCAGTGTTGTCGACTTTACTCGCCCGGTTCGGCGCTCGGCACCGACCGACCGTCGAAGGTTCTAGCGGCCTCGCACCATGTCGACGAAGAGTGCGTGTACTCGATCGTCGCCGGTGACCTCGGGGTGAAAGCTCGTCGCGAGAACGGAGTTCTGACGAACGGCCACCACGCGTCCGGCGGCCGGTCCGTGCGGCACCGTGGCGAGCACCTCGACGTGCTCGCCCACCCGCTCCACCCAGGGCGCTCGGATGAACACCGCCCGCACCGGCCCACCGGCGATGCCGGTGACGTCGAGGTCGGTCTCGAAGGAATCGACCTGACGGCCGAAAGCGTTGCGTCGCACGGTGATGTCGAGAGAATCGAGATGCCGGGCGTCGGGCCTGGTGTCGAGAATCTCGGACGCCAGCAGGATCATGCCCGCGCACGAACCGTAGGCGGGCAGCCCGTCGGCCAACCGGGCGCGCAACGGTTCGAGGAGATCGAACACGGCGAGCAGGTTACTCATGGTCGTCGATTCCCCGCCGGGGATGATCAGTCCGTCGATCTGCGCGAGCTCGGCGGGCCGACGCACCGTGACACCGCGCGCGCCGCTCGACTCGAGCGCAGCCAGATGTTCGCGAACGTCGCCCTGCAGTGCGAGAACTCCGATGGTCGGAGCGTTCACTTGCGCCCGAAGGGATCGACATGGGGCGCGTCGGGGTCCCGCTCGTACCGCATGAGACCTTCCTGCACCACTGCGGCAACCAGCCGTCCGGACGTGTCGAAGATTCGCCCCTGGGTCAGTGCGCGCCCGAAATCGGCCGAGGGCGACGTCTGGTCGTAGAGCAACCATTCGTCTGCCCGGAAGGGACGAAGGAACCACAGCGCGTGATCGAGCGAGGCCGTCTGCGTGACGGCGTCCGGGTGTGGCACCTTGGCCGATCCGAGCAGCGTCATGTCGCTCATGTAGGCGAGTGCGCAGACGTGGAACACCTGATCGTCGGGCAACGTGTCTCGGTAGCGGAACCACACACGTTGCTGCGCAGCGAAACTGGGATGCTTGACGGTCTGGTCATCAGGAATGAGACGGATGTCCCATTCCGACCACTCCTTGTAGTACGAGTGGTCGTACTCGGCGAGGGTGGTGGGATCGGGCAGGCTGTCCGGCCCCACGACCTCGGGCATGACGTCCTGATGCGAAATGCCGTCGTCGTCGCCGTGGAACGAGGCAGACATCGTGAAGATCGCCTTGCCGTGCTGAATTCCGGTGACGCGGCGCGTGCAGAACGAACGTCCGTCGCGAATCCGGTCGACCATGAACACGGCCGGTTCGTTCGGATTTCCCGGACGCAGGAAGTAGCCGTGCAGCGAGTGCACACGAAACTCGGGTGCCACTGTGCGCACCGCCGCGACGAGCGCCTGGCCCGCGACCTGACCGCCGAACGTACGGGGCAGCCGACTCGGGAAAGTCCGTCCCCGATAGATGTCGTTCTCGATCCGCTCCAATTCGAGAATGTCCTCGATGCTGGCCATGGCTGGTGTCCACCTTTCTGTGACAACGGCTCAGGCTAACAATGGACGGACCAGGCAAGATGGTCGGTGTGGGTCAACCGGTGCCGATATTTCCCGATCTTCTGGTGGAGTCGATCGTCGATTCGTGCCAGGACGGGGCGCGCTCGATCATCGTGATCGACGGCGCGGATGCCGCGCGGCCGGTCGACTTCGCCTCGCGCACAGCCGAACACGCCCGCTCACGGGGCCGTCCGGCTGCCGTCGTCGACCTGCACGACTACGTCCGACCTGCATCGATTCGATTCGAGTACTCGCGCACCGACGAATTGAGCTATCGCACACTGTGGTTCGACTACGACGCCCTCGTTCGAGAGGTCATCGTCCCACTGCGGCCCGGTGGCGGAGGTCACTTTCTACCGCGACTGTGGGATGAGGCCGCCGACCGTTCGGCTCGGGCCCGCAGCGCCTCGGCGGCAGCGAATCAGATCGTCCTGATCGCGGGACCCATGCTGCTCGGACGGGGATTGAACGCCGACCTGTCGGTGCATCTACGCCTGTCCGCGAGCGCTTTACGCCGCAGAACCAGCGCCGCCGATCAGTGGACGTGCGCCCCACTGATCGACTACTACGACAGCCTGGACCCCTCGGCCGAGCGGCCGGATTTTCTGGTCCGATGGGACCATCCGGACCGCCCGGCACTCGAACGCAACTGACGTAAAACTGTCACCAGCCACGTTCGGCGAGACGGTGTCCGACGGGGAGATCGTCGACGTTGATTCCGACCATGGCCTCGCCGAGACCGCGCGAGACCTTGGCGAGCACGTCGGGGTCGTCGAAGAACGTCGTGGCCTTGACGATCGCCTCGGCGCGCTCCTTGGGGTTGCCGGACTTGAAGATTCCCGATCCGACGAACACGCCCTCGGCACCGAGCTGCATCATCATCGCTGCGTCTGCGGGAGTCGCGATGCCGCCGGCGGTGAACAGTGTGACGGGCAGTTTGCCGGCCCGGGCGACCTCGACGACGAGGTCGTACGGGGCCTGCAGTTCTTTCGCCGCCACGTACAGCTCGTCCTCGGGAAGCGAGGTGAGACGACGGATCTCGTCGCGAATCTTGCGCATGTGCGTCGTCGCGTTCGAGACGTCGCCGGTTCCGGCCTCGCCCTTGGAGCGAATCATGGCCGCACCCTCGGTGATTCGACGCAGTGCCTCACCCAGGTTGGTGGCACCACAGACGAAAGGAACGGTGAAGTTCCACTTGTCGATGTGGTTGGCGTAATCGGCCGGGGTGAGCACCTCGGACTCGTCGATGTAGTCGACGCCGAGGCTCTGCAGGATCTGCGCTTCGACGAAGTGGCCGATGCGGGCCTTCGCCATCACCGGGATGCTGACCGAGGAGATGATGCTGTCGATCATGTCGGGATCGCTCATGCGCGACACCCCACCCTGAGCGCGAATGTCGGCGGGGACGCGCTCGAGTGCCATGACGGCCACTGCTCCGGCGTCTTCGGCGATCTTGGCCTGATCGGCGGTGACCACGTCCATGATGACGCCACCCTTGAGCATCTCGGCCATGCCCCGCTTGACGCGCGCGGTGCCGATTCCGTTCTCGCTCGACCCGCCTTCGGCCGATCCAGCGGGTGTAGTGGATGCGTGTGGGGTACTCAAGCCAACTCCTGTGTTCTGGGCACCGTTCGTGGTGCTCCGGATTGATACGTGCGACCACGTCCGGCCGCGCACGAGCGGACGATTGCGCGCGGCGCGAAGTCGCGCCCAGAACTGTAGGCCTCGACGCGGCTGTTCCCCATAACCACTTGACGATTGCTGGACTGCTCGAAAAGGGTCCAGATTGCTAGCGGATAGCGCGCACGTCCGGGTCGCCGCGTCGAGCGAGAGCCACGTTGACCTCGTCGAGCAGTTCGGCCAGATCCTGGGGATAGACGTTCTCGCCGACGGCGCTCAGCGCACGGATGTCGGCCTCGGTGCACCACTGGTGGCCGGTCACGGTGCGACGCTCGAAGTCGGTGAAGCCGGCGCTCTGCGGCTCGAACTCCTGCGTTCGATGCGCGAAGAACAGTTCCTCGGAGCGAATCAGGGTTCCGTTGAACGGGAACGTCGCAACCCGGCGCCACAGCGGACCGCGCAGATCGGCCGCGGCGACGGTCAGGCCGGTCTCTTCGTGTACCTCACGCACCGCAGCCTCGCGGAGCGACTCGCCTTTCTCCACTGCCCCACCGATGGTGAACCAGAAGAACGTGTCGGGAACCGTCGGATCGTGTCCGCGCAGCAGCAGGACGCGGCCACGCTCGTCGAGCAGCACCACCCGCGCAGACGTTCTCGGAGTGGCGCGGTTCTCGCTGCCGAACGCCGCGGCAGCAGACCGCTCGGCGATCTCGAAATACGACGGCAGGGCCGCGGTTCCGCCGAGGTGCAACCAGCGGACCGGGCGTCTGACGCGCAGCGCCAGGGTGTCGCGAACGGCATCGTTGTGAAAACGCCGTGCGATCAGCACGCGGGCCTCGGCGTCGGCGAGTTCGGCCACCAGTTGCGGCGGCAATGCGTTCGGTTCGACGACGGCCAGAGCCATGGACACCGCGTTCTCGGCCTCTTCGCGCTGCGACCGGTCTACGCGCTCGGCCCGATCGGCCAGTGCGGCAAGTTCTCTGCTCGACGGGGCCGAGTCTCGGGTGGCAGCGGACACCGCTCGCGCGACGACGGCACGGCGGGCGAGTGCTGCGTCGAGAGCCTGCCAGGCGAGGTCGGTGCGCACGTGGAGGCGGTCGAGTCGGTTCGCCGTTCCGTACGCCCACAGGCCGACGACGAGGATCAGTACCGCGACCAGCCCGAGTACCAGGATCGTGAGCGCCGAGAGGGTCATCAGTTCGCCGCCCGCACTTTCTGGCCCCCGAGGGTGACGGTTTCGTAGACGCGCAGGATTTGCTCGGCGACGACGGGCCAGTCGTAGGTGGCCACGGCCACCGAGGCGGCGTCGACCAGGCGCTCACGAACGGAGTCGTCGGAGAGGATCGAGGTCACTGCGGCGGCAACGCCATCGGAATCGTCGATCGGGACCAGCAGCCCGCAGGTGCCGTCCCGCAGAACTCGACGGAATGCGTCGAGTTCGCTTGCCACCACTGGAGTTCCGGCGGCCATGGCCTCGACGAGGACGATGCCGAAGCTCTCACCGCCGAGGTTGGGTGCACAGTAGACGTCGGCGCTGCGCATCGCGGATGCCTTGGTCGCGTCGTCCACCTGCCCCAGGAACGTCAGGTGCGACGCGAGTGCGCCTGCGTCCTTGCGTAGCTTGTCCTCGTCGCCGCGCCCGACGATGAGGATCTCGATGTCGGGATGGGATTCGACGAGCGTGGGAAGGGCACCGAGCAGGACGGCCATTCCCTTGCGCGGTTCGTCGAAACGGCCGAGGAAGAGCACCGTGCGACCGGCGCGTGGATAGCCTTCCAGCACAGGGGCATCGGCGAACGCGGGCACGTCGACTCCGTTGGGGATCTCGACGGCGTCGGAGCCGAGGGCCTCGACCTGCCAGCGTCGGGCGAGTTCGGACACGGCGATTCGGCCGCTGATCTTCTCGTGGTACGGACGCAGCACACCCTGAAAGGTGCTGAGCATTAAGGACTTCGTCGTCGAGGTGTGGAAGGTTGCCACGATCGGGCCGTCGGCGGCCTTGAGCGCCAACATCGACAGGCTCGGCGCGTTCGGTTCGTGGATGTGCAGCACGTCGAAATCGTTGTCGGAGATCCACTTACGGATTCGAGAATAAGTGACCGGTCCGAATCGCAGGCGCGCGACGGATCCGTTGTACGGAATGGCGAGTGCCTCGCCCGCCGACACCACGAAGTCCGGCAACTCGACGTCCTCCGACGCCGGAGCCAGCACACTGACGCGATGTCCGCGTTCGATGAACACCTCGGCCAACTGCTGAACGTGCGCCTGCACTCCACCGGGAACGTCGAACGAGTACGGGCACACCATGCCGATCTTCACGCGCCCTCGATTCGGGCGCGTCGCTCGGCCGACCAGTCGCTCATCCACAGGGGTTGCAGCATGTGCCAGTCCGCCGGATGGGCTCGGATTCCGGCAGCGAAATGGTCGGCCAACGTCTGGGTGGCGGGGCCGACTCCGGCCGAGACGTCCACGGCGGGCGAGATGTCGAAGCCCCAGCCGTCGCCGTCGAAATAGCCGTGCACCGGCAGCAAAGTCGCTCCGGTGTCGATCGCGAGTTTCGCGGCGCCCGCGGGCATCCGGGTCGGTTCGCCGAAGAAGGTGACCGGTACTCCGTGCTTGGCGAGGTCTCGCTCGCCGAGCAGGCAGACGACCTTGTTCTGGCGCAGCCTTTCGGACAGCGCGAGAAGAGGCGGCTGCTCACCGCCGCTGAGTGGAAAGATCTCGAAGCCCAGGCTCTCCCGATAGGCGACGAATCGCTGGTACAGGGACTCCGGCTTCAGCCGTTCGGCAACGGTCGAGAGCCCACCGTGCGTGCGCACCAGCCACATTCCGGCCATGTCCCAGTTGCCGCTGTGCGGCAACGCCAGCACCACTCCCTTACCGGCTGCGAGCGCACCCTCGAGATGTTCCTTGCCGTTCACGCACCGATCGATGACGGCGGCCTGCGCAGCCAGATCCATCGACGGCAACCGAAACGCCTCACGCCAGTACCGGGCGTAGGAGCGAACACTGTCGCGTATCAGCTCGTCGGGCACTTCGGCTGGAGTGGTCCCGAGGACACGAGCGAGATTGCGGCGCAATTGGTCTGGGCCACCGTTTCGGGTGGACGCAAAATCCGCGCCTCGATCGAAGAGACTTCTCGCCACACCCTCGGGCAGCGATCGGACAAGTCGCCACCCGGCTGCGTACCCGAGGTCGCTGGCTCTTTCCGAGACGTTCACGACGCGGCCACGTCGCCGTCGTCGGATGCCGGTGCCACCGGAGGCACGATGATGTCGCGAGCACCCTCGGATCCACGGACTGCCAGAACGCGCTGGAACACGGTCACGATGCTCAGGGCGGCGAGAATCCACATCGCCGGGTAGATCACGCTGTCCAGCCACGGGATGTCGAAATGCCGTCCGACGCCGGTGAATCCGGCACCGACGAGAACGATGACCAAGCGATCCGGGCGTTCTATCCAACCCCCGTCGGCCGAGAGTCCGCTGGCCTCGGCGCGCGCCTTGGCGTAGGAGATCACCTGGGAGGTGACCAGGCAGATCAGGGTGGCAACGAGCAGTAGCTTGTCCTGCTCGGAGTACACCGCCCACCAGGCCAGGCCGCCGAAGATCGCACCGTCGGCCACTCGATCGCACGTCGCATCGAGGACGGCACCGTACTTCGTCCCACCGCCCCGAGCCCGCGCCATGGCACCGTCGAGCATGTCGAACAACACGAACAGGGTGATGACGACCGAACCCCACCACAGGTAGCCGGCGGGGTACATCGTGACCGCGGCCGTGATGGTGACGACGGTGCCGATGATCGTCACGGAGTTGGGGGTCAGCCCGGTGCTGTTGAGGGCACGCCCGAGCGGGGCGGTCACCTTCGAGACCGGCGCACGGCCGAAAATGCTCAGCACGGCGCGTGCTCCTCTCGCCTGTGGTTCATTCGTTCCAGGCCGACGCGAGCAGGGCCCGAGTGTCTCGGAGCAACTGCGGCATGACTTTTGCGCCGCTGATCACGGTGATGAAGTTCGCGTCGCCGCCCCACCGGGGCACGATGTGCTGATGCAGGTGCTCGGCCAACGACCCGCCCGCGGCTGCGCCCAGGTTGAGTCCCACGTTGAAACCGTGCGGACGTGACACCCGCTTGATGACGCGAATCATCTGCTGAGTGAATGCCATCAACTCGGCGCTCTCCGCGGGCGTGAGGTCTTCCAGTGCTGCGACGCGGCGATACGGGACGATCATCGCGTGGCCGGGGTTGTAGGGGTACAGGTTGAGGACCGCGTACACCGACTCGCCTCGTGCGACGACGAGACCGTCCTCGTCGCTCATCTTCGGAATGTCGGTGAAGGGCTCGTTCGACTTCGCCGACCCCTGGGGAGCCTCGGCGATGTAGGACATCCGGTGCGGTGTCCACAGTCGCTGCAGCCGATCGGGCTCACCGGCTCCGGTGACGACGATCGACTCGTCCTGTTCCGACATGATCAGCTCACTCCTGCGGGTTCGGTCTGCACGAGCTCGGCGGTCGGTGATGCGTTGTTGCGCTGGGAGATCCAGTCGGTGACGACAGTGATGGCCTGTGCCACGGGGACGCCGTTGACCTGAGTGCCGTCCCGGAATCGGAAGCTCACGGCACCGGCTTCGACGTCGCGTTCGCCGGCGAGCAGCATGAAGGGGACCTTCTGGGCGGTCTGGTTGAAGATCTTCTTCTGCATACGGTCGTCACTGGCATCGACCTCGGCGCGCACTCCGCGCTTCTTGAGCTCGTTCACCACCGCGAACAAGTGGTCCTGGTAGACCTCGGCAACCGGGATTCCGACGACCTGGACCGGTGCGAGCCAGGCCGGGAAGGCGCCCGCGTAATGCTCGGTGAGCACTCCGAAGAAGCGTTCGATGGAACCGAACAGCGCGCGGTGAATCATCACCGGGCGTTCCTTGGTTCCGCCCGAGCCGGTGTATTCGAGCTCGAAGCGTTCGGGCAGGTTGAAGTCGAGCTGAATGGTCGACATCTGCCAGGTGCGCCCCAGAGCATCCTTGGCCTGCACCGAGATCTTCGGTCCGTAGAACGCGGCACCACCCGGATCGGGCACCAGGTTCAGGCCCGACGCCGCCGCTACCTCGGCGAGGGTGTTGGTCGCTTCTTCCCAGACCTCGTCGCTGCCGACCGACTTCTCCGGGTTGCGAGTGGAGAGTTCGAGGTAGAAATCGTCGAGGCCGTAGTCCTTGAGCAGCCCGAGAACGAATTCGAGGGTGCTGGTGAGCTCGCCGCGCATCTGCTCACGGGTGCAGAAGATGTGTGCGTCGTCCTGGGTCATGCCGCGCACGCGGGTCAGACCGTGGATAACGCCGGACTTCTCGTAGCGGTAGACCGAGCCGAACTCGAACAGGCGCAACGGCAGTTCACGGTACGAGCGGCCGCGGGAACGGAAGATCAGGTTGTGCATCGGGCAGTTCATCGGCTTGAGGTAGTAATCCTGGCCGGGCTTGCGCACGTCGCCGTTCTCGTCGAGTTCGGCGTCCAGGTGCATCGCCGGGAACATGCCGTCCCGGTACCAGTCGAGGTGACCGGAGACCTCGTAGAGATGGCCCTTGGTGATGTGCGGGGTGTTGACGAACTCGTAGCCCTCTTCGATGTGCCGCTGGCGCGAGTAATTCTCCAGCTCGTTGCGGATCACGCCACCCTTGGGATGGAACACCGGAAGACCCGAGCCCAGTTCGTCGGGGAAGCTGAACAGGTCCAGCTCGGATCCGAGCTTGCGGTGATCGCGACGTTCCGCCTCCGCCAGCAGTTCGAGATGAGCGTCGAGTGCTTCGGCGGACTCCCACGCAGTTCCGTAGATGCGCTGCAGTCCGGCGTTGTCCTGATTGCCGCGCCAGTACGCAGCCGAACTGCGGGTGAGCTTGAACGCGGGCACGTATTTGGTGGTGGGGATGTGCGGTCCGCGGCACAGGTCGCCCCAGATGCGCTCGCCGGTCCGGGGATTGAGGTTGTCGTAGGCGGTCAGCTCTCCCCCACCGACCTCCATGACCTCGGGATCGTCGATGCCGGACTTGTCGTCGATCAGTTCGAGCTTGTACGGCTCGTTCGCCAACTCCTCGCGGGCCTGCTCCACCGACTCGTACACCCGACGCGAGAAACGCTGTCCGGCTTTGACGATCTGCTTCATCTTCTTCTCGAGTGCCGTCAGATCCTCGGGAGTGAATGGCTGCTTCACGTCGAAGTCGTAGTAGAAGCCGTCCTTGATGAACGGTCCGATGCCCAGCTTGGCGTCGGGGAAGAGCTCTTGAACGGCCTGCGCAAGCACGTGCGCAGCCGAGTGCCTGATGACGCTTCGTCCGTCCTCGGTGTTCGCCGGAACGGGCTCGGCCTCGGTGTCGTCCTCCGGTGCCCAGGACAGGTCACGGAGCTTGCCGTCGGGATCGCGCACGACGACGATGGCGTCGGGTCCCTTGTTCGGCAGGCCGGTGTCGCGGAGCGCCGTACCTGCCGTGGTTCCGGCCGGCACCATGATGCGGGCGGGCGAAACAGCGGCGACAACGGGCATGCTCACAGCGATGTACTCCTCGATCGGTTCTTCTGGCCAGGAAGGCCTCCGACAGCCTATCGGCAACAGTCCACTCGATTGGCCTCAGCGCGACGAGTGACGTCAGATCGGGCTTTCGAGCCACGTCCAGTCGAGCCCGATCCAGCCCCCGACCAACGCGAACGTGCCCAGCAACCACAGTGTTGCCAGCACGACGACGGTGGTGAACAGCACGCCGAGACCCTTCACGAACATGGACTGCTTCGAGAACCACGCCATGAAGGCGTCGTATCTCTTGCGGACGAACCGCAGCGCACTCTTGGCCCACGCGAATTCCGACGCCAGGATGCCCAGGCCTGCGAACACGATCAGCCAGCCGGGCCCCGGGTACGGAATGGCGAGTACGCCCAGCACCAACACGACTGTTCCGACCACGCCGACCGTTATTCGGTACGCGAGATCGAGGGACTTGTTCTCGGCGATGCGCGCCCGGAAACGCCGGTGCTTCACCTTGGCTGTGTCCATCGGACCCTGGTCGGCGACGACCCGGGGCTTCGACTGTTCGGTGCTCACCGGCTCAGGTTACCGGCCTCGAACGAAAGAAGGCCCGCACCGACTGGCGGTGCGGGCCTTCTTTTCTGTGGTCCCGGCTGGGATCGAACCAGCGACCTTCCGCGTGTGAAGCGGACGCTCTCCCACTGAGCCACGGGACCGAACGAGGCAAAACATTAACACGAGGTGCCGCGGCGAACCGAATCGCCTATCCGATCGCCGAACACGTCGACGGACTGCCTCCGCAGGGCTGCTCTCGCCTCTGCTTTCACACCTTTCACACGCGCCGATCTACCGAATTCGATGCCTGACCACGAGATTTGTGAGTTTCACTCCCGTTGGGTTAATGTTTTCCCCGCACCACGGAGACAACAACTGCCCAGCAGTGAGCGCCTCCGGGGTATGCGGATGTGGCGCAGTGGTAGCGCATCACCTTGCCAAGGTGAGGGTCGCGGGTTCGAATCCCGTCATCCGCTCGAGGGTCTCGACCCATGGTGGAGTGGCCGAGTGGTGAGGCAACGGCCTGCAAAGCCGTGCACACGGGTTCGATTCCCGTCTCCACCTCGCTAGTGCATCGGTTGCAAGATCGATGCGAGGACACGCGCGATTAGCTCAGCGGGAGAGCGCTTCCCTGACACGGAAGAGGTCACTGGTTCAATCCCAGTATCGCGCACCACAGCAAGACAAGTCAGGCCCCCTTTCGAGGGGGCCTGACTTGTTTGTGCTGGAGTCGCATTCGATCCGTCTGCCCGACGTCATGACGAGACCCGTGTGCGGGTCCGTCCGGTGACCAGATAGCCGAATGCTGTGGCCAATACGTACATGAGGAACGAGTAGACGGCGGCCGGTATCGCCACCTCGGTGCTTTCGAGCACGCTCAACGCGACCGTGAGGGCAACGGTGGTGTTATGGATTCCGATTTCCATCGAGATCGCGATGGACTGCGGCTCACCCATCTTCAGCAGTCGCGCAGCACCGTAACCGATGGCCAGGCTTGCGAAGCAGAACAACCCCGTCACCAGTCCGACCTGTTCGAGGTAACCGACAACGTTGGATCGCTCGCCGACAAGAGCGCCGACCGCCACCAACACCAAGATGACGATCGAGAAGATCCGCACCGGTCGATCCGCGCGTTCGGCGAACGCCACGGAGCGACTGCGCACCAGCATTCCGAGTGCCACCGGAATCAGCACGATGGCTATGACCTGCACTATTTTGCCGAACTGCAGGCCCAATTCACCGTCTGCATCGAAGTAAGCGATGGCGAAGTTGGTGATGACGGGAATGGTCACGGCCGCCAGAACCGAATTGACCGCAGTCAATGTGATGTTGAGCGCGACGTCCCCACGGAACAGGTGCGAGAACAGGTTCGCGGTGGTCCCGCCCGGCGAGGCGGCCAGCAGCATCACTCCGACAGCCAGCAATGGCGGCAGGTCGAACAGCAGAATCAGTCCGAATGCGAGAACGGGAAGAACCAAGATTTGGAGAGCCAGGGCCATCACAACGGCCCGCGGCGTGCGCGCGGTGCGTCGGAAATCCTCGACGGTCAGCGACAGTCCGAGTCCGAACATGATGATCGCGAGTGCGATGGGCAGAAACGTCGAGATCAATACCGAGTCGTCCATGGATTCCTTCTGGTGCGGGAAACGTGACATGAGTGTGCGGCATTCGTCCGTTTCTGGCGAGAGTTCGACGAAGAGAATGGAAATGAGTTGTTCGGCGGTCGATTCGACCTTTGCGACGGGTCATCGGCGCGCATCCCGAAATCAATTGTGGTGATTCACGCCATAGAAGTGCACAGTGGAGATGACGCACACACTTCGATGGAAGGACACTCACGTGTCGGACGATGCTCAGAGCGAACCCACAGTCGACGACGCCACCCTGGAGGAAGCGAAGAAGTCCGTCGAGGGCCTCGACGACCGGTATCGCCCCGGTGCCCGGCCCACCGTGGCCCTTCCGGGAACCAACGGCACCGTCGCCGGGACCGCCTTCGCGGACATGGTCGACGACAACGGTGAGATGGTGGACGCCGATGACCAGGACTCCACCGACTCCGACAGCCCTACTGACACGGATCACGCCGACACCCAGGAAAAGGTAACGTCCTCGAACGATGCCTGAACTCGATGGTCCCGACGCCCCCGCCGACATCGATCTCGGCGGGGGCGTCGCCTTTCTGCACACCCCCTCGATGCCGTCACGGGGCGGCCTCGCTCTCACGCACGGTGCGGGCGGCAACTGCGAGTCGCTTCTGCTGCAGCGCATGGCGTCGGTATGGACAGCAGCCGGCTTCACGGTGCTGCGTTTCGACCTTCCTTTCCGAGTACGCAAGCCCAAGGGGCCGCCGCACCCGTCCCGGTCGGCCGAGGACCGGCTGGGCATCGCCGCTGCCGTCGACCGCCTTCGCGCCGAGACCGGCGGATTCATCGCATTCGGTGGGCATTCCTACGGTGGCAGACAAGGGTCGATGATCGCGGCCGAGCAACCAGGTCTCGTCGACGGACTCGTTCTGACCTCCTATCCCCTGCACCCGCCGGGCAAGCCGGAGAAAGCTCGTACCCAGCACCTGCCCGAACTGCGAACACCGACGGTGATGGTGCACGGCACGAAGGATCCCTTCGGCACCACTGCCGAATCGATCGCTGCGCTCGCGCTCGTCCCGGCCCCCACACTGCTTGTCGACATCGAGGGTGCAGGCCACGACCTTGCTCCGATCAAGTACGACGCAGCCACGAAGACCCTTGCCGGTGCCTCCTCGTTGTTCGGTGGCCCGACGTCCGATTCGTCGGTTGTCGTCCCGCTCTTCGACCCGTCGCGCTGAAGTGGTCTACTAAGGCATGCCGACCTGGGGATGGTTCATCGTGGCGTTGGTCCTCGTCGACGCCGCAGTGCTGGCAGCGTGGCTGCTGGCCCGCAAGAAGCCCGGCACGTCCCCGGCGGGCTCGCACACCATCGGGCTCGTCGGTCTCGACGAGGGTGCCCGCGCAGATATTCATCGGCTGCTTGCCGCGAACAAGAAGATCCAGGCCATCAAGGTCTTTCGTCAACGGACAGGTGCCGGTCTCCTCGACGCGAAGAACGCGATCGAAAGCGTCCAACGCGGCGAGCCCTTTCCGTCCTCGGCCACCATCGTCGACGCCGCTCACTCCGGTCCGACACCCTGGGACGATCTGATCCCGCGATTGCAGTCACTGAAATCGGAGGGCAAAGCGATCTCGGCGATCAAGCTGCTTCGCGACCGAACCGGTCTGTCGTTGAGCGATGCCAAGAACGCGGTGGATCTGCTGTGACCGTGCGCGTGGCAGCACTCGCCGATGCACATCGCGTCGCCGAGGTGGCCGCGTCGACTTTTCCGCTCGCCTGCCCGCCGGGAACCCGGCCCGAGGACATCGAGCAGTTCATCTCCACCGTGTTGTCGGCCGAGCACTTCGAGAACTACATCGCCGACGCTGCCCGGACGGTCCTCGTCGACGAAACCGTCGATGCCGACGTCGTTGGCTATGCGATGCTCGTGTCGGGAACTCCTACGGACCCGGACATTCGCGCGACCCTCTCGCACCATCCGACCACGGAGATCAGCAAACTCTATGTGCGGCCGACCCAGCACGGCAGCGGAGCAGCAGGGCGATTGATGACGTCATCGCTCGCCCATGCACGTGACTCCGGTTGTGCGACAGCATGGTTGGGTGTCAATCAGCAGAACGTGCGGGCCCAGAAGTTCTACGCCAAACACGGCTTCGAGATCGTGGGCACCAAGACGTTCGTCGTCGGGGTCCAGACGCACGACGACTACGTCATGCAGGTGCGGCTGTGACGACAGCTCAGCCGACTGCAGCGAAACGGGACAACGCGAGCAGACGCGAGGTGGCGCGCAGGTACTTCTTGCGGTAGCCGCCGGCCAACATCTCCTCGGTGAAGATCTCGTCGAGCTTGCCGCCCGAGGCCGTCACCGGGATGCCCGCGTCGTACAGGCGGTCGGCGAGAACGACCAGGCGCAGGGCGATGGCCTGATCCGATGCCGGGTGCACGTTCTTCAAGAACACCGCAGGAATGCCGTCGAGCAACTTGCCGTAGCGCGAGGGGTGCAGAGTGCTCAGATGCGCCAGCAGCTCGTCGAAATCGTCCAAAGTTGCGCCCTCGACAGTATCGGCGCGGTCGATCAGCTCGGACTCGGACGTGGGCTCGGGAGCCGGGGGCAGATCGCGGTGGCGGTAGTCGGGGCCGTCGACGCGGATGGACTCGAAGATCGAACCGAGCTTCTTGATCTCCCGCATGAAGTCCTCGGCAGCGAAGCGACCCTCACCGAGCTGCCCGGGCAAGGTGTTCGAGGTCGCGACGATGGACACTCCGCGCTGCGAGAGCTCGGAGAGCAACCGCGAGACCAACATCGTGTCGCCGGGATCGTCCAGCTCGAACTCGTCGATGCACAACACGCTGTGGTTCGAGAGTTCTTCGAGTGCCTTGTTGAAGCCGAGGGCACCGACCACGTGGGTGAGCTCGACGAACGTGCCGAACGCCTTGGGCTCGGGAACGCTGTGGTAGATCGAGGCGAGCAAGTGGGTCTTGCCGACGCCGAAGCCACCGTCGAGGTACAGGCCTGCACCGATGGCCGGGGTCTTCTTGCCGAAGAGGCCGCGCTTGCCCTTGCCGCGGATCTTCTGCACCTTGTTCGCGAACTCCTCGGCCTTCGCGACCGCAGCAGCCTGCGTCGGCTCCTTGGGGTCGGGAATGTACGAGGCGAAACTGACGTCGTCGAACATCGCCGGCGGGACCATCTGCGCGATCAGCTGATCGGAGGGGACCACGGGATTTCGGTCGACAAGGCGTGCGGGCATTTGTCGAGCGTAACGACGTGGTCTGATCTCTCTCATGCAGCTTCTCCATATTGGGACCTACTTCACATCGGAGCAGGCAACCGAGTCCGTGCTCACCGTCGGATCGACACTCGACGACGATGCCGTCCGCGCCCTGCACGCGTACCCGGCCGACCTCGACCGACCGTGGATCCGCACGAACTTCGTCGCCAGCATCGACGGATCGGTCACCGCGAACGGTAAGTCGGCGGGCCTGGGAACCCCCGCGGATGCCCGACTGTTCGGCATTCTCCGAGAACTGTGCGACGCCGTCCTGGTCGGGGCCGGTACCGCGCGCGCCGAGAACTACGGCGGCGTCTCGCTGTCCGCCGAAGCAAAGGCACGGCGGGTGGCGGGCGGACTGGCACCGGTTCCGACGATCGTGGTGGTCACCGCCTCCGGGTCGATCGACGCAGATTCTCGATTGATCACCGACACCGACGTGCAGCCGGTGGTGCTGACCTCGGCGGCGGCGGACGGCTCGAAGGTGGCAGCGCTTCGTTCGGCGGGAGCGACGGTGCTCGAGGTCTCCGGCGAATCGGTGTCGACCGACGACATCGTTGCGACGCTGGGCGACCTCGGATTCCGTCGCATCCTGTGTGAGGGCGGACCAGGACTGTTCGGGCAACTCGTCTCCGACGGGGCGGCGGACGATCTGTGTCTGACGATCTCGCCGACGCTGGTCGCCGGAGAGGCGGGCCGTATCGCCCATGCATCCGACGCGTCCGACGCGCCCATGCACCGGGCACACGTCCTGGGAGATACGGACGGAACGCTGCTCACGCGCTGGGTGCGTCAGCGATGAGCAGCGCGCGGACCGCCGTCGATCGAAAAGTCGATAGCCTCGCACAGTGACGCAGAAACGAACGTTGCTCGCCGCGGTCCTCGTCCTCGCCACGATGTGCGCGGCCTGCGGTGCCGGCCCGTCGATCCGACCCGACGTCGCGGTGGAACAACGCTCCCCCGGTGCGCCCGCCGAGTCCTCGGCAGACGCGCCACCGGAACCGGTCGCACTCGCCGTTCCGGCCACCGATCTCGCCTGGGCCGACTGCACCGCAGCAACACTCGGGACCTTCGGGCTCACCTCCACCACCCCCGGCCTGACACTCGAATGCGCAGAATACGAAGCCGACGTGGATGCGAGTGGGCAGATGTTCGGCACCTTCGCCGTCGGGGCGCTGCGAGCGCGGCTCGACAGAACGCCAGCCGATGCAGGACCGCTGGTGTTCACGTCCGGTTCGGATCGGTCCTCGATTGCCACGTTGGCCACGATGGCCGCCGGTCCGCTCGCGACGCTGCTCGAGGCGCATCCCATCGTCGCGGTGGATCGACGCGGAATCGGCCGATCCACCGCTGTGGACTGCATCGACGACGTCACCGGACCCGCCGTCGACGCGCTGGGGCAGTTCACCAGATCCGATGCCGACACGGTCGACCGCGCTGTCGACGCCGGTCGTGACGCCACGATCGAGTGCACCGACACGTTGCAACCGCAGGAGCTCGCGTTCGGAACCACCTACGCGGCTGACGATCTGGACCGTCTGCGGCAACTGTGGGGTGTGGAACAGATCGGCCTGATCGGATCGGGCAACGGCGCGCTCACCGCGCTGGCGTACGCGGCGAAGTTCCCGGCCAACATCTCGCGCTTGATCCTCGATTCGCCGACCGGTGTCGGCACCGATCAGATCACGTTGGCCGAGCAGCGCACGCAGGGCAAGGAAGCGGCCTTCAGAGCGTTCGCGCAGCGATGCGTCGCGCTGAACTGCTCCCTCGGCAGCGATCCGACGGCCGCCGTCGCCGAGCTGCTCCGACGCGCCGCCGGCGGCGAGTTCTCACCGCTGTCCACCCACGAGATTCTCGACGGCATCACCTTCGCCCTGGCATCGACAGCAGGCGACGCCTCGTCTCGGGCCACGGGGCTCTCCACAGCCCTGTCCTCGGCTGCCGATTCCGACACCACCGCGCTGGCGGCCCTCGCCGAACGCGGCCGAAACGCCTACAGCACCGACGGTCAGTTCGTGTCTCGGTGCACGGACGGGCAGCAGTGGCCGTCGCCGCAGGGCGTTCGCGACCTGTCGTCGCAGTGGAACGACCGCTACCCGATCTACGGCACCGACGCCGCTCTGACGGCGCTGCTGTGCTCGTCGTGGCCGACGGCTCCGTCCACACCGCTGCCCACTTCGCTGGAGGTTCCGGTGTTGGTCCTGTCCAATGCAGGCGATCCGATCGTGGGCAACGGCGGTCTGTCCTCGGTCACGGGGTTGGTCGGGGCGACCGGTGCAGGAGTCGCGTCGGCCGCGTGGCAGGGCAGCGGGCATCCGAGCCTCGGCGGATCGCAGTGTCTGCAGAGCGCTGCGGTGAACTACGCACGCGACAGCGCACTTCCGATCGACGGCACCGTCTGCCCCGCCTGAGTCGGCCACCCATCGCGGGGTGTCCTTCGCCGGTGCGGTCCCCGCCTCGGGTACCGTTCCCGGGTGTCACTTAGCTTTCTGGAGCCGCGGTCAGGGCGGACGACCGCCGAGGTAATCAAGTACGCCCTGTGGCCGATCGCCATCATGACCGTCATCCAGCGGGTGGTGATCAAGGCGGTCAACGGAGACATCACCAACGATTTCAACCCGGTGTACAGCGCCGCCCTGGCATTCCTCAACCGCCAGCCGGTGTACACGGCGAATTTCGACTCGGTCGATCCGCACTACCTGTATCAGCCGAGCGCGACGATGCTGCTCTCCCCCATTGCCGTCATCGATCCCGAGCGATCCCGCTGGCTGTTCATCATCGCCAGCACGATCGCGATATTGCTGGCGCTGTACATCCTGTTGCGCATCTTCGGATTCCGCCTCGATTCGGTTGCAGCCCCCGCACTCCTGCTGGCCGCCTTCGTCAGCGAAACGGTGACCAACACCTTGGTGTTCACCAACTTCAACGGCTTCGTGCTTCTCGGAGAGGTCGCCTTCCTCGGATTCCTCCTCCAGCGCAAAGACCTGTCGGCCGGCGTTGCCATGGGTCTGACTCTGGCGATCAAGCCCATGCTTGCGCCGCTGCTGCTGCTTCCCCTGATGACGCGTCAGTGGAAGGTGTTCATCACCTCGATCGCGATCCCCGTGGTCATGATGGCCATCGCCTGGCCGCTGTCGGTGGACCCGATGAACTTCATCGACAGGACGCTGCCGTATCTGCTGCAGACTCGCGACTACTTCAACAGTGCTGTCGTGGGTAACGGGCGCTACTACGGTGTTCCCGAACTGCTCACTCTCGGCATCCGCGCGGTCCTGGGAATCATGGTTCTGATCTCGCTGTGGCTGCTCTACCGGTACTGCCGCGAGGACCGACTGTTCTTCTTCGCGACCACCTCGGGCTTGATCCTCACCGCGCATTGGCTGTTGGGCTCGCTCGGCCAGATGTACTACTCGATGATGCTGTTCCCGCTGCTCATGACCGTCGTGTTGAAGAATTCGCTGCTGCGAAACTGGCCTGCCTGGCTCGCGATCTACGGGTTCATGAACTACGACCGATGGCTCTCGGGGCGATGGATCGAAACCGGGCGCGCGCTGGACTATCTCCGCACCACTTTCGGCTGGGCCCTGCTGATCGTCGTCATCTTCGGCGTGCTCGTCGGACGCTGGTTCGCCGCCCGAAGCGAAGGGCGACTCGACGACGGAATCGAACCGAGCTACCTGTTGCCGAGCGCTCCACCAGCGAAAACGGCATAGCCCGGCAAATCGTATTAGCGTGTAAGCATGAGTTCAGCTACCGACAAAAACTCCGCCCCGGCCGTCCAGCTCACCGACGCGCAGTGGCGCGAGAAGCTGACCCCCGAGGAATACGCGGTGCTCCGCCAGGCAGGCACCGAACGTCCCGGCGTAGGCGAATACACCGATACCACCACCGAAGGCATCTACGAATGCCGCGCCTGCGGAGCAGAACTGTTCCGCAGCACCGAAAAGTTCGAATCGCATTGCGGCTGGCCGTCCTTCTTCGACCCGGCCGACAGCGACGCCGTCATCCTGAAGGAAGACACCACACTGGGAATGCGCCGCGTCGAGGTCGTCTGCCGGACCTGCCACAGCCACCTCGGGCACGTCTTCGAGGGCGAGGGCTACCCCACCCCGACCGATCAGCGGTACTGCATCAACTCGATCTCGTTGACACTGAAGCCTGCATCCTGATCGACCAGGAAATCCCGGAGATCGCCGCGCAGTAGCGCGCGTCATGAGCTGCAGATCCGTCGAAACAGAGCCCAAAACTCGGTAGATTTACCTTTGATTACCTATGCATAAGGTAAATTTACGGTCATGGCCACGTCGATCAAAACTTTCTGGTGGCGTCAGGTAAAACTCACCGGCGTCAAACCCAATTTCGGCGACGAATTGACGCCCGGACTGGTGAGATCACTGTTCGGGCTGAAGTGTTCCTGGCGTCGTGCGAAGCGGAGCGACATGATCGGGGCGGGTTCCACCCTCGAAATGGTCCAGCTCATGGAGGCACGGAAGAGCCTGAAGGTCTGGGGTTCAGGATTCATGCTCAGCGACACTGCCCACGAAAAAGACTTCAGCTACCCCGACTTCGATTTCTATGCTGTGCGCGGACATCTGTCGCTGAGTCGTATCGAGTCCGACCGCGAGGTCGCGGTCGGGGACCCCGGGCTCTTGGCGAACAGGGTCTACTCACGCTCTCCGCGCGTACCCGGTCGAATCGGCCTTGTCTACCACTGGGTGCACAAGAAAGATCCCGTAGTGCAAGCGCTCGCGCGAGAGAAGAACGTGACGTTGATCGACCCGTCCAGACATCCCGCTGCTGTCATCGCGGACATCACTGCATGTGAGTTCGTGATGTCGACGAGTCTGCACGGCTTGATCGTCGCAGACTCGTACGGAGTCCCCAATGCGTGGATAAAGCTGACGCAGGACATCGGCGGCAACGGATACAAATTCGACGACTACTACTCCGCTTTCGACCGACAAGCACTCCAGCATTCGTCGGACCTTGCGCGGGATCACGAGAAAATCGCGCAACTTCGGAAGGACTATCGCCCGATTCCGAATCTGACGGAAATCCAAGACGATCTGATTGCCGCTTTTCCGTTCACTCCGCGCTGCGCGGCCTGAATTCCGCAGGCCGAGAACAGAGCCGAACTTCGTTCGCCCACTCGTTCGCCCTCGAGCGTCCTGCTGCGAAAGTGCATACTGTGAGCATGCGCACTTTCACCTCACCAGAGCAGATCAAAGCGGCCGTCGGCGAAGACCTCGGCACCAGTGACTGGCTGCAGATCACCCAAGAACGGGTGAACACCTTCGCCGACGCCACCGGCGATCATCAGTGGATCCACGTCGACGTCGAGCGGGCGAAGAAGGAAAGCCCGTTCGGCGCACCCATCGCCCACGGATTTCTGAGCCTGTCCCTGGTGTCGATGCTCAACTGGCAGATCTACACCATCGAGAACACCAAGCTCGGAATCAACTACGGCTCCAACAAGGTTCGCTTCATCAACCCGGTGAAGGTCGGTGCCCACGTGCGCCTGCAGACCACCCTCGTCTCCGTCGAAGAGGTATCCGGCGGGGCACTGCAGATGGTGACGGCGGGAACGTTGCAGATCGAGGGCGAGGACAAGCCGGCGCTGGTCGCCGAAATCATCTCTCGCGTCGTGTTCTGACCTCGGATCGAACAGGTGGATCGAACGCTGTGATCGGCGGCAACGGCTCGTCGTAGCGTTCGATCTCCACCAACACGTGCTGGCCGGTGCAGCCGCGCGCAAGCGCCGACGAGCCCTCGTCCGCGGTGAGCACATTCACGCTGCCGTGTACGCACATCGAATCGGGATCCGCCGGATCGAGCGGGTCGTACCAGGCTCCGGTGGACAACTGCACGACCGATTCCAGCATCGCGTCGTCGAGAACCACACCGGCCAGACACGAACCGCGGTCGTTGAACACCCGTACGATGTCGCCGTCCGACACTCCCCTGACCCCGGCCGCCGACGGGTGCATTCGTATCGGCTCGCGGCCCTGAACCTTCGAGTTACGGCTCACCGCACCGTGATCGAGCTGACTGTGCAGCCTGGTGCGTGGCTGATTGGCGATCAGGTGCAACGGGAACTGCTGCGCTCGCGGTCCACCGAGCCATTCCTGCGGCTCGAACCACATCGGATGCCCACGGCAGTCCTCGTAGTCGAACCCCGCCACCGTCGACGAGAAGATTTCGATCTTGCCGCTCGGGGTGCGCAGCGCGTTGCCCACCGGGTCGCGTCGAAAGTCCTCGAAGAACGTCAGATCGTCCTCGGTCTTCATCCGAAACGAGCCCGCACGCACGAAATCGTCGTATTCGGGAGTATCGACGCCCCCGGCGCGTAGATATCCGCGCCACTGCTCGTACAGGTGCTCGACCCACTGCTGCGAGCTACGCCCCTCGGTGAACTGCTCGCCCACACCGAGTTTAGTCGCCAGCTCGGCGAACGTGTCGTAGTCGTCGCGGGAATCGGCGAACCGCGCGGCGGCCGGGGCCATCGCGACGAGCAAGGGATCGTTGCGCGTGCAGCTCAGATCCGACCTCTCCAACGATGTGGTCGACGGGACGACGATGTCGGCGTGCTTGGCCATCGGTGTCCAGTACGGGTCGTGCACCACGACGGTGTCGGTTCTCCCGAGAGCGCGACGTAGCCGCCCCAGATCCTGGTGGTGGTGGAAAGGGTTTCCGCCGGCCCAGTAGACGATCTTGATATCGGGATAGGTCAATCGTCTACCGTCGTAGTCGAATTCACCACCGGGATTCAGAAGCATGTCCGAGACAGCAGCGACCGGAATCAGATCGGGAACGGGATTGATTCCCTGGGGCAGAGTCGGCAACGGATACGGCACCGGGGCCAGGCCCGGCTCGTTCATCGACCCGTAACCGTGCCCGAATCCGCCACCAGGATCGCCGATCCCACCGAGCATCGACGCCAACGTGACGCCCATCCACGGAGCCTGCTCGCCGTGTCGCGTCCGCTGCAGTGACCAGGTGACCGTCACCATCGTGCGTTTCGACGCCATCTCCCGGGCCAGATCCGCGATCTCCGCGGCCTCGATGCCGCAGATCGCCGAGGCCCACTGCGGGGTCTTGGGTGTGCCGTCCGTGATGCCGAGCAGATATCGCTCGAACTCCGGATAGCCCTGGCAGTATGTGTCGAGAAATGCTGTGTCGTGCAGCTTTTCGTCGGCGAGCACGTATGCGAGCGCCAGCATCATCGCGACGTCGGTACCGGGCCGCGGAGCGATCCAGCGCGAGTCGCCGTTCATGTCGCTGCGAAGCGGACTCACGGTGACGATCTGCCCACCGCGGGCGCGCATCGCGTCGAGCGAATCGACGGTGGGGTGGTCCGACGTACCGCCGTGATTGATGCCGGTGTTCTTCACCGGAACTCCGCCGAACGCCACCAACAATTCGGTGTGTGCGGCGATCACGTTCCAGGAGGTGGAGCGCGAGAACATCTTCCAATGCGCACCGAGGACGTGCGGCATGATGACGCCGGTCGCACCCAGTGAGTAGCTGTGCACCGATCGCGTGTAACCGCCGATGCAGTTGAGAAAGCGATGCACCTGACTCTGCGCGTGATGGAAGCGTCCGGCACTCGCCCACCCGTACGACCCGCCGTACACGGCGTTGTTGCCGAATGTGTCGATCACTCTGCGTAGTTCGTTGGACAGCAGGTCGGTCAACTCGTCCCACGAGACCTCGACGAACTCGTCGCTGCCACGCTTGTCGGTCGGCCCCGGCCCGTGCTCGAGCCAGCCCTTGCGCACCGCCGGTGCGGTGACGCGGGATCGATGGGTCACCGACCCGACGAGGTTGCCCAACACCGGGGAGGGATTGCTGTCCGTCACCTGGGGATGAATCGCGGTGACATCGTGCCCGTCCGACTCGGCACGAAACATGCCCCAGTGGCCCATGTGTTGAACGCCGGCCACCCCGGTCATCGAATTCCGAACTCGCGCAGCGCCTTCAGTAGAGCATCGGGGCGCTGCGACGTCGGCACCGGATCGACGAGAGCGAAGCGACACCCGATCTCTCGAGCGGCACCGTCGGCCTCGTCGCTGTCGCCCACCATCAGCGTCACCGCGGGGTCGACGCCCAACGCCGCTACCGCGTGCCGGAAGATCTCGGGCTGCGGCTTGACGTGACCGACCTCGAACGAGAGTACGAATTCGTCGACGAACCTGTCGATACCGCGATCGACGAACGCGGGACGGATGTCGAATGCGATGTTGCTCAGGACCCCGATCCGAATCGATTCGGCAGCAAGCTTTTTGAGCACCGCTTCGGTATCCGGGTACGGCGTCCAGGAATCCGCATCGATCACGCGACCGTAGACGGATTCTGCGTGCGCCGGATCGGTGACACCGGACTGCGCGAGCACATGCAGATAGGCCTGCCGGTGCAGCGCCGGATCGAGATCTCGGTTCCGCCAAGCATGACGCGTCGCGTCGTCGAACTCGACCGTCTCCCCCACCGGTGCCGTCATGCGTCGCATCAGTTCCGCGGCTCCCGCACCGTCGACGGGGGTGCCATCGGCATCGTGAATCCCGTCGAACCAGGAGGGGTGCTCCTCGAGCCTGAACAGCGTGCCCGAGAAGTCGAACAGGACGGCCTCGATCGCGGGTGTGCCCGTCGTCGTCACGGCAGAGATTCGACGAGCGCGTCCACCTCGACCCGAGGGCCGGTGAAGAACGGGGTCTCCTCGCGCACGTGACGCCTCGCCTCGGTGGCCCGCAGGTCACGCATCAGGTCCACGATGCGATCGAGTTCGGGAGCCTCGAAGGCGAGGATCCACTCGTAGTCGCCGAGTGCGAACGAGGGCACGGTGTTCGCGCGCACGTCCTTGTAGTCGCGTGCGGCCTTGCCGTGGTCGGCGAGCATCGTGCGACGCTCGTCGTCGGGTAGCAGGTACCAATCGATCGAGCGGACGAACGGGTAGACGCAGATGTACGCGCCCGGATCCTCACCTGCGATGAACGCCGGGACGTGGCTCTTGTTGAACTCGGCCGGGCGGTGCAGCGCGGTGTTGCTCCACACCGGAGTACTCGCCCTGCCCAGCGCGGTGGTGCGGCGGAAATCGGAGTACGTGGCCTGGAGATCCTCGATGCGCTCGGCGTGCGTCCACACCATGAAGTCGGCGTCGGCGCGCATACCGGCGATGTCGTAGACCCCTCGCACTGCGACGCCCTTGTCTTCACGACCTTCGAAGAACACCTTCGCTTCCTTGGCAGCCGCGGCCCGATCCTCGCCGAGAACGCCGGGCGTGACCTTGTAGACCGAGAACATCAAGTAGCGAAGAGTCGAGTTGAGCGCTGAGTAATCGAGGCGTGCCATGGCCCTATCGTGCCACTTCGATCAGACGGGCGGCAGCGGTGGTGGCGGACGCAATACACGCGGGCACTCCGACGCCGCGCTGCCAGGCCCCGGTGACCTCGAGGCCGGGTAGGTCGGCCACTCCGGCCTCGATGGCGGCGACGCGATCGAGGTGCCCCGGGGCGTACTGCGGCAGACCTCCCGGCCAGCGCTGCAGGGTCGCGGCGAGCGGCTGCGCATCGATGTTCGCCACCGCCGCGAGGTCCGCGCGTGCCGTCTCGATCGACTCCGCGTCGGATCGGTCCGATGCCGTGGTGTCACCGAAGCGGCCGAGCGAGGCCCGTAGCAGTACCGCGTCACGCTCCTCCAGGTGCGGCCACTTACGACTCGACAACGTGAATGCCTTGACGTCCAGGCCCGCGTCCGTGGCCACCAGGATTCCCGAGTTCTGCGGCAGTTCGGTGGTCTTGGGGAACGCGAGCGCGACGACGACCGAGGACGCGAGTTCGATATCCCGCGCGGCCTGCGCCGCCGCGGGTGCCACCTCGGCGATGAGTCGACCGAGAATCGGCGCGGGGACCGCCAGTACCACGCCGTCGACGAGTCCGACGCCCTCGACGAACCACCCGCCGGCGTCGCGGCGAATCTCACCGACGCCTGCTCCGACGACCGTGTGGGCATCGGTCGCAGCGACGAGAGCATCGAGCAGCACCGCATAACCGTCGCTCAGTCCGCCGAAGACCGGTCCCGGCGACGGAGTGGGCAGTGCTGCCAGCACTGCCTCGGTCAGGTTCGCCGCTCCGCCGTCCAACGCGGCAGCCAACGTGGGCAGAGCCGCACGGACGCCGATGGAGCTCGCCGAGCCGGAATACACGCCGCCGAGCAGCGGGTCCACCGAACGGCTCACGACCTGGGAGCCGAACCTGGTGCCCACGAGATCGGCCACACTCACGTCCGAACCCGCGGTCCAGGCGAAGGGCCGCGCGGTCTCGGTCTCGATGAGGCGCAGGTCTTCACCGTCCACCAGATCCCGTACCGAATCGGCCGAGGACGGTATCCCCATCAAGGTGCCGAGCGGGAGGGGATGCGTCCGACCGCCGGAGTAGACCAGTGGACGCGCCGACGAGGGGTGCACCAGCTGATCCGACAGGCCGAGTTCGGCGAGCAGAGCCGGCACTTCCGGACGACGACCGATGAAGGCCTCCGCACCGACGTCCAACGAGTCCGTTCCGACTGCCGTGGTGCGCAGCGTGCCACCGATGCGCGACGAGGCCTCGACGAGAGTGATCTCAGCATCCGGTCCGCAGGACTGTCGGAGGCGATACGCCGCGACGAGGCCGGAGATTCCGCCGCCGACCACGGCGTACCGCCGCACCGTCACAACGAATGCACCAGCGACACCACGCGGGTCAGAATCTCGGGATCGGTATCGGGGAGCACTCCGTGTCCGAGGTTGAACACATGTCCGCGCGCACCGGCCGCCACCGCGCGGTCCGCTTCGGCGGCGATACGGCGAACTTCGGCCTCGACGGCATCCCAGCCGGCGAACAGCACCGCGGGATCGAGATTTCCTTGCAGCACCTTGCCGCCGCCGACCCGGTGCACGGCGTCGTCGAGCGGAATACGCCAGTCGACACCGACCACGTCGGCACCGGCCTCACCCATCGCCCCGAGCAGTTCTCCGGTTCCGACACCGAAATGGATCTTGGGTACACCGGCCGAGGACACGGCGTCGAACACTCGCGTCGAGTGCGGCAGCACGTACTCGCGGTAGTCGGCGAGGGACAGCGCACCCGCCCAGGAGTCGAACACCTGCACTGCGTCGACGCCTGCGGCGAGCTGAGCCTGCAGGAAGGTGATCGTCGTGGTGGCCAGTGCGTCGAGCAGGGCATGCCAGGTCGCCGGATCGGACCGCATGAGCGCCTTGGTCTTCTCGTGATTGCGGCTCGGGCCACCCTCGACCAGATACGACGCGAGGGTGAACGGTGCGCCAGCGAAACCGATGAGCGGCGTACCGGCCAGTTCACGGGTGAGGATCCGCACCGCATCGGCCACCGGCTCCACCTGATCGGCGGTCAGGATCGGCAGTGCGGCGACATCGGCAGCCGACCGCACCGGCTGCGCGACGACCGGTCCGGTACCTGCGACGATGTCGAGATCGATACCGGCGGCCTTGAGCGGAACGACGATGTCCGAGAACAGGATTGCCGCGTCCACGTCGTGCCGACGAACAGGCTGGAGGGTGATCTCGGCCACGAGGTCGGGCCGGAAGCAGGAATCCAACATGCCGATGCCGGCGCGAATCTTGCGGTACTCCGGCAGCGACCTACCGGCCTGGCGCATGAACCACACCGGCCGACGCGAGGGAGCTCTACCTGCGATCGCGGCCAGGAACGGCGCGTCCGGGAGTTCTCGACGGGCGGGGGCTGTGGCGTGCGGTTCGGCGTTCATCGCCTTCCATGCTGCCACGCGGGAGAAAAGCTCCTGCCACCAAGGGCGACACACCCACTTCGGTTCCATCACGGCTCGGCGCGCCTCCGCCTGAGCGCAACGTGACGCGTCTAACGTCCGGTGACGTGACCGAATCCCAATCCACCGCCGAACCTGCGCCGTTCCGCGCCGCCATCGACGCGATGCATCGGGCTCAGGTACACCCGGCGATCGAAATCGGTCCGATCCGGCCGCCGCAGCGTCTCGCCCCCTACAGCTATGCGATCGGGGCCGAGGTCAAGCATCCCGATTCCGACCAGGTCGACGAACAGAGTGACGGCGACGCCTTCGGCCGCCTGATCCTGCTGTACGACCCCGACGGTGCCGAGGCATGGAACGGCACCCTTCGACTGGTCGCGTACATCCAGGCGGACGTCGACGAATCCCTCGCCGACGATCCCCTGCTCCCCGAGGTCGGGTGGAGTTGGCTGGTCGACGCGCTGGAGTCACGGTCAGAGCCGCTCAACGCACTCGGCGGCACTGTCACCTCGACCAGTTCGGTGCGCTACGGCGACATCGCCGGGCCGCCCAAGGCCCACCAGCTCGAACTGCGCGCCTCGTGGACGGCCACGTCCGAGGACCTCTCGACGCACGTCGAAGCGTTCTGTGAGGTGCTCGCCTACGCGGCCGGTTTGCCTCCCGCGGGCATCACCACCCTCGGTCAGCGCAGTTCCAGCCGGACATAGTGGGCGGCCCTTCCACCCGTAGGGCTTAGAGTCACTGTCCATGTCAGCCGAGAGTTCCCCCGACACCACGTCGGACGACGCCCCGTCGGACGCGCCGGTCAACGAGCCGGTCGCCGTTCCGTTGCTCGCCCCGGCTGACGGTGTACCCGATGTCGTCGACACACCGGATGCCGTTCTCGTGGCCGCGAAGCTCCTCGCGGCAGGTCACGGGCCTCTCGCAGTCGACGCCGAACGCGCGTCGGGCTTTCGGTACTCCCAGCGTGCCTACCTTCTGCAGTTCCGTCGGCGTGGCGCAGGGACCGTTCTGCTCGATCCGATCCCCGTCACCGGCGACCTCGCTCCACTCGCCGAGGTGATCAACCCGCTCGAATGGGTGTTGCACTCCGCCGATCAGGACCTACCCGGGCTCGCCGAACTCGGCCTGGTACCCGCGACGCTCTACGACACCGAACTCGCAGGCCGCCTCGCCGGATTCGACCGAGTGGGGCTCGGCGCCATTGTCGAACGCACTCTCGGCCTTGCCCTGCAGAAGGGCCACGGAGCTGCCGACTGGTCCACCCGGCCACTACCCGACACCTGGCTCAACTACGCCGCACTCGACGTCGAAGTTCTGCTCGAACTGCGTGACGCAATGGCCGCGGAGCTCGAACAGCAGGGTAAAACGGACTGGGCAGCACAGGAATTCGCCCACATCCTCACTCTCGGACCGCCCAAACCCAAGACCGACAGATGGCGTCGGACATCGGGGATCCATGCGATCAAATCTCCCCGCACCCTCGCTGCCGTCCGCGAATTGTGGGCCACCCGAGACGAATTGGCGGCCAAGCGTGATGTGGCACCGAGCCGGGTGTTGCCCGACTCGGCGATCGTCGCAGCCGCAACGGCGGACCCGAAGTCCTCGCGGGAGCTCGAGCAACTGCCGGTCTTCGGCGGTCCGCGTCAGCGCAGATCGTCCCGACTGTGGGCCTCCGCCCTGACCCGTGCGCGAGCGCTTCCGACGTCCGAACTGCCCTCGATGGCAGCGTCTTTCGACGGTCCGCCCCCGGTCAATCGGTGGGCTCGACGCGATCCCGATGCAGCTGCGCGACTCGCCGACGTCAGGGCCGCGATGACCGAGCTCAGCGAATCGGTTGCAGTGCCGGTCGAGAATCTGTTGATGCCGGATCTGCTGCGCCGCCTGGTGTGGGATTGGCAGAATCCGGCCGATCCCGACGTCGACCCGGCCGAGCTGATCGAGGCCCGACTGGCCGACGGCGGGGCCCGACCCTGGCAGCGGACACTGGTGGTGCCGGTACTGACGAAGGCACTGCACCCTTCCCAAGTTACCGACGGGTAATACCCGCTACAGTAGGGGTCGCGTCCGGGTACCCGGGCGAGTCGTCCGCATCTGTCGGGAGGATCGAAAAGCGTGTCTGTACCCGCGTCCACCAGCTCACAGAGGAATGTTGTCTTCGTCGACGGCATCCGTACCCCGTTCGGCAAAGCAGGCCCCAAGGGCATGTACGCCGACACTCGCGCAGACGACCTGGTCGTCAAGGCAATCCGCGAACTCCTTCGCAAGAACCCCAACCTCCCTCCCGAGCGCATCGACGAGGTCGCGATCGCCGCGACCACGCAGACCGGTGACCAGGGCCTGACCATCGGCCGTACGTCCGCCCTGCTCGCCGGTCTCCCCCGCAGCGTCCCCGGATTCGCGATCGACCGCATGTGTGCAGGCGCAATGACCTCGGTCACCACCACCGGATCGGGCATCGGCTTCGGCCAGTACGACGTCGTGATCGCCGGTGGCGTCGAGCACATGGGCCGCCACCCGATGGGTGAAGGCGTCGACCCCAACCCGCGTTTCCTCGCCGACAAGCTCGTCGATCCCAGCGCACTGGTGATGGGCAACACCGCCGAGAATCTGCACGACCGGTTCCCGAGCATCACCAAGGACCGCACCGACGCGTACGCCGTCGCCAGTCAGAACAAGTACGACGCGGCCAAGAAGGCCGGCTTCATCGCCGACACTCTCGTGCCCGTCGCCACCAAGTCCGCCGCCGGGTGGGGCCTGGCCACCGAGGACGAGCCGCCTCGCCCCGGCACCACCGTCGAAGACCTCGCCAAGCTCAAGACGCCGTTCCGTCCTGCCGGTCGCGTCACCGCAGGCAACGCTGCGGGACTCAACGACGGTGCCACCGCCGCGATCCTCGCCGGCGAGGACACCGCGCACGAGCTCGGCCTGAACATCGGCATGCGCATGGTCGGCTTCAGCTTCGCAGGCGTCGACCCGGCCGTCATGGGCATCGGCCCGGTTCCTGCCACCGAAAAGCTGCTCGGCCGAACTGGATTGAGCATCGAAGACATCGGCCTGTTCGAGATCAACGAGGCCTTCGCCATCCAGGTACTCGCCTTCCTCGAGCACTACGGCATCGCCGACGACGATCCCCGCGTCAACCAGTGGGGCGGTGCCATCGCGTGTGGCCACCCTCTCGCGTCCTCGGGCGTGCGCCTGATGACCCAGCTGAGCCGCCAGTTCGCTCAGCAGCCCGACGTCCGCTACGGCCTGACGACCATGTGCATCGGTCTCGGCATGGGCGGCACCGTCATCTGGGAGAACCCCAACCACGCTGACTACTCGGGAGCAGCCAAATGAGTGACATCACCACAGCGTTCGAAGACGAGGTAGTCACGAACGCCTTCACCAAGATCGTCTCCGTACCGGGACTCGACGGCTCCATCGCCCTCGTCACGCTCGACAACGGTTTCGATCACACCAAGCCGTCGACCTTCGGTCCCGGCGGACTCGCCAAGTTCGACGCCGCCCTCGACGAGGCCTTCGCAGCGAACCCGGTGGCCATCGCCGTCACCGGTAAGCCGTTCATCTTCGCCGTCGGTGCCGACCTCAACGGTGTGCCGAACATCAAGACCAAGGACGAGGCGCTGCAGATCGGGCAGCACGGCCACAAGGTCTTCCGTCGCCTGCGCGAAAGCACGATTCCGACGTTCGCCTTCATCAACGGTGCCGCACTCGGCGGTGGTCTCGAAGTGGGACTGCACTCGCACTACCGGACCGTCGCGGAGAACGCTGCCGCGCTCGGACTACCCGAGGCCTTCCTCGGGCTGGTACCGGGATGGGGCGGAACTCAGTTGCTGCCGAACATCATCGGAGCCTCGAACGCGGTCACCGTCGTCATCGAGAACGCACTGAACCAGAACCGCGTCCTCAAGCCGCAGCAGGCACTCGACCTCGGTATCGCAGACGCTCTCTTCGGCGGAGCCGACTTCCTCGAGCAGTCCCTCTCGTGGGCTGCTCAGGTCATCAAGGGCGAGATCACCCCTGCCCGTCCGGAGATCGACCGCGGGCAGGCCTGGGACGACGCCATCGCCCGCGCCAAGGGAATCGTGGCGGGCAAGACCAACAACTTCGCCCCCGGCCCCGTCGCCGCGGTGGAGCTGCTCGAGCTCGCCAAGAACACCGACATCACCGACTCGGCCTCGCTCGACAAAGCCTTCGCGGCCGAGGACGAGGCCCTGTCCACGTTGCTGGTCAAGGACGAATTGCGTGCCGGGCTGTACGCCTTCGATCTGGTGCAGAAGCGCGCGAAGCGTCCCGCCGGTGCACCCGACAAGTCGTTGGCGCGCAAGATCTCCGGTGTCGGCATCGTCGGTGCCGGTCTGATGGCCAGCCAGCTCGCACTGCTGTTCGTTCGGCAGCTGAAGGTGCCGGTGATCCTCACCGACATCGATCAGGAGCGCATCGACAAGGGCGTCGGCTACGTCCACGGCGAGATCGACAAGCTGCTCGGCAAGAAGCGCCTGTCCCCCGACGCCGCGAATCGATTGAAGGCGTTGGTGTCCGGCTCGATCGACAAGTCTGCGTTCGCCAACACCGACTTCGTCATCGAGGCCGTGTTCGAGAACCTCGACGTCAAGAAGAAGGTGTTCGCCGAGGTCGAGGAATTCGTTTCTGCCGAAACGATTCTCGCGACCAACACCTCCTCGTTGTCGATCACCAAGATGGCGGCCGATCTGAAGCACCCCGAGCGCGTTGTCGGCTTCCACTTCTTCAACCCCGTTGCGGTCCTGCCACTGCTCGAGGTCGTCAAGGGCGAGAAGACCGACGATGCCACCCTCGCAACGGCATTCGCGACGGCCAAGACCCTGAAGAAGTCGGCAGTATTGTCGGCGGATCTCCCCGGATTCGTCTTCAACCGTCTCGTCACCCGCGCGTCGAACGAGATCATCAGCGCGATCGACGAGGGCACCCCGTTCGAGGTCGCCGACGGCGCAGTGGGCGAACTCGGCATGCCGATGAGTCCGCTGACACTGCTGGCACTCGTCGGACCGGCCGTCGCTCTGCACACCGCGGAGACGCTTGCCGAGGCGTACCCGGATCGATTCAAGGACTCCCCCGGATTCCGTGCACTCGTCGAGGCAAAGAAGCCGGGTGTGTGGACCTACGGCCCCGAGGGCCAGGTCGTCGACCCCGAGGTTGCCGCACTGTGGCCGCAAGGTGATTCGCCGTCGACCGCCGAGCAGGTGCTCGAACGCACCCGCAACGCGATCGCCGACGAGATCAAGATCATGCTCGACGAGGGCGTCGTGGCAGCAGCCGAGGACATCGACCTCTGCCTGCTGCTCGGCGGCGGCTTCGGTTTCTGGAACGGCGGCATCACCCCGTACCTGGACCGCAGCGGAGCCTCCGAGGCCGCAACCGGTCAGCGCTTCCTCGCTCCGGGCGTAGCCAGCGTCTAGCATTGCCCGCCGAGTTCGAGGTTGTGGACGGAATTCTCCGGATTTTCGTCCATCACCTCGAACTCGGCATCGTTGTGTCGCGATAAGGTCTGACGCCATGAACGAGGAACGCGGTCGGCTGATCGGTATCGCCTATCGCATGCTTGGTTCCTACTGCGACGCCGAAGACGCTGCGTCCGAGGCTCTCGTTCGGTGGTACCGACTCACCGACGCCGAACGCGACGCCGTCGACGTCCCTGCTGCGTGGCTCACCCGGGTGGTCGGCCGCATCTGCCTCGACCTGCTCGGATCGGCCCGCGTCCGCCGCGAGAAGTACGTCGGCCAATGGTTGCCGGAACCCGTCTGCGGCCTGCACTCGGTGAACTCGACGGCCGCCGACCCGGCTGATCGAGTCGCACAACAGGATTCGGTGACTCTCGCCTTGCTCGTCGTTCTCGAATCGCTCGGTCCTGCGCAGCGAGTCGCATTCGTGCTGCACGATGCCTTCGCCGTTCCGTTCGACGACATCGCGGCCGTGCTCGACCGCTCCCCTGCCGCATGCCGCCAGCTCGCGTCTGCCGCCCGAAAACACGTGCACGGCCGCCATCTCACCTCTGCCGACCCCCTCGAGCACGATCGCGTCGTGCGCGCCTTCGCGATGGCCTCGGGAGACGGAGACCTTGCGACGCTCGTCTCGTTGCTCGCCCCCGATGTCACCCTGATCAGCGACGGAGGCGGGCAGGTCTCGGCGGCCCGCAACCCTGTTGTGGGCTCCGACCGAGTCGCTCGTTTCGTTCGCGGCATCACCGCCAAGTCCGCGGACCTCAGTTGGTCCATCGAGGCCGTCAACAGCCTGTCCGGCATCGTGATCCGACGCGGCGGACAGGTGTTCGGCGTCATCGGGTTCGACACAGCGGACGGGGTGGTGGCCGACATCTGGATCGTGCTCAATCCGGACAAACTCCGACATTGGCCCTGACACTCGCCATACATTCGGCACGGCTGTGTCGTCAGAGAGTGGAGGGCCGCGCCGTGCGGTCCGCATCAGCTCTCGAGAATCAGGTGGATACGCGATGAAGCTAGCCGTAGCCGGTGGAACCGGAACCGTCGGAGTGCATGTCGTCGAGGTCGCCCGTCAACGCGGACACGAGGTGGTCGTTCTATCGCGATCTGCGGGTGTGGATCTCGTCAGCGGGTCGGGTCTGTCCGACGCCCTGGCCGGAGTCGACGCGGTGGTCGACGTCGCGTCGACGCAGACGATCTCGGCGAAGGAGTCGATGTCGTTCTTCGCCGCTGTCACGCGAAACCTGCTGACGGCAGAGGGCGCGGCCGGTGTCGGCCATCACGTGGCGCTGTCGATCGTGGGGATAGACAGGGCTCCACACTCGTACTACGCCGGCAAGGTCGAGCAGGAGAGAATCATTCGAGCCGGCACAGTGCCGTGGACCATTCTTCGAGCCACCCAGTTCCACGAGTTCGCCGGCCAGATTCGCGCACGATCCTCGTTCGGTCCGGTGAGCATCATCCCGAAGATGGTCTCGCAACCGATCGCCGCCCGCGAGGTCGCCGAACGACTGATCGACCTGGCGGAGCGGTCCCCGGCCGGCCGAGTCGCAGACCTGGGTGGACCGCGTGAAGAACGCATGGCCGAGATGGTTCGGCGCTACGCACGGGCCATCGGTACTCGCGGCCTGGTGCTCGAAGTCCCGATTCCCGGCGCATACGGTCGCGCGATGCGAGACGGAACGCTGGTCACCACGACCGATGCGGATCACGGTCTCCAGACCTTCGGTCAGTGGGCCGCCGCCCAGGCGCGATAGCCACCTGCCGCCGAACTCGAAGCCATGGACGACTTTCGGCAGATTTCCGTCCGCAACTTCGAGTTCGACAGGCGGAATATCGGACAATTCACCTTTTTCGGTGAGCGGATTTCCGCACGCCTCGAATATCGAGTCGATTTCGCTCCCAATCCGCCGGTGCGAGGACGATGATGGCGATCGACCACCAAGGATGCTGGTTCACTTCGAAAGCTGGGTCACGTGATGACGCAATCCACCGATCGGCACACTGCCAAAGTCATCGGAGTCACGATTGCCGCCGCTGTCGGCGGCTTCTTGTTCGGGTTCGATTCGTCCGTCGTCAACGGCGCGGTGGACTCCATCCAGGAGAACTTCGCACTGTCGTCGTTCGTCACCGGCTTCGCCGTGGCCATCGCGCTTCTCGGTTGTGCGGTCGGTGCCTGGTTCGCCGGCCGGCTCGCCGACAGCTGGGGCCGAAAGAAGGTGATGCTACTCGGTTCCGCACTGTTCACCATCTCGTCGGTGGGATCCGGGTTCGCGTTCAGCGTCCCGGATCTCATGCTGTGGCGTGTACTCGGCGGCCTCGGCATCGGCATCGCATCGGTCATCGCGCCCGCCTACATCTCGGAGATTGCCCCGGCGCGCTATCGAGGTGGATTGGCCTCGCTGCAGCAGCTGGCCATCACCATCGGAATTTTCGCCGCCCTGCTGTCGGACGCGGTGCTGCAGAACGCGGCAGGTGGGCCGTCGAACGACCTGTGGTTCGGGCTCGAAGCCTGGCGATGGATGTTCCTGGTCGGCGTGGCACCGGCACTCGTCTACGGTTTTCTCGCCACGCTGATTCCCGAGTCGCCCAGATACCTCGTCGGAAAACATCTCGACGAGGAAGCGGCTCGCATTCTGGGAGACATCACCGGAGAGGTGAACCCGAACGAAAGGGTCAAAGAGATCCGACTGACCTTGCGTCGGGAATCGAAATCGTCCTTCGCCGATATCCGTGGACCCAAGTTCGGTCTGCAACCGATCGTCTGGGTCGGCATCACGATGGCGATTCTGCAGCAGTTCGTCGGCATCAACGCGATCTTCTACTACTCGACGACCCTGTGGAAATCCGTCGGTTTCAGCGAGAACCAATCTTTCGTCACCTCGGTGATCACCTCTGTCATCAATGTCTCGATGACATTCGTCGCCATCTTGTTCGTCGACCGATTCGGCCGACGAAATCTGCTCATGATCGGCTCGATAGGTATGTTCGTCGGCCTCGTACTGGCGGCAGTTTCGTTCACTCAGGCAGTGGGCAGCGGGGACCAACTCGAATTGCCGTCCCCGTGGGGACCGGTCGCTCTCGTCGGAGCGAACCTCTTCGTGGTCTTCTTCGCCGCAACCTGGGGACCGATCATGTGGGTCATGCTCGGGGAGATGTTCCCCAACCGAATGCGAGCCGTCGCTCTCGGTATCAGTACTGCCGCGAACTGGATTGCCAACTTCGCCATCACACTCGCATTTCCGCCGTTGTCCGACACCATCGGACTCGGATTCATCTATTCGTTCTTTGCGTTCTTCGCGATCCTGTCTTTCTTCTTCGTCAAGTACAAGATCACGGAAACCAAAGGAATGGAGCTCGAGGACATGGAGATCTGACATGCCGATGTTCGTCGTCGAATACGCGTACACCCCCGAAACATCCTCGGGCCGTGACGATCACCGCACCGACCACCGCGCCTGGCTGCGCGAACTCGAGCGCCGCAAGATCCTCCGATCGTCGAGCCCACTCGCCGATCACAGTGGTGCCACGATGATCGTCGACGGCACCGACAAGGCGAGTGTGGAGCGGATGTTCGCACACGATCCCTTCGCCCTGGCCCATCTGATAGATCGCGTTCAGATCGAAGAGTGGGTGGCAGGGACGTAGCGGACAGTCGAGTCCTTCCGCAGTCCTATCGCCGCTACCACCAGAACGATCACGTAGACAACGCAATACGCGTTCCGCAGTCCTTCGTCGAGGATCGGCGATACGGACTGCATGAACGTGCCGATCACCACCACGTCGGCCTGAGTGCGATACCAGGCCACGAAAGGAGCTGTGGCGGCGAGCAATCCGAGGATGCGCAGCGTGCGGCCGCGCACGCTCGTCCGCGAGCTCGCACATGCATCGAGTCCGATCACCAACAGCGGAACGCACCACACCCAATGATGGCCCCAGGAGAACGGCGACACCATCGGCGCCGTGAGACCGCACAGCGTCATCGCCAGCAGTGTTCTCCCCGCACGGTGAGCTCGATACGACACCCACATCCCCGCAGCAAGGACGATCAAGGCCGCAGGCAACCACACGATCACAGGCGGATGCTCGGTTCCCCACGCCCGCGCCACCACCCCCCGAACCGACTGGTTCGCGGGAGACGTGGTCGACCCCACTCGGTCCGAGGCGAGGATCGCGGAGGTCCAATAGCGCCACGCGTCGGAGAACACGACCACAAATCCGATCAGCACCGTGACCAGACCGGTGACGGCCGCAGTCCATGCCGCTCGCCATTGCTTCTGCGCGATCGACATGACGATGAACAGGCCGGGTGTCAGCTTCAGACCTGCCGCGATTCCGACGCCGACCCCGCGAAGCCGACTGCCCTCGGGCCGGCCGAGATCCCACAGCACCAACACGAGCAACAACAGATTGATCTGGCCCAACCACAGCGACATGCGCACCGGCTCCAGCCACGAGCAAACCACTGCCAGACCCACACTCACCACTTTGGTCCGCGTGCAATTCTCGTATCCGAGTCGTCGCCAACTGAGATGGACGACGCCGTAGAGCAACACGACATTGGATATGTTCACCAGCAATCCGGTCGCAGTATCGGAGAGCAAGCCCAGGGGTGCGAACAGCACAGCAGCGAACGGCGGATACGTGAACGGCAGCGTGCCGAACAACGAAAACGAGTACAGCTCTTCGCTACCGAGTACGGTTGCGCCGCCGTGTCGGTAGACGAGAGCGTCGACACCGTTGCCGAACAACCCGTACAACGAGTCGAAAGACAGCAAACGATCGTGTGCTGCGAATGCCACCACACCGATCACTGCCGACATCGCCACGAACCATCGCGAATGCCGTCGCTCGATCCCGTCGTTCCGGGAATCCCGCGGCGGGGTGCCATCCACGGACTCGACGGCGGCCCAGTCGGAGTCGCCGTCGCCGAGAGCCGGATCGCTTCGGCTGTCCGAGACGTCGGTTCTACCGTCGAAGACGAGGGTCATGGACAAAACATGCCAGTCGTCACGGTTTGGACAACAACGACACACCAGCCACGCAGGTCACATATTCGCAAAGAAAATGATCGACACTCGGCGTGAATGGACTCGATGTCACGACGCGATCGATTCCGTACTCCTCGCTGCATTCGTCGATCACTCGTTCGTGAAATCCGAGAGTTCGGTGTTGCTCTCGGTACCGAACCTGCAGCCAGGTCGAGAAGGTTCTCACATGACCGGTAGTGCATTGTGAGGGATAGAAACAATCCGTCGACCGGACGCCGAAAGCAGGCCATGAAGTCCCGAACCGTGTTCGCTGTGTTCACCGTCGTGGTCTTCGGTCTCGGACTGCGTCTGCTGTTCGGCAGCACCTCGGCTCTCACCTCGAATATTGCGGCGTTCTACTCTGCCGGTTCCGTCTCGATGGCGCTGTTGACGACGGGACCGGTGATCTTCCTCGGTGTGTGCGCTGCCGCTGCAGGTTCTTTGCTGCGTCGCGCGCGGGTCACACACGTGCTCGTCGGGTGCTTGATTCTCGTTGCGGTCGGCACCGCGGTGCGCGCGGTGCCGTCCTGGCCGGTACTGGTGGCGGGAACCCTCGCGGCGGCTGCGGGTATTGCGGTGGCGAACGTGTTGGGGCCGGTACTGGTGCGCGTGATCGTGCAGGAGTGGAGCCTGCGGGCACGACCGGAGAGTCCGGCGGTGTCGGCTCGCCGGCTGGGGTTGTTGACCGGTGTGTTGACTGCCGTGATCAGCGCCAGTGCCGGTGTGGCGTCGGGGGTCTCGGTTCCGTTGACCGAGTCGCTCGACGGCGCGTGGCGGTGGGTGCTCGGGTTGTGGGCGGTCCCGGTGGTGATCGCGGCGTTGTGTATGGCACTGCTGTCCCGGATGTTCGCGAGGACGGGGTCGTCGCCGGCGGTGTCCGGTTCCGTGGGATCGCAGGGCAGTTCGGGCGTGCTGCGCTCCCCCGTCGCGTGGGCGGTGACGGCGTTCATGGGTGTGCAGTCACTCATGGCGTATTCGTTGATCGCGTGGCTGCCCACGATCTACCAGGATCGAGGTGTGGACGCCGCCGCGGCCGGATTGCTGTTGACGGCTCTGTCGGTCAGCAGTGTCGTGACGGCGCTGACGGTGCCGAACGTGGCCACCGGATTGTCGAGGCAGAGCGTTCTGGCCGTCGCGGTGGTGTTGCCCACGGTTGCCGGCTTGCTGGGAGTGCTGTCCTCGGCCGATTCATGGGCGCTGCTGTGGGCCGTGTTGCTCGGACTCGGCCAAGGTGGGCAGTTGTCCTTGGCGATGACGCTGATGAATCTGCGGGCCGCGACGGCACGTGATGCTGCATCGCTGAGTTCGATGGCACAGACGGTCGGCTACATGCTGGCAGCCTGCGGCCCGGTGGTGTGCGGCGCAGTACATTCGGCAACGCAACGGTGGGAACCGTCGGTGCTCTTCCTGCTCGTGATGACGGCTCCGATGGCAGTCGCGGGCGCGGTGGCCGGACGCCGCGCGTTCTACGGCGGCGACGTCCGGCAGGAGACCGGCGTCAGAGGCTCTTGACCCAGTGCGAGACCCGCTGTACGACGTCCTCGCAGGTGAGACCGAGTTCGTGGTGCAGCTGTTCGCGTGATGCGTGATCCAGGAATCGTTGTGGCACACCGAGATCACGACACGGAGTATCGACGCCTGCCGCGCGAAGAGCCGCGGACAGGGTCGAGCCGACACCACCGTGCAGGCCACTGTCTTCGAGGGTGACCACCATCCGATAGTCCTCCGCCAATTTCAGCAGCGCCTGCGGGATGGGCAGCACCCATCTGGGGTCGACCACAGCCGCCGAGATGCCGTCCTGTCGGAGCTTCTCCGCGGCGTGCACGGCCAGCGGACCGAACACTCCGACGGCCACGATCAGCACATCGCCCGTGGCACCGGACGGCTCGGTCAGTACGTCGACGATTCCGTCGAGTCTGCGCACTGCGGGCACGGTTTCGGTCACCGCGCCTTTCGGAAAGCGCAGCGCGGTGGGTCCGTCGGACGTTGCGATCGCCTCGGCCAGCTCTTCTCGCAGTGTCTCGGCATCTCGTGGCGCCGCCACCCTCATGCCGGGGATGATGCCGAGCAGGGACATGTCCCACATGCCGTTGTGGCTGGCACCGTCGGCCCCCGTGACACCGGCGCGGTCGAGCACCACGGTGACCGGCAGTCCGAGCAGCGCCACGTCCATCAGCAATTGATCGAACGCTCGATTGAGGAAGGTGGAGTAGATCGCGACCACCGGATGCATGCCGCCCAGTGCGAGTCCGGCAGCCGACGTCATCGCGTGCTGCTCGGCGATTCCGACGTCGAACAACCGGTCGGGGAAGCGAACTCCGAACGCGGCGAGACCGGTGGGCGCGGCCATCGCAGCGGTGATTGCCACGACGTCCTCGTTCTGTTCGCCCTGCTCGATCAGGGCCGCCGAGAACACCGACGTCCAGTCCGGTGCCGACTTCGACCGCGCCAGTCCCGTCAACGGATCGATGATCCCGGTGGCGTGCATCTGATCTGCGACGTCGTTCTCGGCGTGAACGTAACCCATGCCTTTGCGCGTCACCGCGTGGACGATGACCGGGCCGCCGTATGCCTTGGCTCGACGCAGAGCCGATTCCATCGCGTGCTGGTCGTGGCCGTCGACCGGACCCAGGTATTTGATTCCGAGATCGGTGAACATCACCTGCGGGCTGATGGCGTCCTTCACTCCGGCCTTCATGCCGTGCAACATCGCGTAGGCCGTGGGCCCGACGATCGGAATGCGACGAACGATGCGGCGACCGTTGTCCAGCACCTTCTCGTACCCGGGCTGGAGCCGTAGGGCAGCCAGATGATCGGCCAAGCCCCCGATGGTCGGGGCGTACGAGCGACCGTTGTCGTTGACGACGATCACCAGGGATCGGTCGCGGCCTGCGGCGATGTTGTTGAGGGCCTCCCAACACATTCCGCCGGTGAGCGCACCGTCGCCGACCACTGCGACCACGTGCCGGTCGGTTTCGCCTTTCAGGGCGAACGCTTTGGCCAGGCCGTCGGCGTAGGAGAGGGACGCCGACGCGTGCGAGGACTCGACCCAGTCGTGTTCGCTCTCGACCCGTGACGGGTAGCCCGACAGGCCGCCCTGCTTACGCAGCGTGTCGAACAGACCGGTGCGCCCGGTCAGCATCTTGTGTACGTACGCCTGATGACCGGTGTCGAAGATGACGGGATCACGCGGGGAGTCGAAGATGCGATGAATCGCCAATGTCAGTTCCACCACACCGAGATTGGGACCGAGGTGGCCGCCGGTAGCGGACACCTTCTCGACGAGGAACGCACGGATCTCGCGAGCCAGTTCGGCCAGCTCCGCACTGCCGAGGTCGCGCAAGTCCTCGGGCGTCTGAATTCGAGCTAGGACACCCAACGAGATCGCTCCCTCCGGCCGGAAAACACAATGAAATTTCAGTCTACGGAGTTACCGTGCACTGCTGCTCCGCCCAGCATCGTCACGCCGACAGTACCGTCGAACATCGAGGTGCCCTGGGCCAGCCGCCCCTAACCTCGGCGGAGACGAATCGGACATCACACATACAGTGTGGCCTATGAGCAACGTGGTCGATGCCATCCTGCGCCGAGTTCACGAATTATGCAGAGACGACACGTCCGGGCAGGTGGCGGACTACATTCCCGAACTGGCCGCCGTCACGCCGGACGGGTTCGGTATCGCGCTGACGACCACGGACGGTTACGTCTACGAGGTCGGCGACACTCGAGTCCCCTTCACGATTCAATCCATCTCCAAGCCGTTCACCTATGCACTGGCGTTGGCCGACCGGGGACTGGACGTCGTCGCGAGCAAGGTCGACGTCGAACCGTCCGGTGAGCCGTTCAACGAGATCAGTCTCGACCCCGTCACCGAGCGACCGCGCAACCCGATGATCAACGCCGGTGCCATCACGTCGGCGTCGCTGATCGCCGGGCGAAGTGCCGAGGATCGATTCGAGCGCATTCGAGCCTCGTACTCGCGGTATGCAGGGAGGACTCTGACGTTCAACGACGCCGTCTACCGGTCGGAGGCCCGCACCGGCAATCGCAACCGCGCAATCGGGTACATGCTCCGTTCGTTCGACATCATCGACCACGATCCCGACGCCGCCGTCGATCTGTACTTCCGCCAGTGCTCTATCGACGTCACCGCCGCGGACCTCGCCATGATGGCGGCCACGATGGCCAACAACGGCGTCAACCCGCGCACCCGTGAACGTGCACTTGCACCGGCTCTGGTCGAACGAGTGCTGTCGGTCATGACGACATGTGGGATGTACGACGGCGCGGGCGACTGGGTCGCGAGGGTCGGCCTGCCGGCCAAGAGCGGGGTCGGAGGCGGGATCCTGGCGGTACTCCCGGGGCAGATGGGCATCGCCGTCTACTCCCCGCGGCTCGATTCGCACGGGAACAGCGTCCGTGGAGTCGCCGCCTGCCGAGAACTCTCGAAACGCCTCGAACTGCACTTCCTGCACGTCACCCGAGCTGCGAAGTCCTCGATCCGGCGCCGATACGTGGTCACCGAGGCACCGTCACGCAAACGGCGATCGGACGTGGAACAGAACACCTTGGCTGCCGTGGGCGATCGAGCCCGCGTGTACGAACTGCACGGGGATCTGCTCTTCTCCGGTGCCGAGACTGCCGTCCGTGAGATCGGCGACCTCGATCGGGAACTGGACGCCCTCGTCATCGATGTGCGAGGCGTCGACGAGGTCAGTGACATCGCCCGGACCATGTTCGAGGATCTCCGTCAGGATCTCGCGGAGCACGGCTGTGTGGTGGGTCTGGTGGATCCGAGAGCGATCATGGGTCACACGACGTCGAGTCTCGACCCGGCCGACCCCGCGGGCCGAACCTACTCGAGCCTGGGTGCGGCCATCCAGTGGGCCGAGAATCTGTTGCTCGATCGCCATTGCGCGGGTGTGCGACAGCCGACGGTCGTCACCACGGCCGAGCATCCGCTGCTGGCCGGGCTGTCCGCCGCACAGTTCGAGGCCGTCACTCCGTATCTGGAGAAGCGGCACTACGCGCGCGGAGACGTGATCGTTCGCCAGGGTGATGCGGCTGCCGGCCTGTTCCTGATGCTGCGCGGTGAGGTGACGTCCACGGCCGTCGCCGCCGACGGCGGCAAGCACCGCATCACGACACTCTCCCCCGGCATGAGCTTCGGTGAGATGCCCCTGCTGATGTCGGTACCGTTCCTGCTCGACATGGTCGCCGACACACCGGTCGATCTCGTGGTGGTGTCGGCGGCGCACTTCCAGGCGCTCACGCGCGATGCACCGGAGATCAAGCTGGCGCTGCTGGAAAATCTCGCCACCGGAGCCTACGGCCAGATGGCCGCGGTGATCAGAACGCTCGGGCGGTTCGACATCGGCATCTGACCGAACGTCGAACCGCCCGAGGCGACTGTGCGTGTGCTGCTCTCAGGCGCCCAACGTCAGCATCGTGAGCACCTCTGTCGGCTGCGCCGACCCGCCTGCGGGTTCGAGTGAGAACGCGAAGTTCGTCGACGCCCCGAGACCGTCGATCACCGTGCCGTCCTCGGAGGAAAGCTGATCCTCGGTCACCACACCGGCAGAGCGAGGCGAACCGTCCACGAACCACATCTGGTAGACGCGGCCCGGCGGTGGCTGCGGAACTCCATCGAGATCGACGACGACCGCGTTCCGGGCCAGCGAGTACGCCACGGTCGCCGAGCCGCCACCGGGGAACTCCGCCGTCACCTGTCGTGAATCGGGCGCGGCCACGATCTGGTCCGCCTGAGACGGCTGCGCATCGGTACCCATGGTCTGACTGACGACCACAACGCCACCGACGGCGACGACCACCGCGGCCGCAGCCGAGACCATCGAGTACCGCCAGGCCTTCGAGCGTTCGCGCCGATGCCTGTGCAGCGGTGTGACGTTCGGTGGCAGCTTGTGGACCGTGGGCTCCTGATCGCTGACGGCGACCTGATCGAGCACCCGTTGCCGAAGGGACTCGGGCGCGGGAGAGGCGTCGGACGCCGCTGCCAGGGCCAGCGTCTCGTGGATCTCGCCCACCAGGACGTCGAACTGGGCGCGTGCGGTGTCGTCGACGCGCAACCGTTCTGTCTCGATGTCGCGTCGTTCGGCTTCGGTGGTCGCGTGCAGGGCATAGACCTCCGCGTCGTCGAGCAGTCGTTGTCGTGACGATTCGTTCATTGCGGGATCACCCCCAGGCATGTCTTCAATTTGATCAATCCGTCTCGTATGCGCGATTTGATGGTAGGAACCGCGACCCCGAGCCGCTCCGCAACTTCGCGATAGGTGTAACCGCTGTAATAGGCCATTCGGACCGACTCGCTCTGCGTATCGGTCAAAGTTTCGAGACAGGCGACCACGGCTTCCGATTCGAGCCGCTGCGTCACCGTCTCGAGCACTTCGTCGTGCTCCGGTGTGTGACTGACTGCGCCGTACGCGGCCTCACGGTCGGTACCCGACTGCTCGCTCCGAACGCGATCGACGGCTCGACGGTGCGCCAGCGTCATGATCCAGGCCAGTGGACTGCCCTGGTTCGGGTCGTAGTTCGGTGCCGCACGCCAGATCTGGAGAAACACCTCCTGCGCGGTCTCCTCGCTGTACCCCGGGTCACGAAGCACCCGCAGCACCATGCCGTAGACCCGCGACGAGGTCGCGTCGTACAACTCGGCGAATGCCGCCCGATCGCCCTGCGCGATCGACGCCATCAACCGACGGAGACGATCCGCTTCGTCGGCACGGAGGTTCTTGAGCTGTGGACTGGGAACAGCACACACCGCATCCTCTGCCGCGTAGTTCTCCGAGGCATCGGATGTCGTCCGGTCACGGCCGGCATCCGACGATCCGGACGCACCCGACAACGGCGCGCTCATCGGAAAGTCGTCCCAACAGACGGGTTCATGATCGAGTTCATCGATCACGACACTAGTGGTCATATCGCTCTCATATCGAAACCTCCGCGTTTTCCCGCCGCAGTACATATTCGGAACAAACCGACCGGAGGATGGTTCGGGACGAAAATTCGTTTGCGCAGATGTGGACCGCGTTTCATCCTTGGTGGAGAATCGGACAATCGTGGGGAATCGGGCAACCGGCCCACCGGAGGAAACGAGAGACATGGCGGCGATCGAGACACACGGTCTGGTCAAACGTTTCGGCACGAACATCGCTGTCGACGGAGTCGACCTCTCGATCCCGTCCGGTGGTGTCTACGGCGTACTCGGGCCGAACGGCGCAGGGAAGACGACGACCATCCGGATGTTGGCCACCCTCCTTCCGATCGACGGAGGCAGTGCCCGGGTCCTGGGTCACGACGTGGCGAGCGAACCGGAGGCCGTACGGCAGAAAGTCGCTCTGACAGGACAATTCGCCTCTCTGGACGAGGATCTCACCGGTACGGAGAATCTGGTGCTGCTCGCTCGACTGCTCGGCTACTCTCGGCCCGCCGCCCGATCACGAGCCGAGCAGTTGCTGACGGCGTTCGACATCGCCGACGCCGGCCCCCGACAGGTCAAGACCTACTCCGGCGGCATGCGCCGTCGCATCGACATCGCCGCCAGCATCATCGTCACTCCCGAACTGATCTTCCTCGACGAGCCCACCACCGGGCTCGACCCCCGCAGCCGAAACCACGTGTGGGAGATCGTCCGTGCGTTGGTCGCGGGCGGAACGACGGTGTTACTGACGACACAGTATTTGGACGAGGCCGATCAGCTGGCCGGGCGTGTCGCGGTCATCGATCGCGGCAAGGTGATCGCCGAGGGGACGACGGGTGAGCTGAAAGCGTCGGTGGGATCGAACTCACTGCACCTGCGAGTTCTCGAGGCGTCCCAGCGAACGGCCGCCGCGCAGATCCTGCGAGAGCTGGTCGGCGGCAACGTCACCGAGGATCCGGATCCGTCGACCGTCACCGCACGGTTGGACAACCCGGCACAGGCCGCACCCGTGCTGCCTGCACTCGAGACCGCAGGCATCCCCATCGCGTCGTTCACGCTGGGACAACCGAGCTTGGACGAGGTGTTTCTCGCCCTCACCGGGCATGGGGCGGGAGTGGAGCCTGCGGGAACGACCCAAGGGGCGGGAGTGGAGCCTGCGGGAACGACCCAAGGGGCGGGAGTGCCTGCAGGAACGACCCCTCAGGTCGGCACCACAATTGATTCCGAGAAGGAGGTTGCGTCATGACCGCGGAAGCCCAGCAGTCGACGCCACAGGCGTCGACCATCATCGATGTGCTCGGTGCGGCCGGGCCGCGTCCGGCGCGTCCGTCGTCGTTGTCGACGTCGCTGAGCTTCGGGTGGCGAGCGCTGCTCAAGATCAAGCACGTTCCCGAGCAGTTGTTCGACGTGACGGCCTTTCCCATCATGTTCACGTTGCTGTTCACTTACCTGTTCGGTGGCGCATTGGCCGGGTCGACCCAGGCGTACATCCAGTTCCTGCTCCCCGGCATCCTCGTGCAGACCGTGGTGATGATCACGATGTACACCGGCGTGACCATGAACAAGGACATCGAGAAGGGCGTGTTCGACCGATTCCGTTCGCTGCCCATCTGGCGTCCGTCTCCCCTGGTCGGTGCGCTGCTCGGTGACGTCGTTCGCTACACGCTGGCCTCGGTGATCGTGCTGATCCTCGGGTTGGTCCTCGGCTTCAGGCCGCAGGGTGGCGTCGTCGGCGTCGTGGCCTCCATCGCTCTGCTGCTGGTGTTCTCGTTCTGCCTGTCCTGGATCTGGACCATGATCGCGATGATCGTGCGCACCGAGGCTGCGGTGATGGGCGTGTCGATGTTCATCCTGTTTCCGCTCACGTTCGCGAGCAACATCTTCGTCGACCCCAGCACGATGCCCGGTTGGCTGCGCGCGTTCGTGGACGTCAACCCGGTCAGTTTCCTGGTCACGTCACTGCGCGGCCTGATGCAGGGTGATGTCGACACAGGTCACCTGGGAGTGACACTGGTGATGTGTGCGGTGTTGCTGGCGGTGTTCGGACCGATAACCATGCGCCTGTACAACCGAAAGTCCTAGCGGACACGGTGCGCATCGCCTCGATCACGAGGCTGCGCGTGCTCGATGTCTGCGTACCGCGTCGCGATTGGAGCACACCGTTCCGCAGTATCGCTGTCTACCGGTTCTCGAGGTGTCGGCGAACGCGAGTGTGCAGTCGGCGGCGGCGCAGCGATCGAGGCGAGACATTCCGCGTCCCGTCAGATGCAACGCTGTGCCGACGCTCACCAGGGCCCTGATGACGCCGCCGAGTTCGATGTTGGGGTCGCGGTAGTGCATGTGCCAGCCGTCGTCGGCGTGGTTGGTCAACCGCGGGTAGGCCGACGCCTGTGCCAGCAGAGCATTGAGCTTGTCGGCCCGATCGTTTTCGGTTGTCGCGTCCACCACTCGAGCCCAGTCCCGCAGGAACTGCAGGGTGTCGAGAAGGTCGGCATCGGTTGCGGTCCAGTCCGGTACGAGGCCGGCGTCCACGCATCGGGCACCCAGTTCGGTCGCCGACGTGGGCGGTGAATTGAGCAGGTCGATACCGAGTTTCACCGCATATTCGCCGTAAGGGTTGATGTGCACAAGACCATTACATCACGATGGTGACATGCACACCGAACACACCACACACACCTGGACCACCCATTCCACCCACAACACGAGCGAGGGACTCGTCGGCTATCAGGGCTGCCGGTGCGGGGCCCAGCGCATCGTGACCGTTCCCACGCACACCTTCTCCCCGGTCGCCGAAGTTGCGCACCGGGCCTGATCGGTCGTGGCAGCCGTTACCGACGAACGAAACGGCCGATGCATTCGACGTGACTGGTCAGGGGAAACGCATCGAACGCGCGCATGTCGTCGAGCTCGTATCCCGCAGCTCGATACACGCTCACATCCCGCGCGAACGAGGCCGGATCGCATCCGATGTGCACCACCGAGCGGGGAGACCTGACGACGAGGGCGTCGATCACGTCCCGGCCTGCCCCCGCCCGAGGTGGATCGAGGACCGCGACCGACACCGGGTCGGCCAACGCATCGATCGAACGCTCGACGCGTCCCGGCACGAACGACACCTGAGGCAAGTCGTGCAGAGCCGAGCGGCCGTCCTCGGCTGCACGCCGGGAGAACTCGACGCTGGTCACATGTCCGTCCGATCCGACACCGGCGGCGAGGGCCGCAGCGAACACACCGACACCGCCGTACAGATCCCATGCACCGTCACCGGGAGAGGCGTCCGCCCACTCCGACACCACATCGGTGTACACCTGCGGCGCACCGCGGTGGGCCTGCCAGAACCCGGTGGCGTCGAGGGTCCACGCCCTGTTCGAGACGTATTCGGTCGCGCGACCCGATCCGATCACGGCCTTCTCGGGCCGGGACCGCGACGACGCCGCCCGACGCGCGGACGCCCCACGACGACCCTGAGATCGGCGTCCGGTGGGCGAGAGTTGCGCCGGCGCGATCTCCACCACGTGCCGCTCACCGTCACCGTCGAGCACCACCTGCAGCTCGGCACCCGGCCGCCATTGCTGATCCGGCAGACCATCGAAGGCCGCGGAATCCATTTGCGGACAGGTCAGTTCGGTGACGATCGAGCTGCTGCGATAGCGGTGATAGCCCGGCCGTCCACCGGAGTCGACGGCGAGTCGCACTCGGGTTCGCCACCCGGTGCCGTCACCGGACCCCGGCAGTTCCTCCACGCGCACCTCGCGCTCGATTCCGGCGACGCGGCGAAGCTGTTCGGCGACGACGAAGGACTTCAGTCGCCGTCCGGCTTCGGCACTGGCGTGGGAGTAGTCGCAGCAGCCCGAGCCGCCGGGTCCGGAGATGGGACAGCGCGCGTCCACCCGGTCCGGAGACGCCGACAGGATCTCGACTGCATCGGCGCGACAGAACGACCCGCCCCGATCTTCGGTCACCTTGGCCACGACCCGTTCACCGGGCAATCCGTGACGCACGAACATCACCCGGCCGTCGTGGCGGGCCACACAGAACCCACCGTGCCCCGGCGCGCCCAGTTCGACCTCGAGCAGCAGCCCGAACCAGCTCTCGCTCACTTGCCCGCCGGAGGCTCGTAGCCGCGTCGCGACGCACCGGGCGCGTTGCCGAGCACCTCACGCTTGGCCTTCTCGGACGACCGAAGCTGCCACGGCACGCTGGTGACCATCACGCCCGGCTGGAACAGCAGGCGAGACTTGAGTCGCAACGCGCTCTGATTGTGCAGAACCTGCTCCCACCAGTGACCGACCACGTACTCGGGAATGAAGACCGTGACGACGTCCCGAGGCGAGTCGCGTCGAACCCGTTTCACGTAGTCCAGGACAGGTTTGGTGACTTCTCGGTAGGGCGACTCGACGACCTTGAGCGGCACCGAGACGTCACTGGCTTCCCACTCCCGAACCAGTGCGCGAGTATCGGCTTCGTCGACGTTGACGGTCACGGCCTCGAGGGTGTCGGGCCTGGTTGCTCGGGCGTACGCCAACGCGCGCAGGGTCGGCATGTGCAGCTTCGAGACCAACACGATCGAATGTGTGCGGCTGGGCAGAACTCCGTCCCATTCCTCGTTCTCGAGCTCGCGCGCCACGGTGTCGTAGTGCTTTCTGATCATGCGCATCAGGACGAAGATCGCCACCATCGCCACGATCGCGATCCACGCGCCGGCGGCGAACTTGGTGATCAACACGATGACCAGCACCGTTCCGGTCATGCCGAGACCGACTCCGTTGACCACCCGTGAGCGGTGCATGCGTCGCCGTTGCTCGGGATCGGTCTCGGTGGCCAACAGCCGCGTCCAGTGCCGAACCATGCCGGTCTGACTGAGGGTGAACGAGACGAACACCCCGACGATGTAGAGCTGAATGAGCTTGGTGACCTCGGCACCGAACGCGACGACGAAGACGATCGCAGCTCCGGACAGAAAAAGGATGCCGTTGCTGAAGGCAAGACGGTCGCCACGAGTGTGCAGCTGCCTCGGCAGGTACCGGTCCTGGGCCAGAACCGAACCGAGAACGGGGAAGCCGTTGAACGCGGTGTTGGCCGCAAGTACCAGGATGAGGGCCGTGACGGTCGTGATGAAGAAGAATCCAGCGGGGAATCCGCTGAACACCGCCTCCGCGAGCTGCGCGATCAACGTCTTCTGCTGGTACCCCTCCGGCGCGCCGATCAGCTGAATATCGGGATCCAGGGCGTACTTGATGCCGATCTTCTGTGCGAGCACGATGATGCCCATCAGCAATGTGATGCCGATGGCTCCGAGCAGCAACAGTGTGGTCGCGGCGTTACGCGACTTCGGCTTCTCGAATGCGGGTACCCCGTTGCTGATGGCCTCCACCCCGGTCAGCGCCGCACAACCGGAAGAGAAGGCGCGCGCGATGAGGAACGCGAACGCAATTCCGTACAGGTGCGAATCCTCTGCCTTCAGATCGAAGGTTGCCGATTCTGCATGAATGTCGTCGCCGAGAACGTAGACCCGGAACAGGCCGTACGCCAACATCAGGAACATGCCACCCATGAAGGCATACGTCGGGATCGCGAACGCAGCTCCGGACTCGCGGATGCCCCGAAGATTGACGGAGGTGACCAGGACGATGGCCACGACGGCGAACAGCACCTTGTGCTGGGCCACGAACGGAACCGCAGATCCGATGTTCGACGCCGCCGCCGAGATCGACACCGCCACGGTCAACACGTAGTCGACCAACAGTGCGCTGCCGACCGTCAATCCGGCCGCAGGGCCCAGGTTTGTGGTCGCGACCTCGTAGTCGCCGCCGCCGGACGGATAAGCGTGCACGTTCTGTCGATAGCTGGCCACGACGACGGCCATCACCACGCAGACGGCGAGACCGATCCACGGGGTGAAGGCGACTGCCGAGATGCCCGCCACCGACAGCACCAGGAAGATCTCTTCCGGTGCATAGGCAACCGACGACATGGCGTCCGAGGCGAACACCGGCAACGCGATCCGCTTGGGAAGCAACGTATGACCGAGCTTGTCGCTGCGGAACGGCTTACCGAGCACTAGCCGCTTGGCGGCAGTCGAGACCTTGGACACGCACAGAAGCGTAGGCCGTCCTCCTGCGGACGTCTCAACCACGCGCCCGAAACTGCGTCGGAGCGCACCCTCGGTCGGTACGGTGACCGATCCCCCGATACGTTGGTGCACGCCTGCCGGTCGTGGCAGTGTCGGTCGGCAGTGGTCGACCATCGAGATCGGGACGGAGCTGGGCGTTGTACGTAGTTGTGATGGGATGTGGCCGCGTCGGCGCATCGCTGGCCGGGGCGCTCGAACGCATCGGACACGAGGTAGCGATCATCGACCGCGACGAAACAGCCTTTCTGCGCCTGGACCCCGACTTCGCCGGGCATCGCGTCGTCGGCATGGGTTTCGACCGAGATGTGTTGGTGAGCGCGGGAATCGAGAAGGCCGAGGCCTTCGCGGCCGTGTCGTCCGGCGACAACTCCAACATCATCTCCGCCCGCGTCGCTCGAGAGACGTTCGGCGTCGACAAAGTGGTCGCAAGGATCTACGACGCCAAGCGCGCGGCCGTCTACGAACGCCTCGGCATCCCGACGGTCGCCACGGTCCCCTGGGCCACCGATCGTTTTCTGCACAACCTGTTGCGCGACGACCCCACCACCAAGTGGCGCGATCCGTCAGGCAGCGTCGCCGTCGTCCTGCTCGACTTCCACGACGCCTGGATCGGCAAGAAGCTCTCGGTACTCGAAGAGGCCACCAACTCGCGGGCCGCGTTCGTCATCCGGTTCGGCAGCGGACTGCTACCGGACAAGCGAACCGTGATCCAAGCCGGTGACGAGGTGTACGTCGCCGCGGTCTCGGGAACCGTCGCCGAAGCCATTGCGCTGGCCGGCAACCCGCCGCCCTCGGACGACTGATGCACGAGCGCACGTTCCCCACCTCCCCCATCGACCCGAACGGGAAGCCATGAAAGTCGCTATCGCCGGAGCCGGCGCAGTCGGCAGATCCATCGCACGCGAGCTGATCCGCAGCGAACACGATGTGATGCTCCTCGAACGCAAACTCGATCACGTCGATCAGGCCGCCATCCCCGAAGCGGAATGGGTGTTGGCCGACGCGTGCGAGTTGAGTCTGCTCGAAGCCGCGCACCTCGAGGAGTACGACGTGGTGATCGCTGCCACCGGAGACGACAAGGCCAACCTGGTGCTCAGCCTGCTGGCCAAGACCGAGTTCGGCGTCAACCGCGTGGTGGCCCGGGTCAACGATCCGCGCAACGAATGGCTGTTCGACGCTGCCTGGGGTGTCGATGTCGCAGTGTCGACGCCGCGAATGCTCGCATCCCTGGTCGAGGAGGCCGTATCGGTGGGCGACCTCGTTCACCTGATGACGTTCCGCAAGGGTCAGGCCAACCTCGTCGAGATCACGCTGCCGGAGAACACTCCCCTGGCCGGCAAGCCGGTCCGCAAGCTCCAGTTGCCAAGGGACGCAGCGCTGGTCACGATTCTGCGCGGCGGTCGAGTGATCGTTCCCCAGCACGACGATCCGCTGGAGGGCGGCGACGAACTGCTGTTCGTCGCGGCGAAAGAGGTGGAGAACGAACTACGCTCCGCTGTCGGACTGATCTGACGGCAGCTGATTCCGGCTGCGGTCCGCGCTCGATGCTGCGTCGAGCGCGCGATCGGCCGCACGCACGGCCCAGAGCGTGACCAACAGTGCCACTCCCGTCAGCGGCCAGCCCATGCCGATACGGGCTACGGCGAGCCAGCCCGTCTGGTCGGAGTCGTAGAGCTGTGACTGAACGATGTATCGCGCACCGAACACCGACGCCCAGGCGATCGTGGCCACGTCGTAGTAGCGCACAGCCGACCGCTCCCTGCGCCACGACGTCCCGGTGCCGTTGAGGTACCCCCAGATGATGCCGACCAACGGCCAACGCGCGAGTACCGACAACACGAACGCCGCGCCGTAGGCGAGCGACGTGTAGATGCCGAACAGGAAGTAGCCCTTGGCATCTCCCGTCCGGTATGCGATGAACGCGCAGATCCCGACCCCGAAGAATCCCGAGATGGCCGGCTGAATCGGGCTGCGACGAACCAACCGCCACACCAACACGCCGGCGGCGACTCCCAGCGCGGACCACAGGGCGACGGCCAGGTTGACGTAACTGTTCACCGGAACGAAAACGAGGACGGGCAAGGTCGAGTAGACGAGCCCGCTCAGACCGCCGAGCTGTTCGAGGACGGTGGGAGCCACCTTCTCGGCACCGGCCGTGGTCGAAGCGTCGGTGGTGGGTTCCGGCGTGTTCGATGTCGGCGGGGGCGGCACGGAATCGTCGCTGTTGGTCACGACAACGAGAGTGCCATACCGGGGACGATCAGCTGTCGTCGCGCAGTTCGTAGTAGGGGTTGTAGACGATCTTGCGTCCGTCGCGTTCGCCGACGCGTCCGCGAACGAGCAGAGTCTTGCCGGGCTCGATTCCGGCGATCTTGCGGCGCCCGATCCAGAGCAGCGTCACCGTGTCGGTGCCATCGAAGAACTCGGCCTCGATGTTGGCATTGGCCGCCTTGGAGCAGGCTTCGACGCTGCGCAAACGACCGAGCATCGTGACTTCCTCGCCTCGCGAGCAGTCGCACGCCCGGCGAGCTCCGGAGGCTTCGGAGGTTTCGGCCATCTCCTCGGCATCGAGTTGATCGATGTCCTCTGTCAACTTCCGCGTCAAACGGCGAAAGTATCCTGCGGCAGCGGGTGCCATTGTGCGCTCCAGAGATGTGGGTCGTTCCCTCGTCGGGTGGGTACTTCGCCACTGTAGACCCGAAGTGTCACGCAAACCAACCGCTGCTACCGAGGTGTCGGAGGGCGTGCACAATCGTGTCGTGCACAGCCGATTCGACACTCGCACCGCGATCGTTCTACCGGGGACGGGGTCCGATGCCCGGTTCGCCGCCGACGCGTTCTCGGCTGCGTTCGACAGTGTGGGATTGACCACCGTCGCGGTCGAACCCGACCCGGCCGATGTGATCGAGAGCTACCTGTCCGCCCTCGACGAAGCGGCCGATCGACACGGACGCCTCGTGGTCACAGGGATATCCCTCGGTGCCGCCGTCGCGGTTCGATGGGCCGCCGACCACGCATCGAACACCGCAGCTCTCGCACTCGCGCTGCCGGCGTGGACCGGAGACCCGGCCGGTTCCCCCGCGGCCCTGAGCGCGGAGTTCACCGCCCGAAGCCTGCGCGAACAGGGGCTCGACGCCGTCACCGCGGCAATGGCAGCGTCGAGCCCGCCGTGGCTCGCGCGCACTCTGCAGAGGTCGTGGGCCGCACAATGGCCCGACCTTCCCGATGCGCTGGACGAGGCCGCTCGCCATCACAGCCTCGGACTCGACGAGCTCGCTCGAATACAGCTGCCCGCCGTTGTCGTGGGAGCAGTGGACGACGCCGTCCATCCGATCGAGGTGGCTCGACAGTGGGCACGGGCGCTGCCGAACTGCGCGCTGCGCACCGTGACCCTGGACGGCATCGGGAGCGACCCGGGATGCCTCGGCCGAGCGGCCGTCGACGGTCTCGATCAGCGGTCGGCTCAGCCGCCCAGCTGCTGAATCGCCGATCCCGACGCGCCCCGACGCGGTGCTCGATCACGCTCGGCAGCGGTCGGCTGCGGAGTCGAATCCTGTTGCGGTGCAACAGGTTCCACATCGGGTGCCGCAGCCTGGGGCTGCGCAGCCTGTTGCGGTGCGCTCTGCTGAGCCGCCGCCTGTTGCTGCGCAGCTGCCTGCTGCTGTGCAGCTGCAGCAAGTTGTTCGGCCAGCACCTGCGGCAACACCACCGGTAGCGGCGTCCGAACGGGATGCGGGTCGGTGCCTCGATCCACCACGGTCTGCCGAAGGATCGTGTGTGCCAGTTGGACGAGCGGTTGGCCCTCGCCCACCGCACCCGACGGACCCGCCAGCACGCAACGGACCATCCAGCGATAGCCGTCGATGCCGATGAAGCGCAGGTCGGCGTTGGCCGTGACACCGAGCAGTTCGCGTCCCCACGGACCCGTCTCGACCGTCGTCTCGGCCTTGTCGTTGCGCAGAGACGTCGCCAGATCGGTTGCCACCTCGCGCCACTGACCGGGCGATTTCGGTGCCGCGTAGGCAGCGATGGTGATGCGTCCGAATTGCGTGACGATGTGCACTGCCTGTGGGCTGCCTGCCTGCGACATCTCGACCTGGAGTTGTCCGCCCTCCGGCAGTGGAATCAGCACCGAACCGAGGTCGAGTCGCGTCTTGGCGACGGCCTCGCGATCGTCGTCGAGGTCCGCGAGATCGTGGGGCCCGTCGGCGGTCGTGTCCGCGGCCTCGACATCGTCGTCTTCGTCTTCGACGCTGTCGACGAATGGCTCCGCACCGGGCGCGGAGGCACTGCCGGCGTCGTTCTTCTTACGCCGTCCGAACATGTTCAGCTCTCTTCTTCTCGGTTGCTTCCACTGTGCCTGCCACCGGCGAACGTCGTGGCGGAACTCACTGCTTCAGACTCGCATGGCCACCGGTCGAACCGTGACCACCGGCCCCTCGAACGGTGTCGTCCAACTCGTCGACCTCGACGAACGTCACCAGTTCGACTCGCTGCACGATCAATTGGGCAACGCGGTCGCCTCGCTCGAGCTCGATCGGAGTGTGCAGGTCGTGGTTGATCAGACAGACCTTGATCTCGCCGCGATAGCCGGCATCGATCGTGCCAGGGGTGTTGACCACCGACAGGCCCGACTTCGCTGCCAGACCCGAACGCGGATGCACCAGCCCGACGGTTCCCAACGGGAGAGCGATCGCAATTCCGGTGCCCACCAGTACGCGTTCGCCCGGCGCAATCGTCACCGGAGCCGTGATTCGCAGATCCACGCCGGCGTCACCCTCGTGCACACGCGTCGGCACCGGAAGCTCGGGGTCGAGTCGGCGCACCCGGACCTCGGACAACGGATCGGAGGGCCGGCGCGGGGCGGGGGGTCTGTCGACGGACGGTTCGTTGCCGGACTCGGTGACTTCGTCGCTCACGTCGAACGAGACTACGCTGGCCGGCTTCCGTCTCGGTGTGGCGACTACCCTGGGACCCGTGACTGCAGATCGACAGGCCGAACACGCGTCGGAGTCCGGCGACTCCACTCCCCACACGAGTTCCACAGCACCCGCGAACTCGGTGCTGTACTCCGAGCGACTCTGGGTGCCGATCTGGTGGTGGGCGGCCGGCGCGGCCGTGGCGGTGTTGCTGGCTGCGGAGATCCACATGGGTGCGCCCGGCATCCGTGCCTGGCTCCCCTACGTCGTGCTGCTCCCGCTGATCGCGTGGGCATTGTTCGCCTTCAGCAGGCTGCGCGTCGAGGTGGTCGCCGGTACCACCGGTGCCGAGTTACGCGTCGGGTCTGCTCATCTGCCACTCGATGTGGCATCCAAGGCTGCCGTCGTTCCCGCGACAGCAAAAAGTGCGGCGCTGGGAAGGCAGCTCGATCCGCTGGCCTTCGTGCAGCACCGCACCTGGGTGAAGCAGATGGTGATCGTGGTCCTCGACGACGCGAACGACCCGACGCCCTACTGGCTGATCAGCACCAAACACCCCGAGGAGCTGTTGGCGGTGCTGACCGCGCACGGCGTCGAAGCGCGCTGACCTACTGCTCGGTCGACGGTCGAAACCGTCGACACAGACCTGACGCGATCGATCAGGTCTGTGCGGAGAAGGTCACGCCGCGCAGTCGCGGCACATCAGTACACCGTTGGCGTCACTGGCCAGTCGGCTGCGGTGATGGACCAGGAAACAGCTGGAGCAGGTGAACTCGTCGGCCTGCTTGGGAACCACTCGAACAGAGAGCTCCTCGCCGGACAGATCTGCACCCGGGAGCTCGAAGGACTCCGCGGTGTCGGATTCGTCCACGTCCACCACGGCGGACTGGGCCTCGTTGCGTCGGGCCTTCAATTCTTCCAACGAGTCCTCCGACACGTCGTCGGATTCTGTTCTTCTCGGTGCGTCGTAGTCGGTTGCCATTGTCTTCGTACCCCTCATCTTCGTGCGTGTGTGTGGTGGAAGCTGCCGGTGTGGTCGGCTTGTGGCCGTCGGCTGTGAAGAGGGCGCTTGCTCGCTCCCACCGAGTTCGTATCTGTTCGAAAATCGTTCGTCGTCGCGCGGTGCCCGAAACTACACCGGGTAGTTCCCAGAACTCGCCGGTTGAAACCCGATCGAGACCTCGCTCACCAGATCGATTGATGCACCGGCGTCCTATTCTCGAAGCACCGCGGCCGCCAGACAATAGCCGAAGCCGGTCGCAAAGCAGAAACCGAATCGCCGACACGTCCATCACCTGGGTGCACGCCGCATCAACACCGCGATGGTCGGCTTCATTCCGCGCGTCACCGAACAATTCTCGCCGCCGGTTTCGGGCTCCGAATCGGGCATCGCGCACTCGATCGAAGAAGGGTCCGGCCGAGTGTGCCGCCCCCGCGCACCGCGGCCATCTACAGTAGGCACCGCGTCGGTGTGAACCGACTCTGTGGACCGGTCTCGGCGACTGCCGACGGAAAGGCGAAGATCAACTGTGGTTTCTCTGATCACCGAAGGCCATTCGGTCGACGGTCGAGGTCGTCCGTTCCGTCGCCGCCGCGCGTTTCCGATCATCGCTGTCTTCTCGGTGCTGGCTCTGCTCGGAGTGCTGGTGTGGGTCAAGGTGTTCACCACCTCCGAGGCCACCTCGGCAACGGCCGAATGCAATGTGCCCACCACCACCGCCGCGACAGACGGTACGCAGCCCGTAGCGCTCGGCGAGGAAGTTGACCCGACGACGCTGCTCGACGTCGAGCCTGCTGCCCTGTCCGCAACGAAGGTGCGTGTCTTCAACGCGAACGGTGAGCGCGGACAGGCGGCTCTGGTCGCGGCCCAGCTCATCGATTACGGCTTCGCCAGCGCACCGGACGTCCAGGTCGGCAACGATCCGGTCTACGTCGATCAGAACATGCAGTGCCAGGGCCAGATTCGGTTCGGCCCGGCCGGCCTGGCGGCAGCGAGTGCGGTGTCACTGGTCGCGCCATGCGCCGAGCTCATCCAAGATGCCCGCACCGACGACTCGGTCGATCTGGCACTCGGTACCTACTTCAGCGAGATCCAGCCCAACGACGACGCCGAGGAAGTGTTGCGCACGCTCGCCGGAGCCGCACCCGGTGCCGCGCCTGCGCCACTCGATGCCGATCTGCTCTCGGCAGCACGCGAATCGCGTTGCTGACGCAGTAGCGCCGCGTCAGCCCGGAATCGGATCCAGGGCACCCGCGCTGCGCAGTACGGCCACGAAGGCGTCCGCGATCCCCGGAGCAGTTGCCACCGTCACCGCACCCTGCGCACTGGTGCTGTTGGCAGCAGGCAGCCTGATCACTGCGCCTGCCTCGGCCGCGATCAGCGCACCCGCCGCCCAATCCCACGGGCTGAGCCCGTGCTCGAAGTGAGCGTCGACCACTCCGGACGCGACCATGCACAGATCGAGAGCGGCCGAACCGATCCGGCGGATGTCGCGCACCTGAGGCAGCAGTTCGGAGATGATCGCGCCCTGGACCGCGCGACGCCCGGATCCGTAGCCGAATCCGGTGGCCAACAACGTCATCGACACATCGGTGACACCGGAACAGTGCAGCTGCTCCTGGGTACCGTCCGCCCGCTCCACCGTCGCCCCACGCCCCAGAGCGGCCGAGTAGACGAGCTCGCGGGCGACATCGATCACGGCCCCGGCAACACTGACACCGTCGATCTGGACCGCGACCGAGACCGCGTACGCCGGGATTCCGTACATGAAGTTCACGGTTCCGTCGATCGGGTCCAACACCCATCGCACGCCGTCGAGCGAGTCGTTCTCGCTGCCTTCCTCTTCTCCGAGAATCGCATCCTCGGGCCGCAGCTGCGCCAGCATCTCGCGTAGGACACGCTCGGTTTCGGTGTCCACGACGGTCACCGGATCGGTCGGCGTGCTCTTGGACTGCACCGCGCCGTCACCCTCGCTCGAATCGCCGCCGAAGACCTCCGGGCGACGTCGCCTGACGTGCTCGGCGGCTCGCGTCGCGACCCGTACGGCGACCTCGCGCAGCACGCCCACCTCGCGTGTGGTCGATCCCTGTGCTGCCACCGGCGCTTCCGGCAATTGTGTACTGGCGGTGTCGGTCTGCGATCCATCTGGTTTCGGCACGCGTACATCGCAACACACACCGGCGTCCGAGCACCACCGCAGCGACCGACGGTGACGTCACCGTCCCGCAAACGCCGAAACGCACTATTGTTCGGAAGCGACGGCACCACACGGATTCGATCACGCCAGGAGCGGCATCCACATGACACAGGCAGGTTCGGACAACACCACCGCAGCGGCAGCGCGCCACGGGTTCGGCGTCGATGTCGGCGGCAGCGGCATCAAGGGCGGAATCGTGGACTTGAGCACCGGAGAGCTCGTGGGCGACCGCCACAAGATCGAGACGCCGCAGCCGTCGACCCCCGCTGCCGTCGCGCGCACCGTGGCCGAGATCGTCGCGCACTTCGAGTGGACCGGCCCGGTGGGCGTCACATTGCCTGCCGTGGTGACCAACGGTGTCGCTCGCTCGGCCGCCAACATCGACAAGTCCTGGATCGACACCGACGCCCGCGCGCTGTTCGCCGAGGCCATCGGCACCGAGAACGTCACCGTGCTCAACGACGCGGATGCGGCCGGAGTCGCCGAGGACAAGTACGGCGGCGGCAAGGGCAAGGACGGCGTCGTCGTGCTGTTGACGTTCGGCACCGGAATCGGTTCTGCCGTGCTGCACAACGGAGTTCTGCTTCCCAACACCGAATTCGGCCACATGGAGATCGGCGGCAAGGAAGCCGAGCATCGTGCGGCATCGTCGGTGAAGGAGAACCAGGGGCTGTCCTACAAGGAGTGGGCCAAGGAGGTCTCGAAGGTTCTCGAGACGTTCGAGGCGCTGCTGTGGCCGGATCTTTTCATCGCAGGCGGCGGCATCAGCCGCAAGAGCGAGAAGTGGATTCCACACCTGACCAATCGCACCCCCGTGGTTCCGGCAACCCTGCTGAACACTGCCGGGATCGTCGGTGCCGCACTCGCAGCGGACTCCGCCGTGCCCTCCGCCGAGACCGGTACGTCCGCGGGATCGAGGGACTGACACGCGGCTTGCCACCTGCGTATGGCGAGGGTCGGTAACAAACTCCTGAGAGGTCGTTACAATGGTGTGTGCCGGTACGCAGCCGGCCGAATCCGAAGACCTCTCCGCCGGAAACAACTCTGGCGTGACGCCGCACGACTTCGTCACGAAAGGGCGTACGTGGCAGCCACCGATATCCGTCAGACCGTAGATTCCGAAACCGAGTCTGCGACACCTGCACCTGCTGTCAAGGCACCCGCTGCGAAGGCACCGGCAAAGAAGGCACCGGCCAAGCGCGCCGCGGCCAAGAAGGCACCGGCGAAGAAGGCCGCAGCCAAGAAGACAGCAGCAACACCGGCGTCCGGGGACGATGCCGACGAGAGCACTCCCGGGATCGAAGACATCGACATCTCCGAGGGCGACCTCGCCGCTGCCGCCAACGATGTCGTCGAGGTGGTCGCCGCAGGTGACGACACCGAGGAAGACGCCACCGCCGAGCCGACTGCCGAGGACAAGGCGTCCGGCGATTTCGTCTGGGACGAAGAGGAATCCGAGGCGCTCCGCCAGGCCCGCAAGGATGCCGAGCTCACCGCGTCCGCCGACTCCGTCCGCGCGTACCTCAAGCAGATCGGCAAGGTCGCCCTCCTCAACGCCGAAGAGGAAGTCGAACTGGCCAAGCGCATCGAGGCAGGCCTTTTCGCGGTCGAGAAGATGCGCGAGTCCGCGGAGAAGGGCGAAAAGCTCCCCGTTGCGCAGCGTCGCGACATGACGTGGATCTGCCGTGACGGCAACCGCGCCAAGAACCACCTCCTCGAAGCGAACCTTCGACTCGTCGTCTCCCTGGCCAAGCGCTACACCGGCCGTGGCATGGCGTTCCTGGACCTCATCCAGGAGGGCAACCTCGGTCTGATCCGCGCGGTCGAGAAGTTCGACTACACCAAGGGCTACAAGTTCTCCACGTACGCCACGTGGTGGATCCGTCAGGCGATCACCCGGGCCATGGCCGACCAGGCTCGCACCATCCGTATCCCGGTGCACATGGTCGAGGTCATCAACAAACTCGGACGCATCCAGCGTGAGCTGCTCCAGGATCTGGGTCGCGAACCCACCCCCGAAGAGCTCGCGAAGGAAATGGACATCACGCCGGAGAAGGTGCTGGAGATCCAGCAGTACGCGCGTGAGCCCATCTCGCTCGACCAGACCATCGGCGACGAGGGCGACAGCCAGCTCGGTGACTTCATCGAGGACTCCGAGGCAGTCGTCGCCGTGGACGCCGTGTCGTTCACGCTGCTCCAGGATCAGCTGCAGTCGGTACTCGAGACGCTGTCCGAGCGCGAGGCGGGCGTGGTTCGTCTGCGATTCGGCCTCACCGACGGTCAGCCCCGCACCCTCGACGAGATCGGTCAGGTCTACGGTGTGACGCGCGAGCGAATCCGTCAGATCGAGTCCAAGACCATGTCCAAGCTGCGTCACCCGTCGCGTTCTCAGGTACTGCGCGACTACCTGGACTGATTCGTTCGCTCCATCTCGAACAACGACCGCCGATCACAGTGATCGGCGGTCGTTGTTCTGTGCTTCGTCGATGCCGTCACACCTGGGGCACCCCGAACGTTCCGTCCGGCCCCGGCCGATAGTCGAGGACCGCGGTGACGGCCGCGATCGGCAGCGGTCCGTACAGATGTGGGAAGAGCATGGACTCCGGATCGGTCGGCACCCCGGGCTCCCACCGAACGGGTGCGGTCAGACGAGCCGGATCCACGCGCAGCAACACCAGATCGGTGCGGCCGGAGAAGAGCCGATTCGCGGGCAAGTGCACTTGCTCGGGTGTGGACAGGTGCACGAACCCCACGGAATCGTACGAGTCGGGGGTGTAGTCGGCCCGACCACGCATCGCGAGCCACTCCCCTGCCGTACAGATGTGAACGAGGTCGTCCTGCTTGCTGGTCACAGTTCCATTCTGCAGTGTCGAGTGCGCGTCAGGGCGGTGGAATGTCGGCAACGCCGCGATCTCTTCGCGCCGGCAGGCCGCCGACCACCACGGCCGCGATGACGGCCACGATTCCGAGAGCCTCGAGGGCCGTCGGAATCTGGGTCAGCACCACGGCACCGACCACCGTCGCCGTCGCCGGGAGCAGAGCCAGCAGCAACGCGAAGCGGGCCCGGCCCACTCGCACCAGGACGTACTGATCGAGAACGTAGGGAACCACACTCGACAACAGCCCGACGCCCAATCCGAGAACCCAGATCCGCCAGTCTCCCAATGCATCCGAGTGCGCGGCCGCGAACGGTCCGAACAGCGGAACGGCCAGTAGAACGGACGCGATTGCGAACCCGGCAGCCATGTCGTCGAGCCCCTGGCCTGCGTCGGCAACGGACTTACCCAGGACGATGTAGGCGGCCCACAAGGCCGCCGAGCCCAGCGCGAATGCGATTCCTACGAGGCCCACCTCGCCGCCCTCGAACTGCGCGGAAGCGATGGCACCGACGCCGGCCACCACCAGGAGCAGCGCGCACACATCGGCAGGCTTTCTGGACCCGGCAGCAGCGACCGCGATCGGCCCGAGAAACTCGATGGCCACCGCCGCGCCGAGTGGCAGCCTGGCGATCGCCTCGTAGAACATCGCGTTCATACCGATCGTCGCACCGCCGAACGCGGCAGCCGTGATCACCCGTCGCACGGTCCACGCGCCGCCCGCACCGGCGCGGTGCCGCCACGGCCGTCGCCAGAGCACCAACACCAGCGCCGCACCGAACCCGCGCAGCCACGCCACCGCGGCCGGATCGACGGTGTCGAACAAGAACACACCGATCGCCGCACCGACGTACATGCACACCGCGCCGATCACGAACAACGACGGAATACCCAGCTTCGATGCGCCGGAGAGCGAAGTAGAAGTCGAAGCCACACAGGGAACCCTACTGCCGCGACTCACGGCGAACCGTGTCTGCTCTCAGCGAACAGATTTCACGACGTTCCAGCTCGTGAGGCATGTTTCGTGTTAGTGACAACACAAAGAAACGCGCTCGGGAACAACGCGTGACCGCCATACGTCTGACAGAGTGAACGAACCGCGCCATACCGACGCGGCGGACCGGCCCCAGGCGAACGGGACAACCCGCAAGCCAGTACGGAGGAGTCATGCCCGGAACATTGACCAGCCCACAATTGACAGCAGCGGACCGGTGCGACCGGTGCGGTGCAGGGGCTCGCGCGCGTGTCGTGCTCTCGACCGGTGGAGAACTTCTCTTCTGCGGTCACCACGCCACCGAGCACGAAGCCCGTTTGCGTGAAGTGAACGCAACGGTGATGACCGAATCGGACTCCACGGTGTAGCCCACCTTTCGGGTCGGGGGAAACAGGTTCGCCGCGATCGACGAACAACACGAAGAAGACGGACGGTCACCTGACCGTCCGTCTTTTTCGTGCCCGGATCCACCCGGAGAGTTCTACATCTTGCGCAACTGCGCGATTCGCTCACCCAACTGATCGGCCGAGGCCATCGCCGTCGGTGGGCCACCGCAGATACGTCGCAGATCGCCGTGAATCACCCCGTGCGGCTTCCCGGTGCGGTGGTGGTACACCGCGACCAAACTGTTCAGTTCACGCCTCAGGCCGGCCAGCTGGCCCGCACTGGTGGCCCTGTCGTTGACGACTGCAGGTGCCGGAACCGCCGGGCCTGCAGGCGGTTTGTCGATCTGCTCCTGCTGGCGTTGGCGGAGCAGGTCGCGCATCTGCGTCGCGTCGAGCAAGCCGGGCAGACCGAGATAGTCGGCTTCCTCGTCGCTGCCCGAGAACGTCGCGGTACCGAACGAGGAACCGTCGTAGATCACCTGGTCCAGTTCTGCATCCGCACCCAGCGAGGTGTACGCCTTCTCTTCCTCGCCCAGTTCGTCCTTCTGCTTGTTGGCGTCGGCCAACAACTCGTCGTCGAAGCCGTCCTTCTCCCGGTGCGGCTTGCCGAGGATGTGGTCGCGCTGCGCCTCGAGCTGCGACGCCAGATCCAACAGCACCGGTACCGACGGCAGGAAGACGCTCGCCGTCTCACCCTTGCGCCGGGACCGCACGAAGCGGCCGATGGCCTGCGCGAAGTACAGCGGGGTCGACGCACTCGTCGCGTAGACCCCGACGGCCAGACGCGGAACGTCGACGCCCTCGGACACCATGCGAACGGCAACCATCCAACGCTGATCGCTCTTGCCGAACTCGGCGATCCGAGCCGAGGACGTGGGGTCGTCCGACAGCACGATCGCCGGCGTCTCCCCCGTGATCACCTCGATCAACTTCGCGTAGGCCCGAGCCACCGTCTGATCGGTTGCGATCACCAGACCGCCGGCATCGGGCATGCCGCCTGCACGCAGCTGAGCGAGCCGCGTGTTGGCGGCCAGCAGCACTGCGGGCATCCAGTCACCCTGCGGATCCAGTGCGGTGCGCCATGCCCGCGCGGTCTGTTCGGCACTGAGCGGCTCACCCAGCCGAGCCGTGTACTCCTCACCGGCACTGTCTCGCCAGCGCGCTTCACCGGAATACGCGAGGAACACGACCGGACGGACGACGCCGTCCGCAAGAGCGTCGGAGTAGCCGTACGCGTGATCGGCCTTGGACCGCATCAACCCGTCCTGATCCGGTTCGTAGTTGACGAACGGAATGGGACTGTCGTCGCTGCGGAACGGCGTACCGGTCAGTGCGAGACGTCGGGTGGCGTCTCCGAACGCCTCGCGAATTCCCTCACCCCAGCTCTTCGCGTCGCCGCCGTGGTGAATCTCGTCGAGAATCACGAGGGTCTTGCGCGATTCGGTGCGCACCCGATGCTTGAACGGGTGCGAGGCGATCTGCGCATACGTCACGACCACGCCGTGATAGTCGCTCGAGGTCTGACCGGTCGAGTTCGAGAAGCGCGAGTCCAACGCGATGCCGACCCTGGCCGCCGACTCCGCCCACTGGTGCTTGAGGTGTTCGGTGGGTGCGACGACGGTGACCTGATCGACAGTCCGATGGGCGAGCAGTTCTGCAGCCACCCGCAGCGCGAAGGTCGTCTTGCCTGCGCCGGGCGTCGCGACCGCGAGGAAGTCCTTGGGCGAGGCGACGAGGTACTTCGTCAGCGCCCGTCGCTGCCATGCGCGCAGCGGTGCTCCCCCGCTCGCGGGAGCGGGGGTCTGCTCGGTGGATGGTGGTGTCGGATCGAACATGTCAGCGCTCACTGGCCGCCGGTTCCTGGCATCGATGTAAATTCCTCGCGCTCTCGGTAGCCCTGCAGTGTCCGCGGAGGAGCCTATCGCTCCGCACCGACCGATCCCGCATCGCTGGGGTGAGTCGGATGCGACACGGCGAGTCGGCTGTTAGGCGAAGTCGCCTTTCGTCAGGAATGCTGGAGGAACCATGAGCGAGTCTGCAGGCGGAACTCCACCACCGGAACGGTTGTCGGCGAGAAGGCCGCTACACGCGGTGTGGAAAGTGACTCTGCGCACTCTGAGCAAAGCGTGGGACGACTCGATCTTCAGCAAGGCAGCAACCGCCGCGTTCTGGCAGACGCTGTCGCTGCCACCACTGCTGCTCGGTGTGCTGGGCAGTCTGGGACTCGTCGGCGGTTGGTTCGGTCCCAACACCGTCGAGATCATCGAGTCCAAGATCATCACCTTCAGCAACACCCTGTTCAGCGGCAGCGTCGTGGACCAGATCATCGCTCCGACGGTCAAGGACGTACTCGCCCAGGGTAGCGGCGAGATCGTGTCCGTGGGCTTTCTGCTCTCGTTGTGGGCCGGGTCGTCTGCGATCTCGACGTTCGTCGACTCCATCGTCGAAGCGCACGGGCAGGCCGACGCTCGACATCCCGTCTGGCAGAGGTTCTTCGCGCTGCTGCTCTACGTGGGTTTCCTGGTGATCGCCGTCTTCGTGCTTCCGCTCGTCGCACTCGGCCCGGTGTACGTCCAGCAGATTCTGCCGGATTCGTGGATCACCGTCGGCAGCGAAGTCGTCGACTTCTTCTACTACCCGGCCGTCGGGCTGTTGCTGATCGTCGGTTTGACCACGTTGTACAAGGTGGCCTTGCACACCTCGCTGCCGTGGCATCGCTTGCTCGGTGGAGCTCTGCTGGCCGGGGTGTTCTTCATGATCGCGAGCGCGGTGCTGCGCCGGTACCTCGGTTGGGTGACGAGCACCGGGTACACCTACGGCGCGCTGGCGACGCCGATCGCGTTTCTGCTGTTCACGTTCTTTCTCGGCTTCGCCATCGTTCTCGGTGCCGAGTTCAACGCGACGATCCAGGAGTTCTCGCCCGCTCGGGCCACACGACTGGACCAGATGCGGGAGTGGATCGCGGCGCAGGCCGCCACCGACGACAAGCCGTCGGGGCCGGTGACCGCTGTTGCCCGGCGGCTCGCCACGGGGCCGATCAAACTGTCCGGCGACCGAGCCCGTTCGGATCACCCGGAACCGACCCCCGACCGACACCAGGGAGACGGCGGTCAGTCGCCTTTCTTCAGGCCCTCGTAGACCTTCTTGCAGTCCGGGCACACCGGTGATCCGGGCTTCGCGGACTTGGTGACCGGAAACACCTCGCCGCACAGTGCGACGACGTGCGTACCCATCACCGCGCTCTCGGCGATCTTGTTCTTCTTCACGTAGTGGAAGAACTTCGGCCGGTCGTCCTCGGTGGTTTCGTCCGGTGCAATTTCGGGACGGTCCTTCGTCTGAGTGCTCATGAACACAGATTAATCCGAACATCCACAGCGAGGGGTAACCGGTTCCACAGCTCGTCGTATGCATTCTGTGAGCAGTAGTGCCACAGTGGAGGTATGACGAGAACCCCAGGGTTCGACGGAAGCGCGTACAGCGACTCGCCGGATGGGCCCGTCCTGATCACCGAGGCGCAACAGTCGGTCGAGGAGCAGCACAAAGCTCGCGTCCGCAAATACATGTTCATCATGTCGTTCCGCATCCCGGCGTTGGTGTTGGCTGCCATCGCGTACGGAATGTGGATGAATCCGTGGATCTCCATGGCGATAGTCGGAGCGTCCATCCCACTGCCATGGATGGCGGTGCTGATCGCCAACGATCGGCCGCCCCGTACCAAGGACGAGATGAGTCGATACGACTACCGAACCGTGGACAGGCCGCAGCTGGAATCGAGCAACCACCGGGTGATCGAACCGGGCGACGACTGACCCTGTGGATGTCGCCGATGCGACACTTGCGTCGTGACTGCACCCGATTCCACGTCCCCGCTCGTCGTCGCCTGCTTCGCTCTTCGTGATGCCTTCGAGCGGGCGGGGTACGACGCCGACGGTGTACTGACACTGCTCGGCGACGACGCCCACGCTGCCCTGGGTCGCAGCGAGCCGGTGCCGGTACGCAACGCCAGTAGGGACGGGGGTGCGCTGGGCGTACTGGTACGCCTGTTCCTCCTCGTCGACGACTGCCCCGAATCCGATGTCGCCGACGCCATCGCGCCCCTGTCGGTGGCCGACGCCGTCGCAGCCGGGATTCTCACCCGGTCGGGATCGACAGTACGGACGCTGCTCGACATTCGACCGCTCGACGCCGGGCACGGAACCCGGTGGATCGTCTCGGATCCGGACGGCAGCATGCGCGCCGCCGAGACTGCTCCCGACCACGTGCTCGGCGTCGGGCAGGCCTCGTTGTCGCTGTTGCGCGGAACACCCACGTCCCCGGTGACCAGCGTTCTCGACGTCGGTACCGGCTGCGGTGTCCAGGCCGTCCACGCCTGCGGCTACGCGGCGCAGGTGACCGCTACCGACATCAGTCCGCGATCGATGGACCTCGCGGCGGCGACGATGGCGCTCAACGGCCTCGACGTCGAGTTGCTGCACGGTTCGTGGTTCGAGCCGGTTGCCGGGCGTCGATTCGATCGCATCGTCGCGAACCCGCCGTTCGTCGTCGGCCGCGCCGAAGTGGTGCACTCCTACCGCGATTCCGGGCTCGATCTCGATGGAGCGAGCGCTCTGATGATCGGCGGGGCCCCGGACCACCTGACGCTCGGCGGCACCGCTGCCATCCTGGCGTCGTGGGTGCACGTCCGCGGTCAGGACTGGCGCGCGCGGGTGGCGTCGTGGCTTCCCGCGCACGGAGTCGACGCCTGGGTCGTCGAGCGTGACGTGGCCGATCCCGCTCTCTACGTGGGCACATGGATGCGCGACGGCGGACTCGATCCCCGCGATCCCGACGCGGCCGCGGTGGCACAGTCCTGGCTCGACCACTTCGCCGCCGCAGACGTGGAGGGAATCGGCTTCGGGTTCGTCTATCTCCGCAGAACGGATGCGCCGACCGATCTTCTCGCCGAGGAGCTCACACACGGCTTCTCCGACCCCCTGGGCAACGAATCGATTGGGTACTTCGAGCGGCTCGACTGGCTGCGGGAGCACGACATCCTCGACTCGATGCTCACTCTCGACCCGAACACCGCACTCGAACGCGTCTACCTACCCGGCGACGAGGGCTGGGCTCCGGTGGCGGTACGAGTTCATCGCGGGAACGGCCCGCAGTGGCAGCACGACGTCGACGAACTCGGTGCGGCTCTGCTCGCCGGGCTCCGACCCGATGGCCTGCCGGTCGGTGAACTGGTGGAGTTGCTCGCTGCAGCGCACGACGAGGACGCCGAGGAACTGGCAATGCATGCGGTGACGATGATGCAGGGTCTCGTCCGGCACGGCTTGGTTCTGCCGGCCCGATGAGTCCCCGACATCGCCCCACGAGAGCGACCGTTCCCGGCGGCTTCACTTCTCAGCAACTTCTCAGGACGAACATGACGTAATCGCTGGTCACGCGGGTATCTCCAGGATCGGCGTGGGAACTTATCGGAGTCTCCCGAGCGTTGAACCCTGTGAGACACCACCGACCAGGAGGCAAGTCATGACCAGCCCCAGCACCACGATTCGTCCACGGCCCACCGATGCCGATCTGGACGCCCAGAGCCCAGCAGCCGATCTCGTTCGCGTGTACCTCAACGGCATCGGCCGCACCGCGTTGCTGACGGCTGCCGAAGAGGTCGATCTGGCCAAGAGAATCGAGGCTGGTCTCTACGCGAAGCAGGTTCTCGAGAACACGAAGCGGCTGAGTGCGGTCAAGAAGCGCAATCTCGCCATCATCGTTCGCGACGGCAGTGCGGCGCGCAGCCACCTGCTCGAAGCGAACCTTCGCCTGGTCGTCTCTCTCGCCAAGCGCTACACCGGTCGCGGGATGCCCCTGCTCGATCTGATCCAGGAGGGCAACCTCGGGCTCATCCGCGCGATGGAGAAGTTCGACTACGCCAAGGGCTTCAAGTTCTCGACCTACGCGACGTGGTGGATTCGTCAGGCCATCACCCGCGGTATGGCAGATCAGAGCCGCACGATCCGGCTGCCCGTCCACCTGGTCGAACAGGTCAACAAGCTGGCTCGGATCAAGCGTGAGTTGCATCAGCAACTCGGCCGCGAGGCCACGGACGAGGAGCTGTCGAGCGAATCGGGTATCGCGGTGGAGAAGATCGCCGATCTGCTCGACCACAGCCGCGACCCGGTCAGCCTGGACATGCCGGTGGGCAGCGACGAGGAAGCACCTCTCGGAGACTTCATCGAGGATTCCGAGGCGACGTCCGCCGAGAATGCCGTCATCGCCGGTCTGCTGCACAGCGACGTCCGCGTCGTCCTCGGCACTCTCGACGAGCGGGAGCAGCAGGTCATCCGTCTCCGCTACGGCTTGGACGACGGACAGCCCCGCACCCTCGATCAGATCGGCAAGCTCTTCGGGCTCTCCCGCGAGCGTGTTCGTCAGATCGAGCGCGAGGTGATGGTCAAGCTTCGGCAGGGCGACCGCGCCGAGAAGCTGCGGTCCTACGCCAGCTGAGTACAGCCACCGACCGGTGGAGCAGCAGTGACCATCCCTGTTCGCGCCACCTCACGCGGTAGCCGAGCCGACGTTCTCTCCCCCTCGGGACGTCGACTCGGCTGCCGCATTTCTGCATCCGGTCCGATGCGGGCTCAGCGCAAGCGCCGTGGACCCAGGTCGGCCTTGGTCGGTTCGGGCCCGATGCGCACCCGCGCATCGGTGATCTGTGCTCCGTGGGCGGACGCCAGAACCGGCTCGCACGAGATCTCGCGAATGTCCGCGATGTCTTCTGCCAGTGCGGAAATCCGCTGAACCAGGTCGATCAGGGCATTCTTGTTGACGGGCACTGCGTTGCGATACCCGGACAGCAGCGGAGCCGCCTTCGGCGCGTCGATCAGCTGCGCGGCCTCGTCCTCGGTCAGCGGCAGCACCCGGTAGGCACGATCGCCCAACAAGTCCGAGATCACCCCGGCCAGACCGAACGAGATGAGCGATCCGAACGACGGATCGTCCTGCACGCGTACGACGCAGCCGATTCCCTTGACCGCCATGCGTTGTACGTGCAGTAGCGGCTCGCCCGAGTCCGCCGCCAGATTCCGATACGCCACCCGCACCGCGGACGCGTCGGCCATGTCCAGGCGTACTCCGCCGAGATCCGGCCGGTGCCGCCACCGTTCGCCGGTCGCCTTCACCGCCACCGGATAGCCCAGTTCGTCTGCTGCGGCGACGGCCTCGTCCTCGTCGGTCACGGTCCGAAAGGCCACCACGTCGAGGCCGTAGCAGCCCAGCAATTCTGCGGTCTCGAAGTCCGACAGCCACCGTCCGTGACTGCCGGTCGAACGCCATCCCTCGACCAACTGCTTGGCACGGTCGGAGTCGATGCTCTTGGGACGGACGAGATTCGACACCGGCCGCGAACGCCACGACGAGTAACGCCACGCCGCGGCGAGTGCCGCAACGGCACGCTCCGGACTCGAGTACGACGGCACCGAACCACGGACGGGATGTCCCCCCGGTCCGCGGACCGCCAAGACGTCCGGAATGCCCTCGGTAGCGAGGAACGTCGACAGTACGGGCTTGTCGGATCCACGGACGGCGTTGCCGAGCGCGGCCGCGAACGGTTCGACCTCGACCGCGACCGGTGGCACGAACACGACGATGACGGCGTCGATGTCGGACGCGGCCAGCGCCGACGACACGGCTGCGGCGAATTCCTCGGGTCCCGCCTGCGGGCCGACATCGGTCGGATTGCTCGCATGCAGGCCCTTGGCTCGCGCCGCGTCCACTGCCAGCACACCCAGAGCCGTCGAATTTCCCACCACGGCAACCCTCGGGCCGACCGGAAGAGGCTGATTTCCGAACAGGACGGCGCAGTCGAACAGTTCGGAGATGGTGTCGACCTGGATGACCCCGGCCTGCGCGAACAGTGCGCGCACGATCGAGTCGTCGATGTCGGCACCGATCGCGTGTGCGGGCGGCACGGCCCCACGGCCGCTCTTGACCGCGATGATGGGCTTGGTGCGCGCCACCCGTCGGGCGATCCTGGTGAACTTCCTGGGATTACCGAAGCTCTCGAGGTACAGCAGAATGACCTCGGTGGCCGGGTCCGAATCCCAGTACTGCAGTAGGTCGTTTCCGGACACGTCGGCGCGGTTACCGGCCGAGACGAACGTCGACAGCCCGAGCCTACGGTTGGCGGCCTCGTCCAGAATGGCGATGCCGAGGGCACCGGACTGACAGAAGAACCCGACGTTGCCCGGAGTGGGCAGATGCGGAGCCAGCGTGGCGTTCAGGCCGAACTCGGGATCGGTGTTCGCCACACCGAGCGCATTGGGCCCGATCAGCCGCATACCGTGTGCCCGCGCGGCGAGCACCAGCCTGCGCTCGCTCTCCTGCCCCGCGGGTCCGGTCTCGCCGAACCCACCCGACACCACCAGCAGCGCTTTGACGCCCTTGTCGAGGCAGTCGTCGAGTACCGCGTCGATCGCATCGGCCGGTACCGCGGCGATCGCCAGATCGACCGGATCCGGGATGTCGTGCACCGTGGCGTAGGCGCGGACCCCGCGGACGGAACGATGGTCGGCGTTGACGGGATAGACCGGGCCGGTGAAGTTGCCGGCCAGCAAATTCGCGAGAACCGCGTTGCCCACCTTCGAGCTGTCCGTCGATGCACCGATCACGGCCACCGATCGTGGGCTGAGCACGTTGCGCACACTGCGGGCCTCGGCGGCACGCTCACGCGAATTGCGTACCGACAGCAGAGCTTCGCTCGGGTCGATGGCGAACTCCAGTCGCAGCACACCACCCTCGAAGGACCTGCTGACCTGATACCCCGCTTCACGGAAGACGGTGACCATGTTCCGGTTCTCGGCGAGCACCTCGGCGACGAACATGTTCACCCCGTTCTCGGCGGCCGCTCCCGCAAGGTGTTCGAGCAGGATCGGCCCCAGACCGCGGCCCTGGTGCGCGTCGGCGACGACGAAGGCCACCTCGGCTGAGTTGCCGTCCCCCTCGGGCAGTCGTTCGTATCGGCCGACCGCGATGATGTCGTCACCGAGCACCGCAACGAACGCCACCCGGTCGTGGTGGTCGACCGTGGTGAAATTGAGCACGTCGCGCTGGGGCATCGTGGGGTAGGGACCGAAATATCGCAGGTATCTCGTCCGCTCGGACAGCCTGCCGTGGAACGCGACGATGCGCTCGGAGTCCGACGGGACGATGGGGCGTAGGTGCACCACACCGCCGTCGGAGGTCAGGACGTCGGCAACCCAGTGCCGCGGAAAGGATGTCTCGGCTCGCTCTCGGGCCAGGTCCTTGTCGGTCGGGTCCGACGCCGCGACGGCCGGCTCTTCGGCCGAGGGGCTGTCGGTCGGATCAGTCACGCGGGTCCTCCGGATCGAGTCCGAGCAGTGGAAACACTGCTCGACGGGTGGCGATGATCGCCGAGTCGACGCGTTCGAGCGCCCTGTCGGTGCCGTCGGTCCCGGCGAGAGATCCTCCGGGTCCGTCCCAGGCGGGATAGTCGACGTCTCCCCCGTCACCCATGGTCTGCGGCAGGTCGACACTCGGCGCCATGGTCCTTACTCGCTCGCGCCACGTGTCCGGCAGCGCCGACATCGGGTCGATGTCGCGACCGAGAGCGGCAGCGATGAGGTGCGTCCACGACCGTGGAACGACGCGCACCAAGCCGTACCCGCCACCGCCGACGGCCAACCACCGACCTTCGGAATGTTGGTCCGCCAGATCACGCATGGCCAGGAACGCAGCGTTCTGACCGTCGACGGTCAGCGCCAGATCCGCGAGAGGATCTTCGCGGTGGCTGTCGACACCGCATTGGCTGACGATGATCTGCGGCCTGAACGCGCCGATCGCGCCGGGCACGATCGCGTGGAACGCGCGCAACCACAATCGATCTGCGGTGCCGGGAAGCAGCGGAACGTTGATGGAGGTTCCCTCACCGCGTTCGGTTCCCACCTCGGTCGACCATCCGGTGTTCGGCCACAGCGTTGCCGGATGTTGGTGCAACGAGACGGTGAGCACTCTCGGGTCACCGAGAAAGGCCGCTTGAACGCCGTCACCGTGGTGAGCGTCGACGTCGATGTAGGCGATACGGTCGAACCCGTTGTCCAGCAACCACGAGATGGCGATCGCGGCGTCGTTGTAGACGCAGAAGCCCGAAGCCCAGTCGGCCATCGCGTGGTGCATGCCGCCACCGATGCTCACTGCCCGTCGGGCACGACCCGACGCGATTTCGCGAGCGGCGGCCAGCGAGCCACCGGCGAGCATGGCGCTCGCCTCGTGCATCTGCGGAAACACCGGGTTGTCGTCGGAACCGAGTCCGTGGACGACGGCGTCGGGATCGCGCAGGGCCGGGCCCTGGGACGGTGCCTGTTTGACTGCCTCGATGTAGGCGCTGGTGTGAAACCGGAGGAGCTCGGAATCCGGTGCAGCGGCAGGCTCGACCAATTCGATGCCCTCGAGCAGGCCGATGTCGGTGGCGAGCGCCATCGTCAGATCGAGTCGAGTCGGGTTCATCGGGTGGTCGTCGCTCCACCGGTAGCCGAGGTAGTCCGCGCTCCACACGACGATGTCCTCGGGGCGGTTCGGGATGGACGCGGCGGCGCGTGTCGCCTGATCAGACATAGGGACAAAACTACGTTGTCGGGCGGGATGGTGTTGCCGGGTTCCGGTGTTGTCCCGAGAGTCCCCTTGTGAGAAGCCATGGCAAACGACGTCCACCGTTGTGGTGCGCCGCGCCCGCTGCGTCTGGGTGCAGCGCCTATTTCGGGGCGCTGACGGTAGGATCGAACCCGACGAAGGGGTTGAGTGTGAAGGATCTGGTCGACACCACGGAGATGTACCTCCGGACGATCTACGATTTGGAAGAAGAGGGCGTGATTCCGCTCCGCGCGCGAATCGCCGAACGACTGGAACAAAGTGGTCCCACCGTCAGCCAGACCGTTGCTCGGATGGAGCGCGACGGGCTGTTGTCCGTCGCGGGCGACCGACACCTGGAGCTGACAGAGAAGGGCCGAAGCCTGGCGGTTGCGGTCATGCGCAAGCACCGCCTGGCCGAGCGTCTGCTCGTGGACATCATCGGTCTGCGTTGGGAAGACGTGCACGCCGAAGCATGCCGCTGGGAACACGTGATGAGCGAGGAAGTCGAGCGGCGTCTGGTCACCGTGCTGAACAACCCGACCACCTCGCCGTACGGCAACCCGATCCCCGGTTTGGAGGAACTCGGTCTCGGCCGGTCGACTCTGGCACCGGAGGCTCTCATCCGCCTCACCGATGTGCCTGTGGGCCAGCCGACTGCGGTGGTCGTGCGACGCCTCGCCGAGCACGTTCAGTCCGACCCCGAGGTCATCGCGCAGCTTCGCGAAGCGGGCGTGGTCCCCGATGCTCGGGTTACAGTCGAGGCCAAGCCCGGATCGGTCACGATCACGGTGCCAGGACACAGCGGTGTCGACATATCCGAGGAAATGGCGCACGCCGTCCAGGTGAAGAAGGTCTGACCTCACACCGACGACGGCGTTGGACGCGTGTGAGGGAGAACGAACAGTGAAGCTTCTGGTTACCGGTGGTGCGGGATACGTCGGCAGCGTCTGCGCGGCCGTGCTCGTCGAGCGTGGTCACGAGGTCGTCGTCGTGGACAACCTGTCCACCGGTAACCGGGACGCCGTGCCCGGTGGTGCCACCTTCGTCGAAGGTGACATCAAGGACGTAGCCGCGGACGTGCTGATCGGCGGCGGCTTCGACGCCGTCCTGCACTTCGCAGCGCAATCTCTCGTGGGCGAGTCGGTGGTCTCGCCGGACAAGTACTGGAGCGGAAACGTCGTCACCTCGCTGGCGTTGCTCGATGCCATCCGAGCATCCGGCACCGCGAAGCTGGTGTTCTCCTCGACCGCCGCCACGTACGGCGAGCCGGAGAAGACTCCCATCACCGAGGACGCGCCCACCCGCCCCACCAATCCCTACGGCGCCACCAAACTCGCGATCGATCATGCGATCACGTCGTACGCCGCCGCCTACGGCCTTGCCGCCACCAGCCTCCGGTACTTCAACGTCGCCGGTGCCTACAACGGTTTCGGCGAGAATCGCGTCGTCGAGACCCACCTGATTCCGCTCGTGCTTCAGGTCGCTCTCGGACAGCGCGAGAAGATCTCGGTGTTCGGTACCGACTGGCCTACTCCGGACGGTACGGCTGTGCGCGACTACATCCACGTCGCCGACCTCGCCGAGGCACACATCCTCGCCGTCGACGCGGCACAACCGGGCGAGCACACCATCTACAACCTCGGCAGCGGCACCGGATTCTCCGTCCACGAGGTCATTTCGTCCTGCGAGCGCGTCACCGGCCTGCCCATCGCCGTCGAACACGCACCCCGTCGCGCCGGGGATCCGGCCGTCCTGATCGCCTCCAGCGCGCGAGCAATGGAGGAACTGAAGTGGTCGCCGAAGCTGACCGATCTCGATCGGATCGTGGCCGACGCGTGGGCATTCCTCCAGCACCTCGGCGATCGGTCGCACGCAGCGCGCTGACCCACGTCGGCGGCCGATCATCATTGCCGCGAACGGGCCGTCACCGTCGACCGAACGGGTCGCCGGGCAGCCGAACTCCGCAGGCACGTGCACATGCGAAGCCGCTCTCGGCCACTTCGCGAACGAGTTCGGGACCTGCGCCTGCGCTGAGCGATCTGTCCAGCAGTCGCGCCAACGAGTAGGTCTCGTCGGCTTCCAGTGCCGCATCGATCGCGATACGGGCCATCGGCCCATCTCCGCGCACGTAGGCACTGAAGGCCAGAAGTGTTGCGGCGATGGCGCGTTCGCACTTCGGCAGGACGCGGGACATCGTCGCCCAGAACTCTTCGACGAATCCCGCGTCGTCGCCGAGGGTCAGAGCCAGCAGTGCGTCACGCACCTGGACGTGGCCGATCGCGAGCGCGATCCGAGCGATGTCGGTCGGGTCCAATTCGGTGTCGTACGGTCCCCGCGCGACGTACGACAGCACCGACGTCAGCTCGTCGCCACGAGACCGGCCGCCGTCCCGTCGTAGTCGCGAGATCTCGGCGGCAACCGCCCGCACGGTCGCGTCGGGGCCCGGCGCTACGGTCTCGGCCAGCTCGCACCTGGACCGTCGGACGGAGTAGCCGTCGAGCACGCGGGCGACGGTCATCGGCGACGCCGACGGATCCGATATCAGGCCGTGCCGCTGCGGTCCGCGCAACGACCACCAGTCGGCGGCATCGGCGATCTCCGATGCCGCGAGGGCCTCGCTGAGCTGCACTCCGAACGATGCGAGTGTGGCGTCGAGTTCGATCACCAACGCTTCCACGTCGAGCAGATGCGGCGTTCTGACGGTTCGATCGAGCCTGTCGTCGACGAACACGGCCATGACCGCGGGGATGTTCTCCGTAGCGCAGTACCCGGCCAGGTAGCCGATGACGTCGATCATCTCCGGGGTCGCGCGGGTGTGACCGCCGGCGCGCCGATCGACGTGTTCGCCTGCCAGGACGAGGTCGTGACGCATCGTGGGTCCCACGCTGGCACCGCCGTCCTTGACTGCGATGAGCACCATCGATCGATGCGGGTGGAACCCGAGCATGGCCGGTACGGCTGCCATCAGGTCGCTCGCGTGGCCGAGGCGCACGCGATGGCGCGAGTCGAAGTTGTCGTGAGAATTCGTCGGTGTGTACATACCGAAGAATCCTGGCCGGGGTTCCGACGACCGATCGCGTCTCGACCTGGGCTTTCGTACTGCCCTGTGGAGAACCGCCGTGCTGTGGATCGATCGTGTCGCCGGAGCTGTGGACGACCGATTCGCGTCGGTGCCGTCTGCTAGAGCCGCGTCAGCTCTGGCCGACCTTCTGGACTGCCGCGGTGAACAGCTCGTCGAGGGTCATCGCATCGGGCGTGCCCGAGCCGAACGACATGAACGTGGCCGACACGCGCACTCCGTCGATCTGGGCCATCAACGTCAGCATCGACTGCGTGACGGCGTCGCCGCCGGCCCCCGATGCAACGGTCTGCCGGACGGCCAAGGTGTCGTCCGCATCGATGGGCGGTGCAGGCGTCAGAGTGGAGGTCACCGTCGAGGTCGCGCCGGACTTGGTTGCGGTGACCTCGCCGCACTGTTCGAGCTGCTCCTTGCGCGCCGAGAGCGGTTCGTCCACTGCGGTCAATTCGATCGAGATGGTCGACCGACTGTCGTTGTCGGTGCCGACGATCATGGCCGTGCCCGTCGGGCCGAAATCCTGGTCGGCGGGTTTGCAGCCCGCCGGGCTGACCTCGGCACCGGCAGGTATTCCGCTGAGATCGGGTGCGGCCTGCGAGATCGCCTGCTGGGGCAGCACCAGGGCGTCGTACGGGGCCGGGAAGCTGGACGGGTCGATCAGCAACGTGTTCAGATCCACGCCGGACTGCGACGGCGAAGTGGGGGTACCCGCGCTTGGCTCGGGAGTGCCGGTGACCGTGGAACTGCAGCCGACCAGCACGAGAGCTGCGATCGCTGCCGAGGTCGCGGCGATGGACAGGCGGGTTCTGCGTGCGGCGGGGCTCACAAGACGTCCTCTTCGGGTCGGTGGGACGCCGCAGCACACGCTCCGGCGTCCCACCACTGTCTCATTCCGACCACCTCGAACGCGGCAGGCGACCCGCCGCGGTGTCGTGAATTCAGCTGCCGCGGGCGATCCACTCCTCGAGGTGCGGTGCTTCGTCGCCGATGCGGGTCCCGTCACCGTGGCCGGTGTTGACTCGGGTGTCGACGGGAAGGGCGAAGAGCCGGTCGCGGATGGACCCGATGATGGTCGGGAAATCCGAGTACGACCGTCCGGTGGCGCCTGGGCCGCCGGAGAAGAGGGTGTCGCCGCTGAACAACTCCCCCGCTTCCGGCAGGTACAGGCACGTCGATCCCGGTGAGTGTCCCGGCGTGTGCAGCGCCAGGATGTCGGTTCCGGCGACGGTGATGCGCTGACCGTCCTCGAGCGTCGAGTGCCCGACGCCCGGGTGCGTCTGCTGCCACAGCATGTCGTCGGCGGGGTGCAGCAGGATCGGCGCGTCGAGGGTGTCCGAGAGTTCGGGGGCGACGGTCACGTGATCGTTGTGTCCGTGGGTGCAGACGATCGCCTTGACGGTGCGGCCGGCGACCGCGTCGACGATCGGGGCCGCGGTGTGTGCTGCGTCGACGATGACCACCTCGTCGTCGTCACCGATCAGCCAGATGTTGTTGTCGACGTCCCAGGTGCCACCGTCGAGGCTGAAGGTTCCGGAGGTGACGACGTTCTGGACGCGGAAGGTCCCGCTCACAGGACCACCACCGAACGCAGGACGGTGCCCTGATGCATCTTCTCGAACGCGGCTTCGACGTCGTCGATGGTGATGCGTTCGGTGACGAACTTCTCGAGCGGCAGACGGCCCTGCTGGTACAGATCCACCAACTGCGGGAAGTCGCGCTCGGGCAGGCAGTCTCCGTACCAGGACGATTTCAGCGATCCGCCACGGGAGAAGAAGTCGATCAGCGGCATCTCGAGGGTCATCTCGGGTGTCGGCACGCCGACGAGCACCACGGTTCCGGCGAGGTCGCGGGCGTAGAACGCCTGCTTCCAGGTCTCCGGACGGCCGACTGCATCGATGACCACGTCGGCACCGAAGCCTCCGGTGAGCTCCTGGACGGCCTCGACGGCGTCGACCTGCGAGGAGTCGACGGTGTGGGTGGCTCCGAGACCGAGTGCCCATTCGAGCTTGCCCGGGTCACGGTCGACCGCGATGATCGTCGATGCGCCGGCCAGGCGTGCTCCGGCGATCGCGGCATCACCGACGCCACCACAGCCGATCACGGCCACCGAATCTCCGCGTGAGACGTGGCCGGTGTTCATCGCTGCGCCCAGCCCGGCCATCACTCCGCAGCCGAGCAGTCCGACGACAGCGGGATCGGCGTCTGCGGCGACCTTGGTGCACTGGCCCTCGTGCACCAGGGTCTTCTCGGCGAAGGCTCCGATGCCCAGCGCCGGTGTCAGCTCGGTGCCGTCCTCCAGGGTCATCTTCTGTGCTGCGTTGTGGGTGTCGAAGCAGTACCACGGGGTGCCGCGCTTGCAGGCTCGACATTCGCCGCACACTGCGCGCCAGTTCAGCACGACGAAGTCTCCGACCTCGACGTGCTCGACGCGGTCGCCGATGGTCTCGACGATTCCGGCTGCCTCGTGTCCGAGCAGGAACGGGAATTCGTCGTTGATGCCGCCCTCGCGGTAGTGCAGGTCGGTGTGACACACCCCGCAGGCCTGGATCTTCACGACGACTTCGTTGGGCCCGGGATCGGGGATGGTGATCGTCTCGATGGAGACGGGCTCGCCCTTGCTCTTGGCGACGACGGCGCGGACCTGCTGCGGCATGTGTTCCTCCACTGTAAATCGGGTGTTTCGTGCTCTGTTCAGCCTTGCACAACGCATCAGCACGTGGCGACATCTGCATGGGTTCGATGCACCGAATCGCGGAGTTCACAAGGTTGTGACCGGGCGGGCACGCAGTCTTTGCGTACGAGCGGTACCTATGACGAATGTCTGAACCCATGGAGTACGACCTGGTGGTCATCGGCTCCGGCCCCGGTGGCCAGAAGGCGGCCATTGCGGCTGCGAAGCTCGGCAAGCGAGTGGCGATCGTGGAGAAGGGCCACATGCTCGGCGGGGTCTGCGTCAACACCGGCACCATTCCGTCCAAGACACTGCGCGAGGCCGTTCTGTATCTCACGGGCATGAATCAACGTGAGCTGTACGGGGCGAGTTACCGAGTGAAGGCCGATATCACTCCGGCCGATCTGCTGGCCCGAACCCAGCACGTGATCGGCAAGGAGATCGAGGTGGTGCGTTCGCAACTGCTGCGCAACCGCATCGAGTTGATCACCGGCGTCGGCAAGTTCCTCGACGCGCACACCATCGTGATCGAAGACGAGATGCGGGGAGAACGCATCACGGTCAAGGCCGCCAACGTGGTGATCGCCACCGGCACCGCTCCCGCCCGTCCGGCCGACATCGCGTTCGACGACTATCGAGTGCTCGACTCGGACGGAATCCTCAACCTCGAGTTCATTCCGGCATCCATGGTGGTCGTGGGGGCCGGTGTCATCGGAATCGAGTACGCATCGATGTTCGCAGCCCTGGGCACGAAGGTCACCGTCGTCGAGAAGCGTGATTCGATGCTCGACTTCTGCGATCGCGAGATCATCGAATCGTTGCAGTTCCACCTCCGCGATCTCGCGGTGACGTTCCGATTCGGGGAGGCGGTGACCGCTGTCGACGTCGGCCCGAACGGAACGGTGACGACGCTTGCCAGTGGCAAGCGGATCCCTGCGGAGACGGTGATGTACTCGGCCGGGCGTCAGGGGTTGACGACTGCACTCGATCTCGAGAACGCCGGTCTCGAGGCCGACGCGCGAGGCCGCATCTTCGTCGACGAGCATTTCCAGACCAAGGTCGATCACATCTACGCGGTCGGCGATGTCATCGGCTTTCCGGCGTTGGCCGCGACGTCGATGGACCAGGGCAGGTTGGCGGCGTACCACGCGTTCGGCGAGTCCAGCGCCAAGCTGACCGACGTGCAGCCCATCGGCATCTACTCCATTCCCGAGGTCTCGTACGTCGGAGCCACGGAGGTCGACCTGACGAAGGGATCGGTCCCCTACGAGGTCGGGGTGTCGAGGTACCGCGAACTCGCCAGGGGTCAGATCGCCGGCGACTCGTACGGAATGTTGAAGTTGCTCGTCTCCACCGAGGACCGCTCCATTCTGGGCGTGCACATCTTCGGGTCGGGTGCGACGGATCTGGTGCACATCGGTCAGGCGGTGATGGGGTGCGGCGGCACCGTCGACTACCTCGTCGATGCCGTGTTCAACTACCCGACGCTGTCCGAGGCCTACAAGGTCGCAGCTCTCGACGTCACCAACAAGATCCGCGCGCTGGCGAACTTCGACCGCTGATCGTCTCGGTGTCACCGAGCAGCGACGCGACGGCAGCTCGAACGACCGTCGGGGAATGAACCGCGGGCAACCGGTTGTTCTTCTCGGGTAGTGATTCGCCACGTTCGACGTCGGCGCGTACACGGCGCGAGCCGATGGTCGGCGTATTCTGGCTCGAATCTCGCGTCGAGGTACCGACGAGTCGATCCGAAAGGGGCCCGGCCATGACCGAACAGTCGAAGATGTACGAGCTGGAGTTTCCGGCACCGCAAACGTTCTCCGACGACGGCGTCGGACCCGTCCTCGTGCACGGCCTGGAGGGCTTCTCCGACGCAGGTCACGCGGTCAAATTGGCGACGACTCATCTGCGCGAGAGCCTGGAATCGGAGCTGGTCGCGTCGTTCGACGTCGACGAGTTGATCGACTACCGGTCCCGACGGCCCACGATGACGTTCAAGTCCGACCATTTCTCGGACTACGACGCTCCCGAGCTGAACCTCTATGCCGTCAAGGACCGAACCGGCACCCCGTTCCTGTTGCTGGCCGGTATGGAACCGGATCTGCGGTGGGAGAAGTTCACCACCGCTGTGCGCCTGCTGGCCGAGCAGCTCGGCGTTCGTCGGACCATCGGCCTCGGCTCGATCCCGATGGCCATTCCGCACACCCGGCCACTCGGTGTGACGGCCCACGCCAGCGACAAGGAGCTGGTCAAGGAAGGCAACAGCTGGGCAGGCGACCTGCAGGTACCCGGCAGCGCCTCCTCCCTGCTCGAGCTTCGGATGGCGCAGCACGGTCACGAGTCGATGGGCTTCTCGGTGCACGTCCCGCACTACCTCGCCCAGACGGACTACCCCGGTGCAGCCGAGACGTTGCTCGAGAACGTCAGCGAGGCCGCCGAGTTGGATCTCCCGCTGGCCGCGTTGGGTGAGGCCGCGGCGCGAGTCCGGGAACAGGTGAACGAGCACATCACCGGAAACGAGGAAGTGCAGTCGGTGGTGCAGGCGCTCGAGCGTCAGTACGACACCTACGTTGCCGCGCAGGAGCAGCAGTCGACGTTGTTGGCCAGTGACGAACCACTGCCCAGCGGCGACGAGCTCGGCGCAGAGTTCGAGCGCTTCCTCGCCGAGCAGGCAGGTCTCGACGAGGGAGAGGACACCACCGAGCGGTAACAGTGTGAGTGGTCACAGAACTCGATCGCTTCGGCGGGCATATCGGACAGCCCGGGCCGATCGAAACATACCTGTAACCGCAAATACGCTCGATGTTCTGCCCCGAGCGCGATCTCGTGCAAGAGTCGTAGCAACACGTACTCCGGTACGTACGTCTACACACTCGTGCACGGCGTCGCCGTTCTGTGCCGCCGCGCGCGGTGCACCAGGGAATTTCAGGAGGCGCAGGTGAGCACCAATCCGCGCAGTCGCAAGCTCCGCCCGGTTCCCGACGAAGAACCACGGCTGATCTTCCGGACCATTCACGGGTACCGGCGGGCATTCCGCATGGCCGGCGAAGGTCCCGTTCTGCTGTTGATCCACGGTATCGGCGACAACTCCGAGACGTGGAACGAAGTCATCCCACACCTGGCGAAGAACTACACCGTCATCGCTCCGGATCTGCTGGGGCACGGTCGCTCGGACAAGCCGCGTGCGGATTACTCCGTCGCCGCGTATGCCAACGGCATGCGTGACCTGCTGTCGGTGCTGGGCATCGAGCACGTCACCGTCGTCGGGCACTCACTGGGCGGCGGCGTCGCCATGCAGTTCGCCTACCAGTTCCCGGGCATGGTCGACAGGTTGGCTCTGGTGTCCTCCGGTGGCGTCACCAAGGACGTACACCCCATTCTTCGACTGGCGTCCATGCCGTTCCTGAGCGAGGCGGTCAAACTGCTCCGCCTGCCCGGCGCGATCCCCGCGGTGAAGTTGGCAGGCGGCCTCCTGAGCAAACTGCACAGCTCTCCCCTGCGACCCGGTTCGCTTCTGCACGACACTCCGGATCTGATCCGAGTGCTGAGCGAGCTCCCGGCCCCGACGACGTACGAGGCGTATCTGCGGACCCTGCGCGCCGTCGTGGACTGGCGTGGCCAGGTGGTCACGATGCTGGATCGGTGTTATCTCACCGAGAACCTTCCCGTCCTGCTCGTCTGGGGTGATCAGGACTCGGTGATTCCGGTCAGTCATGCGCGCCTCGCGCACTCGGCCATGCCCGGTTCCACGTTGGAGGTGTTCGAGAATTCCGGACACTTCCCGTTCCGGGACGATCCGATGCGCTTCCTGCAGGTCGTCGAGGACTTCATCGATTCCACACCGTCGCTTACCTTCGACGAGGTGCGGTGGCGCAACCTGCTCATCACCGGTGTCGGTGAGGACATGATCACCGGAAGCGCCAGTACCCGGATGGCCGTTCTCGGTGCGATGGGTTCGGACGAGCGCAGCGCTACCTGACTCGGCACCGGAGGCTCGGTGTCGATGCGGGTCCGGCCGTCCATTCCACATAGCCTGTAGAGGTGCTTCTCACCGAACTGATTCCCGATGCCTCCGCCGATCGGTCCGACGGCGTGGACCCGGATGTCCTGTTCGACACGTTCACCACCTGGACTGCCGATCGCGGTCTCACCCTGTATCCCGCACAGGAGGAAGCTCTCATCGAGCTGGTCTCCGGTTCCAACGTCATCCTGGCGACGCCGACGGGATCGGGCAAGTCGATGGTGGCCATCGGAGCCCATTACGCCGCGATGGCCGCAGGCATTCGTAGTTTCTACACCGCGCCGATCAAGGCACTCGTCAGCGAGAAGTTCTTCGCCCTGTGCGAGATCTTCGGTGCGCAGAACGTCGGCATGATGACCGGCGACGCGTCGGTCAATTCCGGTGCCCCGATCATCTGCGCCACCGCCGAGATCGTCGCGAACCTCGCCCTGCGTCAGGGTGCCGGCTCCGACATCGGCCAGGTGATCATGGACGAGTTCCACTACTACTCCGAGCCCGATCGAGGGTGGGCCTGGCAGGTGCCGTTGATCGAGCTGCCACACGCCCAGTTCCTGTTGATGTCTGCAACCCTGGGCGATGTCTCGTTCTTCCGGGACGATCTGACCCGACGCACCGGACGGACGACCACTGTCGTCTCGGGCACCGAGCGTCCTGTTCCGCTGATGTTCTCGTATGTCACCACTCCGATCAGCGAGACCATCGAAGAACTGGTGGAAACGCATCTCGCGCCGGTGTACGTCGTGCATTTCACGCAGGCCGCGGCACTCGAACGAGCCCAGGCGCTGACGAGCGTCAACGTCGCGTCCAAGCAGGAGAAGGCCGAGATAGCCGAGGCCATCGGCAACTTCCGCTTCACCACCGGTTTCGGTAAGACGCTGTCGAGGTTGGTTCGGCACGGCATCGGCGTGCACCACGCGGGCATGCTGCCCAAATATCGACGGTTGGTGGAGAAGCTGGCGCAGGACGGACTGCTGAAGGTGATCTGTGGAACGGACACCCTCGGTGTGGGAATCAACGTCCCGATTCGCACCGTGCTGTTCACCGGACTGACCAAGTACGACGGCATTCGCACTCGCAAGCTACGGGCCCGCGAGTTCCATCAGATCGCCGGTCGTGCGGGACGGGCCGGCTACGACACCCTCGGGACCGTTGTGGTCGAGGCCCCCGAACACGACATCGAGAACGCCCGTCTGGTGGCCAAGGCCGGGGACGATCCGAAGAAGCTCAAGCGCGTGCAGCGCAAGAAGGCACCCGACGGTTTCGTCTCGTGGGGCGAGCCGACGTTCGAGCGGATCATCGCCGCGAGTCCGGAGCCGCTCACGTCCCGATTCTCGGTGAGCAACGCCATGCTGCTCAATGTCATTGCCCGGCCCGGCAATTGCTTCCATGCCATGCGCCACCTGCTCGAGGACAACCACGAGACCCGGCCCGCTCAGCGCAAGCACATCCTGCGAGCACTCTCGCTCTACCGCGGTCTCGTCGATGCGGGCATCGTCGAGCAACTCGACGAGCCGGACGCCGACGGTCGACATGCTCGACTGACGGTGGACCTGCAACCGGACTTCGCGCTCAATCAGCCGCTGTCGACGTTCGCGGTCGCGTCCTTCGATCTGCTCGACGCCGAATCACCGACCCACGCCCTCGATGTGGTGTCGATCATCGAGTCGACCCTCGACGATCCGCGTCAGATCCTGATGGCGCAGCAGCACGCCGCGCGCGGCGAAGCGGTCTCGCAGATGAAGGCCGACGGCATCGAGTACGACGAGAGAATGGAATTGCTCGAGGAGGTCACGTGGCCGAAACCTCTTGCAGAGCTGCTCGTTCCGGCGTTCGAGATCTATCGTGGCACCCATCCGTGGCTCTCCGAGGTCGGCCTCTCCCCCAAGTCCGTGGTACGAGACATGGTCGAGCGCGCGATGACCTTCGCAGAGTTGATCAGCCACTACGGCCTGATGCGGTCCGAGGGACTCGTCCTGCGTTATCTCGCCGACGCCTATCGCACACTGCGCCAGACGGTTCCGCCCGAGTCTCGAACCGAAGAGGTACAGGACATCACCGAGTGGCTGGGTGAACTCGTCCGGCAGGTGGATTCGAGCCTGCTCGACGAGTGGGAGAACCTGACGGACCCCGGTGCCGAGCCGGAAGCGCTCGTGGAGGCGTACGGATCCGATGTGCCACGTCCGATCTCGGCCAACCCGCGGGCCTTCCGAATTCTCGCGCGCAACGCGATCTTCCGCCGGGTGGACCTGGCGGCGCGCCGACAGTGGAATACTCTCGACGACCTCGACGACGGCCCCGACTGGGAGGCGGAACTGGAACCGTTCTTCGCCGAGTACGGCTCGATCGGAACGGGCCCGTCGGCCCGGGGCCCTGCGTTGTTCACCCTGAGCGTCGGTGCGGAGTCCACCACGGTGCGTCAGGTGTTGGAGGATCCCGACGGTGACCACGGCTGGTCGCTCGACGCCGTCGTCGATGTGCCGGAGTCCGACGCGGCAGGCGAGATCGTGTTCGACGAGATCGTGATCACGCCCGGCTGAGGCCACCTGCGTTGTCGGTGAGAACCTCTGCGGCGAGAAGACCTGCCAGCGCACTGTATTCGGCCGAGCGCGCACTCGAGGCTCGGTACACGAGACCGATGGTGCGGCCGGGAGCAGGGTGTGCGAACTCGGCGGTGGACAGGCCCGCGCGAGCGACCTCGACATCGACGGCGCGGCGCGGCAGCAACGTCAGGCCCAGCCCTCCTGCAACGCACTGCACCACCGTGGTCAACGACGTTGCCCGCGTATCGCTCGCATCGGGCGCGATGTCGACCGAGCGGCACAGGTCCAGGGTCTGCTCGCGCAGGCAGTGCCCCTCGTCGAGCAGGAGCAGAGGGAGGCCGCGGAGGTCGGCGACCGTCAGATCCCGGCGCCCCGAGAGGGGATGCTCGGCAGGTAGTGCGAGCACGAAATCCTCGGTGTACATGGATATTTCGATCATGCCCGGATCGGCGATGGGGAGAGCGAGAACGGCGACGTCGATCGCACCGGACCGGAGTGCGTCGAGCAGTCTGGCCGTGTGATCCTCGACGATTCGGGGCACGAGGTCCGGAAACTCGGCCCGCATGGCAGGAAGCACCGTCGGCAACACGTACGGTGCCACCGTCGGAATGATCCCGAGCCGCAGGCCGCCGGTCAGACGGCCGCCCAATCCCGCTGCGGCAGCGACCAATCCGTCCACGGCGTCGAGTGCCGCAGTCGCACGACCGAGCAACTGACTGCCGGCCGACGTCAGCAACACCCTGCGGGTGCTGCGTTCGATCAACTGCACCCCCAGCCCCTGCTCGAGCGCAGCCAGGGCCTGCGACAGAGACGGCTGACTGATGTTCGATCGTGTTGCCGCAGTGCCGAAATGGCGATGTTGCGCGATCGCCACGAAGGCTCGCAGATGCGACAGGGTCGGCTGATAGCTTCGATCGGTCACGCCTATCAGTCTAGTGCCACTCATCACGTTTACCTTTCACGACATTTTTGGCACACTCGTACCGGTCGGCCGGGCCCGCGCGGCTGTTCACACGCCACCGGACCGCCCACATACGAAACCGACACAGTCATTCGACACGAGGAGAACACATGGCACTGCTGACAATCGGCGATCAGTTCCCTTCATACAACCTCACCGCCGTCATCGGCGGAGATCTGTCCAAGGTGAACGCACAGCAGCCCGACGACTACTTCACCACCGTCACCAGTGACGATCACGCAGGCAAGTGGCGCATCGTCTTCTTCTGGCCCAAGGACTTCACGTTCGTCTGCCCCACCGAGATCGCCGCGTTCGGCAAGCTGAACGAGGAGTTCGAGGACCGCGATGCACAGGTCCTCGGCGCGTCCGTCGACAACGAGTTCGTTCACTTCCAGTGGCGGGCGCAGCACGACGAGCTCAAGACGCTCCCCTTCCCCATGCTGTCCGATCTCAAGCGCGAATTGGCTGCTGCCACGGGCGTTCTCAATGCCGACGGCGTTGCCGATCGCACCACGTTCATCGTCGACCCCAACAACGAGATCCAGTTCGTGTCGGTCACGGCAGGATCGGTGGGGCGCAACGTGGACGAGGTCCTGCGAGTTCTCGATGCCCTGCAGTCCGACGAGCTGTGCGCCTGCAACTGGAAGAAGGGTGATCCCACCATCGACGCAGGCGAACTGCTGACGGCGAGCGTCTGACATGACGATCGACAACCTGAAGAACGCCGTACCCGAGTACGCCAAGGACCTCAAGCTCAATCTCGGTTCCATCGCCCGTTCCACGGTGCTCAGCGAGCAGCAGCTGTGGGGCACCCTGCTGTCGGTGGCCGCAGCGTCGAAGTCCGCGACGACGTTGAAGGAGATCGCCGAGGACGCAGCCGATTCGCTGTCGGCCGAGGCGTACAACGCGGCCCTCGGTGCCGCGTCGATCATGGGCATGAACAACGTCTTCTACCGAACCAAGGGTTACCTGGACGGCAAGTACGACGACCTTCGCGCCGGTCTGCGCATGAACATCATCGGCAACCCCGGTGTGGACAAGGCCGACTTCGAGCTGTGGTCGCTCGCGGTGTCTGCCGTCAACGGGTGCAACCACTGCTTGGAGGCACACGAGAAGACTCTGCGCGCCGAGGGCGTCGACCGCGAGAAGATCTTCGAGGCCATCCGCGCCGCGTCGATCGTCGCGGGTGTCGCGCAGGCGATCGAAGCAGGACGAATCCTCGACGGTGCCGCCGTCTGAGCGTCGACTCGACCTGTACGTCGAACGAGGGATTCGCGGTCGCGGGTCCCTCGTTCGGCGTTTGGTAGCGTCCGGGCATGGCTACCGACGTGTCCGTCGTCCGAGTGTTCACCGATGCCGAAGGCAGATTCGGCAACCCCCTCGGCATCGTGACCGCGGATGACGTCGACGAGGCGGACAGGCAGCAGTTCGCCGCCGAGCTCGGCTTCAGCGAGACGGTGTTCGTCGATCGCAGCGAATCCGGTACGGCCTCGGCATCCATCTACACCCCCGCCGTCGAGCTGCCATTCGCCGGGCATCCCACGGTCGGACTCTCGTGGTGGCTGCGCGAGCAGGGACACCCGGTCGATGTCCTGACCGTCCCTGCCGCACCGTTGAACATCCGCTACGACGGGGACCACACCTGGGTTCGCGCCCGTGCGGAGTGGACTCCGCACTTCACCTTCCATCAGGTCCGCGATGCGGCCGAGGTGGCGGCAGCAGACCCGAGTGCCTACGACAGCGGGCACCACTATGTCTGGGCCTGGACCGACGAAGAGCACGGCGCGCTGCGATCGCGCATGTTCGCACCGATGATGGGTATCGTCGAGGACGAAGCGACCGGTGCTGCCGCCGTCCGGCTGACCGGCGAACTCGGTCGGAGCCTGAACATCGTGCAGGGAGCCGGATCTCGATTGCGCACCACCATCGACGGCGACTGGGTTGAATTGGGCGGACGCACCGCGGCGGACGCGTCGATCAGCGTGTGACGGGCACGTCCACTTCGATCTCCTCGCCCAGACGCACACCGGCGGCGAGTGGGAGCCGGTCGCCGCTCCAGAACTTACCCGGGTCGAACCAGTTGGCTTTCTTGTTGCCCGTGAGCAGACCCATCGCGTCGTAGGTCATGGCGACCACCTCAGCGCAGTAGGCGGTTTCGAGGGCTGCTTCCTCGCGTTCGCTGCGCCGCAGTGCGGGGACTCGGCCCCGGAACCATCGACCGGCGAGCGCCGCCGTCGTCGGAAAGGCTGTTCCGTCCATGCGGGCGATGGTGCGCAGCAAGGCGTCTTCCTGCTCCTTCGTCACTGCCGGAGCGGAGCCTGCGGAACGATCCAGGTCTCCGCCCAATTGCCGCAGCCAACAACGCTGTTGGTACTTCGTGGACCACTGGGTGACGGCCGCACGCAGGTCGTGGAGCTGCACGCCGCGCTGGAAGTTTCCGGTCCACATGTCCTGCAACGACTTTCCCAGTTCGGCGTGCCACATCAGCGGCGGCAGGTCGTCGATCACGACGGCCATTCCGACGTGATTGACAGGACTGTTGGTCAGTGCCTGGATTGCCCGATCGGAGCTCGACTGGCCGCGGAAGATCCAGATGTCGCCCGTTCTGGTGGCCTCGACTGCGGTATCGAGGCTGATTCGCGACGGATTCATGGTCCACACCCTAGATCTCGTGACGGTACGGTGGCCGGATGAACGTGTGGAAGGCTCTCGGTCTCGCCGGGATGGTCGGTGTCGCGGCCACCGGGGCGTTGGTGGTTCGATCCGAGCGCAAGCGTCGTGCCTATGCGCCCGAGGAAGTCCGCGAGCAGTTGCATCGACGTTTCGCAGCCGTCTCCGACGAGCCCGTACCGGCACCTGCTCCCCCGCCCTCGCGGGGGAAGCAGCTGCTCGGCAGACTTCGGTTCAGCCGAGCGCGCTGAGGATCCGCGCGGCCAGCTCTTCGATCTCGGCGTCCGTCATGACGAATGCCGGCGAGATCTGCATCGCACCCTGACCGGCCGCGCGGCCGGAGACCCCGTGTGCTCGCAGCGTTTTGACGAAGGGCAGTGCCTCGGCCGGATCGGCGAGCTGCACGGCGGCAACAGCACCGATCCCGCTGCGGATCTCCGACACTCGTTCGTGTGCGGCCAGTGGCGCGAGGTGGGTGTGCAACGCCGCTTCGATGCGCTTGGAGTGAGAGAGCAACTCCTCGCGCTCGATGATGTCGAGGTTTGCCATCGCCGCGGCGGCCGCGCCTGCGTGACCGCCGTAGGTGTATCCGTGCCGCCACCAGACGCCGCCCGCGAAGAAGGGCTCGGCGATCTTCGGGGCGATGAAGACAGCACCCATCGGTACATACCCGGACGTCAGCCCCTTGGCGGTCGTCATCAGGTCGGGTTCGAGCTCGAATCGGGTGGAGGCGAACCAGCTGCCGCCGATGCGGCCGAACCCGGTGACCACCTCGTCCGCGACGAACAGCACGTCGTTGTCGCGGCAGATCTGCCGAACCTCGCGCAGGTAGCCCTCCGGCGGCAAGTAGATTCCGCCTGCTCCGATCACCGGCTCGCAGAAGAAGGCAGCCACGTTCTCTGCACCGACCTCCTCGATCAGCGCCAGCAGTGACTTCGCGTCGTCCCACGCCACTGTCCTGGCGTCGGGCATCAGCTCGCCGTAGTTCTCCTTGTTCACCGGGATACCGGCCAGCGCGGTGCCGGCGACGTGCATGCCGTGGTAGGCCTTCTGCCGGCCGACGATGATCTTCTTGGCCGGTTGTCCCATTTCGACCCAGTAGCGGCGCGCGAGTTTCGCGGCGGTGTCGATGGAGTCCGATCCACCCGAGGTGAAGAAGATCTTGCTTCCCGGCACCGGCGCGATGGCGGCGAGACGGTCGGCCAAGGCCAGCGTGGTCTCGGGAACGAAGTCGCCGAAGTTCGAGTAGTGGGCGATCGAGCTCAGCTGTGTGGCAACGGCATCGGCGATCTCGCGTCGGCCGTGACCGACGTTGGTGAACCACAGACCGGCGGTCGCGTCGAGATACTTCGTTCCCTCGTTGTCGAAGATGTACGCGCCCTCGCCTCGCGAAACGACGAACGGCCCGCTGGCGGTGACGGCGCCCATGTCGGCGAAGCCGTGCCACAGCGCGGACGAGTGTGTGGTGGCGGCTGGATCCAGGTCGGAAGACATGCGCTACACAGTAGTGGAGTCCGATTCGATCGAGTCCGATCCGTACCTCCACCGTCCTGCGAGCCGTCCGAGAGCGTTGACTGCCAGCGCCATCAGCGCGAAAGCGACGGTCAGCACGACCAGACCGATGACGAGCGCGAGGTATCCCTGCGAACGTGGATCGAGGAACGGGTAGGGGTACCAGTCGACGACGGGTCCGCGAATCAGGGTGTAGGTCCCGTAGAGCAGTGGGAAGAGCAACCACGTCAGGCTGCGCGACTCCGAGATGTGCCGCCGCGGTGGAGCGAGGATCCAGTCGAGCAGAAGGACCACGGGCATGATGCGATGCACCACGTTGTTGGTCCACGGATCCGCCACACCGACATCGATGTTCGAGAGCAACACCGCGTAGATGATCCCGGTGATCACCATGTAGAGCGTCACCGCTCCACGGAAGAGTTGCCATCCCGAAGACCGCGGATCGATCACGCCGCCGATCGCGAGCACGAGCACCGTCAGGACGTTGCTGATCACGGTGAAGTAGCTGAAGTAGTTGACCAACGAGAACGTCGGGGTGGCAAGTCCGTCCACGACGATCGAGACGAGCGCCGCGGCGGTGAGCGCAGCGAACAGCACCCGCAGCGTCCTGATCGGTACCGGCGTACGCGGTTCGACAGTGACATCGTGCGAGATGCTCATTCGCCGATCCTGGCACAGTCGCGGCCGGCATTCACGACGGTTGCGTCGATACGGATATCCTGATGTGAGTATGTCTACCTCGAATCCGTCCGGTCAGCGAAAATCTCTCGCCACACGTCTGGCAGACGTCACCATCCGCGACGAGAACCGGCTGCGGCGTCGATTGGACAAGGCCCGCACCGACGACGCGTTCGCAGCCCTCGAACGCGATGTCGCCCGTGCCGAGACGGTTGTGGCCAACCGCCGGGCCGCGGTGCCGACCCTCGAGTTTCCCGAGTCGCTTCCGGTCAGTCTCCGCAAGGACGACATCGCTGCCGCCATCGCCGAACATCAGGTCGTCATCGTCGCCGGTGAGACCGGCTCGGGTAAGACCACTCAGATTCCGAAGATCTGTCTCGCACTCGGTCGCGGAATTCGCGGGTCGATCGGTCACACCCAACCGCGCAGGCTCGCAGCGCGCACGGTGGCCGAGCGCATCGCCGAGGAAGTCGGCGAACCCCTGGGTGAATCCATCGGCTACAAGGTGAGATTCACCGATCAGTCCTCGGATTCGACGCTCGTCAAGCTGATGACCGACGGCATCCTGCTGGCGGAGATCCAGCGAGACAGACTGCTGCGCCAGTACGACACCCTGATCATCGACGAGGCCCACGAACGCAGTCTCAACATCGACTTCATCCTCGGCTACCTCGCGCAGCTTCTCCCCCGACGTCCTGACCTGAAGATCGTCATCACCTCGGCGACGATCGATCCCGAACGGTTCGCCCAGCATTTCGCGCGGGACGGCGTGCCCGCGCCGATCATCGAGGTCTCGGGCCGCACGTTCCCGGTCGAGATGCGCTATCGGCCATTGACCGTCGATGCCGGAGACACGACGATCGATCTCGACCCCGTCGACGCGACCTGTCAGGCGGTCGACGAACTGATGGCCGAGGGCGACGGGGACATTCTGGTGTTCCTGTCCGGTGAACGCGAGATTCGCGACACCGCCGATGCTCTGAACGACCGCAACCTCCGCAACACCGAGATCGTTCCGCTGTACGCGAGACTCTCTGCGGCCGAACAGCATCGAGTGTTCTCACCACACTCGGGCCGACGCGTGGTGCTGTCGACGAACGTTGCGGAAACATCGCTGACTGTCCCCGGCATCCGCTACGTGGTGGACCCGGGTACGGCCCGCATCTCGCGATACTCGTTGCGCACCAAGGTTCAACGCCTCCCCATCGAACCGATCTCACAGGCATCGGCGCGGCAGCGGGCCGGCCGCTGTGGCCGCGTGGCCGACGGTATCTGCATCCGGTTGTATTCCGAGGAGGATTTCGAGTCGCGGCCGCAGTTCACCGAGCCGGAGATTCTGCGTACCAACCTGGCGTCGGTCATCCTGCAGATGACCGCCCTCGGGCTGGGCAAGATCGACGCGTTCCCTTTCGTCGAACCGCCCGATCCGCGCAGCATCAGAGACGGCATCGGGCTGCTCGAAGAACTCGGGGCGCTGAAGCCGGCCACCAAGGAGGGCACTGCAGAACTGACCCCGATCGGCCGGGAGCTCTCGGCGCTGCCGGTCGATCCTCGGATGGCTCGGATGCTGGTCGAGGCCAACGGCAACGGCTCTCTTCGCGACGCGCTGGTGGTCGTGGCGGCGCTGTCCATTCAGGATGTTCGGGAGCGACCCGCCGAGCATCAGCAGGCGGCGGACGAGAAGCATGCGCGTTTCGCGGTGGAGAACTCGGACTTCCTCGCGTACGTGAAGTTGTGGACCTATCTGCGAGAGCAACGGAACGAGTTGTCCTCCAACCAGTTCCGACGCATGTGCCGAACCGAGTTCCTGCACTACCTTCGCATTCGTGAGTGGCAGGATCTGCACGGCCAACTGCGTCAGATCACCCGCGGGCTCGGGTGGACGGTGCCCGACGCCGACTCCACCGAGACCGCCCTGCATCAGTCGCTGCTGTCCGGATTGCTCTCGCACGTCGGGCTCAGGGAGGGTGACAAGCGCGAGTTCCTCGGCGCGCGCGGTGCGCACTTCGCAATCTTCCCGGGCTCGGGTCTGTTCAAGAAGCCGCCGCGCTGGGTCATGGCCGCCGAACTGGTCGAGACCGGACGCCTGTGGGGCCGCATGGCCGCCCGCATCGAACCGGAATGGGCCGAACGACTCGCACCCCACCTGGTCAAGCGGACCTACTCGGAACCGCATTGGTCGATCAAGCGTGAATCGGCGATGGCCTACGAACGAGTGACGCTGTACGGCATTCCCCTGGTGACGCAACGCCCGGTGAATTACCACCGCATCGACCCCGAGGCGTCGCGGGAGTTGTTCATCAGACACGCGCTGGTGGAGGGCGAATGGAAGACCCAGCATGCCTTCTTCCACAAGAACAGGGCGCTGCTCGACGACGTCGGCGAACTCGAGCATCGCGCTCGACGGCGCGACATCGTCGTCGACGACGACGCTCTGTTCGACTTCTACGACGCCCGCATCGCCCCGGAGGCCGTCTCGGCACGGCACTTCGACACCTGGTGGAAGAAGGCCCGCAGACAGGACCCGCACCTGCTCGACTTCACCACCGACACCGTCGTCAACTCCGACGCGGCCTCCGTCCTCACCGGTGCATATCCCGACGCATGGCGACAGGGCGAGATCCAATTCCCCCTGACCTATCAGTTCGAGCCCGGCACTGCGGCCGACGGTGTCACCGCGCGGATTCCGATTGCCCTCCTCGCTCAGGTACAGCCGGTGGGCTTCGACTGGCTGGTTCCCGGGATGCGACTGGAGCTGGTCACGGCACTGATCAAGACACTGCCGAAAGCCTTGCGGCGCAATGTCGTTCCGGCACCGGACTTCGCCGCCGCGGCGTTGGCCGTCATGAAGCCACGCGCGGAAACCCTGATGACGGCCCTGGCACGTGAACTCTCGCGGGCTGCGCAGTGCCACATCACTGCGAAGGACTTCGATGGTGCGGCACTGCCCGAGCACCTGAAGATGACGTTCGCGGCCGTCGATCCGTCCGGAAAGGTGTTGGGCAGCAACAAAGATCTCGCTGCTCTACGCACCGGATTGTCCGGGGAGGTCGGTCGCCAGGTCGCGAGCGCGGTCGGTGACGCGGAGCGTGCGCCGTCCCTGGCATGGACCTCGAGCACTCTGGGGCGGTTGGAGTCGACCGTCACCCGTGATGTGGGCGGACAGAAGGTCACCGGGTACCCGGCGTTGGTGCCGGAAGGACCGGGCGTCGCGGTTCGAGTCCTGAGCACCCCCGCCCAACAGCGAGCAGCGATGAGGTCGGGAACCAGAGCTCTGCTGCTGTCGACGGCACCGAAGGGAACCAAGGCACTGCTGGCCGGGCTGCCGACCGCCGAACGTCTTGCCCTCGGCCAGAATCCGTACGGCGGAGTCGATCCGCTCCTCGAGGAATGCCGGGTTCTCGCGGTCGAGGAGGCAATGGATGCGCACGGTGGACCGGTTCGAGATCCCGAGGCTTTCGACAAGCTCAGGGCGCTCGTCCACGCGGAGGTTCCGCAGCGCACCGCCGCGGTGCTCGCCCTGGTTCGCCCTGTGCTGACCGCTGCCCTGGCACTGTCCGCGCAACTCCAGTCCTCCTCGGGTGAGCCGGCCGACGATGTTCGGGAACAGCTCGACGGCTTGATCTTTCGCGGGTTCGTCACCGAGTTCGGTTCTCGCAGATTGGCAGACCTACCGCGCTACCTCGCGGCTGCGACGAAGCGTTTGGCAACCCTGCCGAGCAGCGCGGGCCGTGATGCGGCGGCGATGGATGTACTCGATCGGGTGTACGCGTCGTACGGACGACTGTTGGATTCGCTTCCGGAAAGCAGAAAGAACAGTTCCGGGGTACAGGAACTGTTCTGGATGATCGAGGAGTTGCGGGTGGGATTGTTCGCCCAAGGCATTCGTACGGCGTATCCGGTCTCGGAGAAGCGCATCGAGAAGGCGATCTCGGACCAGAGTCGCTGACGGACGGAATTGTCAGTCGATGTCGGCGGACTCGCGGTGCTTGCGCAGTTCGTGGATCTCTTTCTCGAAGTCCTCGGCCGAACTGAACGAGCGGTAGACCGAAGCAAAGCGCAGGTAGGCCACTTCGTCGAGATCACGGAGCGGACCGAGAATGGCCAACCCCACTTCGTTGCTGGGGATCTCCGCGGATCCCGCGGCACGGATGGCGTCCTCGACCTGCTGCGCCAGCAGGTTCAGCGCGTCGTTGTCGACGTCTCTGCCCTGGCAGGCGCGTCGGACTCCTTTGACGACCTTTTCGCGGCTGAACGGCTCGGTCACGCCGCTGCGCTTCACGACCGCGAGCACTGCGGCCTCGACGGTGGTGAATCGACGGCCGCACTCCGGGCAGGAGCGACGACGCCGGATTGCTTGGCCCTCGTCCATCTCACGCGAGTCGACCACGCGTGAGTCGGGATGCCTGCAGAACGGGCAATGCATGAGGGGTCCTCCGTCGTAGCCGATGCTCCGACGACGAGCACGCACATCGGGGCAGTCTGTCGAGGATACTCAGTCCTCGCGAACCCGACGGGGCCGGTGGTCATCTGCCGGGCGTGTACTCGACGAGAGCTCCGTCGTGCACTTCCACCACACCGACCGGCTGCGCACCTGCATCGGGAGCAGCCGCCCGCAGGTTCGCGATGCCGATCAGGCCACCTGCGACGACCAGGACCGCCAACACCGTCAGCACGAGCGATCGCAGCCGAACCGGCTGGCCCGCGAAGTGCGCGGAGGTCGCGTCGAACTCGCGATCGGCCTCCTCGCGATCGGTGACGTCGGTCCACGACGGATCGAGGACCGGAAGGCACGGTGCGCTCTGCGTACGGGGTGCCGTGACGCCGTGCATCCCGATGGGACTCTGCAGAACGGGACGCGCCCGGCGACGACGCTCGACGACAGTGGACCGGGCACGGACACCGGCGGCGGTGGGGCGATCGGTGATGATGGTCATCGGAACCTCGACTTCGCTCGTTGGATCGATTGTTCGATCAGGCGTTCGATGGACGCTTGTTCGAAGTTCTATCACGAGCCTCCGACAAAGTCTGCAGAAAACGCGACACGAGTCGAACAGATGTTTGATTCAACAGCTGATACACGCTAGATTCGTGTCAGAAACCACACGCCACACGAGTCGACACCATCAACTCCAGTCCGCGCAGACCTACCACGCAGACCGGATCCCAGGACACCAGCAGGAGGCCGACAGCATGAAGGACGAGACCTCGACGAGGTCGACCACGCGTTCCACGACGACGGGTTCCAGGACGACCGGAGCCAAGGCGACCGCCACCAAGGCCGCGGCGGGAAAGCCGGCCGCGGAACCGACCTCCAAGGCCATGGAGGTCGGCACCGATATCAGTGCGGGTCTGACCGAGCGGCAGCGGAAGGTACTCGAGGTCATTCGCGCGTCGGTCACCGAGCGCGGCTACCCGCCGAGCATCCGGGAGATCGGAGACGCGGTCGGTCTGACCTCGACCTCCTCCGTTGCCCACCAGCTGCGCACCCTCGAACGCAAGGGCTTCCTCAGGCGCGACGCCAACCGTCCCCGAGCCGTCGACGTCCGCGGTCTCGACGAGGTGCAGGCCGATCAGGCTGCCGCCGCGGTCGACGGTTCGTCGGCGTCCGAGGAACAGGATCGGTTGCCGACCCCGACGTTCGTTCCGGTACTGGGCCGGATCGCCGCAGGCGGTCCCATCCTGGCCGAGGAAGCCGTCGAGGACGTGTTCCCACTCCCCCGCGAGCTGGTCGGTCAGGGTTCGCTGTTTCTGCTGAAGGTGGTCGGCGAGTCGATGATCGATGCGGCCATCTGCGACGGTGACTGGGTGGTGGTTCGTCAGCAGTCCGTGGCCGACAACGGCGACATCGTCGCTGCGATGATCGACGGCGAGGCCACCGTCAAGACGTTCAAGCGGTCCAAGGGCGAGGTGTGGCTGCTGCCGCACAACCCGCTGTTCGAGCCGATTCCGGGCAACAACGCCGCGATCCTCGGCAAGGTCGTCACCGTGATGCGCAAGCTGTAGGGATCGTCACCGAAGACACACGCGAAGGGCCGCAGCACAGTGTGCTGCGGCCCTTCGCGTGTTCTTCGGATCAGCGGATCACAGATTCAATCCGCGGCCGATGATCTCCTTCATGATTTCTGTGGTGCCGCCGTAGATGGTCTGCACACGAGAATCCATGTACGCCTTGGCGATCGGGTATTCCTTCATGTAGCCGTAGCCGCCGTGCAGCTGCAGGCACCGGTCGATCAGTTTGACCTGATTCTCGGTGGTCCACCATTTCGCCATCGCGGCTTCCTGGACGGTCAGGGTGCCCGCGTTGAGCAGTTCGATGAACTTGTCCACCATGATGCGGGTGGCGGTGGTCTCGGTCGCCAACTCCGCCAACACGAATCGGGTGTTCTGGAACTTGCCGATCGACTTTCCGAAGGCCTTGCGATCGCGGCAGTACTGGATCGTCATGTCCAGCGCAGATTCCATGGCCGCAGCGGCGACAACAGCGATCGAGAGCCGTTCCTGAGGAAGATTCTGCATGAGGTAGATGAAGCCCATGCCTTCTTCACCGAGCAGGTTGGCCGCGGGCACGCGAACGTCGGTGAAGCTGAGTTCGGCTGTGTCCTGGGCCTTCATACCGATCTTGTCGAGATTGCGGCCACGCTCGAAACCGGGCATGTCGCGCTCGACGACCAGCAGGCTGAAGCCCTGGGCACCCTTCTCGGGGTCGGTGCAGGCTACGACGATGATCAGATCGGCGTTGATTCCGTTGGTGATGAACGTCTTCGAGCCGTTCAATACCCAGTCGTCGCCGTCGCGAACGGCCTTGGTCTTGATGCCCTGCAGGTCGCTTCCGGTACCCGGCTCGGTCATGGCGATCGCGGTGATCAGCTCACCCGAACAGAATCCGGGGAGCCAACGCTGCTTCTGCTCGTCGTTGGCCAGCTCGATCAAGTACGGCGCGACGACGTCGTTGTGCAGGGTGAAGCCGATGCCGCTGTAGCCGCCGCGAGTGGTTTCCTCGGTGACGATGGCGTTGTAGCGAAAGTCCTTGACTCCGCCGCCGCCGAATTCCTCGGGCGCTGCCGTTCCGAGGAAGCCCTGCTTACCGGCCTCGACCCAGACACCGCGATCGACGATGTTCTGCTCTTCCCACTTCGCGTGGTTCGGTGCCACGTGCTGATCGAGAAATTTCCGGTACGACTCCCGGAACAGCTCGTGCTCGGGCTCGAAAAGTGTGCGTTCCACGAATGTCTCCTTGTTCGGTGCATACCGACAGCGACCACGCGAAATCTCTACGGATCTCGGTCGCCGGTACGACTGACGTCACAGGCAAACACTACGTCCGCGGTGTCGAGGCGGTCGATGACCAAAACGCGCGCGATCCGTGACCGACCCCGCTAACGACCTCGTTTGCCTGCACTCCTCGCGAGCGCCGAGACGATCGGGTAGCCGACGAGGATGCCGACCGAACCCCACGCGATACCGCCGAGCTCGACCGATCCGACAGCCAGTGTCAGGTCACCGATGCCGGCGACGAGCGCCGCAGCAACGACCATGAGATTGACCGGATCGGTGAAGTCGACCTTCGCGTCGGTCCAGATACGAACGCCCAGTAGCCCGATGAGTCCGTACAGCACCAGGGTTGCTCCCCCGATGACGCCGTCGGGCACGGTGAAGATCAGGGCTCCGAACTTGGGCGAGAACGCGAGCACTATCGCAGTGAAGGCCGCGACCCAGTACGCGGCCGTCGAATAGACGCGGGTGGCGGCCATGACCCCGATGTTCTCGGCGTACGTGGTGGTGCCCGAGCCACCGGCGGCTCCGGCCAGGGTGGTCGCCAACCCGTCGGCGATCAGTGCGTCACCGGCCACGTCGTCGAGGTTCTTGCCGGTCATCGCCGCGACGGCCTTGACGTGTCCGACGTTCTCGGCGACCAGGACGATCACCACCGGTAGCGCCACCAGGATCACCGACAGCTCGAACGACGGTCCACGGAACTCGGGCAGGCCGATCCAGTTCGCCGCGCTCAGCGCGTCGAGGCGTGGTTGCGCGATTCCGCCGGTGACAGCGGCGAACACCCAACCGACGACGACACCGACCAGAATTCCCAGTCGCCCGAGCAGTCCGGGTCCGATCGCCGTGGCCAACAGGATGGCGACCAGCGTGACTGCGGCGATGAGCGGCTGCGCCTCGAACGACGTCGTCGCGGCCGGGGCCAGATTCAGCCCGATCAACACGACCACGGCACCGGTCACCACGGGCGGCATGGCGGCGTCGAGTACGCGCCGACCGGCGATCTTGACCACGACGCCGATGGCCGCGAGCACGAGACCGACGCACAGAACGGCACCGAGCTGCGCGGCCGGGCCGTTCGCCTGGGTGGCACCGAGCGGAGCCAGGAATGCGAAGGACGATCCGAGGTAGCTCGGCACCCGCCCCCGGGTGATGATCAGGAACAGCACCGTTCCGATGCCCGAGAACAGCAGAGTCGTCGACACCGGGAAGCCGGTGATCGTCGGAACGAGCAACGTGGCACCGAACATGGCGACGACGTGCTGCATCCCGATGCCGACGGTGCGCGGCCACGTCAATCGCTCGTCCGGTGCCACCACCGCTCCGGCCTCGACGGTCTTTCCGTTTCCGTGCAGCGCCCAACCCAGATTTCTCATGATGGGAAAAAGACTATTGCGTCAGCCGAGGATCGCGCTCACTGCCTCACGGGCAGCGGCGGTGCTGTCCGTTTTCAGCGCTGCGGCGGCCGCTTCCTTGCACTGAGCAAGCGTGACCGTGGCCAATTTGGAACCCACATGCGCGACGGCGGCCGACGCTGCAGACAGAGAGGTGATGCCGAGCCCGACCAACACACAGGCCAGCAGTGGATCGGCAGCGGCCTCGCCGCAGACTCCGACCGGCTTGCCTGCCTTGGCACCCGCGGCAGCGGTGTGGGCCACCAGTGCCAGCACGGCCGGCTGCCACGGATCGGTGAGACCGGCGAGCTGTGCAGACATGCGGTCGGCGGCCATCGTGTACTGCGCCAGGTCGTTGGTGCCGATGGACAGGAAGTCCACGTGCTCGAGGATGTGCTCGGCGAGGAGCGCGGCTGCGGGCACCTCGATCATGACACCGGGCGTCAGTCCTCGTTCACGGACGTCGGCGGCGAAATCCTTCGCCTCCAGCGCGGTTGCGATCATCGGAGCCATCACCCACGGGGAGGAATCGGTCGCCTTCGCGGCTGCTGCGATGCCGTCGAGTTGGCGGTACAGAATCCCGCGGTCGGCCTCGGCGATACGGATGCCGCGAATGCCGAGGGCCGGATTGGCCTCGTCGGGATGGGTGGCGAACCTCAGCGGCTTGTCCGAGCCGGCGTCGAGAGTCCGCACGACGACCTTCTTGCCTGCGAACGCGTCGAGTACCTGGGCGTAGATCTCGGCCTGCTCGTCGACGGTGGGTTCGGAGTCGCGGTCGAGGAAGCACAGTTCGGTACGAAACAGTCCGACGCCGTCCGCTGCGCTGGACCGCGCTGCGCGAGCACCGGCACCGTCCTGGACGTTGGCGAGAATGTCGACTGCATGGCCGTCGGCGGTGGTACCGGGACCGACCCACTGCGATACCCGGTCGAGCTCGTCGCGGGCAGACACGACGGCAGCGCGGGCCGAGTCGGCATCGGGTTCGAGGTCGATGCGGCCGCTGGTTCCGTCGACCGATGCGTTCGTACCGGCAGCGATGTCGTCGAGCCCTGCCACGGCGACGATGCACGGGATGCCGAGCTGGCGGGCGATGATCGCGGTGTGGCTGGTCGGACCTCCGAGCGAGGTCGCCAGTCCGACGATCAGGGTGGGATCGAGGCCCGCGGTGTCGGCCGGCGCAAGGTCGTCCGCGAACAGGATCGACGGTTCGTCCGGCACGGGAACACCGGGCTCCGGAACACCCAGGATCTCGGCGATGACGCGGTCGCGGATGTCGCGTAGGTCTGTCACTCGCTCGGCCATCAGACCGCCGAGTTGGGTGAACATGGCAGCGAATTTCTCCGTGGCCGCAGCGGTTGCGGTGACGGCAGAACTGCCCTTGGCGATCGAGGAGCGAGCGGCACCGAGCCACCCGCGATCGGTTGCCATCGCGGCGTTGGCGGACAGAACCTCCGACGCAGCGCCGGTCGCGAGTTCTGCGCGGCCGCGCAATCGGGTGGCGACGGCGTTTGCCGCGGCATCGAACACAGCCTTCTCCGACTCCCGATCGGCCTCGGCAACCTCGCCGGTATCGGCGGGAATGGACGGACGGGCACCGGGACGAATGACGGGACCGTATCCGACACCGGGCACGACGGGCGTGCCGCGCAGTGTCGTCTGCGCTGCTCCGGTCCCGGCAGCGTCGACTGTCGTGTCTGCGTGTCCGGTCGACGCGGTGCTAACCGATCCCGTCATGTGATCCTCCTCGAATCCTGCGTGAACAAAAGGTCATCGCATCTGTTCTGCGAGCTGTGGCGCACTCAATCGCTTGCCTGTGTTGTGACCGAGATTACTCCAAAGCCTTGACATGTCAACACACACGGGCGTAAAACAACATAAAGCAACATCAACCGGGAAGGAGACGCAGGTGTACGCCGAAGAACGACAGCACGCGATTGCCGAACTGATCAGTACGCACGGCCGCGTCTCCGTCAACGATCTGTCCGCCACGTACGGCGTCACCACCGAAACCGTGCGGCGCGACCTCGCCACTCTCGACCGAATGGGAGTCGTCCGTCGCGTCCACGGTGGAGCAGTACCCGCATCCGCACTGACCACACTCGAGCCCGGCGTCTCGGAGCGAGAGTTCACCCGCGCGGATCAGAAGGACGCGATCGCAGCCGCGGCGTTGTCCTTCCTGCCTCCGGTCGGCGGTAGCGCCGTGTTCGATGCCGGCACCACAACGGGCCGGCTCGCCGGTTTGCTTCCCCACGATCGTGAGCTGACGTTGGTGACGAACTCGGTCCCGATCGCCGCTCGCGCCGCGACGATGTCGAACGTCAGCCTGCGATTGCTCGGCGGGCGTGTACGCGGTACCACCCAGGCCGCCGTCGGCGACGAAGCTCTGAGCGCCCTCGAATGGCTCCGCGTGGACGTGGCGTTCATCGGCACCAATGCCATCAGCGTCGGACACGGATTGTCCACACCCGACAGTGACGAGGCAGCGGTCAAACGTGCCATGGTCGAAGCGGCCAATCATGTTGTGGTGCTCGCAGATTCGTCGAAGATCGGCCGCGAGCATCTGGTGAGCTTCGCCCGAGTTGGATCCATCGACGTCATCGTCACCGACAGCGACATCTCGACAAACGACCGTAAGAATCTCAGCGACAAAGGAATCGAGGTGGTGATCGCATGATGGTCACACTCACGGCCAACCCGAGCATGGACCGCACGGTCACACTCGACGCACCGCTCGTCCGCGGTGGAGTACACCGGGCATCGACGTCGGCCACCGATCCGGGCGGCAAGGGCGTCAACGTCGCTCGCGTCCTCGGTGGATCGGGAGTCGAGGCGTTGGCCGTTCTCCCTGCCAACGTCGGCGACCCCCTGCTCGACGCGATGGCCGCGAAGGGAGTGCGGTATTCCGCGGTTCCGACGTCGGGGCCGGCACGGACCAACATCACGGTGAGCGAGGTCGGTGGCACCACCACCAAGATCAACGAGCCCGGTGCGACGGTGTCGGAACAGACCCGCGCCGAGCTGCGGGAGCGAATCCTTTCTCTCGCAGTCGATGCCGAATGGGTGGTGCTCTCCGGTTCGCTTCCGCCCGGTCTGCCCCTCGACTGGTACGCCGAGCTCGTCGTTGCACTGCGGGCCACCTCTGCGAAGGTCGCCGTCGACACCTCCGACGAGCCGCTCCTCGCTCTCGCGTCGGCGTTCCCGGCATCTGCTCCGGACTTGATAAAACCCAATTCCGAGGAACTTGCCCAACTGACCGGCTACGATTCCGAGGAGCTGGAAAGCGCTGCAGCACAGGGTGACCCCACTGCCGCAATCGCCGCCAGCACAATCCTTCTCGGCCGAGGCGTCGGCGCGGTACTGGCCACTCTCGGCAGTGCCGGAGCCGTACTGGTCACCGAGGACGGTTCCTGGTACGCCAGCCCGCCCCCGATCACCGCGGTCAGCACGGTCGGCGCAGGCGATTCCTCGCTCGCCGGCTACATCCTCGCCGATGCCGAGAACTGCTCCGACGCAGACAAACTTCGCCGCGCCGTCGCCTACGGAACGGCAGCCACCGCGCTTCCAGGCACCACGCTTCCACTGCCCGAGCAGACCCACCCGAATTCGGTGACGGTCCGTGCGCTCGACATCCCCACGTCCGTCACCCAATCCACGCTCTCCCCTTCTTCGAATCGTCTCTAGGAGTCTGCAATGTCCACCCCCACCGAAGATCAGCAGATCATCGCCGAGGATCTGATCCTCCTCGACGCCGATCTCGGCGAATCCAAGGAAGCCGTCATCGAACGCCTCGCAGGCGTTCTGGCTTCCGCGGGTCGCGCAACCGAGACCGATGGTCTGCGCGACGCCGCTCTGGCCCGCGAAGCGCAGTCGGCAACAGGCCTGCCCGGCGGAATCGCCATCCCGCACTGCCGCTCCGAAGCGGTCACGAGCGCTTCGCTCGGCTTCGCCCGCCTGAACCCCAAGGTCGATTTCGGTGCCCCCGACGGCCCCGCCGACCTCGTCTTCCTCATCGCAGCGCCGGCCGGTGCCGGTTCGGCCCACATGAAGCTGCTCTCGAGCCTGGCGCGCGCACTGGTCAAGCCGGAGTTCGTCACCTCGCTGCGCAACGCGTCCTCGGCAGCCGAGATCGTCTCGCTCGTCGACGGCGTCATCAACCCCGCTGCAAAGCCCGCCGCGGCGGCTCCGGCAGCAGCAGCCCCTGTGTCCACCGCCAAGCACAGCGCTGCCGCCACCCCGGCCGAGGCGTCGGCGTCGACTGCCCCCAAGCACATCGTCGCAGTCACCGCCTGCCCCACCGGAATTGCGCACACCTACATGGCTGCCGACTCGCTCGTCGCCGCAGGCGAGCGCGCCGGAGTCACCGTTCACGTCGAGACCCAGGGCTCGAGCGGCAGCACGCCGCTGGACCCCTCGATCATCGCCGGAGCCGAAGCAGTCATCTTCGCCACCGACGTGGGCGTCAAGGGCCGCGAGCGTTTCGCCGGCAAGCCCGTGATCTCCTCCGGCGTCAAGCGCGCCATCAACGAGCCCGACGTCATGCTCACCGAAGCCCTGCGCGCTGCACTGAACCCGGACGCAGCTCGCGTCGGAGGTACCGCAGTGGCCGCCGGCTCGAACGACTCCGCAGGTGAACTCGGCTGGGGCACTCGCATCCGCCAGATCCTGCTCACCGGCGTCAGCTACATGATCCCGTTCGTCGCTGCCGGTGGTCTGCTGATCGCTCTCGGCTTCCTGCTCGGCGGATACGAGATCTCCGGAGTTGCCGAGGACATCGTCGTCAACAACTCCATCACCTCGCTGCCCGAAGGTGGAATCGCCGCCTACCTCGGTGCCGTGCTCTTCCAGATCGGCGCGCTGTCCTTCAGCTTCCTGGTGCCCGCACTGGCCGGCTACATCTCCTACGCCATTGCCGACAGACCGGGTCTGGCACCAGGATTCACCGCAGGAGCGGTGGCCGTTCTGGTGGGTGCAGGCTTCATCGGCGGTCTCGTCGGTGGTCTGATCGCCGGCTTCGTCGCACTCTGGATCAGCAAGTGGAAGATCCCCGCAGTTCTGCGCGGCCTCATGCCGGTCGTCATCATTCCGCTGTTCGCCACACTCATCGTCGGCGCAATCATGTTCCTGCTGCTCGGCAAGCCCCTCGCCGCGATCACCAGTGGACTCACCGACTGGCTCAACGGCCTCAGCGGTTCCTCGGTCATCATCCTCGGCATCATTCTCGGCCTGATGATGTGCTTCGACCTCGGCGGACCGGTCAACAAGGCAGCCTATGCATTCGCAACGGCAGGCCTGTCGGTCACCGACACCGCATCGCTCCGCATCATGGCAGCGGTCATGGCCGCAGGAATGGTGCCGCCACTGGCCATGGCACTCGCCTCGACCGTTCGCGCACGCCTGTTCACCGAAGCCGAGCGCGAGAACGGCAAGGCTGCATGGTTCCTGGGAGCTGCATTCATCTCCGAGGGCGCAATCCCGTTCGCCGCGGCCGATCCGTTCCGCGTCATCCCCTCGATGATGGCCGGCGGCGCCGTGACCGGCGCGATGATCATGGCGTTCGACGTCACCCTCAGCGCACCCCACGGCGGAATCTTCGTGTTCTTCGCGATCGGCAACATCCTGTGGTTCGTCCTTTCGCTGGCAGCGGGCACCATCGTCTCCGCGTTCCTGGTCGTCTCGGCCAAGCAGTTCGTCAAGGGTAAGAACGCCCCGTCGGACGCCGAACTCGATCCCGCACTCGCCACCGTCTGACACTCGCTACGATCGCAACAACCCCACTACGAAGGAGCACCATGCCCAGCACCACAGTCGCCGTCGGATCCTCGATCGGTCTGCACGCCCGCCCCGCAGCACTGATCGCCGACGCCGTCGCCGAAGCCGGAGTAGACGTCACCCTCGCAGTGGCCGACTCGGAGCCGGTGGATGCAGGTTCGGCCCTGATGATCATGACGCTCGGAGCCACCAAGGGCACCGAAGTCACGGTCACCAGCGACGACCAGGCAGCACTCGACAAGGTGGTCGCACTCGTCGAAGCAGACTTGGATGCATAGGTCGTTCCGCAGGCTCCACTCCTGCGACGCCTAACGAGAACGCATCGATCGCCGGACGGTGAATCCCACCGCTCCGACGATCAGCACCACCCCGGCAGCGACGGCCGCTCGGAATCCCCATTCCGAGTAGTCCGTCGCTGTCGGCGTCTGCGCCGGCTGTTCGGGAACGACGGTCGGCGATACCGGAACCACGGCAACGGGTTCGGGGGCGGACATATCGAGTGCTACCGCGTCGGGGATCCTCAGAATGGGCGGAAGCGCAGCCTCTGTGGGGCCGAATCCTGCCTCGGATGCGATCAGCAAGGAACCGTCGTCGGTGAACACCACTGCCTCGCCCTGCGGCTGATCGGGCAGTGGCACCACGGCACGAGACGCTGTCGGATCGACCAATGCCGACGCGATGTCCCCGTCCGACGGGCGGAAGAGGTAGGCGTCGGTGTAGGTGCGCACCGCGGCGACGGTGCCGTCGGCGCTCACCGCTCCCCCGGTCGCCAGAATCGAGCCGACCACGAACGGCGGCCCACCGACCGTGTCCGTTGCGGTGAACGCCAGATCTCCGACCTTGCGCATCGGCGTCGGCCCGGGGCTGTCCAGATCGGCGACGGACTCGTCGCCGGCAGGTACGTACACCCCGCTCACGCCCGAAAGCTCCTTGGTGACGATCACCGGCCTACCACCGGGCTCGATCAGTATCGTCTCGGCGTCGTGCGGGCCGTCGGGGTAGGTCAGTCGGTACAGCTCGCCCGCACCCGATGCCGGGTCCATCCGCGTCAGTGCCACTGTGTCGCGGCGCATCTGATTGTCGCCGATGTCGGCCAACCACAGCGAGCCGTCGTACGAAGTCAGGTCCTCCACGTCGTACGGGTCGACGGGAACGTCGATCCATCGCTCGACGGCGCAGTCGGCACCGAGCACAGCGACCCGATCATCGGCTCCGCTGTCTCCGATTGCGTAGAGGACCCCGTCGATCGAGGTCAGCCCCGACAACTCGACGAGGCCAGGATCGGTTGGTCGACAGTACGTTTCGGTCTCGATCGGCGCAGCGAAGGCAGTTCCCGAGAACGCGATCGTCGTAGCGACCGCAGCCGCGGCCGCTCCGCACACCACCAGCCGTGGCCCCACCGAGTTCAGACGCTGGGAACGGTCGCCGTGAACTCGACGAGAGCTGCCGCAAGCGATTGCGGCACACGAGCTTCCACGCGCGTGCCCTCTTCCTCATGGGTCGATTTCACGATCCGGCCGTCGGTGTGGATTCGCGCGACCAGATCACCACGCGTGTAGGGCACGAGGACGTCGACCAGCACGTCCGGCTCGGAGAGGATCTCGGCCAAGTGATCGCGCAGGGCGTCGATGCCCTCGCCGGTCTTGGCCGAGACGAACCGCGCGCCGTCGAGCAGTCCGCGCAGCTGGGTCAGCTGCACCGGATCGGCAGCGTCGATCTTGTTGACCACCAACAACTCCGGCGGCATCTTCGCATCCTGCTCGCGAACCACCTCGGTGATCACCTCGCGCACGGCCTTGATCTGATCGATAGGAAGAGGATCCGATCCGTCGACCACGTGCAGCAGCAGATCTGCGTCGGTGACTTCCTCGAGCGTCGAGCGGAACGCTTCGACCAACTGAGTCGGCAGATGCCGAACGAAGCCGACGGTGTCGGTCAGCACGATCTCGCGGCCGTCTTCGAGCGTCGACTTGCGCGTGGTGGGATCGAGGGTGGCGAACAATGCGTTCTGAACCAACACCCCGGATCCGGTCAGCGCATTCAACAGACTGGATTTGCCTGCGTTCGTGTACCCCACGATCGCGATGGACGGCACCGTACCGCTCAGGCGCTGTTCGCGTTTGGTGTCGCGGGCCTGCTTCATGCCCTTGATCTCGCGGCGCAGCTTGGCCATTCGCTCACGGATGCGTCGACGGTCGGTCTCGATCTTCGTCTCACCCGGTCCGCGCAGACCCACACCACCGTTGCTGCCTGCGCGTCCACCGGCCTGCCGCGACATGGATTCGCCCCAGCCGCGAAGCCTGGGCAACATGTATTCCATCTGCGCGAAGGCGACCTGCGCCTTGCCTTCTCGCGAGGTCGCGTGCTGGGCGAAGATGTCGAGGATCAGCGCGGTGCGGTCGATGACCTTGACCTTGACCACCTTCTCCAGCGCATTGAGCTGAGCAGGCGTCAGTTCACCGTCGCAGATCACCGTGTCGGCACCGGTCGCGAGGACGATATCGCGTACCTCCTTGGCCTTACCGGAACCGATGTACGTCGCGGCATCGGGCTTGTCGCGTCGCTGCATCAGCGCTTCGAGTACCTCCGAGCCGGCGGTCTCGGCCAGAGCAGCCAATTCGGTCATGCTGGACTCGGCCTGCGCGGCCGTGCCGGTCGTCCAGACTCCGACCAATACGACGCGTTCGAGGCGCAACTGCCGGTACTCGACCTCGGTGACGTCGGTGAGCTCGGTGGACAGTCCGGCCACTCGACGAAGCGCGGTGCGGTCTTCGAGCTGCATGTCGCCGGAGGATGGCGAGTTCTCGTCGTTCAGCGGAGACCGAGCCAGTCGCCTCGACCACGCGTCGGACTCTTCACGAGTCCAGGCGGATTCGGTATCGGGAGCACCGTCGACCTCGTCACGACTGTCGTCGACCGGTTCGCCCGCAGGGGATGTTTCATGTGAGTTCGTCATACGAGCTCCATGATCCACGAAAACCCCAGCGTATGCACGCGGGTTTCGGTCCACGCCGAGACCGAGGTCCGTGCGATCGTCAGGACTGCGCCTTCAGCCACCGGTCGTCGATCTCACCGCGGGCCAGCAGCACCGATGGTCCGCGCAGGGTGGCCCCGACGTGATCGATGTTCACACGTACCCGACCGCCGAGCACACCGACACTCACCTCACCGGTCTCGAGGCCCTCGAAGGACAGAGCGGCCGCGGCCGCCGCCACTGTTCCGGTGCCACACGATCGCGTCTCCCCGACACCGCGCTCGAACACGCGCATCTCGACGCCGCCGTCGTCGAGCCTGGTCAGGATCTCGACGTTCGCACCGTGGGGAAAGAACTCGGAGTCCAGTGTCGGCGGCGCGGACAAGTCGAGAGCGCGGAGAGATTCGCGCGTCAACGCACCGTCGACACAGGCCAGATGAGGATTCCCGACGTCGATGCCGACGCCCTCGTACGTTCCGCCTGCAAGCGTCACCGAGCTCGAGCCCATCAGCGTGACGTCGCCCATCGCCACGGTGACATCGGCGTCGGTGTCGTCGAACGAGTGGACGGTCACAGCGCGTGCGCCGGCCCGTGAACCCACCACGAACTGGTCGCGTTGTTCGAGATCGCGCACCCGAAGGTAGTGCGCGAACACACGGACACCGTTACCGCACATCTCGGCAATGGTGCCGTCGCCGTTGCGGTAGTCCATGAACCAGTCGTCGGGCTCGACACCCGACGGAATTCGATCGAGTACGCCTGCATCTCGGAGCACACCGGCCCGCGCGACGCGCAGAATGCCGTCGGCACCGAGACCCTGGCGTCGATCGCACAACACCGAGACCGCCGACCTGGTGAGTTCGAGCTCGGCTGCCGGATCCGGCAGTACGACGAAGTCGTTCTGAGTTCCGTGGCCTTTGGCGAATTCCATGGCCGCGAGTCTACGTGGGCTCGGCTACGAGGGGTCGATCGCGGACAGGGCGTCCGACATCAGCGTGGGCGAGGTGCCGTCGAGCCAACGGACGCGTTCGTCGCGGCGAAACCACGATCGTTGGCGTCGCACGTAGCGTCTGGTTCCGATGAACGTCCGTTCGCGAGCGAACTCGACGTCGTACTCCCCCGCCAGCACATCGAGAGCCTGCGCGTACCCGATCGCGCGCGACGCGGTGACGCCCTCACGCAGTCCCAGGGCGAGCAGCCCGTCCACCTCGTCGAGCAGTCCGGTCTCGAACATCAGCCGAGTGCGCTCGGCGATCCGCTCGTCCAGTTCGACGGTGTCGCGATCGACACCCAATATCACTGTGCCCCAACGTGGTTCACCGATCTTCGGTGCCGACGCCGCGAACGGCTGCCCCGTCAGCTCCACCACCTCCAGCGCGCGGACCATGCGACGACCGTCGGTGGGCAGAATGGACGCGGCGGCTTCGGGGTCGGCCGCCGTCAACGCGCGATGGATCTCCTCGACACCGTCGCGTTCGAGGACTGCTTCCCATTTCGCTCGGACGACGGGGTCGGTGGCCGGAAAGGCCCACTCGTCGAGCAGCGATTGCACGTACATCATCGATCCGCCGACGACGATCGGTCGCAATCCGCGCGATCTGATGTCCTCGACGTCGGCGACCGCAGCTTCTTGATACCGCGCGACGGTAGCGATGTCGGTGACCTCGAGCACATCGAGTTGATGGTGCGGAATTCCTCGCCGCTCCGCGACGGGCAGTTTCGCGGTGCCGATGTCCATCCCCCGGTACTGCTGCATCGCGTCGATGTTGACGATTTCGCCGCCGAATTCCTCGGCCAGATCGAGAGCCAGATCGGATTTTCCCGTGGCCGTCGGCCCGATGATCGCGATCGGAGTCGTGGCACGATCGCTCGCCCCGTCAGTCACGAGACCAGGTCCCCACGAAGTATCCGACCCCGAAGGGCGCACCGCGGTAGAGCTCGGTCGTCGTGGTCGCATCGGTTCCGGCGAGCGCTGCCAGCACCTGCCACGCCGCTCGGCCGCCGACACCGAGCGATGCGCACAGGTCCACATCCAGACCCGCCAGAGTATCGACGTCGGCCGTCGCGAGGGCATCGTCGATGCTGCGCTGGAGCTCCTCCGCGCGCTCGTCGAACGATCCGGGGGCCTTCGGAGTCAGGGTGTTCGCCCCGTCTGCCAGCACCAGAACGCCCCAGCTCTCCGCAGATGCGTCGAGCTCTCGGCGCAGCTCCTCGCCGAACTCGGCGCACCACCCGGTACTCGCATCGGCCGGGATCGTGCGGACCTCGACCGCATCGTCGGGCGCAGCCACTCCTCGTAGCCACCCGGCGATCAGAACGGCCAGCGGCAGATCCGGGTCTGCTGCAGTCTGCGCTGTGCCGCCCGACAGTCCCACCGCCACGTCGACTCCGAAGCCCCGCAACGTGCCGACCGTGGCCTCGCCGTACGTGGAGGACGTGCGATCGACGCCGACTGCCATCCAGCGGTCGACCGTCGACGCCAGGTGTGTCGTCGCGCCGACGGCGGCGGTCCGAAGATCGGCTGTTTCGGCCGCCCTCGCGCCCATCAATTCGGGGACCAGCAACGGTGGAGAGGGCACCAGGGCCGCGACACGAAACACGAGCACCACGCTAGTCGGTGACGCGACTTGGCCGGACGAGTCCACCTCGAGTCGTCTGAGCTGTTTCAATGGTCCGATCGGTCGTCACCTAGTTCAATGGTGTCCAGATCGCGATTGAGGCAGCCGTGACGCGCGGCAGAGATGAGGAACAATGACCGACCCGAACGCCGGCACCCCCACCACCCCCGAGGCTGCACCCTCGGACGCACCCGCCCAGAACCCCGGTGCCACCGCGCCCGATGCGGTGAGCCACGGCGGACCAAGGCCCGGAGGTGGACCCAAGCCGGGCGGTGGACCGAAGCCAGGTGGTGGACCCAAGCCCGGCGGCCCTGGTACAGGCGCTCCGCGTCCCGGTGGTTCGGCCGGTGCCAAACCTCACCCGACCCCCTCCCACGTCCCCACCGCGATCCCGACGGTCGCCCCGGCGAGTGATCCCAGCAAGTTCGGCCGAGTCGACGACGACGGCACCGCGTGGGTGACCACCTCCGACGGCGAACGGCAGATCGGGTCCTGGCAGGCCGGAGACGCAGCGGAAGGACTCGCGCATTTCGGTCGGCGCTACGACGATCTGGCCACCGAGGTCGGTCTGCTCGAAGCCCGATTGACCTCCGGTACGGGCGATGCCAAGAAGACCAAGGCCGCAGCGTCCGCACTCCTCGAGAGCCTGCCCACGGCGGCGGTGATCGGCGACCTCGATCTGCTCGCCAGGCGACTCGACGCGGTCGTCGAGCATTCGGACGCTGCAGCAGCGGTGGCCAAGCACGAGAAGGAGCTCGAACGCGCCGAGCACACTGCACGCAAGGAAGCACTTGCAGTCGAAGCCGAGCAGATCGGCAGCGAATCGACCCAGTGGAAGCACGCGGGAGATCGACTCCGCGAAATCCTCGACGAGTGGAAGACGATCCGCGGGGTCGACCGCAAGATCGACGACGCTCTGTGGAAGCGCTACTCCAAGGCACGGGAGAACTTCAACCGTCGCCGCGGCGCACACTTCGCCGATCTCGATCGTGAGCGCGGTGCGGCCAAGACCCGTAAGGAAGAACTGGTCGAGCGGGCCAAGGCCTTGTCGTCGTCCACGGATTGGGGTCCCACCGCAGCCGCGTTCCGCGATCTACTGGTGGAGTGGAAGGCATCCGGTCGCGCCCCACGCGATGCCGACGACGCACTGTGGAAGAACTTCAAGGCCGCGCAGGACGTGTTCTTCGCTGCCCGCAACGCTGCGGCGTCCGAGCGGGACGCCGAGTTCGAGTCCAACGCCGAGGCCAAGGAAGCCCTGCTGGCCAAGACTCACATCGATCCGAGCAAGGACCTCGATGCTGCTCGTTCGGCACTGCGCGACCTGCAGGACAAGTGGGATGCCATCGGCAAGGTTCCGCGCGAGAAGATGCAGGAACTCGAAGGCAAGCTGAGGGCGATCGAGAAGTCCGTCCACGACGCGGTGGAGTCGCAGTGGCGTCGTTCCGACCCCGAGGCCGTCGCCCGCGCCGCGCAGTTCCGCGAGCGGGTGGCTCAGTTCGAGGATCAGGCCGCGAAGGCGACTGCAGCAGGCAAGACCAAGGACGCCGAGCGTGCGCTTGCACAGGCGCAGCAGTGGCGCGAGTGGGCCGACGCAGCCGAGAGCGCCGTCGACGAGTTGTGATTCGCCGGTCGCGCTCGATTCGGCCGGAGTCGTTTCGCTGACTCCACTCCTGGCCGGGGGCGGCCGTTCGGGCCTACGGGGCCGAGTGGCCGTCCCACAGTCGCAACTTCTGCTCACCCGACGCGGCGGCGATGCGTCGCTGCTCCTGAGCGGCGAGCTGGGCGTTCGTCTTGTTCCACACGGCCTTGAGCCAGTGGAACGTCAGTGCGATGACGGCGATCCACGCGATGATCAGGCCGATCCCCGGTCCGGCACCTTGCAGGTTGTCCGGCACGGTCTGCCGCGTCCAGATCGAGAACATTCCGTACACCGACGACACCGCACACCCAGCGAGGGCGGCCCAGGCCAGCGCCCATATACGGGTGACGAGCGCGAGCACCGACATCACCACGCCGAACGTCAGCACCAGCATCACGAAGACGCGCGACGGCAGCGCGATTGATTCTGCAACTGCGGCATCGCTGCCCGTGAGCACGTCGAACCCGCTGGCCGATCCGGTGTGCGGCAACGCGAACGTGACCAGCAGGACCAGCACCAGCCCGGCCACGACCATGGCCCGGGCTCCCGGGTCCAGCTCGGTCATCACCGCTCTTTCCGTTCGTCCGAGTTCCTCTGCGGATCGAGAGGGTACGACGCGATCGGGTCCGTCTGTGTTGGTCATGCGGTGCATCCTGTCTCTACCGGTAGCGGCGCCGGTGCGCCGATCGAGGGAAGTCCGAGGCCGACGCCGATCGGTGCCGTCTTGGGCATCACTCCGCGTTCGTGGGCGTCTCCAGCTGCCGTACGGCGGTGGGTGAGCACGCCGGCATCGGCGATGAGGTGGTACGGAGCGGCGGCCGTCAGCGTGGTCGTGACGACGTCACCCGGGCGAATCCCGCTCGCCCTGTCGGCGTCGACGGCGAAGTGTACGAGTCGACCGTCCCGTGCTCGGCCGCTCATCCTATGCGTTGCCGCGTTCTTCCGGCCTTTACCGGTGGCGACGAGCAGTTCGACCTCGGTACCGATCAGCGCCTGGTTGGCAGCGAGAACGATCTCTTCCTGCAACGCGATCAGGCGTAGATACCGTTCCTGCACAACCTCTTTGGGTACCTGGTCGGGCATGTCGGCGGCCGGGGTGCCCGGACGCTTGGAGTACTGGAAGGTGTAGGCGTTGGCAAACTTCGCGCGGCGCACCACATCGAGGGTCTGCTGGAAATCCTCTTCGGTCTCACCCGGGAAACCGACGATGATGTCGGTGGTGACAGCCGCGTGGGGCATGGCCTCGCGGACCTTGTCGATGATGCCCATGAACTTGCTCTGCCGGTAGGACCTGCGCATCGCTTTGAGGATTCGGTCCGATCCGGACTGCAGCGGCATGTGCAGGGTGGGGCAGATGTTCGGGGTCGACGCCATCGCCTCGATGACGTCGTCGGTGAACTCGGCCGGGTGCGGAGACGTGAAGCGCACGCGCTCGAGACCTTCGATCGAACCGCATGCGGTCAGCAGCGAGGCGAACGCGCCGCGATCACGGGGCATGTCCGGATCGGCGAACGAGGCACCGTATGCATTGACGTTCTGGCCGAGCAGCGTCACCTCGAGCACGCCCTGATCCACCAATGCCTGTACCTCGGCCAGGATGTCGCCCGGCCTGCGGTCGATCTCCTTGCCGCGCAGGGCCGGAACGATACAGAACGTGCAGGTGTTGTTGCAGCCCACCGAGATCGACACCCAACCCGCGTATGTCGATTCTCGTTTCGCGGGCAGGGTGGACGGGAAGGCCTCGAGGGATTCGAGAATCTCGACCTGCGCCTGTTCGTTGTGCCGGGCGCGCTCGAGCAGTACCGGCAGCGACCCGATGTTGTGGGTACCGAAGACGACGTCGACCCACGGTGCCTTCTCCACGACGGTGTTGCGGTCCTTCTGCGCCAGGCAACCGCCCACGGCGATCTGCATGTTGGGGTTCCGCGTCTTCGCAGGCCTCAACATACCGAGGTTGCCGTACAGCTTGTTGTCGGCGTTCTCGCGCACCGCGCACGTGTTGAACACGACCAGATCTGCGTCGGTCCCTGCGTCCGCAGGAACGTAGCCGGCTTCCTCGAGCAACCCGGACAACCGCTCCGAATCGTGGACGTTCATCTGGCAACCGTGCGTACGCACCTCGTAGCTGCGGGGACTCGTCGCCGACCCGTCGGTGAACGGTACGGGCTCGGACACCCCGTGCTCGGTCACGTCCACGGTCGGAAAAACACTCGTTTGCACCCCTCCAGGGTACGTCCATCGCACCGACCGACACGCCGGGGTCGAGAGCCCCACCGGAGACTGTCCAGGGCCGATGCAGACCGTCAGTAAAGTTTCCATTACATAATCGAAGATGACGGGCGAAAACACCGGTCAGCGAGGAAACTACGCATAGGGTTTCGATCTATGACGCACGCCACCGACGCGCCGGCATCGACACCCCCGCCGGGCGCACCCTCGATGATCTCGCTCAAATCCGTCGACAAACATTTCGGTGATCTGCACGTCCTCAAGGACATCAACCTGGAAGTGCCGGCCGGACAGGTCGTCATCGTCGTTGGTCCTTCCGGATCGGGCAAGTCGACCCTGTGCCGGACGATCAACCGGTTGGAGCCGATCGACTCCGGTGCCATCGAAGTCGACGGAGACCTGCTCCCCGCCGAGGGCAAGGCCCTGGCCGCACTGCGTGCCGACGTGGGCATGGTGTTCCAGTCGTTCAACCTGTTCGCGCACAAGACCATTCTGCAGAACGTCATGCTCGCGCCGATGAAGGTGCGCAAGCAGAAGAAGGACGAGGCAGAGAAGAGCGCCCTGGCCCTCCTCGAGCGCGTGGGCATCGCCAACCAGGCAGACAAGTATCCCGCTCAGCTGTCCGGTGGTCAGCAGCAGCGCGTCGCCATCGCGCGATCACTCGCCATGAATCCCAAGGTGATGCTCTTCGACGAGCCCACCTCGGCACTCGACCCCGAAATGGTCAACGAGGTACTCGACGTGATGACCTCGCTCGCCAGGGAGGGCATGACGATGCTCGTCGTCACCCACGAGATGGGCTTCGCCCGCAAGGCAGGCGACCGCGTCATCTTCATGGCCGACGGAGCCGTCGTCGAGGACACCGATCCGGAGACGTTCTTCAAATCCCCCAAGTCCGAGCGAGCCAAGGACTTCCTGGGCAAGATCCTCGGCCACTGACCCGATTCACCGCTCGTCCCCGTACACACGACTCAACCGAAGGACATCCACTGTGAGAATCACCCGACCGCTTCGCTTCGGTGTCGCCATCGCCGCTCTTTCCATCGTCGCCACTGCCTGCGGCGGCGGCGAGGAAGCACGCACCATCTCGACCAGCGCCGAATCCGGCAACCTCATCGTCGGCATCAAATTCGACCAGCCCGGCCTCGGTCTCCGTAATCCGGACGGCACGTTCAGCGGATTCGACGTCGAGGTGGCCAAGTACGTCGCCGGTCAGCTCGGTGTCGACGAGGCCAACATCGAATTCAAGGAGTCTCCCTCCGCTCAGCGCGAGACCCTGATCGAAAACGGTGAGGTCGACTACATCGTCGCCACCTACTCGATCACCGACACCCGCAAGGAAAAGGTCGGTTTCGCCGGACCGTACTTCGTAGCGGGCCAGTCGCTGCTGGTCAGCCAGGACAACACCGACATCACCGGTGCCGATTCGCTCGAGGGCAAGCGTCTGTGCTCCGTCACCGGCTCCACCCCGGCCCAGAACATCGCCGACGAGTACCCGGGTGTGCAGCTCCAGCCGTTCGACACCTACTCCGCCTGTGTGGAAGCACTGCGCAACGGCACTGTCGACGCCGTCACCACGGACGACATCATCCTCGCGGGCTACGCCGCGCAGTCTCCGGGTCAGTTCAAGGTGGTCGGCGAGCCGTTCACGACCGAGAACTACGGCATCGGCCTGAACAAGGACGACACCGACGGACGCAACCAGATCAACGACGCCATCGAAGAGATGGTCTCGAGCGGTGCCTGGGAGCAGGCGTTCAACGACACCGTGGGCGCGTCGGGCTACCCGCTGCCGACCCCGCCCACCGTCGACCGCTACTGATCGACCCTGTCGTCGTGTTCCGCGTGCACGCGGAACACGACGGTTCGATCTCGCCGAGCCGTGAGGATCAACAAGCACCGTGAACCTATTGAGCAAGTACGGCGATCAATTGATCGACGCGTTCCTCTCGACCATCTACCTGACGTTGGCCTCCCTCGTCGGCGCGCTGGTCATCGGAACGATCGTTGCCGCGATGCGGGTGTCTCCCATCCCGATCGCACGTGGCATAGCCGCGACGTACGTCACCATCTTTCGTAACACCCCGTTGACCCTGGTCATCCTCTTCACCTCGTTCGGCCTGTTCCAGACGATGGGTGTCTCTCTGGCATCTCAGTCGTCCCCGACGGGCCTCGACGACAACAACTTTCGTCTGGCAGTCCTCGGTCTGAGCATCTACACCGCATCGTTCGTCGCCGAATCTCTGCGGTCGGGAATCAACACCGTCCCGGTCGGTCAGGCCGAAGCGGGCCGATCGCTGGGCATGACGTTCACCCAGAACATCTCCATCGTCGTTCTTCCACAGGCATTCCGAGCCGTGGTCGGACCTCTCGGCAGCGTCGTGATCGCGTTGACCAAGAACACGACCATCGCATCGGTCATCGGCGTCGCCGAGGCGTCGTTCCTGATGAAGAACATGATCGAGAACGAGGCCGCGATCTTCGTGGTCGGCGGCATCTTCGCGCTCGGTTTCATGATCCTGACGCTCCCGACCGGGTTGCTGTTCGGCTACATCAGCAAGCGATTGGCGGTGTCATGATGAGTGATGCAGTAGCAGTTCTGTACGACGTTCCAGGGCCGAAAGCAGTACTGCGGTACCGCATTCTGACAGTGGTCGTTGCCGTCGTCTCACTGGGAATCGCGTTTCTGATCTACCGGGCACTCGATTCCAAAGGGCAGTTGACCGCGGAGAAGTGGGATCCGTTCCTCGAATCGACCACGTGGACAACGTATCTGTTGCCCGGCATTCAGGGAACTCTCGTCGCGGCCGCGCTGTCGATCGTGTTCGCTTTGATTCTCGGTGCTGTCCTCGGCATCGGCCGCCTCTCGGATCACCGCGCGGTACGCATCGTCAGCGGCGCGATCGTCGAATTGTTCCGCGCTGTCCCCGTGCTGATTCTGATGATCTTCCTGTACGCGGTGTACGCCGACTACGAGGTCTTCAAGGTCAAGTACCTTGCCTTGGCTGCAGTGGTCACGGGCCTGACGCTGTACAACGGTTCCGTCATCGCAGAGATCGTGCGTGCCGGTGTCAATTCGTTGCCCAAGGGTCAGCGGGAAGCAGCGTCGGCTCTCGGAATGCGCAAGAGCCAGGTCATGTTGCTGGTTCTGCTCCCCCAGGCCGTCACCGCGATGTTGCCTGCGATCATCTCGCAGATGGTGGTCGCGCTGAAGGACTCGGCGTTGGGCTACGTGATCGGTTACGTCGAAGTGGTGCGGTCGGGTCAACAGGTGGGTGCGTTCTACAGCAACTACCTGCCGTCGCTGATCATCGTCGCCGTGATCATGATCATCATCAACTCTGGGTTGACGAAGCTTGCCACCGTGGTCGAACGTCGCCTGCGTTCTCGTAAGCGCAAGGCGGGGGCGACTGCTGTTGTGCCGGCTCTCGACGGTGGTCAGGCAGCCTGACCTCGCGTCGGCGGCAACCGAGTAAGCCTTCGACGAGTAAGGCCCGCAACACCGATGGTGTTGCGGGCCTTACTGTTTCTCGACGGCACCGGCTCGAGGTGGACGATCACATCGTGTCGGGGCCGTCGAAGTCTTCGGTGTCTGCACCTGCGCGGTCGAGTTCTTCTTTGACCACCGCAAATGCCATTCCTTGCGAGTAGCCACGGCGCGCGAGCATACCGACCAGTTTTCGGACCACCTTGTCCCGCTCAGCGCGGGCATCCGGCCCACTCGGGTTCGGCAGCTGCAGCGTGCGGAATCGCTTGCGTACCAGTTCACCTGCACGGTGGCGCTCGTCGTCGGCATCGATCAGATCCAGTGCGTGCACTGCGAGTTCGTTGCTGACTCCCTTGTTGCGGAGCTCCATGCTCAGTGCACGTTTTCCCTTGCCGGAGTACTTGTGCCGAGATTGGACCCACTGCTGCGCGAACGACTCGTCGTCGACCAATTTGGCCTTCTCGAGCCGGTCGAGAACGGCGTTGGCGATCTCGGTGGTGAATCCCTTCTTGGCCAGGCTGGCTTCGAGTTCGTGCCTGCTACGCGCTCGGTCGGTCAGCAACCGAAGGCAGACATCTTTCGCCTGCGCTTCGGTGCCGCCGCCTTCGTCTCGCTGCTGCACAGCGACGACAGGCTAGAAGTCGACCGGAGCAGCTGCGGGATCCTCTGCGGTGACGTCCGCGCCGATCTGCAGCTTCTCCATGATCTTCTTCTCGATCTCGTCCCGCACATCGGGGTTCTCGAGCATGAACTTGCGAGCGTTCTCCTTGCCCTGGCCGAGCTGATCGCCCTCATAGGTGAACCACGAACCCGACTTACGGATGAAGCCGTGCTCGACGCCCATGTCGATCAACGAGCCCTCGCGGCTGATGCCCTTGCCGTAGATGATGTCGAACTCGGCCTGCTTGAACGGCGGCGCGACCTTGTTCTTGACCACCTTGACACGGGTGCGGTTACCGATGGCGTCGGTTCCGTCCTTCAGGGTCTCGATGCGGCGGATGTCGAGGCGAACCGAGGCGTAGAACTTCAATGCCTTACCACCGGTGGTGGTTTCGGGAGAACCGAACATGACGCCGATCTTCTCGCGCAGCTGGTTGATGAAGATCACGGTGGTACCGGAGTTGCTCATCGCGCCGGTGATCTTGCGCAGCGCCTGGCTCATCAGGCGGGCCTGCAGACCCACGTGACTGTCACCCATCTCGCCTTCGATCTCGGCGCGCGGTACGAGTGCGGCCACCGAGTCGATCACGAGGATATCGAGTGCACCCGAACGGATCAGCATGTCAGCGATCTCGAGAGCCTGCTCACCGGTATCGGGCTGTGAGACCAGCAGTGCATCGGTGTCGACACCGAGCTTCTTCGCGTAGTCCGGATCCAGTGCGTGCTCCGCGTCGATGAAGGCAGCGATGCCGCCTGCCCGCTGAGCACTGGCCACCGCGTGCAAGGCAACGGTGGTCTTACCCGAGGACTCCGGGCCGTAGACCTCGATGACACGTCCACGCGGCAACCCTCCGATGCCGAGTGCCACATCGAGCGCGATCGATCCTGTGGGGATGACGGCGATGGGCTGGCGGACCTCGTCACCGAGGCGCATCACCGAACCCTTGCCGAAGTTCTTGTCGATCTGCGCGAGTGCGAGATCGAGCGCTTTGTCGCGATCGTATGCAGCCATCGTGAGCTCCCTGTGTCGTGTCGTTCAGCTGTGTCGTGTCGATCAGCTTTGTCGTCGGTAACGCTAGAACGGGGTACCGACAAGAAGTTTCTCTGGACCGCTCAGCAACCGTTGACACCAGCATAGGGGAACACGTGTTCGAGTCAACTACCGCGACGTTCGACACGCCGATCGAACTCGATCCAACCTACGGAGCTACCAGCGTTCTTTCGGAACGTCGAACTCGTAGCAGATCGAGCGCCACACTTCTCTCGGGTCGACGCCCTCCTCGATGGCCTGAGCCCCGGTCCGTCCGATCCCGGACAGCACATGATCGGTCAGCAAGGAATTGCCTCGAACGGAGCCGAACTCCTCGGTGAGCAGTTCACGAAATTCGGTCAGACGCACAACGACAACCCTAACGCCCGCGCCGTGGAGCGCTGCGGGCGAGCACCCGATGGCAGACGGACACCGGATCCTCGACGGACTTCGCCCCGTCCGCCGCCGTCTCCGCCGCCCGGGAGAAGCGCGGATCGGACAGTACGGTGGCCACCGCGTCGGCGATCGAGGTCGGCGTCGGGGGCCGCACGATGACGGCACTCCCCTGCCGGGCAGCCCGATTCGCCAGCTCCCACTGATCACCACCGCCGGGTACGGTCACCACCGGAACACCGTGAATGAGCGCCTTGGCCAGCATGCCGTGACCACCGCCGCACACCACCACATCGGCACGGCGCAGCAGTTCGTCCTGCCGGCCCAGACCTGCGTTCGCCCAGCTCGGGAGTACGTCGGGGCCGCCGTCGAGAACGGAGGCAACGACCCGGACTCCCCTGCCGTCCAACCCTTTCAACGCCATCTCGAGCATTCCTTCCGCTCCGGTGAACGCTGTCGACGGCGCGACCATCACCAGCGCTGACGAGCCGTCCGGAGTATCGAGCAGGTCGTCCGTCGGTTCCCACAGCAGAGGGCCGACCACGTGTGCGTCCTTCGGCCAGTCGGGGCGGTGCACCTCGAGCGCCGGGATCGTGGCGACGAGCCGAGCCGCCGGGCCCGGATCCTCGGCAGGCAGCCCGATGCTCGTCCGCGCTGTGGACCGCTGAGCTCGCCCCTGAGCGATCGAGCGTGCCGTCAACGCACGCATCACGGTATCGCGCAGCCTGCCACGAACACCGGTACCCGGAGCCAGGCCACTTCCGATGGGAGGCAACCCTTTCGAGGGCGAATACAGTGGATGGGGCGAGAGCTCGACCCAGGGGATACCGAGCCGCTCGGCCGCCATGCCGCCCCCTGCGGTCAGGATGTCGGACACGACGAGATCGACGTTCTCCCGCTCGAGGTCGGGCAGCAACTCGGTCGAGACGAACGCCGCCCGTGAGTGGATACGTTGTCCGGCATCGAGATCGTCGTCTTCCGGCCGCGGCGCAAGACCACCCAAAGGAAGCGCACGTAGCCCCGCGGCGTGCGCGTCGGGTACCCACCGGCTACCGGTGAAGAGGATCGGTTCGTCGCCCGCCGCACGGAAGAGCAGAGACAGCGCGATTGCCGGAAAGGCATGCCCCGGATCGGGCCCGGCCACCACTGCTACTCGCACGAACCCAGCGTGCCACACTCGAGCCGTACTGCTCGACGTGTGCCGAGATCAGGTCGACGCAGCCTCGTTCACGCAGTCTCGGGCCGGAGGTAACTGTCCACTGCATACGCCATCTGGCGGGTCACCTCGCTACCGGAGACACGCTCGGACACCATCTCCGCGGACTGCACCGCGGACTGCACCATCAGGAGCACCAGCGTGGCCAGCGTGGTGGGATCCCCCGCACGGATCGAGGAATCACGTTGTCCGGCAACGACCAAGGAAGACAGTGCGTCGATGATCAGGGCCTGACTGGTTCCGAGTCGATGCAGAATGTAGGTGGCGAGTACGTCGGAATCGGAACGCAGAATCTTGACGAACAGCGGATGGAGCCGAATGCGGTCCGCTACTTCACCGACGGCAGTCACGAGCTGATCGCGAGCCGACGCGGTGGCGTCGAAACTCGGGATCAGGGCACCGATCTCACGAGTGAGCAGGCTCGACACCACTGCTCGTGTATCGGCCCATCTCCGGTACACGGTGGGCCTGCTGACCTTGGCGCGACGCGCGATCTCTGCCAAGGTCGTGCGCTTCACTCCGTGTTCGAGGATGCAGGACTTGGCCGCGTCGAGAACGGTGTCTTCGACCGATTTCTCGGGAGCATCGGTTCGGGAAGACGATTGGGGGGGCTCGGACGAGGCAAGACTCGACACCGGCTGCTCGATCACGTGCCACCCTTCGCAATTCGGACAAAAGTACTGAACTTCAAGCGACAACAGTCTCTTTCGTTACAGTACCTCACGGTTACACGCACATTCGGCCCGAAAGTCACCGATATCACGCATGCGCGATGCATGCCGGAGGCATTCGGCCACGAATCGCCTCGGTCACCACCACGGCAATCGTCAACCCTGGCAAGCTGATCGATGTGACAGACGAATCGGTGCGGCCATGACCCGATCGGTGACGGTGTTGACCAATCCGATGGCCGGCGGTGGGCGGGCAGGGCATGCCGGACGGAGCGCCGTGGCGCGACTGCGGGAGCGGGAACTGCACGTGACGACCATCGAGGGCCGCACCCCCGGGGACGCGTTGACATTGCTGGAGAAGGCCGTCGGCAGCGGTACGGAGGCCGTGGTCGCGGTCGGCGGCGACGGGCTCGTCAATCTCGTCGTTCAAGTGCTCGCCGACACCGATGTCCCGATGGGCCTGATCCCGGCCGGCACCGGCAACGATCTGGCACGAACCCTGGGACTGCCTCTCGACGATCCTGCTCGCGCAGCCGACATCGTTGCCGACAATGTCACGCGCGCAATCGATCTCGGACGAACAGGCGAGCGCTGGTTCGCCACCGTCCTCTCCAGTGGTTTCGACTCGCTGGTCACCGAGAGGGCCATTCGACTGCGCTGGCCGCGTGGACCTCTCCGGTACAACGCGGCCATGATGCTGCAGCTGGCGTCACTCCGAAAGCTCCCGTACGTCATCGAACTGGACGATGCCGAGCTTCGTCTGGACGCCACCTTGGTGGCGGTCGGAAACGGCAGGAGTTACGGAGGCGGCATGGTCGTGTGCCCTGCCGCGCGGGTGGACGACGGTCTGCTCGATGTCACCGTCGTTCGCGGGGTGAGTCGGACGCGACTGCTCACTCTGTCGCCGACTCTCTATCGGGGAACACACATCGACCTGCCCGAGGTCGATACATACACCTCGACGCAGGTCACCCTGCGGTGCGACGGAATCATCGCCTACGCGGACGGTGAGCGCGTCGCGGAACTACCTGTCACCGCTCGCTGCGTACCGCGGGCACTTCGAGTGTTCGTCGATCGGGGTTCTGCACCTCGAGGGTGAACCTGACGGCTGGGTCAGAACTTCAGCGACGAACGGTCGTCGTTCGAGGAGATTGCCTTGTACAGCCACACCAGCCCCAACACGATCGCGCCTGCAACCACGAGCCAGAAGACACCCTTGATGATGGTGCCCAGAAGCGCAAGCGCAATCCAGATCAGAACGATGAATCCCAGTACTTTCCAGAACATGAGTGCTCCTACCGTGTCGCCGCGCACCGTGTCGTATCGCGTACTTCGATACTGGCACCCGAGCGCGACGAGCACATCGGGGTGAACCCTGAATTGTCTCAGCGGTGTCGGGCCCGGATAGCGTCGATCTCGGTGAGCGCCTCGGCCCATCCCTGCAATCGATCCGTCGCCGACAGCAGCTCGCGTCGATGCGATTCCACGACCGTCGCCGACACCGATCCAGCTGGTCCGGTCATCCGCGCGGCCGCAGCGACGAGCTGCTCGTACTGATCGACCCCGGTAGCGAGTTCGGCTGCAGCCGAGGCTATTCCGCCGCGCAGATGCTCGCGGGTCACAGCGCTCGCTGCCCCCGCACGTTCCAGAGCGGCGATGTCCACGGCCACTCCTTCGAGACCGCGGGCTGCATCGGACGTCACACCGATCATCTCCTCGACGTCGTCGGCACCGATCGTCTCGGACCTCGCCAGGATCCCCAACAACTCGAACAGACTCTGCTCGGCACCGGCCAGTCGAGTCATCGACTCGTACGCGGCGGATCCGCGCTGCGGCGACACACGCTTGGTCGGTAGGCCAACGGGGACCGGTTGGGCTCGAAGACGCCGCAACCGCGTCACCGCGAATGCCGCCGGTACGGCCATCAGGGCAGCGCTACCGCCGCCCACGAACAATGTCCACTCCGGGGCCGACAGCACGGCCATCCCCGCAGTTCCCACCGCGGTCGTCGTGGACGCGGCACCGAACCTGATTCCGCGTCGTCTGGCGCGGCGAATCTTCTTCAGATGCTTGACGCGCGGGTCTCTTCGACGTCCGGCGGCGTCGAGAATCGAGGTACCGACACTACGAGCGGATTCCGCCAGAGACCTCACCACCGCGCCGGACTCGGTGACGGCTGAGGTCACGGCCTCTCGATCGAGCGAAACGGCCGGCCGCTTACGCGACCGGCCGGATTCGTGTTCTCTTCTACCCATGTCGACGCTCTTGTCGGACGACCGAGCTGTTCGTCAGGTCGATCTACGCCTGAGCCGGAGGCTCGGGCGTCGCGTCCGGGGACTTGGCAATCGAGGGCTTCGCCGCGGCGTTGCCGGACGGCAGCGAGTCGCCTGCCATCGAAGCGCGGATCTGCTCCAGGCGGCTGTGGCCCGCCATCTGCACGGATGCCTGCTGGACCTCCATCATGCGACCGGAGACCGAGTTCTGAGCCAGCTCCGCCGATCCAAGGGCATCGGCGTAGCGACGCTCGATCTTGTCGCGTACGGCGTCGAGGCTCGGGGTGTTTCCGGGCGCGGACAGGGTGCTGTCCATCGACCGCAGGGACTCGCTGACCTTTTCCTGCATCTTCGCCTGCTCGAGCTGGCTGAGAAGCTTGGTGCGTTCTGCGACCTTCGACTGCAGAGCCATGGCGTTCTGCTCGACGGCCTTCTTGGCCTGAGTGGCCGCCTGCAGAGACTGGTCGTGCAGGACCTTCAGGTCCTCGACGCTCTGCTCGGCGGTGACCAACTGCGCGGCGAAGGCCTCGGCTGCGTTCGTGTACTGCGTGGCCTTCTCGATGTCGCCCGCGGTGGCGGCCTGATCGGCCAGCGTCACCGCTTGCCGTGCGTTGGCGTTGAGCTTCTCGACCTCGTCCAGCTGCCGGCTGAGCTTCATCTCGAGCTGGCGCTGATTACCGATGACGGACGCGGCCTGCTGGGACAGTGCCTGATGCTGCCGCTGCGCGTCTTCGATCGCCTGCTGAATCTGAACTTTGGGGTCGGCCTTCTCGTCGATCTTGGAATTGAAGAGCGCCATCATGTACTTCCAGGCTTTGACGAAAGGATTAGCCATGGGGTGGTCCTGCCTCCATCTGTTGCGCCGCGGTGGCCGCGTACGGGTCGGCTGCTCTCGCAGTGACCGAAATGAACCTGTCCGTGCTGTGAAAGTCGGGTGCGTGGTCTGGATCAGGAGTGGAAACTGAGTACTTTTCCGATCTTAGGCGGCGGCGAGAGCTCTGGCAGCAGGTGCCGGAATCACGACGCGAGTATCGCCGTCGATGCGGGTGGCGACCGCTGCCTCGTCGAGCCGCGCGGCGGCGGTGGAGGCGTCGGACAGTGTCACACTGACATCGCTCATGACGTCCGAGAGCGGGACGGCGAGGGCGTCGCAGATCGCGGCGAGGAGTTCACTCGACGCCTCCTTGCGACCGCGTTCCACCTCGGAGAGGTATCCGAGGCTGACGCGTGCGGTGTTCGAGACTTCACGCAGGGTTCGGCTCTGTGCGACGCGAGTACGCCGCAAACTGTCGCCGAGTGCTTCACGCAATAGCAGCGCCATCTCGCTCCTCCTCGTTGGTGTTCGTGCCGACGTCTGTGCCGTCGAGACGACAACGTTCATATCTCGTTCGTCCGGAGCCGTCACGATGTTCAACGTCCCAGCCGGTCCGATTGGTTCCCGACCCTATATGCCCGTTCACTCCAACACGCGCCGAAGTTGCTCCGACACGGCTGCCAAGACTGTATCTCGCCGAATCGTCGGCCTGCTCGCTCCCGTTCGACATGGCCGCTGTCGAGGTCACGTCGGGACGATTCACGTCGAGGTCACGCCTCGGCGCAGGCGAACGGCCTGCACCACGTAGTCCAGGCCGGTGTACACCGTGAGCAGTACCGCCAGCGCCATCAACGCAACCGCCACCGGGTCCACGACGCTCGGCAGTGGGCACAGGTACACCCCTATCGCGAACGTCTGCACCAGAGTCTTCACCTTGCCGCCGCGGCCTGCGGGGATGACGCCGTGCCGGATGACGGCGAACCGCACGGCGGTGATACCGATCTCCCGCACCCCGATGATCACCGTCACCCACCACGACAGATCGCCCAACATCGACAGTCCGACGAGCGCGGCACCGATCAGCGCCTTGTCCGCGATGGGGTCGGCCATCTTCCCGAAATCGGTGACGAGACCGTACTTGCGGGCCAACTGACCGTCGATCCGGTCGGTGATGGCAGCAGCGGCGAAGATCGCGGTTGCCGCCAGTCGCCACGACGTGTCCTGGCCGTCGCCGACGAACAGCGCTGCGAGAAAAACCGGAACCAGTGCGATTCGGAGCACCGTGAGAACGTTCGCGATGTTGAGCAACGGCACTTCGTCCGGTCCACCGGAGATGGCATTGCCGTGGGGCAGCCCCGACTTGCGCGGAGTCTCCCCTGTGCCGGAGGCGCGATCGTTCGGGATCTCACCACTGGATGGAACGCCGTGACCAGGCGCAACCGGCCCACTCATCGGCACACCCGCGAACCGTCGAAGACGTACCGGTCGGTGTGTCGGCTTTTGCGCAGCACCGATCCGCCGAGACGGGGACACAGCTCACGAAGCGACACACGAAAAGTTTATCGGTTGAGGTACTGACTACTGTTCACCCCATGACTTCTGGGCCGAATCGGGCGAGTCGCGACATCGCAGACCCCGAATCCGACGTGCATTCCGACATCGCGGACCGTGGCTCCGCCGGCGACGGCACCCTCGTCGTGCGTCGCGCCAGGACCTCTGACATCCCCGAGATCAAGCGTTTGATCGACATCTACGCCGGACGCATTCTGCTCGAGAAGAATCTCGTCACCCTGTACGAGGCGGTGCAGGAGTTCTGGATCGCCGAGCGTGACGGCGAGATCATCGGCTGCGGTGCGTTGCACGTGCTGTGGGCCGATCTCGGCGAGGTTCGCACGGTCGCGGTCGATCCCGCCGCGAAGGGGCACGGTGCAGGCCACCTGATCGTCGCCAAACTGATCGAGGTCGCTCGTGATCTGGCACTGCAGAAGGTGTTCGTGCTGACGTTCGAGGTGGACTTCTTCTCCCGACACGGGTTTGCCGAGATCGACGGAACCCCCGTGACGGCCGAGGTCTACGCGGAGATGTGCCGTTCGTACGACACCGGCGTGGCGGAGTTCCTCGACCTGAGTTACGTCAAACCGAACACTCTGGGCAACACGCGGATGCTGCTGTCGCTCTGACAGAATTCTTGGATCACCCCTCGAATCCGGAAGAGAGCTCCATGCCCCTGATCGCCGTCAGCTACACCTACTCACCCACCACCACGGACGGACGCGACACACATCGCGCAGCCCACCGCGCCTGGCTGGCCGATCTGCTCGAGCAGAAGACCCTGGTGTCGAGCGGACCGTACGCCGATGGCAGCGGGGCGCTGCTGCTGGTGGACGGCCCGGATGCCGCCACCGTCGAAACGCTGTTCGCACAGGACCCGTTCGCGGTGGAGAACCTGATCGAGTCGGCGACGTTCCACGAGTGGACGCCCGTCATGGGCACCTTCACGTCCTGATCTTTCCGATCACCCGGTTCGCGTGAATGGACCACTGCACCGCCGAGACGGCTGCAATGGTCCATTCACCCCGACCGGGAGCGTCAGAACTCGTCCGACGCGGGCTGCTCGTCCGGGTCGCCGCCCTTGATCGACCACAGCAGACCGTCGAGCTCGTCCGGTTTGACGAGCACCTCGCGGGCCTTCGATCCCTCACTCGGGCCGACGACTCCGCGATTCTCCATCAGGTCCATCAATCGCCCGGCCTTGGCGAAGCCGACTCGAAGCTTGCGCTGCAGCATCGACGTCGAACCGAACTGGCTCGTCACGACCAGCTCGACCGCCTGCAACAGCACGTCGAGGTCGTCGCCGATGTCGGGGTCGACGTCCTTCTTGTCCGAGACCTTCGCTGCGGTGACAGTGTCGTTGTACTCGGGCTCGGCCTGGTTCTTGGCGAAGTCGACGACGGCGGCGATTTCCTCGTCGGTGATGAACGCACCCTGCAGACGCGTCGGCTTACCGGCACCCATCGGCAGGAAGAGCGCGTCGCCCATGCCGATCAGCTTCTCCGCGCCCGGCTGGTCCAGGATGACGCGGGAGTCGGTCAGCGACGAGGTGGCGAAGGCCAGACGCGACGGCACGTTCGTCTTGATCAGACCGGTGACGACGTCGACGGAGGGACGCTGGGTGGCGAGCACCAGGTGGATGCCGGCTGCGCGCGCCTTCTGCGTGATCCGCACGATGGCTTCCTCGACGTCCCGGGGAGCGGTCATCATGAGATCGGCCAGCTCGTCGACGATCGCGAGGATGTACGGGTACGGCCGATACACCCGTTCGCTGCCCAGGGGTGCGGTGATCTCGCCGGAGCGCACCTTCTTGTTGAAGTCGTCGATGTGACGGACCTTGTTGATCTGCATGTCCTGGTAGCGCTGCTCCATCTCCTCGACGAGCCACGCCAGCGCCGCGGCAGCCTTCTTGGGCTGCGTGATGATCGGGGTGATGAGGTGCGGAATGCCCTCGTAGGGCGTCAGCTCCACCATCTTCGGGTCGATCAGGATCATCCGGACCTCGTCCGGCGTCGCCCGTGCGAGCAGCGAGACGAGCATCGAGTTCACGAAGCTGGACTTACCGGAACCGGTGGATCCGGCCACCAGCAAGTGAGGCATCTTCGCGAGGTTGGCACTGACGAAGTCGCCCTCGATGTCCTTACCGAGTCCGATCACCAGTGGATGGTGATCCTTTCGCGTCGACGGCGCAGTCAGCACGTCCGCCAGGCGGACCATCTCACGGTCCGAGTTGGGCACCTCGATACCGACCGCAGACTTCCCCGGGATCGGTGCCAACAGGCGCACGTTGTCGGTCGCGACCGCATAGGCGATGTTGCGTGCGAGTGCGGTGATCTTCTCGACCTTGACGCCGGGACCCAGCTCCACCTCGTAGCGAGTGACCGTGGGCCCGCGGGTGAAACCGGTGACCGCGGCATCGATCTTGAACTGCTCGAGTACCTCGGAGATGGCCTCGATCATGGCGTCGTTGGCCTGGCTGCGGGTCTTGGGCGGGTCACCGTCGATCAGTAGCGACAGCGACGGAAGCGTGTAATCCCCGTCGACGACGCGATCGACGACGATCTTGTCGTCCTCGGCTGCCTGCTTCGGTTCGGCGACCTTCACGATGGGCTTCGGCTTGGGCCGCGGGGGCGCGACCGGCTCGGGGGCAGGTGTGGGAACGGCCGCGGCAGGCGTGATGACCTCGGTGGCGGCCTCGGGTGGTGGGGTCTTGCGCGCGCGTGGCGGCTTGGCGACCGGGATGTATTCCTCGGTCGGGTAGTTGTCGTAGGGATCCGCGCCGCCGTGGACCGGATACCCGTCGGCGTCGAAGTTGCTGTCGTAGTCGCCGTAGCCCTCGTCACCGAACTCGGAGCCGAAGTCGGCCGGGTCGTACTCGTCGTATTCGTCGCCGCGACTGTCGGTGCCGAACAGTGCACGCATCCGATCGGGTACGTCGCGGACGGTGGTGCCGGTGAGCAGAAGTACTCCGAACAGCCCAGCGAGCAGCAACAACGGCACGGCCAGCCATACGGTGAGGCCGTCGGCGATGGGCCCACCCGCCACGTATCCGACGAAGCCTGCGCCCTCGGATCGGCCGGCGGCATCGGTCGGTGAACCAGCGGCCATGTGCCACAGCCCGAGGATCGGCAGGCCGAGCAGAATCGATCCCAGGACCAGGCGCGGCCGTACCTCGGGATGTGGTTCGGAGCGCATCAGAACGACAGCGATTGCGACACCGAGCACGGGCGCGACGTAACCGGCTTCACCGATGACGGCGCGGATGCCCACCTCGATCCATTCGCCGACCGGTCCCCCGGCGCTCAGCCACACACTCGCGGCGACGACAACACTGACGGCGATGAGTCCGAGGGCGATTCCGTCCCGCCGGTGGCCGTGTTCGATGTCGGCGGCCTTGCTCACCGTCCGAGTCGTGGCACCGACTCCGCGCGCCGCCATCGACCAGGTGGACGCGATGCCCCGCCCGATCGCGTCGAGGGCACCGCGTGACTTCTTCTTCGCCGCAGGCCGCCGAGCCGTCGACGCGCCCCTGGCGGGGGCCTTGCCACGCGAGGATGCGTTCGCGCGGGACGTCGCCGGGTTGCGCGGCGCGGTGGGCTTCTTCGGCGTCGTGACGGTGCGCGCGGTACGGCCGCCGCCGGATTTACGGGCGGTGCCGGACGCGCGCGCGGAGCCGGATCCGCTGGACCCGGCCCTGGCGGTGGAGGTGCTGGTCTTTCCTGCCATGCCCCCAGGCTAGTCGCAACAGCCCCGTCGAAACCATCCGCAACACCAGTAACAGCGGAGGTGAATGTGTCAGAAGCTCAGATCGAGCGCCTTCACAGCAGCGACGTCGTCTGCCGAACCCTCGTACAGCACCTCGATCCGGTCGCGTCCGAACGCGTAGAGCAGTAGTTCCGACGGCTCCCCCACCACGGTCACGCCGGGACCCGAGCCGCCCTTGAACGTCGCCCGTCGGCCATCGGGAGTGCGCACGTGGACAGGTACGGGCGAGGAGCGGTGACCGCCCCGACCCACCAGACGAACCTGTGGCCAGAGCCGGGTCTCCACCGCACTGGGCAACACTCGCCGAGTCCAGTTCTCGCCTGCCCGGCGCAGATCCTCGTGATGAACGAACATCTCGCCGAGATTGATCAGCGGATCCAGCAGTGCGAACGGCGACCAGATGGGCGGCCCCGTCCGCACGTCCTCCACCACTGTCGTGAACGGCTTGTTCGCCACGGAACGCTGGACGCGTTCCGTGTACCCCGCGAGCGGAGAAAGAAAAATGCCAGGCGATGCGTCCAGGCGTCGCTCGCGGACGACGAGATGCGCTGCGAGATCTGCCGCTGTCCACTCACCGCACAGCGTCGGCGCATCGGGACCCACGTCGAGAAGGGTCTGGACCAGCTGAGAACGTTCATCCTGGGCAAGGCTCACACCGACCACGGTACGTCCCGAGCCGACCGACGGCATCCCGCCGGCCCCACACTCCCCGATGTTCGACGCGCCCGAGGCGTCGGTAGCCTCCCAACAGTGCCGGTATCGGAAATTCTCGTCATCCTGCTCGCCGGACTCGGAGCCGGAGCAATCAACGCCGTCGTCGGTTCCGGGACGTTGATCACGTTTCCGACGTTGGTCGCATTCGGCTACCCCCCGGTGGTCGCCACCATGTCCAACGCGGTGGGACTGGTCGCGGGGAGCGTCTCGGGCACGTGGGGCTATCGCCGCGAACTGCGCGGGCAGTGGCATCGACTGCGGTGGCAGTTGCCCGCCTCGTTCTTCGGAGCCCTCGGCGGGGCCTGGCTGCTGTTGCATCTACCCGAAACCGTCTTCGCCGCAGTGGTCCCGGTGTTGCTCATCGGTGCGCTGATTCTCGTTGTCGCACAACCGAGAATCCAGGCCTGGGCCAAGCGGCGATCGGAGGCCGCCGGCAAGGCCGCAAACCACATCAGCCGGACCAGGATGGCCTTGGTCACCGGCGGCACTCTGCTGGTGGGAATCTACGGCGGCTATTTCACTGCGGCACAGGGCATTCTGCTCATCGGAGTGATGGGTGCACTGCTCCCCGAAACCATGCAACGGATGAACGCAGCCAAGAATCTGTTGTCGCTGGTCGTCAATGTCGTTGCAGCGGTGACGTACACGATCTTTCGATTCGACGACATCAGCTGGCAGGCAGCCGGACTGATCGCGGTCGGCTCCCTGATCGGTGGAGCCGTCGGAGCACGCTACGGCCGCCGGCTCTCGCCGGCGGCCCTGCGTGGTGCCATCGTCGTTCTCGGTCTGATCGGACTCTGGCGACTACTCGTCTAGACGATCGCGTCCAGTTCGGCTGCGGGCGCGCCTAGTTCGACTGCGGTTGCGGCTTGACCGCGATGATCGTCGGAACGATCATCGGCTTGCGGCGATACTTGTCCGCCACCCACCGACCGACGACACGACGCACAGCCTGCGCGATGCGGTGCGTATCGGACACGCCGTCGGACGCCAGACGCTGCAACTCCGACTCGACGAGCTGACCGGCTTCCTTGAGTGCGGCCGGATCGTCGGAGAATCCGCGACCGGACACCTCGGGTGCGGTCACTGCACGTCCGGTGGCCGAATCGACGGCGACGCTGATCGCGATGAATCCGCCCTCGCCCAGTACGAGTCGATCGGACAGCGTCGAATCGCCGACGTCACCGACCGAGAGGCCGTCGACGTACACATGCCCCACGGGCACCTGTCCGACGATCTCGGCGAGACCGTCGACCATGTCGACGACCACGCCGTCCTCGGCCAGCACCACACGCTCCTCGGGGACACCCGTCGCCTTGGCCAGTGCCGCGTTGGCGCGCAGGTGACGCCACTCGCCGTGTACCGGCATGGCATTGGTGGGTCGAACCGCGTTGTACAGGTACAGCAGCTCACCGGCCGAGGCGTGGCCCGAGACGTGAACCTTCGCATTCTGTTGCGTCACAACGGTCGCACCACGCTTGGCGAGGCCGTTCACCACCGCGAACACCGAGTTCTCGTTGCCCGGGATGAGCGAGGACGCCAGCACCACGAGATCGTTAGCCTTGACGTTGATCTGGCGATGCTCGCCGCGAGCCATCCGGGACAGCGCCGACAGCGGCTCGCCCTGCGAACCGGTGGAGATCAGTACCAACCGGTCGTCGGGAAGCGTTGCGGCAGTGTCGACATTGACCTCGAGGCCGTCGGGCACACGCAGATAGCCGAGATCCTGAGCGATCTGCATGTTGCGGACCATCGACCGACCGACGAATGCCACCCGACGGTTGTACCGCTCGGCGACATCGATGACCTGCTGGATGCGATGCACGTGACTGGCGAACGACGCGACGATGACGCGCTGCTTCGCCTTGCCGATGACGGTGTCGAGCACTCCGCCGATCTCACGTTCGGGCGTGACGAATCCGGGCACCTCGGCATTGGTGGAGTCGACCAGAAACAGGTCGACGCCCTCGTCGCCGAGCCGCGAGAAGCCGGCCAGGTCCGTCAGCCGGCCGTCGAGCGGCAGCTGATCGAGCTTGATGTCACCCGTGTGCAGCACCAGACCGGCGTCGGTTCTGATGGCAATGGCGAGCGCGTCGGGAATCGAGTGGTTCACCGCGAAGTACTCGCAGTCGAACGGTCCGTGCTGCGTGTGCTGACCTTCGATGACCTCGACGAGGTTCGGCCGCAACCGGTGCTCACGGCACTTGGCCGCGACGAGCGCGAGGGTGAACTTGGATCCGACGACGGGCAGGTCGGGACGCAGTCGAAGCAGGAACGGGACAGCACCGATGTGGTCCTCGTGACCGTGTGTCAGAACCACGGCCTCGACGTCGGCCATGCGGTTCTCGATGTGCCGGAAGTCGGGCAGGATCAGGTCGACACCCGGCTGCTGGTCCTCGGGGAAGAGCACGCCGCAGTCGATAATCAGCATTTTGCCCTGATGCTCGAACACCGTCATGTTGCGACCGATTTCGCCGATACCGCCGAGCGCGACCACTCGCAGGCCCTTGAACGGGGCCTTCGGAGGTGTACCCAGACGCTCCGTCGGGTCGAATTCACGACGTTTGTCGGGACGCTGAGTGCGCGCCGAGTTCTGCACCATCGGCTTGCCCTGCCTGGCCCCTGCCGGTTGGCCCTGCTTCGGGGCCGGACGCTCGGAGGGGGGTCCGGCGTTTCGGGTTGCGCGTCCGCGCGATCTGTTCGGTCGTGTCATACAAGAACTCCTGCCGCCCGCAGCTCTGCTGCGAGCAATTCGATGTGGTCGATGCTCGGTGGCACCTGGGGAAGTCGTGGTTCGCCGACATCGATTCCGATGAGGCGGAGGCCGGCCTTCGAGGCGCTGACGCCGCCGAGGCGTGCGACCGAGCGAATGACCGGAATGAGGCTGACGTTGATCGCCTGCGCCCGCGCGATGTCACCCATCATGAAGGCGGTGTGCAGCTCACGGAGGCGAGAGGGAACGAGGTGGCCGATGACACTGACGAAGCCCGTCGCCCCGACCGAGAGCCAGGGAAGGTTCAGTGGATCGTCGCCGGAATAGAACTGCAGGCCTGTCGAGGCGATCAGTTCCGCGCCTGCGTTCAGATCTCCCTTGGCGTCCTTGACCGCGAGGATCCGGGGGTGCTCGGCCAGCCGACGCAACGTCTCGGTCTCGATGGGGACTACCGACCGCGGCGGAATGTCGTAGAGCATCACGGGCAGGTCGGTGGCGTTCGCGACCGCGGTGAAGTGTGCGTACAAGCCGGCCTGTGGTGGCCGAGAGTAGTACGGGGTGACGACCAGAAGACCGTGTGCGCCTGCACGGGCGGCGTCACGAGCGAGTTCGACGCTGTGCGCGGTGTCGTTGCTGCCTGCCCCGGCGATGATGCGAGCTCGATGGCCGACCGCAGCGATTACCGCGCGGAGCAGTTCGAGCTTCTCGTTCTCGGTGGTGGTGGGCGATTCGCCCGTCGTTCCGGCCAGAACCAAGCCGTCGTTGCCCTGCTCGACGAGATGGTGTGCCAGCCGAACGCCCGCATCGATATCCAACTTACCGTCCGCTGTGAACGGGGTCACCATGGCGGTGAGCACCGTACCGAACACAGGCGCAACGGAAGGAGCGGCGTCACCGTAGGTCATGGCAGCAGATTACCCGGTGCTTTACCCACTCTCGCGCAGCGGGACTCCCCGCCGACACTCGCCACGTGTACCCGGTCTCGGCCGCAACCGAACCTCGCCGTCAGACCTCGGTCACGAACGGGCTGCGGGCCACTTCCGTGCCGTCCGGCAGCGTCGAGATCTCGAAGTCGCCGAACACGTCCGGAGCCACTCCCACGAGCTTACGCAGACATTCGACGGCAACACGGCGAATTTCCACGTCTGCGTGCTCCGAGGCACGCATCGACACGAAATGCCGCCATGCACGGTAGTTTCCGCTCACCACCACGCGCGTCTCGGTCGCGTTCGGCAACACCGACCGGGCCGCCTGCCGCGCCTGTTTGCCCCGCAGGGCGGCATTGGTGACCGATTCCAGCTTTCCCTCCAGCGCACCGAGCAGCTCGGTGTACGCCGCCCGGCTCGCCTCGGTCGCCGATGCGAACAACGCCTCGAGCTCGGGATCACCCTCGACAGCCGGCGGAAGTACCACGTTGGCGTCGTGCTCGGGAACGAATCGCTGCGAGAGCTGCGAGTAGGAGAAGTGCCGGTGCCTGATCAGCTCGTGCGTGCACGATCGCGAGATTCCGGTGATGTAGAAGCTCACGCTCGCGTGTTCGAGAACCGAGAGGTGTCCGACGTCGAGCAGATGACGCAGATACGACGCATTGGTCGCGGTCCGGGGATTGGGCTTGGACCAGCTCTGATAGCAGGCACGTCCGGCGAACTCGACCAACGCCTGCCCGCCGTCCGCATCGGTTTCCCAGGGAATGTCGACCGGCGGAACGAACTCGGTTCGGGCAACCAGTTGCACTCTCAGCGCAACCGTCCGCGGCACAGCTCTACCTTCGTTTTCTGCTGACACCGCACAACCCTAAACGCGGCACCGATGCCCGGCGAACGATGACGTCACGACGCTGTCGTATGACGTCACCAGGGGTGCTTGACCGACGTCAAATATGACGCCACACTGACGTCATGGAACTGGACAAGTACACCGCGTCGCTACGCACGGATCTACTCGCGGCGGCCGCTCTGGGAGACGAGCACACCCGCCAGACGGCCGAAGCACTCGGCAAGACTGCGGAAGCCTCGGCCAGATTGATGCTGCTCACGGCGCTGTCGGACTTCGCAGCAGAGGTATCGAACGACCTGGACGGACATACGGTCAGCGTTCGCCTCGACGGTACGCAGGCGCACGCGGATGTTCGACGCGAAAGCCCCGTTCCCGGCCTGCACGACGGCGATCCGGCGGAGCCCGTCACCGAGGACTACCCGACCATGGACGACGTGTCCGGTGAGGTCCGACGGGTGACGCTGCGGCTGGTCGAACAGATCAAGGAACGCGCCGAGGACGCCGCGAACAACAGCGGAGTGTCACTCAATTCGTGGTTGTCGCAAGCGGTTCAGGGCGCACTGCGCGATCAGATGCGCAAGGATCGCGGCTGGAACAACTGATCGGCACTACTTCTTCTCGCGCCACTCCCGCTCGAACGGCAACCGCCATGCGTGTGGAGCGATGAGTTGATGGATGGCGTTGGGCCCCCACGAGCCCGGTGCGTACAGGCGAACCGGGGGCGGGTCGGCGAGCAGCGGTTCGGACACTTTCCATAGCCGCTCTATGCCCTCGGCCGTGGTGAACAGCGTGTGGTCGCCGTACATGGCGTCGAGAATCAGCCGCTCGTAGGCCTCGAGGACGTCGCCGACTCGTTCGGTTTCGTGAACTGCGAACTGCATGCTGAGTTTGTCCAGGCGCATTCCGGGACCGGGGCGCTTACCGTAGAACGACAGTGACACCTTCGAGGCGTCCGCAAGGTCGAAGGTCAGGTGGTCGGGACCTTGCGCACCCACGCCCGAGCCGACCGGGAACATGCTCTTCGGTGGTTCCCTGAAGGCGATCGAGATGATGCGTTGCCCCTCGGCGAGGCGTTTTCCGCTGCGCAGGTAGAAGGGCACTCCGGCCCAGCGCCAATTGTCGATCTCGCACTTGAGTGCCACGAAGGTGTCGGTGTCGGAATCGGCAGCCACCCCCTCCTCCGAGCGATAGCCCGTGTACTGGCCTCGCACAACGTTTTTCGGGTCCAGCGGCATCATGGATCGGAAGACCTTGTTCTTCTCCTCGCTGATGGCGCGGGGTTCGAGCGCCGTCGGCGGTTCCATCGCCATGAACGCCAGCACCTGGAACAGGTGGGTGACCACCATGTCCCTGTACGCACCGGTGGATTCGTAGAATCCGGCGCGCCCGTCCAGGGCGAGCTTCTCCGGGATGTCGATCTGGACGTGATCGATGAAGTTTCGGTTCCAGATCGGCTCGAACAACCCGTTGGCGAAGCGGAAGGCCAGGATGTTCTGCGCGGGCTCCTTGCCGAGAAAGTGATCGATTCGGAAGATCTGATCCTCGTCGAACGTTTCGTGAACCCGGGCGTTCAGTGCGATCGCGCTCTCGAGGTCGGTGCCGAACGGCTTCTCCATGATGATCCGGGAGCGCTTCACCAGATCTGCCGACGCGAGCGTATCCACCACTGCCAGAGCAGCTCTCGGGGGAACCGACAAGTAGTGCAGCCGTTTGGCGCTTCCTCCGAGCTCGATCTCGGCCTCGGCCACGGCCTCCCCCAGCGCCGCCGGTCCTGCCTTCTGCGACACGTAGGTCAGTCGCGAGGCGAAACGACTCCATTGCTCGTCGCCGACCTTGCGACTCGAGTGGGTGTTGATCGATTCGCGAGCGAGAGCGCGGAATTCGTCGGTCGACAGCTCTTCCAGCGATGTGCCGACGACCCGGATGTTCGGCGCGAGATCGGACAGCGCCAGATGCATCATCCCGGACAACAGTTTTCGCTTGGCCAGGTCTCCTGTCGCCCCGAACAGGACGACGACCTGGGGTGGGAGTTCCGTGGCGGTGTCCGTCCGGCGTGAAGTCACGGTTCGAATAGTGGCACCGATCCTGCCCGAGTGCACTTCGGCAGGATTCGACCAGGCCGGCAGGCGTCAACGCAATGCGGCGACGAGGTCTCCCCGGTCCCCCACCACCACGCGTTCGAGTTCGAGCCAATCCGCCATCTCTCGCAGTACCTCTCGTAGTCGAGGCGCGATGTCACCGGCGTTGCGGTCGCCCTCGACGTACGCCGCGATCACGTGCAGTTCGGACTGCGCTCGCACTGCCTTGAGATCGACGCGGGCCACCAGATGCCCGTCGAGCAGAAAGGGAAACACGTAGTAGCCGTGAACTCGCTTGTGCTGTGGGGTGTATATCTCGATTCGGTAGTGGAAATCGAAAATTCGCTGCACCCGCGGCCGGTAGAAGATCATCGGATCGAACGGGCACAGCAGTGCGGCGGCGGTGGCCGTTCGCGGTGTTCTCGCCTCGCGGTGCAGGTATGCCGGTGCGTTCCAGCCTCGGACGGTCACCTGGTCGAGCACACCGTCCTCGACCAGTTCGCCGATCGCCGCCTTCGCCTGCTTCTGCGAGAGCCGGTAGTAGTCCCTCAGATCCGGCTCGGTACCGATTCCCAGTGCCCGCGAGGACTTTTCGATGAGTCGACGTACCGCCTCCGGTTCGTCGACGCGCCTGTGCAGAACGTTTTCCGGGATCACTCGTTCACTGAGCTCGTACCGGCGCACGAATCCCGTCCGTGCCGGCACGGTCACCACGCCTGCCGCGAACAGCTGTTCGCAGACGACCTTGACATCGCTGCGATCCCACCAGGGCCCTTTACGACCGGGTGTGTCCACCTCGAGGTGCTTCTCGATGTCACCGGCGCTGGCCGCACCGTTGTCGCCGATCACCGCGAGGACGTCGTCGACGAGAGTCGGTTCGCGATCGAGAATGTGGGCGGCTCCGCCCCACCGCCCGTGTCGATACAACTCCATTCGCCACCGCATCAGCGGCCAGTCCTCGACGGGCAGCAGTGCGGCCTCGTGGGCCCAGTACTCCACCAATCGACGAGGCCGACGCGCGGTGTCGGTCCATGCGGCGTCGTCGACGATCGTGCGGTCGTAGGCACCGACGCGACTGAACACCGGTGCGTAGTGCGCGCGCACCACCACCGACACCGAGTCGATCTGCAACAACCCGGTGGTGTCGATGGCTGCGTGAACTGCGGTCTTGCTCGCCGGCCGAGTTCGCGACCGTCTCGATGCCAGCCCTTGGGCGGCCAGCGCGGTACGACGAGCGGCGGCGGCACTCATCTCCTGCATCGGATCAGCCTGTCACGGCCCACCGACACATCGACTCAGGTGCTGAACAGGTTCGCCGCCTTGAGGATCAATTCGTACAGCCCGTAGGCGAACGGCACGGCAACCCAGGCCCATGCGACCGCCATCGTGACCTGCCTCTGTCCGCCGCTCATGCCTTCGCTCCTGTGGTCGTCGCGGCCTTCGCCGGATCGGCTTCGTGGTATTTCGAGGCAACCGGCTTGATGGCTTCGTTGGCCAGGAACCCGACCACCAGCAGACCGATCATCACGTAGAACGCCGGCAGATATCGGCCGGTGGTGCCGGGCTCGCCGGCGTCGGCGATGGCATTGACGATCAGCGGCCCCAGCACACCGGCCACCGACCACGCGGTGAGGAGTCGTCCGTGGATCGCGCCCACCTGATACGTACCGAAGAGGTCCTTGAGGTAGGCCGGAACCGTCGCGAAACCCGCACCGTAGAACGAGAGAATCAGCAGGGCCGAGACCATGAACAGGATCTTGTTGGTGTTGGTGAACAAGGCGATGTAGAGGTACAGCAGTGCACCGATACCGAGGTACATCCGATAGATGTTCTTACGCCCCACCACATCGGATACCGAAGACCAGACGAACCGTCCGATCATGTTGGTCAGGGAGAGGAACGCGACGAAACCGGCCGCAGCCGCGGCGAGCGATTCGGGCGAGGTGGCGTCGGGAAAGAAGTCCTGATAGATGCCCGATCCACGTTCGAGAATGCCGATTCCGGCAGTGACGTTGAAGCACAGGACGACCCACAGCAGCCAGAACTGCGGTGTCTTCACTGCGTTCGCGGCCGAGACGTTGTGCGTCGAGATCATCGACGACGACGCGGGCGGGGTCCACCCTGCCGGTGTCCACCCCTCGGCGGGCACTCGAATGAGAACGACTCCCAGCGCCATGAACACCGCGTATCCGACGCCCAGCGTGAGGAACGTCTTGGCGATGGAACCGTCGGTGAAACCGCCGAAGTTCACCATCAGCTGGCTGGTGAGCGGGGACGCGATGAGTGCGCCGCCGCCGAATCCCATGATGGCGATACCGGTGGCCATTCCCGGCCTGTCCGGGAACCATTTCATCAAGGTCGAGACGGGTGAGATGTAGCCGATTCCGAGGCCGATACCGCCGACGAATCCGTAGCCGAAGATCACCAGCCAGAACTGTCCGAGGGCCATGCCGAGCGCGGACAGCAGCAGTCCGGAGACGAAGAAGACCAGAGAGACGGCCATGGCCCATCGTGGGCCGTTCTTCTCGACGCGGGTCCCGAAGATCGCCGCGGACAGGCCGAGCATCACGATGGCGAGCTGGAACGGAATGGCGGTGACGGTGCCGCTGAGCCCGAGTGCGTCGGGCTGCGAGATGGCGTTCTTGAACACGCTCCACGCGTAGGCGGACCCGATCGCGAGGTGAATGGACAGCGCGGCCGGTGGTATCAACCAGCGGCTCCACTCTGGTGTCGCGACGATGGCAGAGCGGTCGAGAATGCGGAGGGTCATCGAAATCCCTTGCGATAGAATTCGGTACAAAATTGCACTATCCCCTGCAGTCAAACACGGCCACCGCTCTACTCGCTCACAACCGCGAATAGTTTCTTCACCGAACTCACATTCTGACCCGCGTATCCTCGGGGCAGTGGATATCGAGCGGTGGCGCAGCAGATTGCCGGTGAGACGAGCCTCCGACGGCGAGGTGATCGGGTGGACCGTCGGGCACGGCACGAGTGCGCAGGACGAGTACGACGACGGCTATGTGGTCGATGCCGTCAATCCCGCCGGAATCACCGTTGCGCAGGGCGTTCCGATCGAGACCGCCATCGCGCACCTCGAGGATCGCGGTCTGGCATCGCTGTCGGCTCCACACTGGACGAAGGCACCCCTGCCATTGGAATCCGAGACCGATCTGTCTGCACCGCAGGAGGATTGGCCGTGGCGGCGGGTGCTGATGACGCAACTCGACGACAACCGAGTGTGGATTCGGCCCGCATATCCGAGTTGGCCGGAACGCCTGCTCGAAATTCCGCTACCGATCCCGGCCGATGACATTCTGCGCCCGGACTCCCCCGAGAATTCCGACTGAGTCAGTAGCGTCCCAGAACGGACCTCATGGTGTCGGCAAGTTGGGTCAGACCGGGTTCCTCGACGGGTAGGTGACCGCACCCGTCGAGCATGACGATCTCGGTGTCGGCCCGAATGCGTTCCAGGAAGCGGATACTGACCTCCGGTGGCGTCCACCGGTCGTCGGCGGGGTGGGTCAGCAGTATCGGCGGACCGTCGTAGTCCTCGGGTCGGGTGTGCGAGTAGCCGAAGAAGCTCGCGAGGAAGCCGATCGGAACACGCACTCCGCCGCCTCTGGGGTCACGTGCACACAGGCCGGACAGCTCCGCGTCCAGGCTCATGTTCGCCATGTCGGCCATCCACCTGACGGGAATGCGTGCTCGGCTCGCGACGCCGGCGAGCAGCCGAAGCAGCTGTGGTGCGGGCCCGCCGAGCACGTCGAATCTCGCCGCAGCACGGCGGGCGCCGGGATCGGCCGGGTCGAGCAGACAGGTGGCGATCACCCTGTCCACCAGCCCCGTTCGGTGCGCTACCTCGTACGCGAGCATGCCTCCCATGCTTGCGCCCAACAGGACGAGAGGACGGCCGTCGCGAGACTTCTCGGCAACCACGAGCTCGCACAGCAGATCGATCCAGTAGCGGTAGCGAACGGACGCGGGGTCCGAGACGACGGTGTCTCCGTAGAGAGGCAGGTCGGGGCACATCACCTCGACGCCCTCTCGAACGGCGACAGCGGCGTACGGCCACAGCAGACCGGAGTAACCCCCGGCACCGTGCAGGGCCATGACACGGACCTTCGATTCGGGCCGCGCAGCGCGGGCGATGTGAACGCGCGTGTCGCGCCACATCCAGAACGTCGACTCGGGCTTCTCCCCTGGTACCAGCCGATACTGCGCGGGCAGGAATCGGGCATATCGGTCGACGTTCATGGGCACACGGTATCCGTCAGACCGACAGCCCCGCTGCGACAGTTCCGCCGAGTTCGTAGCAGCGTTCACGTGCGGGCTTGCCGCTCTCGGCGAGGTGCACGGTGCCGAAGACCTTCTCGAGGCCCCAACCCGTCGCGATCTTCTCGATGGCCCGTCCGGCGCCCACTGTGTCGTCGTTGCCGTGAACCCAAGCGGCGTAGGGCTTTCCGGTAACGGCACCGAGGCACGGGTAGTACACGGTGTCGAAGAAGTGTTTCAGAGCACCGCTCATGTAGCCGAAATTCGCCGGTGTTCCGAACAGAAACCCATCCGCGGCAAGCACATCGGGAACGGTAGCGCCGAGTGCAGGCACACTGCGCACGTCCACGCCGGTGATCTCGGGGTCGTGCGCGCCGTCGAGAACTGCCTCGAGCAGCTCACGAGTGAGCGGACTCGGGGTGTGATGAACGACCAGAAGGGTGCGCGTCACCGGTGTCAGTTCTCTGCGCGTTCCAGTGCCACAGCACGTTTCATCGTCTCGCGGGCCCGCCCGCGGTCACCGGCGTAGTCGTAGGCACGAGCCAGACGATAGGAGTTTCGCCAGTTGTCCGGATCCTTCTCCCATTCGGTCTTGACCTGTTGGAACAACTCGTCTGCGGCATCGCGTTCGATCCGTCCCGACGGCCTACGCGGAAGATCCGCGACGTCGAGTTCGAGGCCCTCCTCGTGGATGCGCGAGGCCAGCCTCTGGTGGTCGAAGCCGGCTTTGAGGGTGGCCCACACGATCCACAACCCGAGTATCGGCAGCAGCAGGACCCCGATCCCCAAGGAGATACTGGCCACGCCGCCGTTCTGGATCAGCGTCACACCGCGCTGGCCGAGCAGGAAGAAGTAGAAGCCGAGAATCAGCACCATCACCGTGATGATGGCGAGCACCTTCGTCGTTTTGTTCACCGTCGATCAGCTCACAGATCCAGCAGCGGATCGAGACCGACGGTCAACCCGGGTCGCCCGGCGATCTCGCGAACTCCGAGAAGGACTCCGGGCGCGAAGGACGTGCGATCGAGCGAGTCGTGCCGAATACTCAGCGTCTCCCCCTGGGTGCCCAGCAGAACCTCTTGATGCGCAACGAGTCCCGCGAGCCGGATCGAGTGCACACGCACTCCGTCCACGTCGGCACCACGTGCGCCGTCGAGTTCGGTCGTCGTCGCGTCGGGGCTCGGCGGAGTGCCTGCGGCGGCGCGTGCCTCGGCAATCAACGCGGCAGTCCGGTACGCCGTTCCCGACGGCGCATCGGCCTTGTTGGGGTGGTGCAGTTCGATCACCTCGACCGAGTCGAAGAACCGGGCGGCCTGCTGTGCGAACCGCATCGACAGCACCGCGCCGATGGCGAAGTTCGGCGCGATCAGCACACCCGTCTGCGGCGATCCCGCCAGCCATTCGCGAACCTGTTCGAGGCGCTGCTCATCGAATCCGGTGGTGCCGACCACTGCATGGATGCCCTGCTCGATCAGGAACTGCAGGTTGTCCATCACCACGTCGGGATGGGTGAAATCGACGACCACCTGGGCGTTCGCGTCGACGAAGTTCGCCAGCGGATCGCCCTGGTCGACGGTCGCCACGAGCTCGAGATCGTCGGCTGCCTCGACGGCGGCACAGATGGCCTGACCTACCTTGCCGCGTGACCCCAGTACCCCTACTCGAACAGGTGCCGTTGCACTCACGTCGTACCCACACTCGTTTCGTCGTCGTCTTGTCGCTTCTACCGACTTCAGAGCCTACTTCTCCACGGTCCGCCCCGGCCGCTACGGTCGTCCGGTGACATCCAGCGTCCTGTTCGCCGACCGAGTCGATCTCGTCCGCGGTGGCCGATACCTGCTCAGTGATGCAACGCTGCGGGTCGAGGAGGGCGAGCACTGGGTATTGCTCGGCGCCAACGGCGCGGGCAAATCCACCCTGCTCAGCTTGCTCGGCGCGCTCGTTCATCCCACTCACGGTTCCGTGCACGTTCTGGGCCATCGCCTCGGGCGTGTGGACATGCGCGAGTTGCGGACGCACATCGGCCACGTCGATCCACGACTGAGGGTCGAGGCTCCGCTGACACTCTTCCAGGTCGTGTTGACCGGACTGACCAACACACCGGATCTGATCCCGAGATGGTCGGCCACCGACAGCGAAACCGCCCGGGCTCACCGACTCGTCGAGTCCCTCGGTGTCGCCCATCGACTCGACGCGTCGTGGCACACGCTCTCGCAAGGTGAGCGGGGCCGAGCGCTCATCGCGCGCGCTCTACTTCCCGACCCGGCGTTGCTGCTGCTCGACGAGCCCGCCACCGGGCTCGATCTCGCTGCCCGCGAACAACTCCTGAGTGCACTCGACTCGCTGCGCGCCGAACATCCGAGTTTGGCCAGTATTCTGGTGACTCATCACCTCGAGGAAATCCCGACCTCGACCACCCACGCTCTGCTCATCCGTGACGGAAGAGTGCAGACGCAGGGAGCCGTCGACGCGGTGCTGACCACCGACAACATCAGTGAGTGTTTCGACCATCCCATCGAGATCTCGAAGCAACGCGGCCGGTGGGTCGCCACGGCGGCCCACCGCTGATGCTCGGTCGAAGACAGCTGAAACTCAGTCGAAGACGATGACCTGACGGATCGCGTTACCGTCGGCCAATTCGTCCATGCCGCGGTTGATCTCGTCCAACGTGATTCTCGACGAGATCAGCTTCTCGACGGGAAGCCGTCCCTCACGCCACATCTGGGCGTAGGTCGGGATGTCGCGTGCAGGCACCGCCGAGCCGAGGTAGCTGCCGATGATCGTGCGCGCCTCCGCCACCAGGCCCAGCGGCGAGATGGATGATCGGGCGTCGGGTGCGGGGAGACCGACGGTGATGGTCTTGCCGCCGGGAGCCGTTGCAGCGACGGCAGTTTCGAAGGCTCGGGCGTTGCCGGCGGCCTCGATGACGATATCGGCCTTGATTCCCTTCTCGGCGAGCTCGGCCGGCGAATATACCTGCGTTGCACCCAGATCGGTTGCGGTGGAGAGCTTGTCCGGGACCCCGTCGACTCCGATCACCTCACCGGCACCCACCGACACGGCCGTCAGAACAGCTGCCATGCCGACGCCGCCGAGGCCCACCACCATCACCGACTGCCCGGGCTTCGGAGTACCGGCGTTGAGCACCGCGCCGCCGCCGGTCAGTACCGCACAACCGAGGACTGCTGCGATGTCGGCCGGGATGTCGTCCTCGACCGGCACCACCGACTTTCGGCTGACCACCGCGTGTGTGGCGAATCCGGAGACTCCGAGGTGATGCTTGACCTCTTCCCCGTCACGGTGCAACTTGATGCCGCCGCCGAGCAGCGTCCCGGCATTGTTCGACGCACTGCCGGTGACGCAGGGCATCTGGCCGTCGGTGGCGCACCCGGCGCATTCGCCGCAGCGCGGGAGAAACGTCATGACGACACGAGTGCCGACCGCGATGTCGTCGACACCGGGGCCGACTTCCTCGACGCGGCCTGCGGCCTCGTGGCCGAGCAGCATCGGGACCGGACGAACTCGATTGCCGTCGACCACCGACAGATCCGAGTGGCACAGCCCCGCGGCTTCGATCCGGATCAGCAGTTCGCCGTCTCCGGGCGAGCCGAGCTCGAGGTCGGAGACGGTGATGGGATGCGAGTCCGCAAAGGGACGAGATCGGCCGATTTCTTCGAGTACTGCGCCGCGAATCTTCATCCCGCCAGACTATGCGGCTCCGCTGCAGTGGTGTGGAAAAGTGCCGTGGGGGGCACTCAACTGCACCACTGCGCGTAGCGCACTACAGCGGCAGACGCGGCCTGAGCAGGTGCGCAACCAGTGCCGTCCACCCGGTTTGGTGCGTGGCCCCGAGTCCCTCGCCGGTGTCCCCGTCGAAGTACTCGTTGAAACTGGGATGCCGGCTCCACAGTGGGTCGAGGCTGGATTCGATGCGCTCGCCGTCCGCGGGTCTCTTGCCGTCGACCGGTCGGAACAGTCCGGCGAGACCGTTGTCGATCAGATCGGCGGCGTCGGTGAGGGTGCGGTGGTTGCCCGAGCCGGTGGGGATCTCGATGGTGAACGAGTCGCCGTAGTACCGGCCGTAGGCGCGGAGCTTGTCGGCGAGCAGCACGTTCACCGGGAACCACACCGGGCCGCGCCAGTTGGAGTTGCCGCCGAACATGCCGGTGCGCGACTCCCCCGGCTCGTATTCGATGGACAGGCTACGGCCGTCGACGTCGAACGTGACCGGTTCTCGGTACGAGGCCGAGAGCGAACGAATCCCGAAGTGCGACAAGAACTCCTCGGAGTCGAACATGCGGGCCAGGATGCGCTTGAGCCGCTCGGGCTGTACGAGCGTCAGCAGCATGCGCACCTCGCCACCCTCACGCCGAGCCAGCAGCGGGCTGACCATCTCCGGCCGTCGACGCTGAATCCAACGCAGGCGGGCGGTGAGGTCCGGGCATTCCTCCTCGACCCACGGCGGGATCTCGGTCGCCCCGAGAATCGGAAGCAGACCCACCATCGACCGAACCCGCATCGGTACCGCATCGCCCTCGGGTTGCACGAGGACGTCGTAGAAGAAGCCGTCCTCCTCGTGCCACAGCGAAATGTGTTGAGAACCGAACGAATTGACCGCCTTCGCGATCGAGAGGAAGTGCGAGAAGAACTTGGTCGCGACGTCGTCCCAGGCGCTGTCGTGCCGCGCGAGTTCCAGTGCGATCTTGAACATCTGCTGGCAGTAGAACGCCATCCAACTCGTCGCGTCGGACTGCTCGAGCCGGAAGCCGGGAGGCAGCGGTGCCGATCGGTTGAACAATCCGATGTTGTCCATACCGAGGAATCCACCCTCGAAGATGTTCGAGCCCTCGGAGTCCTTGCGGTTGACCCACCAGGCGAAGTTGAGCAGCAGCTTGGTGAACACCCGCACCAGGAACTCGCGATCCCGGTAGCCGTCGATGCGGTAGACGTGCCATGCCGCCCAGGCGTGCACGGGTGGGTTGACGTCACCGAACTCCCACTCGTACGCGGGCAGCTGGCCGTTGGGGTGCATGGCCCATTCCCGGCACATGAGCACCAACTGCTCCTTGGCGAAATCGGCGTCCACGTGCGCCAACGGAATCGCGTGAAAAGCCAGGTCCCAGGCCGCGAACCACGGGTACTCCCACTCGTCGGGCATCGAGATGACGTCGGCCAACGCCAGGTGACGCCAGTGCGCATTGCGCCCACCCGGGTTCTGCCTCGAGTCCGGTGCCGGAGCACCGACCTTGTCGCCCTCGATCCACTCCTCCACGTCGTATCGATAGAGCTGTTTGGTCCACAGCAAGCCCGCGTAGGCGCGCCGCGCCACGTGCCGGTCGACGTCGGTGAGGTCGGAGCCGATCACGGCGCCGTAGAACTCGTCGGCCTCGGCCTGGCGATCGACGTTGACGGCATCGAACCCGGCCCCGAACGTCTGCTCGTCCGGTCGGTTGGGCGACAACCGCAGTCGGACCGATTCCGTTGCACCGGAGGCGATGTCGTCGAAGCGGTACCAGAACGCAGCCTTCGTACCGGTCTGCTCGGGGTTGACCGCATCGAGCTCCCCGTCGACGACCCGGCGGCCGATGCCGTCCTTGGGGTAGGCCGAGATGTTCTCCTGCCCCCACAGGGCTTCGGCATTGGTTTCGTTGTCGCAGAACAGAACTACCGGCGTTCCTTCGGCGCTGAGGTAGTAGCGACCGAGAAATCCGTGGTCGACGGCGATGGCTTCGAGTCCACCTGCCATGAGGTCCGGCGGGCTCAGCTGCGCCAGTGTTCCGCCCCGCTCGTCGCGTCCCCAGGACCAGGTGTTGCGCAACCACAGGTGCGGCAGAAGGTCGACCGATGCCGCCTCGGGGCCGTGGTTGGTGATGGAGATGGTGATGCAGATGTCGTCGGGTGAGGCCTTGGCGTACGTGACCTGGACGTCGAAGAATCTGTTCTCGTCGAGAATGCCGGTGTCGGCCAGCTCGTATTCGCGGTCGTCACGCCCGCGCCGGGCATTCTCTTCTCGCAGGTGAGCGTAGGGATACTCCGCGTGCGGATAGCGGTAGAGCCATTGCATCCAGCTGTGCGTCGGCGTTCCGTCGACCGCCCAGAAGTACTCCTTGACGTCCTCGCCGTGATTGCCCTCTTCGTTGGCGAGACCGAACAACCGTTCCTTGAGGATCGGATCCTTGCGATTCCACAGTGCGAACGAAAAATTCAGGAACCCGAAGCGGTCGCAGATTCCCCCGATACCGTCCTCGCCCCAGCGGTATGCCCGTTTGTGTGCCTGATCGAACGGGAACGACGCCCAGGCGTTTCCGTCTTCCGAGTAGTCCTCGCGCACTGTGCCCCACTGCCGTCCCGCCAGGTACGGACCCCACTGACGCCACGGGCCGCTGACTCCGGGCGATTCGGCCAACCGATTGTGTTCGACGGTCGACGGGGTGGGAACGCTCACGGGATTGGTGGTCACAGCACACAGTCTGGTCGTTGGCGGTCAGCGATGCACGCCGACATTGGCCGCAAGGTATCCGACGCGGCGCTGCACCGCGGCGATCTCGCGGATCCCGTCGGTGAGCAGACTCCGTTCCAGCGGCGACAGATCGGCCATGATCAGCACATCGCCGGGGCGGTGGCCCGCTGTGATCTGGTCGATCTGATGCGACAGTCGGAGCCGCTGCAACAGGGCGAACACTTCGGTCAGTGTGGCGACATCGCGTTCGGAGAGCATGCCGTTGCCCGACGCCGCGGCGAGCCGCGCGGGGGTGGAGGACGAGGCGATGCCGACCGACAACCCACCCCACCGAGCGAGGTTGACGATGGGAGTCAGTGCATGGGCCTTGAGGTCGAACGTCCCGCCTCGCCGAGCCAGCACGTCTCGCAGCGAACGCAATCGGGCGCGGCCGGCGAGCGCGTCACGCAGTTGCAACCGCAATGCGTCGGGGTGATCGAGCAGGAGTCGACGGTAGGCCTCGGGCACGGTGTGCAGTTCCCTCGGGCCCCACACCACTCTGCCGTCGATCATCAGCGAGGACATGATGAGGCCCGAGTCCTCTGCCGGATTGCCACGTTCACCGAAGGGGTTGCTGAGCCAGTGGGCCGCGGCCCTTTCCCATTGACCGGCAGAGCGTGCGAATCGGGGCGAGCTCGCAACCGCGCCGTTGCTGTCCGACGGTAGTCCGGCAGCGTCGAGGCTCACGTGGACGCGAGTGGCCAAGTCCATCAGCGCCTCGTCGCGGGTCCACGACACCGCGTTCGATTTTCCTCGTACATCCGGGTCGGCGGTGGCATCCGCCCAGGTCAATGCACTGTCGACGTCCGAGGAGGGCATGGCTTCTCGACGTGCCACGCTGCCGAGAGTGATCCAGGCGAAGTGGTCACGCGGCACGTCCGGACGTGCGGTCCATTCGATCTCGACGGCCCGGCGGACGAGGCTGTCGACCACGACGGAGAGAATCGCGCTCACCGCCATCGCATCGGTTCCGCCCTTGAACAGATCCACCACCAGGCGGGGCACGAGTCTGCCTGCGTCGGCGAGTTCGGCGGGGGTCGACGCCGATGCCACAGCTCGGCGGACCACAAAACTGCGTCGGGTGGATGCGGCATGCAGATCCGAATCCTCGACGACGCCGAGTACCTCACCGCGGGTCGACACCACCGGCATGTGCCGCAAGCCTCGCTCGAGCATGTCCATCAGCACGGTGCCGGCCAACCGGTCCGCCGTGACGGTCTCGGCGGGCGACGTCATGACCTGCTCGATCGGAGTATCGATGCCGATACCGGCGGCCACCACACGAATTCGGAGGTCGCGGTCGGTGAAGATGCCGTGGCGCGATCCCCGGAGCGGAATCAGAACGTACGAGCTGCCCTGCTCGGTCATGTGCCGGACGGCATCTCGGACCGTGGTTCCGACAGGCGTGAACACCGCAGGCGTAGAGACCAATTCACCGACGGTCCGGCCGGCACTGCCCTCCACCGGTCCCCCACGGTATGCAGAGGAGGAGTTGACGGCATCGGCCAGGAACGCCAGACCGGTTGGCGTTGCGAACAACGGCCGAACCAGCGCACCGGGCAACTGCAGGACGACAGTCGGTTCGGTTGCCCGCGCGCAGAATTCGACGGTTCCACCCGAGAGCAGCGCCGAGAATCCGAACACCCCACCGGGACCTATCGTGTCGATGGGAACGTCGGTGCGCGAGGTGTCGTCCGGGTGCGTGATCACCACGCGTCCGGTACGCACCACCCACACGGTGTCGGCATCGGCCGAGGCGTCCATCTGTGGACGGTCCACAACCCATGCGCCACTGCCGTACTCGCGTTCGACGGCTGCTGCGGCCATCTCGGCCAGCACTGCCGGTGGCGCGCCCTGAAACGGTGGATGCGCGCCGAGAAAATCGGCCGTCTCCTGTCTATCCGCCACGGATCAGGTCGGCGCATTTCTCCGCCATGGTCATCACCGTGATGTTGGGATTGACGTACGGCAGCTTCGGCATCGCCGACGCGTCGACCACTCGTAGGTTCGAGATGCCCTTGACGCGCAACTCGGGATCCAGCACGGCCATGGTGTCGTCCACCGAGCCCATCCGGGCAGTGCCTGCCGGGTGATAGACCGTGTTGTGCGTCTTGTGCACGTAGTCGAGCAGATCGTCGTCGGTGACGGCCTCGGGTCCGGGGGCGAGTTCGCGTTCGATCCACTCGGCCATCGGTCCGTCGGCTGCTATTCGACGAGCCAGCTTCAGACCGGCAAGCATCACCGCGTCGTCGTGGCCGTCGGGGTCGGTGAAGTAGCGCGGGTCCACCTTCGCCCGATCACGAAAGTCTCTGCTGCGCAGGCGAACAGTGCCACGCGAGCGCCCCTGGGTCACGTTGGGCGTCAGGCAGAATCCGTTGTCGGTGGTCGGGTAGCCCCATCGGAGGGTGTTCATGTCGAACGGCACACTGCCGTAATGCATCATGACGTCGGGATAGTTCAGTGAGGAGTCGGTCTGCGCGAACACACCGATTTCCCACCATTGCGAGGACGTGGTGACCATGGGCTTGCTCGCCTCCCAGAACACCAGCCCTTCGACGTGGTCGTCGAGGTTCTCACCCACTCCGGGCGAGTCGACTCGCACCGTGATGCCCATCTCGCGGAGCTGGTCTGCCGGTCCGATTCCGGAGAGCATCAACAGCTTCGGCGTGTCGATGGCTCCGGCGGTCACGATCACCTCGCGGCGCGCGGACACCGTGTCGTAGCCGGTGAGATCGGGACGTTGGTACCGAACTCCGGTCGCAGTGCGCGATTCGTCGATCAGAATCTCGCTGATCCAGCAGTCGGTACGCACCTCCAGGTTCGGGCGCGAGCCGATGATCGGGTGCAGGTACGCATGCGAGGTCGACATCCGCGAGCCGTCCTCACCCGCATTGATCTGGAACCAACCGGCACCGTTGAGTACGGGCGTTCCGCGGTTGAATGCGACCGTGGGAAGACCTATCCCGGCGGCCGATTCGAGCACTGCCGCACCGCACGGATCGTTCGGTGGCACGTCGCGGATTCGCACGGGGCCGTCGTGGCCACGGCCGGTGTCGTTGTTCTCCACTCGCGCCACGAACGGCAGGATGTCCGACGCGCCCCACCCCGTCGCGCCCGCAGCGGCCCAGTCGTCGAGGGTTTCCGCAGGCGGGTGAAAGGCGATGCAGGAGTTGTGCGAGGAGCAGCCACCGAGCACTTTCGCCCGCGCGTGCCGCATGAAGCTGTTGCCGCGCTCCTGCGGTTCGACGGGATAGTCCCAGTCGTAGCCGGAGTCGAGCAGATGCATCCACTCCACCAGTTCGAGAATTGCCTTGTCGCCGACGTCGGTCGGACCTGCTTCGACGAGGCAGACACTGACGGAGGGGTCCTCGCTCAGCCGCGCAGCGAGGACACACCCCGCCGTCCCGCCACCTGCGACGACGTAATCGAACTGGGTGTCTGTCACTGCACGCTCCTTCTAGTCGCCCGTGGAGGCATGTGATTTCAGAGTGCCGATGTGCTTGCGTCCCTTGACTGCGTACCACAGCAGGCCTACGCCCAGGATGCCGCCGATGTAGACGAACGCACCGAACGTGTTGTACCAGGGGGTTCCGTACACGGCCTCGCGTGGCCATGCGAGGTTGATCGCCATCCCTGCGCCCCACACCACTGCCGCGATGTTGACCGGCAGGCCCCACCTGCCCATCGTGAAGTACCCGCCGGGCTTCAGATCTGCCGGCGGCCACTCACCCTTGACTCGTTTGACCAACAGCGGCCCGGTGACCATCAAATACGCGAGGTAGATCATGATGATCGCGATCGAGGTGAGGACCGTGAAGATCTGCGGCTGACCGATGTTGACGACGAGAATGACGATGGCCAGCACGCCGATGGTCACTGCGGGCACCACCGGGGTCTGGGTCTTCGGGTTCACCTTGGCCAGACTCTCACCGAAGGGCAGCGCGTTGTCTCGCGCCATGGCGAACGTGAGCCGGATCGCCGCGGTGTGCACTGCCAGTGAGCAGACGAAGACCGCGATGACGATGCAGATGAGGAAGACGGTGCCCAGCGGGCCCCACATCACCGATTCGACAATCGACTGCAGGCTGCCGTCGGGGCTGCCGAGCGAAGGATCGTTCAGGTCCGGCGCGGCCATGACGGCGAACACCAGGATGGCTCCGCCGATGACGAACGACGCGAGGATGGCGCGAAAGATCGCTTTGGGGGCGGTGCGGCGAGGTTCGACGGTTTCTTCCCCGAGCGAGCTCGCGGTGTCGAATCCGTACATGACGTAGCCCGACGCCAGCGACGCGACCAGGAAGGCACCCAGGTAACCGCCGCTCTCACCGGCACCGTAGCCGTTGGAGGAGAAGAACACCTCGGGCCCGCGAGTGATGTTGGCGGCGAGCAGGATCGCGATGAGGACGGCCGCAATGAGTTCGATGAACACACCCGCACTGTTGATCATCGCCATCAGTCGAACGCCGAGCGCGTTGATCGTGGTGGTGATGGCGATCAGGATCGCACCGAGCAGCACTGCGTTGGCCGCGAAGTCGGTGGCACCCGAGCCGTCACCGATGATCTGGAATCCGCTCCAGATGCGTGGCAGATTCAGCTGTAGAGCGAGGGCAACGGCGGCCAGTGTCACGATCGATGCCGTGAGCATCAACCAGCCCGCCGACCAACCGACGATCCTGCGGCCCAACAGCTTCGCCCAGTTGTACACCGATCCCGCCACCGGGTATTTCGCGGCCAGCTCCATGAAGCACAGTGCCACGCAGAGCTGACCGACGAAGACCGCAGGCCACGACCACAGGTACGCCGGCCCGGCGGTCCCGAAACCGAAGTAGAACAGCTGGAACGTGCCGGTGAGAATGGAGATGTAGCTGACGCCCGCGGCGAAGCTGGCGAATTTGCCGAGACTTCGATCGAGAGACTCCTTGTAGCCGAAATCGTCCATCCCGCTCGAGTTGTCGTTCAGTATTGCCATGCCTGTGGCCTTTCCCATCGTGCTCTATCGGGTACCGAACCACCCCGCCGCCGTGGGTGAGGTGTTGTGCCAAATATGCTTCGCTTCTTGATATTCGGACATTCCGGACGGGCCGAGCTCGCGTCCGTTCCCGGACTGTTTGAAGCCGCCCCATTCCGCGGCCGCCGTGTAAACACCGAAGTCGTTGAGCCACACCGTGCCATGGCGCAGCCCACGTACCATTCTTTCGCCTCGTGCGGCGTCGGATGTCCGAACTCCCGCGGCGAGACCGTAATTCGTATCGTTGCCCAACAGCAGTGCTTCGGCCTCCGTGTCGAAGCGCTCCACAGTGAGTATGGGCCCGAATGTCTCCTCCTGCACGATATTCATGGACCGATTGCAGTGGTCGAAAATCGTCGGTAGGAAATAGCTACCCTCGTCCAGAGCCGAATTGTCCGGTTTCGTTCCGCCGATGACCAATGTTGCGCCCTCCTCGATGCCGCCCGCGACGAAAGCTTCGATCTTCTCGCGCTGCGCCTGCGACACCAGTGGACCGGTCTCGCTCGCCGGGTCCATCCCAGGACCGATCACGATGGTCTTCGCGCGTTCGGCCACGGCTGCGACGAAGCGGTCGGCGACCGATTCTTCGATGATGAGTCGAGTGCCGGCCGAACACACCTGACCCGAATGCAGAAAGACTCCGGTCAGGACGTTGTCGACGGAGTCTGCGAATGCCTGATCGTCGGCCACCGCGTCGGCGAACACGATGTGTGGATTCTTGCCACCGAGTTCGACGGCCACCTTGGTGACATTCTCGGCCGCAGCGGCCAAGATGTGCCGGCCCGTCGCCAGTCCGCCGGTGAACGAGATGAAGTCGACGTCACGGTTCCTGGTGAGCGCGTCTCCGAGAACCGCCCCGCTGCCCTGCAGCAAGTTGACCACACCGGCCGGCACTCCGGCTTCTTCCACCAGCTTGGTGAACGCGATGGTGCTCAGCGGAGTCACCTCGCTCGGCTTGAGCACCATCGTGCAGCCGGCCGCCAGAGCGGGGGCGATCTTCCACGAGATCTGCAGCAGCGGATAGTTCCACGGTGCGATCATCACGCAGACGCCGATCGGCTCGTGGACCACGCGGCTGAGGATTTCGGGTCGATCGACGTCGATCAGGCGATCTGCCTGCACCACTGCGAGATCGGCGTAGAAGCGGAAGACCGACGTGACATCGTCGATGTCGATTTCGCTCTCGCCGAACGTCTTACCGGTATCGAGAGTCTCGATACGCGCGAGCTCGGCCTTGTCCCTCTGGAGCAGATCTGCGATGCGGTTCAGCAGATCGCTGCGCTCGGTCACCGTCACCGAGCGCCACGGCCCGTCGTCGAACGCCGCCCGCGCCGAGGCCACCGCGCGCAGAGCGTCGTCCGGCGTGGCCTCGTCCACGACGGCAACCGTGCTGCCGTCCGCGGGGTTCACGATGTCTCGGGTTCCGCCGTCACCGGATCCCTGCCACTGCCCGTCGACGAACAACGACGGCCGTAGCGAGGTCGGGTCGAATACTGCATCGGAGTCGGTCACTGAAACTCCTTCTTCCGTCTGGGGGTCGGGTCGTGTGTCTACGCTATGCCCTCAGCGGCCGATGACTCCATCGATCCGTTCGCGAACCGCGTGTTGCTGCGGGACATCACACAGAACTATCGTCCTCGCCGACGTGCGGTATCGGCCCCGCACATTTCGTGCTGCGATTGTCGAACATGCGACGGCACTGTGCAGCGCAGCGCATTACGGTGGGAAACATGACTATCGAAGATGTGGGCGGCAGACGAACGGTGACGGCGGACGAGCTTCTTCTCCTGGTGGGCGATCACCTGCTCATCGAAGAGGGCGTCGCGACCGGGTTCATCGAAAGCGCAGGCCAAGTTGCCGAGAGCGTAGCGGTGACGGTGACCGATGGCGTCGACGGAACCACGACGACCGAGCGGGTTTTCCTTCCCGATGCCGAGGTGACCATCGAACCCGCCGATCGCGGACGTGCCCCCGTCACTCTGTGACGACAGGAGAGTCCCTGCTCAGAAGTACATTCATGTAACTCGAACAACTCTGCTCACACCAGTCACACTGGCACCGAACTGAGCTAGGGTGGCGGAAACCCGTCACCGCTCGGAAGGACGTCAGTAGTGCGACAAGGCCGAGTACACCCGACCGTTCGCGGTGCTGTCGTGACCTGTGCCGCTGTGCTCGCTGTCGGTTTCGGCTCGATCACGGCGACGGCCGAGCCCGCGGCGTCGGCCCCGGTAACCGTCGCCGAGACGGTCCGGTCGGCCGACGCAGAGCAGTACAACGACGCGCAGGATGCGTTGGTGAAGGGTCGCTACGACGACGGTTTCGCCGCCCTCGACGCGCTCGCTACTGCCGCCCCGGACGACGCCAATGTGGCAGCGCTGCAGACGTTCTATGCCAACGCGACCGTTGACACCGATGCCCGTGCGCAACACTCGGCTCGTCTACGCACCCTGTCTCCCACCCTCGCCGACGCAGTCGATCGAGCGATCGCAGTCATCGACGACGCCGCAACGGAGACAATCGATTTTGCACCGACCACCGACGGACCCCGCACTGCGATCGTGGTACTCGGTCTGGGCCTGAACGGCGACGGCAGTATGGCCCCGGAGTTGGTGGCACGTCTCCGCTCGGCCGTCGCCGCGGCGGAGCGCTCCCCCGAGTCCCCCATCATCGTCACCGGTGGGAACCCGCAGAGCGGCATCACCGAGGCCGACGCGATGCAGCAGTGGCTCGTCGACGACGGCATCGCGGCCGACCGCATTCACACCGAAACGACCGCGAATTCGACGGTGCAGAACGCACAGCGCACCACCGCCCTGGCAGCGGAGATCGACGTCGAGAATTTGGTCCTGGCCACGACTTCCAGTCACCTGCGGCGAGCGATCTCCGACTTCGAGATCGCCGGTGCCGACGTGATCGGTGCTGCCACATCCACCCCCGACGATCTCCCGGACCTACCTGCGCTCGCTCCGACAGCGCGGCTGGGTATGACCGTCGACGCCACCAAGATCCTCGGGATACCGCGCACCTACTGACGCATCCACCCGCGTAGCACCGACTCCGTCCCGGCATCGAACATCGCCCGACGAATCTCGTCGTCGTTGGCGGTGGGCATCGCCAACTCCAGCGACACCAACCCGTGCACGATCGCCCAGAACGAGTGGCTGATCAACTCGACCGACGCCCCGGCCATGGTTCCCGCCGCGACTGCGCTCGCCACCGCTGACCGCAGCGGGTCCATCGCTGCGGAAGCACGTTGCGCCTCTTCGGATACATCGACCGAACCGAGCACACCGCCGAACATCACCGCGTACAGATGCGGATTACGTAGTGCCCAGTCTCGGTACGAGGCGGCGAGTTCCCGCAGATCGACCTCCGGATCGCCGCTGACCGGAACCCGGCGCTGCGCGTCCCCGAAACTCGCGAACGACGTGGAGAACAGAGCTACGAGCAACTCGGCACGTCCGCCGAACAGCGAGTAGATCGCTGTCGTCGAGGTGCCCTGCGCGGCCGCGAGTTTGCGCAGTGACAACGAGTCGACACCCTGGTGCGCAACGGTTTCCGCCGCGGCCTCGAGGAGCCGGGTGCGCAACTCCGCATCGTGAATTCTTGGTCTCGCCACTTGCGGAACCTACCACAACGGTGTTTTATAACAGTGTCATGTAAGTCTGTTCCAGCCCTCGAACCAGTAAGGACCTCCCATGCCACCCATCATCGACGGCCGCACCACGGTCGAGGCCGACCGCGACACCGTGACGGTTTTCCTCATCGGGATGCGCATCAACAATCCGGTGGCCGTTCGCTCCTGGCTACCCGCGGTGCGCGCGATGCCGCGAATGCTCGGCCATCTCGAGAGGGATCCCGCCTCCGGACTGCTCGGCTACCACTCGTGGCTGGGACGAACCACCATGCTGGTCAGCTATTGGCGCAATGCCGAGGACCTGACACGATTCGCCTCCGATCCCGATGCACCACACGCACCGGCCTGGCGCGCCTTCAACCGATCGGTGGCTGCAACCCGCCATGTCGGCGTGTGGCACGAGACCTACACCGCGACAGCGCGAAACAGTGAGGCGATCTACGTCAACATGCCTGCGTTCGGACTCGCGGGTGCCATCGGTGGACTCCCTGTCGGGACCGGCTCGCACACGTGGAAGCAGCGAATGAAGTCCGCGCAGTAACGGCTCGACGGCTACAGGAAAGCTCCGGCACGCGCAGCAAGGTCGAGAACGGGCTGCGGGAAGACTCCGAGAGCCACGGTGACCACCACCGAGACCCCGATCGCGCACGACACCGACGCCGTCGGGCGCACGATCGTGGCGGTCCGCTCTCCCGGATCGGTGAAGAACATCAGCACGATCACCCGTACGTAGAAGAACGCTGCGATCGCGCTGCACACCACCCCGACCACGACCAGCGCCGCTCCCCCGGCACCCGAGGCAGCGCTGAACACCGCGAACTTGCCGATGAACCCACTGGTGAGCGGAATGCCGGCGAACGAGAGCAGGAACAACCCGAACACCGCCGCCACCAGCGGTGACCGACGACCGATTCCGGCCCACCGTTCCAGATCGCTCACCTCGCCGCGTTCGTCTCTCGCCAACCCGATGATCGCGAACCCCCCGAGAGTGCTGAAGGCATACGCCAACAGATAGAATATCGTGGCCGACACACCCGAATCACCCACGGCACCCGAACTACCCAGTGCCGTCACTCCGGTGAGGATGAATCCGGTGTGCGCGACGGACGAGTACGCCAGCATCCGTTTGATATCGGTCTGCGTCACCGCGACAACCGATCCCACCACCATCGTCGCGATGGCGACGACCCACAGCATCGGTCGCCAACTCGATTCGAGACCGGGCAGCGCCATCCCGAAGATGCGCAGAATCGCTCCGAACGCCGCAACCTTGGTCACTGTGGCCATCAGTGCCGTCACCGGCGTGGGGGCGCCCTGGTAGACGTCGGGAATCCACGAATGGAACGGCACGGCACCGACCTTGAACAGCAGACCCACCGCGAGCAGGGCGGTTCCGATCAGCGCGAGCGATCTGCCCTGACCGTCAGCCGCGATGGCGTCGGCGATGCCGTCCAACCGAACGGTTCCGGCGTATCCGTACAGGAAGGCGACCCCGAACAGGAAGAATGCGGACGAGAACGCGCCCAGCAGAAAGTATTTGAGAGCTGCTTCCTGCGAGAGCAAGCGCCGTCGACGGGCCAGTCCGCAGAGCAGATACAGCGGCAAGGACAGCACTTCCAGCGCCACGAACATCGTCAGCAGATCCGTGGCCGCCGGAAAAAGCAACATGCCACCGATCGCGAACATCGCGAGAGGAAACACCTCGGTCTGGGCGACGCCCGCGTCGATGGCCTCCTTCTCCGCCACGCTGCCCGGAGTGGTCGATGCCTGCGGGGTGAACGAATCGATGCGACGCTCGGCACCGGCCGAGGTGACTGCAACGGTGCGCTCGGCCATCAACGCGATGGCCGGAATCGACACCAGCACAATGGTTCCCTGTAGAAACAGGGTGGGCCCGTCGATCGCGACCGCGCCGGACATCGCCGACGCCTCGGTGCCGGCCAGACCGAGAATTGCCGCCAGTGCCGCCACCAGTCCCGCGAGAGCCAGGCCCAGATGCGTGATCCGGCGGGCCCGCAGCGGCACGAACGCCTCGACGAGAACACCGAGAACTGCGACCGAGAACACGATCAGCATCGGTGCCAGCAGACCGTACTGCACCTCGGGTGTGGTCATCGCTGACCTCCTGAACTGTCGACGATCGTGGATTGCACTGCCGGAGTGATGACATCGAGCGCGGGTTTCGGATACACCCCGAGCACGATCAGCAACGCGATCAACGGCACCACAACGGCCAGCTCGCGGCGAACGAGATCGGGCACCGTCTCGTTGCCCTCCCGGACCGGCCCGGTCATGACGCGCTGGTAGAGCCACAGTATGTAGATCGCCGACAGCACGAGGGCTCCAGCGGCCACGATCGCGGCGACTCCGTATCGACCGAACGTGCCGATCAGCACAAGGAATTCGCTCACGAACGGGGCGAGGCCGGGTAGCGAGAGCGTGGCAAGCCCCGAGATCAAGAACGTTCCGGCAAGTGCCGGTGCCACCTTCTGCACACCGCCGTAGTCGGCGATCGCTCGTGACCCTCGACGCGACACGAGGAAGCCCGCGATCAAGAACAGTGCGGCCGTGGAGATTCCGTGATTGACCATGTACAGCGTGGCACCGGCCTGACTCTGACCGGTCATGGCGAAGATGCCGAGGATGATGAATCCGAAGTGCGAAATCGACGTGTAGGCAATCAGTCTCATCATGTCGGTCTGGCCGATCGCCAGTATCGCGCCGTAGACGATGCCGATGACCGCGAGAGCGATGATCGACGGCGCGAACGTCTGCGACGAGCCGGGAAAAAGTTCGAGACAGAACCGCAGCATCGCGAACGTGCCGACCTTGTCCACCACCGACATCATCAGCACCGCAGTCGCGGGTGTGGACTGCACTGCGGCGTCGGGTAGCCACGAGTGGAACGGCCACAACGGTGCCTTGATCGCGAACGCGAACATGAAGCCGAGGAACAGTGCGTTCAGAACCATCGGATCCACACCGAGTCCGCCCGACGACGCCGCGTCGGCGATCGCGCGCAGATCGAACGTCCCGCCGTCGAACGGCCCGTCGGGTCGCGCGGTCACCACGTAGAGGCCGATGACGGCAGCCAACATGATCAGACCGCCGAACAGGTTGTACAACAGGAACTTCACCGCGGCGCGCGTGCGATGTACTCCCCCGAAGCCACCGATCAGGAAGTACATCGGAATCAGCATCGCCTCGAAGAAGATGTAGAACAACAACACGTCCAACGCGAGGAACGACACGAGCACCATCGACTCGACCACCAGAATCAACGCCATGTACGTGTGCGACACCCGACGGGAGCCGTAGTTCGCGACGCGACTGCCGTCGTACCAGCCCGCGACGAGCAGCAAGGGTGTGAGAACGGTGGTGAGCAACACCAGGACGAGGCCGATTCCGTCCAGACCGAGGGTGTACCGCGCACCGAAAGCCGCTATCCACGAATGGTCTTCGACGAACTGGTACCGATCACCACCGGAGTCGAACGACACCGCCAGTGCGACCGACACGGCCAAGGTCCCGGCAGCGAAGCCCACTGCGACACTGCGTGCGGAGGTCGGGCGAGCGGCGGGCACCAGGGCGACCACGATCGCACCGAGCATCGGGAGTACCCACAGGACGGTCAACCAGGGAGTCGTCACAGAGCCACCACCATCAGTACGACGAGAACGGCTCCCGCGAACATCGCCAACGCGTAGGACCGTACATAGCCCGTCTGCAGTCGCCGAGACCGCGTCGATGCGCCTCCGATCGAGCTCCCCACCCCGTCCACGACGGCGTCGATCCCGTTGTCGGCGTGCACCAATGCGCGCGTGAGTGTCTGTCCCGGCCGCATGAATGCGGCCTCGTTGACGGCATCTCCGTAGAGATCGGCACGTGCAGCTCGGGTCAGGGGCGACACATCCTCGGGTGGTGTCGGCGGAACCTCGTTCGCGATGTACTTACGGTAGGCGACGCTCGCGCCGACCAGCACGACCACCAGGACGGCGACGGTGACCACCCAGGCCGGAATCGCGTGCTCCTCGGGTGCCGAACCCACGACGGGTTCCAGCCACGTCTCGAGGCGTCCGCCCACCGCAAGGAAGGCTCCCGACGCCACCGAGCCGACGGCCAACACGATCATCGGGGCAGTCATCGTCGCCGATGCCTCGTGCGGATGTGCTTGCGCGGACCAGCGTTTCGGACCGAAGAAGGTCAACAGCATTACGCGAGTCATGTAGAAGGCCGTCAGGCCGGCACCGAGCAATGTCACGCAGCCGAGAATCGGACCTGACACTCCATCGGCGGCGAATGCGACCTCGATGATCGGATCCTTGGCGAAGAAGCCGGAGAACGGCGGCAGTCCGATGATGGCGAGATAGCCGAGGCCGAACGTGACGAACGTGATCGGCATCGCGGCGCGGAGTCCACCGAACCGTCGCATGTCGGTCTCGTCGTTCATCGCGTGCATCACCGAGCCCGCGCCCAGGAACAAGCCCGCTTTGAAGAAGCCGTGCGAGATCAACAGCACGATGGCGTAGGCGTACCCGGAGGGGCCGAGCCCGGCCGCGAGCACCATGTACCCGATCTGACTCATCGTCGACGCCGCGAGCGCCTTCTTGATGTCGTCTTTCGCACAACCGATGACGGCACCGAACAGCAAGGTGACCGCCCCGACGGTGACGGTGGCCGCGCGAGCGGTGGGCGACGCCTCGAACACCGGTCCGGAGCGCACGATGAGGTACACCCCTGCCGTGACCATCGTGGCCGCGTGAATCAATGCCGACACCGGTGTCGGGCCCTCCATGGCGTCACCGAGCCAGGACTGCAGCGGCACCTGCGCCGACTTTCCACACGCCGCCAACAGCAGCATCAGCGCCATGGCGGTGGCCACCGATTCGCTCGCCTCGCCGATTCCGGCGAACACGTCGTCGTACTGCACGGAGCCGAAGTTCACGAACATGATCATCAGCGCAACGGCCAGGCCGATGTCGCCGACTCGGTTGACCACGAACGCTTTTCGGGCAGCCGACGCAGCCGACGGCTTGTGCTGCCAGAAGCCGATGAGCAGATACGACGCCAGTCCGACACCCTCCCACCCCAGATACAAGCCCAGGAAGTTGTCGGCCAGGACCAGTAACAGCATGGCTGCCAGAAACAGGTTGAGGTACGCGAAGAAGCGTCGCCGCTCGGCGTCGTGGCTCATGTAGCCGATGGAGTACACGTGAATGAGCGACCCGACCCCGGTGATCAGCAGGACGAAGCAGATCGACAATTGATCTGCGCGCAAGCCGAACTCGACCTGCAATTCGTCGACCGGAACCCATCGGAACAGGGTTTGGGTGAGGGCCCGGCCCGATTCTGCACGGCCCAGCATCGATGCGAACACCACCGCGGCCACCACGAACGAGGACACTGCCGCTGCCGTCGCGACGAGATGCCCCCACCCGTCGGTGCGCCTGCCGGCGAGCAGCAGGAACGCCGCACCGAACGCCGGCAGAGCCGGAAGAAGCCACAGTATCGACATCATTTCTGCGCCCCCGTCAATTCTTCATCAGGGAGTTCTCGTCCATCGAAATCGACCGACGAGAACGGAATATGGCCATGATGATGGCCAGGCCCACCACCACCTCGGCGGCGGCGACCACCATGGTGAAGAACGCGAACAACTGCCCGTCGAGATTGCCGTGCATGCGGGAGAAGGTGACGAACGCGAGATTGACTGCGTTGAGCATCAATTCGATGCACATGAACACGATGATGGCGTTGCGCCTGACGATGACGCCTGCCGCGCCTATCGTGAACAGCAGAACGGACAGGTAGAGATAGTTCTCCGGATTCATCGCTCGTCACCCCCGTCCACCCTGTACTGGCTCCGTTGATCGGCGAACATGGCGTTGACGGACGACTCGGATTCGGTTCCGTCGGGCAACAGAGCGCGGCGATCGACCCCGTTGTGTCTGGCGTACACCCCTGGGCTCGGCAGCGGCGTCACCCTCGAACCGTCGCGGAATCGATCCTGCGCCATCTCTCGCTGACCCTTGACCGGCCCCAGAGCTTCCCGGTGCGCCAGGATCATCGCCCCGATGGTGGCAGTGATCAACAGTGCCCCGGTCAACTCGAACGCCCACACGTACTCGACGAAGATCAGCTCTGCCAGGCCCTCGACGTTTCCGGCGGAGTTGACGGCGTCGAGACCGGCGAAGTCGAGCCGACCGCCCTGGGCTGCATCGCGCAGCAGTACCCCGATGATCAACAGTCCGAAGCCGATTCCGATCACGACGGCCGCGATGCGGTGCCCACGCAAGGTTTCGGTCAGCGACTCCGAGGTGTCGACTCCGACGAGCATCAGAACGAACAGGAACAGCATCATGACCGCGCCGGTGTAGACGACGATCTGCACGACACCGAGGAACAACGCACCCTGCGCCATGTAGAAGGTCGCCAGTACCACCATCGTGGCGGCGAGGAACAACGCCGAGTAGACGGCTTTGGTGCTCATCACCACGCCGAGCGCACCGATGACGGCAACGACACCCAGGGTCCAGAACTGCACGGCCTCACCGGTGGACGTGACATCGAGGGCGAGCTGCACAGCAGCATCCTGTGCACTCATCGCACCGAACCGCCCTCGGGTTCGGCTGGGGACTCGGCCGGTGACTCGTGGCCGGTGACGGTTCCGCGGTAGTAGTCCTCGGCCGACAGGCCCGGTGCCATCGCGTGCGGCGGTGCCGTCATATCCGGCTCCAGCGGTGCCAGCAGCGAGTCCTTCTCGTAGATCAGATCGGCTCGGTTGTCACCGGCCAGCTCGTACTCGTTGGTCATCGTCAGAGCGCGTGTCGGACAGGCCTCCACACACAGGCCGCACCCGATGCACCGGAGGTAGTTGATCTGATAGACCCCGCCGTAGCGCTCGCCCGGAGAGAACCTCTCGGTCTCGGTGTTGTCGGCTCCTTCGACGTAGATGGCGTCGGCCGGGCAGGCCCACGCGCAGAGCTCGCAGCCGATGCACTTCTCGAGACCGTCGGCGTACCGATTGAGCTGATGACGACCGTGGTAGCGAACCTCGGTCGGCTTCTTCTCCTCCGGGTACAGCTCCGTCTCGGCCTTCTTGAACATCGTCGCGAAGGTGACCCCGAAACCGGCTATGGGACCGAGAAATTCAGGCATCGGCGTTCTCCTTCGGTGACCTGGCGGCGGGTGAGCGCACACCGGCGTGCCGGCTCGGGAAAGTCGAGCCCTGCTTAGGGATTGGAGGTATCGGGAATCCGCCTGCCACAGCATCGAACTCGGCGACGGGCGAAGGAGGCGGCACGTTCCGTTCCCGTGCACGCCTGCGCACCATCAGCAGCAGTGCACCCAGCACGGCCACCGCGAAGATCATCGACACGCCGAACGTGACCAGCGGTACGTCGTACCGATCGGCCCCGAGTACCCGCACCGTCGCGATCACCATCACCCAGATCAGGGCAACCGGAATGAGAATCTTCCAGCCGAAGTTCATGAACTGGTCGTAGCGCAGCCTCGGCAGCGTCGAACGCAGCCAGATGAACACGAACAGGAACACCCAGACCTTGAGGGTGAACCACAGCACCGGCCACCACCCCGAATTGGCACCGCTCCACAGACTCAATGGAATCGGAGCCTGCCAGCCGCCGAGGAACAGCGTGGTCGCGAGTGCCGACACGGTGACCATGTTGATGTACTCGGCGAGCATGAACATGGCGAAACGAAGAGACGAATACTCCGTGTGGAATCCGCCCACCAGCTCACCCTCCGCCTCGGGCAGATCGAACGGAGCGCGGTTGGTTTCGCCGACCATCGCCGTCACGTACACCAGGAACGAGGGCAGCAGCAGAAACACGTACCAGGTGTTCTGTTGCGCAGCAACGATTCCGGACGTCGACATGGTCCCCGCGTACACGAAGACAGCCGCGAACGACAGGCCCATCGCGACCTCGTAGGAAATCACCTGCGCCGTCGAACGCAGCGCCCCGAGCAGCGGGTACGTCGAGCCCGACGCCCACCCCGCCAACACGATCCCGTACACACCCACCGACGTGACCGCGAGAATGTACAGAACCCCCACCGGCAGGTCGGTCATCTGCAGCGGTGTCGTCGTACCGAACACCGACACCTCGGGACCGAAGGGAATCACGGCGAAGGCCATGAACGCAGGAACCACCGAAATGATCGGAGCCAAAACGTAAATAGGCTTGTCGACGCCGGTCGGAGTGATCCCCTCCTTCAGTGCCAGCTTGATCCCGTCCATGAGCGACTGCAGCAGACCCCACGGGCCCACCCGGTTGGGCCCCACCCTCATCTGCATCCACGCCATGATCTTGCGTTCGGCGTAGATCGCGACCAGCGGCGTCAATACCAGGAAGACGAAGACCGCCAAAGCCTTCCCGACGACCAACCACCACGGGTCGTTGCCGAACATCGACAGATCGGTCGGCGCGGCCACGATCATGACTGCCCACTTTCGGGTCGCTCCGCAGGCTCCACTCCTGAATTTTCGGGTCGTTCCGCAGACCCACGCCGAAGTCGCACAACCTCGCCCGACTGCACCCCCAGCGAGCGGTACACCGCCGAACCGGGCGAGTTCATCGGTACCCAGACCACGGTGTCGGGCAGGTCGGTGATCGTCAGCGGCAACGTGATCGAGCCGCGGTCCGTCACGACGCTCACCAGGTCACCGGTCTCCGCACCGATGGCCGAGGCCGTCGTCGCCGACAACCGAACCGTGGGTGTGCGACCGGTCGCCGCGAGGTTGTCCTCACCGTCCTGCATCCGTCCCGCATCGATGAGCATCCGCCACGTGGCCAGAATCGATTCCCCCGGCCCGAGGGTCGGAACATCCGCGCGGGGAGCGACCCGGGCCACCGCGGTGCGCGGGCCGTTCCACACACCGAGGCGAGCCAACTCGGCGCGTGCCGCCGCCGCGTCGGGGACGGCCAGTTCGACTCCCATCTGCGCGGCGATGGCGTCGAGGATGCGTTGATCCGGCATCACCGCGCCGGCACCGAGTGCAGTGTCGAACGCGCGAGGTCGTCCTTCCCAGTCGACGAAAGTTCCCGATTTGTCGACCACCGGTGCCACCGGGAACACCACGTCGGCCCGCTCGGTGACCGCGCTGTGGCGCAGCTCGAGGCTCACCACGAACGCCGATCTGTCCACGGCGTCGAGCGCCTCCTGGGGGTCCGGAAGATCGTCGAGATCGATTCCGGCAGTGACCAGGGCGCGATTCGGTCCTGCGTCGGCGAGGATCGTAGCGGTGTCGCGGCCCACCTCCTCCGGTAGCTCGGGCACTCCCCATACCGCGGCCACCTCGGCGCGCGCAGCCGCATCGGCCACCGGACGCCCGCCGGGCAGAACGTTCGGCAGCGCCCCTGCGTCGAGCGCACCGCGTTCGCCGGCACGTCGCGGAATCCAGGCCAGGCTCGCCCCGGTGTCGTCCGCCAGTTTCGAAGCCGCCGCCAGACCCCCGGGAACGGAACCGAGCCGCTCACCGACGAGAACGATCGCACCGGGCTCTCGGAGGAGGTGTGCGATCGATTCGGTGCCACGATCGCCGACGTGCAACGCATCGAGCCACCCCGGCTCGTCACCGGGAATCGACTGCAGCAGGACGCCGTCGAGCTTTCGTAGGCCCCGGGTGGAGAACGGCGCGATCGAGGCCACCACCACTGCGCGCGTGCGGTGCGCCTTCCGAAGCCTCAGGAACACCAGTGGTGACTCTTCCTCGGGCTCGAACCCGACGAGCACCACCACCGGGGCGTTCTCGAGGTCGGTGTAGGTGACCCCCAACCCGGTCGCCGCGATTCGACCGGCCAGGAAATCCGCTTCCTCGGCGCTGTGGCTGCGATTGCGGAAGTCGATATCGTTGGTGTGCAGCACTGTTCGAGCAAACTTGGCGTACGCGTAGGAGTCTTCGAGAGTCGATCGTCCGCCCACGAGTACCGCGGCGTGGCCGACCGATCCGGCCAGTCCGGCCGCCGCGGCAGCCAGCGCAGCCGACCACGACGTCTCGATCAACTCCCCCGATTCGTCGCGGATCATCGGCGCGGTGATGCGATCGGGTTCGGTGGCGTATTTGAACGCCCACCGTCCCTTGTCGCAGTTCCATTCCTCGTTGACCTGGGGGTCGTCCCCCGCCAGCCGGCGAAGGACCTTGCCGCGTCGATGGTCCGTGCGTTGAGCGCAGCCCCCTGCGCAGTGCTCGCACACGCTCGGCGACGAGGTGAGGTCGTACGGGCGCGCCCGGAACCGATACTCGGTGTTGGTCAGCGCACCGACCGGACAGATCTGAACGGTGTTGCCCGAGAAGTAGGAGTCGAACGGCTCGTTACCGAAGATGCCGACCTGTTGAACGGCACCACGTTCGAGGAGATCGATGGACGGGTCGCCGGCCACTTGGGCGGCGAAACGAGTGCATCGCGCACACAGGACGCACCGCTCGCGGTCGAGCAGAATCTCGGCCGACAAGGGAATCGGCTTGGGATACGTGCGCTTGGTCTCGACAAATCTGGATTCGGACCGACCCGCGGCCATCGCCTGGTTCTGCAGCGGACACTCACCGCCCTTGTCGCACACCGGGCAATCGAGCGGATGATTGATCAGCAGCAACTCCATGACGCCGCGTTGCGCCTTCTCCGCCGACTCCGACGTCACCTGAGTGCGCACGATCATGCCCTCGGCCACGGTCGTGGTACAGGACGCCAACGGCTTGCGTTGACCCTCGACATCGACCAGGCATTGCCGGCACGCCCCCACCGGATCGAGCAACGGGTGATCGCAGAAGCGCGGAATTTGCACGCCCATCAGCTCGGCGGCTCGAATCACCAACGTGCCCTTCGGAACACTGATCTCGTGGTCGTCGATGGTCAGTGTCACCATGTCGACCGGAGTGACCGACTGTTCAGGGGCAGGAGTGGAGCCTGCGGAACGACCAGAGGGTTCAGGAGTGGAGCCTGCGGAACGACCAGAGGGTGCAGGAGTGGAGCCTGCGGAACGACCATCTGCTGGTGCCGTCATGCCGTCAGCTCCTTTGCCATCAGGGTCGATCGGTGTGGATCGAATGGGCATCCCTGTTCGGTGACATGTCGGATGTATTCGTCGCGGAAGTACTTCAGCGAGGACACGATCGGGCTTGCGGCTCCGTCTCCCAACGCGCAGAACGACTTTCCAGCGATGCCGTCTGCGATGTCGAGCAGTGTGGTGAGGTCCGCCTCGGTGCCGGTTCCGCCGTCGAGGCGACGCAGTATCTGCACCAGCCAGTAGGTTCCTTCGCGGCACGGCGTGCATTTGCCGCAGGATTCGTGTGCGTAGAACTCCGTCCATCGCAGCACCGCTCGCACGACGCACGTCGTGTCGTCGAAGATCTGCAAGGCCTTGGTACCCAACATCGATCCGGCGGCGCCGACGCCCTCGTAGTCGAGTGGCACGTCCAGGTGCTCGCCGGTGAACATCGGCGTCGACGATCCTCCCGGTGTCCAGAATTTCAGCTCGTGGCCGGGACGGATGCCACCCGCGTAGCCCAGCAGCTCCCGCAGGGTGATGCCAAGCGGGGCCTCGTACTGGCCGGGCCGACACACGTGGCCGGACATCGAGTAGAGGGTGAAGCCGGGTGACTTCTCGCTTCCCATCGATCGGAACCATTCGATTCCCTTGCGCAGGATCACCGGGACGCTGGCTATCGATTCCACGTTGTTGACCACCGTTGGGCGCGCATACAGGCCTGCAACCGCGGGAAACGGTGGACGCAGTCGGGGTTGACCTCGTCGCCCTTCCAGCGAATCGAGTAGCGCCGTCTCCTCGCCGCAGATGTAGGCCCCGGCCCCGGCATGGATCACCAGCTCGAGGTCGAACCCCGATCCGAGCAGGTTCTTGCCCAGGTAGCCCGCGGAGTATGCCTCGGCAACCGCGGCCTGCAGTCTGCGCAGCACCGGTACCACTTCGCCGCGAACGTAGACGAATGCGCGCGATGCACGTATTGCGTAGGCCGCGATGACGATTCCTTCGATCAACGTGTGCGGGCTCGCCATCATCAAGGGCATGTCCTTGCAGGTGCCCGGCTCCGACTCGTCGGCGTTGACCACCAGATAGTGAGCTTTCCCGTCACCCTGAGGAATGAAGCTCCATTTCGTTCCGGTGGGGAATCCCGCGCCGCCACGGCCGCGCAGGCCGGAATCCTTGACGAATGCGATGAGATCGTCGGGGTCCATGGCAAGGGCCTTCTCGAGCCCCCGGTATCCGTCGTGACTGCGGTAGGTGTCGAGTGTCCACGAGTCCTTCTCGTCCCAGAACTCGCTCAGCACCGGCGTCAGGGCCATGTCACTTCCCCTTCGTCGATGGATCGGTTTCGGTGGTGTTCGGCTGCGGTGGAACGGTCGCAGAGGGAGCCGGAGCCGGTTTCTCGCGCACCGTCTCCGCCACGGCCTCGGCACCCAGGTCGGGATGCCCGTCCGGGGAGCCGGTGACGACCTGGGGAGCAGACATCGAGTGCTCTCGGGCGTACCTCAGGCCGACGAGACTGGCTTCGCCTGCGCTGCCGGACGATTCGAGTGCCCCAGATCGGTCGTCGGCGAACCCGGCCAGAATGCGCTCGGTCTCGCGGAACGTGCACAACGGAGCGCCGCGGGTCGGGGTCACCTGCGCACCGGAACGAAGCGCGTCGACCAAATCCCGCGCCGACGCCGGTGTTCTGTTGTCGAAGAATTCCCAGTTCACCATCATCACCGGCGCGAAATCGCACGCGGCGTTGCATTCGATGTGCTCGAGGGTGATGCTGCCGTCGGCGGTGGTCTCGCCGTGGTCGATCTCGAGGTGATCCCGCAGAGCGTCCATGATGGCGTCGCCGCCCATGACGGCGCACAGGGTGTTGGTGCACACTCCGACGCGGTAGTCGCCGGTGGGCTCGCGGCGGTACATCGAGTAGAAGGTCGCGACCGCGGTCACCTCTGCACCGGTGAGATCGAGTACGTCGGAACAGAATTCGATTCCGGCCGGCGTCAGATAGCCGTCCTCGGATTGCACCAGGTGCAGCAGCGGTAGCAACGCCGATCGGGCCTGCGGATAACGAGCGAGGACGATGTCGGCGTCGGCGCGTAGGCGGGCACGGACGTCGGCGGGATAGGACGCGCGTGCGTCGGGGCCGACAAGTTGCACGGCTTCCTCGGGGCGTGCTCCGAGTTGGACGAGCACCGGCTCCGAGCGTGGCGCGGTCATCGGTCCACCCCGCCCATCACCGGATCGATACTCGCGACGGCAGCGATGACGTCGGAGATCATGCCGCCCTCGCACATGGCGGCGACCGCCTGCAAGTTGGTGAAGGAGGGGTCTCTGAAGTGCACTCGGTACGGCCGGGTTCCGCCGTCGCTGACGATGTGCACACCCAGTTCGCCTCGCGGCGATTCCACCGTGGACAGCACTTGCCCTGCCGGTACCCGCATCCCCTCGGTCACCAACTTGAAGTGGTGGATCAACGACTCCATCGAGGTGTCCATGATGGTGCGCACATGGTCCTGAGAATTACCGAGACCATCGGGGCCGGAGACCAGTTCGGCCGGCCAGGCGATCTTCTTGTCGTCGATGACCACCGGTCCTGGCCGCAGACGATCGAGAGTCTGCTCGACGATCTTGAGCGATTCCTTCATCTCTTCGACGCGAATCAGATAGCGCCCGTAGCAGTCGCATCCGGTGTCGGTGACGACATCGAACTCGTAGTTCTCGTACCCGCAGTAGGGATCGGACCGGCGCAGATCGTAGGGAAGTCCGGTCGATCGAAGCACCGGCCCGGTGACGCCGAGGGCCATGCACCCGGTGAGGTCCAGGTAGCCGACGTTCTCGGTTCTGGCCTTCCAGATCGGGTTGTCGTTGAGCATGAGTTCGAGATCGCGTAGCCGTCCGGGAAGAACCCGCAGCAGCTCGCGGACCTTGTCGATCGCGTCGGCGGGCAGATCCTGAGACAAACCACCGGGACGGATGTAGGCGTGGTTCATGCGAAGTCCGGTGATGGCCTCGAAGACGTCGAGAATCAGTTCGCGTTCCCGGAAGCCGAACAGCATCGCCGTCACGGCACCCAATTCCATTCCACCCGTGGCCAATGCCACGAGGTGCGACGAGATCCGATTGAGCTCCATCAACATCACCCGGACGACCGTCGCGCGCTCGGGAATGTCGTCGGTGATGTCGAGTAGCTTCTCCACCCCCAGGCAGTACGCGGTCTCGTTGAAGAAGGGCGACAGATAGTCCATCCGAGTGACGAACGTGACGCCCTGAGTCCAGTTGCGATATTCGAGATTCTTCTCGATTCCGGTGTGCAGGTAGCCGATTCCACATCGGGCCTCGGTGACGGTCTCGCCTTCGATCTCGAGAATCAACCGCAGCACACCATGGGTGGACGGGTGTTGCGGACCCATGTTGACCACGATGCGTTCCGTGGTCGACCCGCGCGCCAGTTCGACCACGTCGTCCCAGTCCTGGCCCGACACTGCATAGATGGTTTCGTCCGTTGCGCTCATCAGTTGTACGACCTGCGCTCGTTGGGAGGCGCGACCCGAGCGCCTTTGTACTCGATGGGAATTCCGCCCAGGGGATAGTCCTTGCGTTGCGGGTGACCGACCCAGTCGTCGGGCATCTCGATCCGCGTGAGTGCCGGATGACCGTCGAACACGATGCCGAAGAAGTCGTAGACCTCGCGCTCGTGCCAGTCGTTGGTCGGATACACCGCGCAGAGCGAGGGTGTGTGTGGATCTGCATCGGGTACAGCCACTTCGAGTCGGAGGCGGCGTCCGTGGGTGATGGACACCAGATGGTAGACCGCACGCAATTCCCGGCCGACCTGATCCGGATAGTGCACACCCGATGCCCCCGTGCACAATTCGAATCTCAGTTCCTCGTCGTCACGGAGAGCACGGGCCACGGCGGGCACGTGCTCCCGCGAGAGATGCAGCGTCAGTTCCCCACGAAAGATCACGGCACGCTCGACGGCGTCCTCGAACGGCACGGCCACGTCACCGGTGTCGAGAACCGTGGCCAATCGATCGACCAGGGCGTCGAAGTAGCTGCCGTAGGGCCGAACAGCCGTGTCCGCCGATGCCAACGGCGGCTGCAACCGGCCGTAGCCGGAGGTGTCACCGCTCCCCCGGACACCGAACATCCCACGGGTTCCGTCCGCTGTCATCGCAGCAGCCCCTTCAAGTCGATGGTCGGGGTGGAGGCCAGCGCTGCAGCCTCGGCAGCCGCGCGCACCTGTTCTCGATTGACACCCAGCGGCATCTCCTGAATCTTTTTGTGCAGCTCCAGGATTGCGTTGAGCAGCATCTCGGGTCGGGGTGGGCAACCGGGAAGGTAGATGTCGACCGGAACGATGTGATCGACACCCTGAACCACCGCGTAGTTGTTGAACATCCCGCCCGAGGACGCGCAGACTCCCATGGCCAGGACCCATTTCGGTTCCGCCATCTGGTCGTACACCTGCCGCAGTACGGGCCCCATCTTCTGGCTGACACGGCCTGCGACGATCATCAGATCCGCTTGGCGCGGAGACGCACGGAACGCTTCCATGCCGAATCGCGCGAGATCGAACCGGCCGGACGTGGTGGCCATCATCTCGATCGCGCAGCACGCGAGACCGAAGGTCGCGGGCCACAACGAACCCTTGCGGGCGTAGCCGGCCAGCCCCTCGACGGTGGTCAGCAGAAATCCACTGGGTAGCTTCTCTTCGAGTCCCATCGATCACACTCTTTCCGCATCCGCTGAAGGTGAGAACCGTGCATCGTGCCGTCGCCGATCAGTGTTCGGACGTCAATCCCATCCGAGCCCGCCTCGCCGCCACTCGTAGACGTAGGCCACCGACACGTTGACGACGAACAGCGCCATGGCAACCAGCCCGAACGCGCCGAGAACATCGAGATGGACGGCCCACGGATAGAGAAATACGATCTCGATGTCGAAGATGATGAACAGCATGGCGGTCAGGTAGAACTTCACCGGAAATCGTTGGCCCGTGGGCGCATGCATCGTGGGCTCGATGCCGCACTCGTACGCGTCGAACTTGGCTCGGTTGTACCGCGCGGGTCCCACCATCGTTCCGACCATCACCGAGAACACCGCGAACACGACCGCAATGGCACCGAGAACGAGGATCGGAACGTAGGCGTTCATCCCGGCATCTGCTCCCTCGATCGACTACCGCGCCGGCGCGTAATAAATGCGACGGCCGTACCAATGTGACCTGAACCACACAGTATGGGTTCGGTGTCGATCTCGCGGGATTTCGAGGAGTCCAGTTTCGTAATCCGTTGACGCGCATGGGGCACCCGATCCCGGCCACCCGGGCAACTGTGACTCAGATCACTCGATCGCCCCATACGCTCCGCTCCGAGGAAAACGACAAACCTCCCGACGATTCCGGCCGGCCGAACGAGGCCGCCGACATGAAACAGGAGAAATGATGAAGTCGATTTCCGTCTCGGCGCTCGCCGCCGAGGGACTGGGAACTGCCCTGCTCGTGATCTTCGGCGTCGGCACCGCCGTCATCGCGGGCGACACCGTCGGAACCCCGGGCATCGCCCTGGCATTCGGGCTCACACTGCTCGCCCTCGTCTACGCGATCGGCCCGATCTCGGGATGCCACATCAACCCGGCCGTGACGATCGGAGCCCTGATCGCTCGCGCGATCACCCCGATCAAGGCTGCGTTCTACATCGCCGCCCAGGCCGTCGGTGCCGTGATCGGCGCGCTGATCGTACTGTTCGTCGCGTCCGGCCGTCCCGGATACGACATCTCGTCGGACGGTCTGGGCACCAATGGATTCGGCAGCTCCTCGCCCGGAGAATACGGGCTGGTGTCGGTGGCGGTGTTCGAGACCATCGCGACCGGCTTGCTCGTCCTCGTCGTGCTGGCCACCACGGCCCCCACCGTTCACCCCGTCGTGGCGGCCGGCATCCCGATCGGCCTGACCCTGACTGTGGTTCACCTGCTGGGCATCGGAATCGATTCCACCTCGGTCAACCCTGCCCGGTCCCTCGGCCCAGCCCTCGTCGCCGGCGGACCTGCCCTGTCACAACTGTGGGTGTTCGTGGTGTTCCCCGTGCTCGGTGCTGTCATCGCCGGCTCGATCCACCGATTCGTGCTGACGGTGCCCGCATCGGAGAAAACGGTCTGATCTACCGCGATCGAGTGACCCGGGCACCGACGCGTACCGAATGCTGCTTCAGCAGATCGACCACTGCGCGCCCGAGCCGGATCGGATCCAGCGGGTGCGGAACCGCAGCCTCGGCGCGCGACCATTCGGCCAACCATGCGTCGTCCGGACGTCCGATGAGCACCAACACCGGTGGGCAGTGAAAGATCTCGTCCTTCAGCTGCTTCGCCAGGCCCAGCCCGCCTACGGGCGAGGACTCGCCGTCGAGAATTGCCAACGCGACACCGCCAGCATCCATGTGCTCGATGACGACGGCTGCCGTGGCGATGTCGACGTACTCGATGTCACCGAGTGCGGGATCCGGTCGAGTTCCCACCGCAGACCGAACCTGGGCGCGGGTCGCGGCATTGCTGCTGTAGACGAGCACGCGCACACGCCCGGATGGGCTCTCTCCCGCTGTGGCGTCGGACACATCGCGATGCTACCGCGGGTTCCCCGGTAAACGGATCGAAACAGCCACGGCCGAAGTGCATTCGACGTTCCAGCGCCGGTCAGGACTCGACGGTGACGATCACCGCGGCGGGTTCTTCGGTGGCGGTCACCGTGAACTCGGGTCGATCGGCCGCAACTCCGATGAAGGACTGTGAGATACCGCCGGGATCGGCCAGGAAATCGACCGAGGCGACAGCGGAATCAGCACCGCCTCGGACACGCTCGGGCCCGGCATACGGCGAGAATGTGTCGTCGGAGTCCGTCGACGTACCCGACAGGTCCACCTGCAACACGGATCTCCCCGGCACTGCCAGCGGTTCACTGGTGCCGTAGCGAATGGCCTCGTCCACATACCGGACCGTGAAGGACACCGGGCCGTTGCCTGCCAACCTGAATACGACCGTCGACGCCCCTTCGAGCACCACGTCGGTGACGCCGACCGGCGACCTGCTCGGGAACCGCGCACCGTCGAGACTGTCAGGGAGCTCCGGTACCACCGGCAGTACCGCAGTCGGCGCTTCGGTGGGCGTTCCCGGACCGGATAGAGGATCACCGACCACCAACGACCCCGTGACCGTGGTGTAGTTCGCGGCGGCCGGGACCTCGTCGACCCGGCCGCTGCCGTCCGCGCCGGAACAGCCCGCGAGCACACCGAACAGCAGTGATCCGACGACCGAGAGCGCGACTCGAGCTCTGCGGTGGCCGTCGTACATTGCGATACCGTACTGAAGAAACCGATCGGTTCGATAGTGCTGTCTCGACCCGATTCGGTCACGATTGCGCCGCCCTCCGATCCTGCTAGCGTCGGAGGGTATGGAGCCGAAGAGCTATTCGTCCGGTGAGCGTGTGTTCGGGCCGCCCAACGGGACTTTCGACGCGGACTGGGCTGCGACCGCATTGCGCTCGAACCGCCCCGAGTTGGACCATCCCACCTCGGTTCGCCTGGTCGAACAAGCCTGGGAGCTGCTCCGAACGCAGGGGCTGCGCGGAGATCGACTCACAGCCGCGCTGGACCTCGAGCCCGGTCTTGCCGCTGCCGTGTCGGCGGTCGCCACCGAGACTGCCGAGCTGTACCTGGATCCTCGGTAGCTCTCTCAGCTCGGACCGAACTGCGCGAATGCGAAACCGGCCACCAGCACCGCTGTACCGCCGATTTCGCCGACGATCAACGACACCATGAACAGGTGCGTCCCCCGGACGGGATTCACGAACTGGTTCTCGGTATCTCGACGAAACCCGTGCACGGTGTAGCTCACGATGGCAGCGACGAAGAACACCAGCACCACCGATGCGGCGATCAGATCCACCGTGACCGACCACGCGCTGAACTGCGCCAGCGCAGCGAGAACCAGGGCGGCGAACGAGTACATCAACGCTGCCCGATGAGCGATGTCGACATAACGATGCGCGGTGCCATCCGCCGATGTCGACATCTGGTGATACTTGACCACCCCCAACCCCAGTGCCCAGAGCAGCAGTAGACCGGCCACGAGGACGATCACCTTGGTGTCCGGCTCCAACTGCATGTCCCACTCCCCCACTCGATCCCGCGCCGAAGGTATCACCGGCACCGGACTTGATACCGTTCCGCAATGCCGGCCGACCCCGTACTGTCCCAGAACGCATTCGGTCTCCGCTTCGACTGGGGCCTGTGTGGAGCCGACGCCATCGTCGACGGCGCAGACATCGCCGTCGTCGTGGACGTCCTGTCGTTCACGACGACTCTGACGGTTGCTGTGGACGCGGGCATCGACGTCATCCCCAGTCGGTGGCGCGACGACCGGGCCGCGCAGTTGGCCGAGCAGTTCGACGCGGTTCTCGCCGTGGGGCGGTCGGCCGCGTCACCGGGCCTGATCAGCTTGTGCCCGGCCACCGTACGGGCCGCGCCCGCCCCGCCACGGTTGGTGCTGCCGTCACCGAACGGGTCCACCATCGCCCACGATCTCGCGAGCACGGCCCCGCTGTGTGTGGGAGCGTCGCTGAGAAACGCATCCGCGGTAGCGCGGTGGATACGTGCCGACAACCGAAATGCCGTGACGACCGTCATAGCGGCCGGAGAACGGTGGCCGGACGGATCCCTCCGGCCTGCCGTCGAGGACCTGTGGGGTGCCGGTGCAGTCATCGCCGCCCTCGTCGATGCCGGAGCTACCGATGCCTCCCCGGAGGCGAGAACGGCCGCGGCCGCGTGGCGAGCCGTCGAGCGAGACGTGGGCTCGGAGCTGCGGCAATGTGGCTCCGGTCGCGAACTGGCCGGGATGGGACACCCGGAAGACGTGGCCATTGCGGCCGAGGTCGATTCGAGCTCCTGCGTCCCGATTCTGCGCGACGGCATATTCGTCGACGCGACTCGGTCATGAGGCGACGGACGCTCGAAAACGACCCACGATGCCGACCCGACACGGCCGACCGTGTCCGATATTTGGATCGGAACCCCTAATCACGGATCATACGGTGGTGAGTACGGAACGAGTCGCCCCGAAGACCACCGTCGTTGTACCGACGTACAACGAACGTGAGAACCTCCCCAAGCTCGTCGAGCTGCTGGCCGGGTTGCAGGTGGAGGGGCTCGGTGTGTTGGTCGTCGACGACAATTCACCCGACGGCACCGGCGACGTCGCCGACAAGTTGGCCATCGACGGCCCCATCGACGTCAGCGTTCTGCACCGCACCGAGAAGAACGGGCTGGGACGCGCATACGTCGCAGGCATGACGCGAGCGCTCGACGAGGGTGCGGACATCGTCATTCAGATGGACGCCGATCTTTCGCACCCCACCGAGGTGATCCCGGCGATGATCGACAAGCTGAACGCCACCGACGCGGCCGTGGTGCTCGGATCGCGATACGTACCCGGCGGAGCGGTCGCCGCCGATTGGCCCTGGCACCGCAAGGCCCTTTCGGCGTGGGCGAACTTCTACGTCAACACGATCCTGCGCCTCGGAGTCAAGGATGCGACAGCGGGATTCAAGGCGTGGGACGCGCGCACCCTGCGCACCATCGACGTGGCCTCGGTCGAGAGCAACGGGTACGCATTCCAGGTGGAGATGAACTACCGAACGGTCAAGCACGGCCTCACTCTCGCCGAAGTGCCGATCACCTTCGAGGAGCGCAGCGAGGGCGAATCCAAGATGAGCCTGTCGGTTCAGCTCGAGTCGGCATTGGTGCCCTGGAAGTTGTTGCTGAACAAGAAGAAGCTCTGACCGAGGCGCGCCACGCCGTGATCACGGCGTGAAGCGTCGGAATCCGCCTTCGGCGCCGATGACCTGACCGGTGATCGAGCCCGAATCGGGCGACAGCAACATCGCCACGACCGCTGCGGCCTCGTCCGGTGAGTTCCACCACGTTCGATCAGGGAATCGGCCACGGTCGGTGTGATCGCGGCGATGGCACCCTTGGTCACCGCATAGGGAATCTCGGTCGGCATCGGCCCCTCTCCCTGCCCGGACGTGAACAGCACGACGCGTCCGCCGTCAGGATGATCGACGTACCGTTGCGCGAATTCCTGCACCAGAAGCAACGACGCGCGCACGTTCACCGCCCACGTCAGGTCGAGGTTCTCTGTCGTCAGAGAACCCAGTTCGCCCAGCTGTGATCGCGCATGGTTGATCACCAACGAGTCGACGGCACCGAACCTGGATTCGACAGCATCGAACAGGGCTGCAGGCGCTTCGACATCGGAGAGATCGATGTCCAGATGCCCGAGCCTGCTTGGCGCGGTGGACAACTCGGCGAGTACCTGCACTGCTCCCGGCGTCCCCGCTCCCCACGGTTCGCTCACGTCGCAGGCATCGCATGATTGCGCGAAGACGCGGGCGCGCTCGTCCTGCAGCAACCTGCGGGTGATGGCATAGCCGATACCGAGGCGTCGACCCACACCGGTGACGAGGACGGTACGCCCATCACTGTTCATGCTGAATTGTCGACCGTACGGGCATGCACGTCGAACGTCGAATGCGCGGTCGGTGCCGTCGCGCCGGAGAATCCACAGTTCATCGCCCTGCGACTGTGGACCTCCGTGCACGGAATAGCGGCGCTCAACTCCACCCACGCATTCGAGCCGGTCACCGACCTGTCGGCGGTGACGGAGTTGACCCGCCGCGCAGTGCGCGACGTGATCGCCGACGCTACCGAACCAGGGACTTGACCGACGCCGGCAGCTGGCGGACGTTCTTGTAGGGGCCTACCACCGCGGCACCGAAAGGACGGTCGAGCAACACGGCAGCGACCTCGCGTACCTCGTCGTTGCCGACGCTGTCGATCCTCGCCAACGTATCGGTGATGTCGCGGTGATTGCCGTAGTTCAGTTCACTGCGACCGATCCGGTTCATCCGAGAGCCCGAATCCTCGAGTCCCAGAACCAAACCGCCACGCAACGAACCCTTGGCCCGCGCACACTCCGCGTCGGTGATCCCCTCGGCGGCAACCTTGGCCAGCACTTCCCTGATCACCGTGGTCACTTCGCCCAAGTTCTCCGGCTGACAACCCGCGTAGACGGAGAAGGCACCACTGTCGGCAAACGTATCCACCGACGAGTACACCGAGTACGCCAGACCACGTTCTTCCCTGATCTCCTGGAACAGACGAGAACTGAGCCCGCCCCCCACTGCGGAGTTCAGCACGGACAACGCCCAGCGATGCCCTTCGTGTCGACCGAACGCCCGTACGCCCAGGCACAGATGCGCCTGCTCGCTGTCACGAGTGGTCAGGCTCAACGTGGGAGCATTGCGCAATCGCGCTGTGCCACCGCGTCGTTCGGCCGGCCGTGCGCCCTTGACCAGATGGCCGGAGAACGCTCGGCGCACGAGCGAGACGATCTGCTTGTGATCGACGTTGCCCGCGACGGCAACGACCATGCGCTGCGGCGTGTAGCGGCGAACGTGGAACGAGTGCAATTGCGCACGGGTCATCGACTCGATGGATTCGACGGAACCGATGATCGGGCGTCCGATCGGATGATCGCCGAACATGGCTTCCAGGAAGGCATCTCCGAGCAGATCCTCGGGATCGTCGTCGCGCATGGAGATCTCTTCGAGGACCACCTGTCGCTCGACGTCGACATCTGCCGAGCGGCACCGGCCACGAAGCACCACATCGCTGACGAGATCGATGGCGAGCGCCACGTCCTCGTCGAGCACGTGCGCGTAGAAGCAGGTGCTCTCCTTCGAGGTGAACGCGTTCAGCTCTCCCCCGACACCGTCCATCACCTGGGCGATTTCGAGCGCGCTGCGCGTAGGAGTCGACTTGAACAGCAGATGTTCGAGGAAGTGTGCGGCACCGGCAACACTGGGTTGCTCGTCCCGTGAACCGACCCCGACCCACACACCGACCGAAGCCGAGCGAACGCCGGGCACGAACTCGGTGACGATCCGAAGACCGCCGGGCAGAGTGGTGCGTTGCACGCCCGTGTCGATGCCGGTGCTCTCTGGAACGGCCGAACGGTACGTCCCGAGGGGACGTACCGTTCGGCTCGGTTGCTTCTTACTCAGCGCTGGCCTCGGCGGGAGCCTCGGGAGCGTCGGCGGGAGCAGCAGCGTTGTCGTCTTCGACGGGAACGAGGCTGATCTTGCCGCGGTTGTCGATATCGGCGATCTCGACGCGCAACTTGGATCCGACGCTGACGACGTCCTCCACCTTGTTGATGCGCTTGCCGTTACCGAGCTTGGAGATGTGCACCAGTCCGTCGCGGCCCGGGAGCAGCGAGACGAATGCACCGAAAGCCGTTGTCTTGACGACGGTTCCGAGGAATCGCTCGCCGACCTTCGGCAGCTGCGGGTTGGCAATGGCGTTGATCATGTCGATCGCGGCCTGTGCGGACGGGCCGTCCGCTGCACCGACGTAGACAGTGCCGTCATCTTCGATCGAGATGTTGGCACCGGTCTGCTCGGTGATGGAGTTGATCATCTTGCCCTTGGGCCCGATGACCTCGCCGATCTTGTCGACCGGCACCTTGATCGCGGTGACGCGAGGTGCGTACGGGCTCATCTCGTCCGGGGTGTCGATGGCCTCGGCCATGACCTCGAGGATCGTCGTGCGAGCATCCTTGGCCTGCGACAGCGCGCCGGCGAGCACCTTGGAGGGGATGCCGTCGAGCTTGGTGTCGAGCTGCAGCGCCGTGACGAAGTCCTTGGTTCCGGCGACCTTGAAGTCCATGTCACCGAACGCGTCCTCGGCACCGAGGATGTCGGTGAGTGCGACGTAACGGGTCTCGCCGTCGACCTCGTCGGACACGAGGCCCATCGCGATACCGGCAACCGGGGCACGCAGCGGCACACCGGCATTGAGCAGCGACAGAGTCGATGCGCAGACCGAGCCCATCGAGGTCGAGCCGTTGGAGCTCAGTGCCTCGGAGACCTGACGGATGGCGTACGGGAACTCGGCCTGGCTCGGCAGCACCGGCAGCAGGGCGCGCTCGGCGAGTGCGCCGTGCCCGATCTCGCGACGCTTCGGCGAACCGACGCGGCCGGTCTCACCGGTCGAGTACGGCGGGAAGTTGTAATGGTGCATGTAGCGCTTGGACGTCTCGGGCCCGAGCGAGTCGACCTGCTGCGCCATCTTGACCATGTCGAGGGTGGTGACGCCCAGGATCTGGGTCTCGCCGCGCTCGAACAGGGCCGATCCGTGGGTACGGGGGATGATCGCGACCTCGGCGGACAGCGACCGGATGTCGGTGATGCCACGGCCGTCGATGCGGAAGTGATCGGTGAGGATGCGCTGGCGAACCGACTTCTTGGTCAGTGCGCGGAATGCGGCACCGATCTCCTTCTCGCGGCCGGCGAAGCTGTCTCCGACCGACGTGAGGACCTGAGCCTTGACCTCGTCGAGCTTGCTCTCACGCTCGGCCTTGCCTGCGATGGTCAGTGCCTCGTTCAGCGGGATCTTCGCGGCGTTCTCGACGGCCTCGAAGACGTCCGACTGGTACGCCGGGAAGACCGGGTAGTCGCCGGTCGGCTTGGCGGCCTTGGACGCGAGCTCCTGCTGTGCGGTGCACAGGGCTGCGATGAACGGCTTCGAAGCCTCGAGGCCCTCGGCGACGACCGACTCGTTGGGGGCGGTTGCACCACCCTCGATGAGCTCGATGACGTTCTCGGTGGCCTCGGCTTCGACCATCATGATCGCGACGTCTGCGTCGGCACCGGAGCCGGAGACGATGCGGCCGGCGACGACCATGTTGAACACGGCCTTCTCGAGCTGCTCGTTGGTCGGGAACGCGACCCACTGCTTGTCGATCAGTGCGACGCGGACGCCGCCGATCGGGCCGGAGAACGGCAGTCCGGCGATCTGCGTCGAGGCCGATGCCGCGTTGATCGCGACGACGTCGTACAGATCGGCCGGGTTGAGGCTCATCACCGTGATGACGACCTGGATCTCGTTGCGCAGTCCGTCGACGAACGTCGGACGCAACGGCCGGTCGATCAGGCGGCAGGTGAGGATGGCGTCGGTGGACGGACGGCCCTCGCGGCGGAAGAACGATCCGGGGATACGGCCCGCGGCGTACATGCGCTCTTCGACGTCGACCGTCAGCGGGAAGAAATCGAATCCCTCACGGGGGTGCTTGCCTGCGGTCGTTGCCGACAGCAGCATGGTGTCCTCGTCGAGGTACGCGGCGACTGCGCCTGCGGCCTGCTGTGCGAGGCGGCCGGTCTCGAAGCGGATGGTCCGCTTGCCGAACGTGCCGTTGTCGATGATCGCAGTTGCTTCGTAGACGCCTTCTTCGACGTCCACGGTCGTTGTCTCTGTCATAGGTTCTCTTCTCGTCCTCTCGTCTTTGCCGTGCCCGCGCGGACACACCACGAGCCCTCCTGGCTGTGGCGGCATACCTGTGCCGTCCATCCGACGAGAGCTTCTCTCGGGACGCGGCTGCGCGGAGGCGGCCATCGATCGAAGCCCATCGGATCTCGTATCCGAAAGGCCACTACCGAAGACCGTCACCACGGCGTGACAGGCATACACGGCGGTGTGCGGATGCCGTGCATCCGCTTTCTCGTGCTGACGTAACTGTTCTTGCGGTACAAACACAGATAGCCAACGAGGAACAGTCTAAGCACTGCCTCGTTGGCTACTGCACTATTGCTGCGAGTCGGGTGCGCACCGGCGCGTCGAACCGTGCATCGGTGACATCCTCGCGTCGATGCGAATTATCGACGCAGACCCAGACGCTCGATGAGCGAGCGGTAGCGGGTGACGTCGACCTTCGCGATGTACTTGAGCAGGCGACGACGACGTCCGACCAGCAGCAGCAGGCCGCGGCGGGAGTGGTGGTCGTGCTTGTGCATCTTGAGGTGCTCGGTCAAGTCGACGATGCGCTTGGTGAGCATTGCAACCTGCGCCTCGGGCGAGCCCGTGTCGGTGGGGTGCAAGCCGTACTCGCCGAGAACGGCCTTCTTCTGTTCGGTGGTCAATGCCACTGGTACTACTCCTGATCAATGACGTCCGCGTGAAAGGAAGCAACGCACCCTGTGGTCGAGACCACGGAATCGAAGCCGGTACAGCCGCCACGGACCGCAGCGAGCACCGAGGGTCCAGCCTATCAGGCCGTGCTCGCCGCCAGAATCGAGCGGGCCCGCTCGGCGTCGCGCCCCATTTCCTCCACGAGTGCTTCCATCGAGTCGAACTTCTCCATGCCGCGCAGTCGGTCGACGAAGTCGACTGCCACATGCTGCCCGTACAGGTCGGCCTCACCGTCGAGGACAAACGCCTCGACGGTTCTGGTACGACCCGAGAACGTGGGATTGGTGCCCACCGACACAGCAGCCGGATGCCGCTCCCCCGGAGTGACCGTCCCCATGATCGGACCCGGCCCGAGCACGGTGAACCATGCCGCGTACACACCGTCGGCGGGGATGGCCGAGTACATGGGCGGCGCGACATTGGCTGTGGGATAACCCATTTGGCGACCTCGACCGTCTCCGTGCACAACGACACCCTCGACACGGTGCGGTCGCCCGAGCGCGGCGGTGGCCGCAGCGACGTCACCGGCGTCCACGCACGATCTGATGTACGTCGAGGAGAACGTCACGGCATGCTCGGCGAGCAGGTTGACCCCGTCGACTGCAAATCCGGACCGCTCGCCGATCTTGCGCAGCATGGGCACGGTGCCGAGCGCCTTCTTCCCGTAGGTGAAGTTCTCGCCGACGACGACCTCGGCGACGTGCAGGCGTTCGATCAGGATCTCGTGCACGTATCGCTCGGGAGTGAGCTTCATCAGCTCGGGCGTGAACGGCATCACGCAGAAGACGTCGATTCCCAGTTCCTCGGCGAGTTCGGCTCGCCTCGTCAGGGTCGTGAGCTGAGCAGGGTGGCTGCCCGGCCGCACGACCTCCATCGGATGGGGATCGAACGTCATGAGCACGCTGGGAACGCCGCGCTTCTTCGCAGCGGCCACCGCTCTCCCGATCAGTTGTGCGTGTCCGCGATGAACGCCGTCGAAGACGCCGATCGTGAGCACGCACCGACCCCAGTCGGCAGGTACATCGTCGAGACCTCGCCATCTCTGCACACCGCGAAGCCTACGGCCCGACGGCCGCTCGGTCACTCTCGGCCAGGCGTGTCGCGCGCGGCAGGTATGGACAAAAAGGTATCCCCACGGTAAATATTTCGGGGTGCCTAACTTATTTCTTCGCCAGCGCGGATCTCGCGCCCGGCGGATTCTCGCGAGCTGGGCCGTGGTGGGACTACTGGTAGCAGCGTCGACCGGCTGCGCGCGGGCTGTCGGAGAGGACGATCCGACTGTGCTCGACGACGGCAGACCCCTGGTTCTGACGACCTTCACCGTCCTCGCCGACATGGCAGCCAATGTCGCCGGTGACCACCTTCGAGTGGAATCGATCACAAAAGCCGGAGCCGAGATCCACGGCTACGAGCCGACACCCGGAGACCTACGCACCGCGGAGCAGGCCGAGTTGATCCTGGACAACGGGCTGGGGCTGGAGGCCTGGTTCGAGAAGTTCGTCGAGCGCATCCCCGCACCGCACGCCGTGGTGAGTGCGAACGTGGACCCGATCTACATCCGTGACGACGCCTACGCGGGGAAAGCGAACCCCCATGCGTGGATGTCCCCCGTCGTGGCCGAGACGTACGTGGAGAACATCGCCGAGGCGTTCGTCGCCCTGGACCCCGCCAACACCGACGACTATCGAGCGAACGCAACCGCGTACATCGGACAGCTCCGCGAGGTCGGAGCCGAACTGGCCGCCGATCTCTCCGGGCTGCCCGCTCGTCAACGCGCGCTCGTCACCTGCGAAGGCGCATTCGGCTACCTGGCCCGCGACTTCGATCTGCAGGAGGCCTACCTGTGGCCGGTCAACGCCGAGCAGGAGGGGACGCCGAAGCAGGTGGTACGCACCATCGATTTCGTTCGTGACAACAACGTACCCGCCGTGTTCTGCGAGTCGACCGTCTCGGACAAGGCGCAGCTGCAGGTCGCCGAGGACACCGGAGCTCGGTTCGGCGGACAGCTCTACGTCGATTCACTGAGCGATGCAGCCGGCCCCGTCCCCACGTACCTGGATCTACTGCGCTACGACGCACGGTTGATCGCCGACGCACTGGTAGGAGAACGATGACCCAGCACACTGGGGCCCCGAACCACAGGGCCGTGCACGAGAACGGGGCGGCGCTGACGGTCGATACCGTCAATGTCCGCTACCGCGATGTCGTGGCCCTCACCGATGCCAGCCTGACCCTCGCACCCGGCCGGGTGTGCGGGTTGGTCGGCATGAACGGATCGGGCAAGTCGACGCTGTTCAAGGCCGTCATGGGAGTGGTCAAGCCCAACTCCGGCTCGATCACCGTGTTCGGCGGCGACCCGGCGCAGGCGCGTAAGGCCGGCACGGTCAGCTACGTGCCCCAGGCGGAATCCGTCGACTGGACATTCCCGATCAGCGTGCGCGACGTGGTCATGATGGGCCGATACGGGAAGCAGAATTTTCTCCGCACTCCACGGGCAGCCGATCGACTGGCCGTCGACGAGGCTCTGCAGCGCGTCGACCTCACCGAACTCGCGAACCGACAGATCGGCCAGCTCTCCGGCGGTCAACGCAAGCGCGCGTTCGTCGCTCGCGCCATCGCCCAGGAGGCGTCGCTGCTGTTGCTCGACGAGCCCTTCGCCGGCGTGGACAAGAAGACCGAAGCCACCATCACCCGCCTGCTCCGCGAACTCGCAGCACACGGCGCGTCGGTTCTCGTGTCCACGCACGATCTCCATGCCCTACCGGAGCTGTGCGACGAGGCGATCCTGCTGCAGCAACGGGTGCTCATGCACGGCAGTCCAGCCGAAGTACTGCGCCCGGAGAACCTGGCGCTGGCCTTCGGTATCGACCCGTCGAAGGTCGACCAACTCGGTGCGGGCACCCGAACTCCAGCCACCCGAACCACGGAAGCGAGCTGAACCGTGTACCTGATCGATTTTCTGGTGGACCCACTCGAATACACCTTCATGCAGCGAGCCCTCCTGGTGACCGTCACCGCCTCGATCGTGTGCGCGGTCCTGAGCTGCTGGCTCGTCCTCATCGGGTGGTCGTTGATGGGCGACGCCGTCTCGCACGCAGTTCTTCCAGGCGTCGCGCTGTCTTACCTGTTCGGGGCACCGTTCGCGATCGGAGCGCTGCTGTTCGCCCTCATCGCGGTCGGTGCCATCGGAGTCGTCCGCAACACCACCATCGTCAAGGAGGACGCCGCCATCGGAGTCGTCTTCACCACGTTGTTCGCGCTCGGCGTCGTCCTGATCTCCAAGTTTCCGAGCCAGATCGACCTCAACCACATCCTGTTCGGCAATCTGCTCGGAGTCTCGCAGGCCGACATGGTCCAGGTGTTCGTCCTCGGCGGTATCGCGCTGGCCGTCATGATCGTCAAGCGTCGCGACTTCACTCTCTTCGCGTTCGACCGTACCCAGGCCCGCGCCGTCGGCATCAATCCGACGGTGATCTCGGCCGTGATGCTGACTCTGCTCGCCCTGACGACCGTGGTCGCACTCCAGGCCGTCGGCGTCATCCTCGTGGTGGCGATGCTCATCACTCCCGGTGCGTCCGCCTATCTGCTCACGCACAGCTTCGGCCGCATGCTCGTGCTGGCACCGATCGTCTCGGTGGGTTGCGCGCTGGTGGGGATCTACGCCAGCTTCTACCTCGACGTGTCCTCCGGCGGCAGCGTGGTGCTCACCCAGGGCCTGGTCTTCGTCCTTGCCTACCTCTTCAGCCCGTCACAGGGCATCGTCATTCGCGCCCTGCGGCAACGCGGACAGGTGCCGGTGGCTCCGGCCGGGTGAGATGTCTTTTTCCATTGGATTGCCTAAGCTCGGCGACGTGGCGCAACAAAAAACCGATTCCGCACCGGCCGACGAGGGCGTCCAGCTGTCCGCGGTTGCGCAGGACTACCTCAAGGTCATCTGGACGGCCAGTGAATGGAGCGAGGACTCCGTCAGCACGAAGATGCTCTCCGAACGCATCGGTGTCTCCGCCTCGACGGTGTCCGAGGCGATTCGCAAGCTCGCCGACCAGGGCATGGTCGACCACGCCCGCTACGGGGCCATCTCACTGACCGAGAAGGGCCGCCTGGCTGCCATCGGCATGGTGCGTCGGCACCGACTGATCGAGACCTATCTGGTTCGCGAACTGGGTTACGGCTGGGACGAAGTGCACGACGAGGCAGAGATCCTCGAACACGCCGTCTCGGATCTGATGATGGATCGGATCGACGCCAAACTGGGCCATCCCGAACGCGATCCGCACGGCGACCCGATTCCGTCGGTCGACGGTGCGATCGAGACTCCGTCCGCGACCCGCCTGAGCGAGTACCTCGACGGACAGTCCGGCCGAGTCGCCAGAATTTCCGACTCCGACCCGGCGATGCTCCGCTACTTCGATTCCGTGGGTATCACGCTGGACCTGCCGATCACGGTGGTCGAACGACGCGACTACGCCGGCACCGTCGCCATCGAGCTGGCCCGCACCGACGCCACCGATTCCATCGACCTGGGCCATCGCGCCGCCGAGGCGATCTGGATGGTTCCGGCTACCTGATCGCCGGGATCGCGTCAGTGCCCGCGCAAGGTCGCGGGCCGTACGACCATGACCGAACTGGCGCGCTTGCCCTTCTCCTGAAGCAGAGCGATGGTGTGACCCGTGGGATCGACCGCCGCGTACACCCCGTCGATCCCGACCGGATCCAGCCACCGTCCCTGGCTCAACGATTCCGCTTCACCCGCGTCGATCTGCCGGTGCGGAAAGGCCGTTCGCGCCGCCTGGTCGATGTCCAGGCTCACGGCCGGATCCTCGGCCAGTTCTTCGAGTGTCCGGGCGTGGTCGAGGGTGAAGGGTCCGACGCGGGTGCGGCGCAGCACGGTCAAGTGACCGCCGACGCCGAGCGCTGCACCGAGATCTCGGGCCAGCGCGCGCACGTACGTCCCCGACGTGCAGTCCACCTCGACATCGAGGTCGACGAACGTGGCTTCGTTCTCCGCCACATCGCGCCTGGCCGTCAAGTCGAATCGGGTGACGCTGACCTTGCGGGCGGCGAGTGTGAACTCCTCACCTGCGCGGGACAATTTGTGGGCGCGTTGCCCGTCGACCTTGATGGCGCTGACACTGGCGGGCACTTGCTCGATATCGCCGGTCAGGGCGGCGATCGCGGTCGAGATCTCGGGGTCGGAGACATGCGCGGCCGAGACATCGGCCAGAACGTCACCCTCGGCGTCGTCGGTCGTCGTGCTCCGGCCGAGCCGGATGGTTGCGGTGTACGACTTGGTGGTCAGCGAGAGCAATCCGAGCATCTTGGTCGCACGCTCCACGCCGAGCACGAGCACGCCGGTCGCCATGGGATCCAGAGTCCCCGCATGGCCGACCTTTCTGGTGCGCAACAGTTTTCGGCACGACGCCACCACATCGTGGCTCGTCACTCCCGGACCCTTGTCGACCACAAGCAGGCCGGCACCGACGAGACCGGACGAAATCTTTTCGCGAGCACTCACGAGAGAGCATTGTGCCAGGCTCGCGGAACGGGTCGTCACATCACCGAGATCGCGGTCATCACCAGGCCTCCCGCAACCATCCATCGACCGTCGAAGGCCCGCAACGGCGGTCCGGACACCGTGTCTCCTGGCACCAGCAGCTCGGAATGGAACGTTCCGGAAATGTCGTCACCGGAGCCGGTGCGTTCGAAGGTGATGTGTGCGTCCTCGAAACCGAGCCAGCGTCCCGTCAACGGCTCCCAGGCCTTGTACGTCGCTTCCTTGGCGCAGAACAAGACTCGATCCCAGTGCACGTCTTCACGGCCCACGGTCGCGAGCCACTCGCGTTCGGCCTCCAGGCTCACTGCCCCGAGTACTCCATCGGGCAAGGGCCCGTGCGGCTCCGCGTCGATTCCCACCGAACGCACCTGCATCGAATAGGCCAACACCGCACCGCGATAGCCGTCGCAGTGCGTCAACGATCCGACCACACCCTTCGGCCACTGCGGGGCACCGGACTTACCGCGCATGATCGGTGCCGGCTCCACACCCAGCTTCTCCATCGCCACCCGCGCGCAGTGTCGAGCCGAGGTGAACTCACGTTTGCGCTTGTCCACCGCCTTGGCCACCAGCGGGGCTTCGAGCGGATGCGGGGTCAGACCCGGTGGGTCCGCGAACAATTCGGCCGAGACGACACCGTTGGGAAGTATGTATTCGATCACTTGCCTGCCCTCATCTTCTCTACCTCTGCCTCCATCTCGGGCGTCACCGTGAAGTGCCCGCCCCACTTGTTCAGCGCGCCCGGCGGGTACTCGGGGACCGGAAGAATCTGGCGCAGAACGTTCTTCGGCAGGCCGCGGCGCTGCCATTCACGCGGGTAGCCCACCGACACCTCCTCGAAGCGAACGCCGTCGTAATAGGTCGTCCGCGGGATGTGCAGGTGCCCGTACACCGAGCAGATCGCGTTGTACCGCGTGTGCCAATCCGCCGTCAGAGTGGACCCGCACCACAGCGCGAACTCCGGGTAGAACAGCACCTCGGTGGGCTGCCGGACCATCGGGAAGTGGTTGATCAACACGGTCGGAACGGAGGTGTCCAACGCATCGAGACGCTCCCGGGTGGCGTCGATCCGCGCGTGGCACCAGGCATCTCGCGTCGCGTACGGCTGCGAGGACAGCAGGAACTCGTCGGTGGCAACGACGTTCTTCTCGCGTGCGATCGCCAGTCCGTGTTCCTTGTCTCTCGCTCCCTGCGGCAGGAACGTGTAGTCGTAGAGCAGGAACATCGGCACGATCGTGGCCGGGCCTCCCTCCCCCTCCCACCGCAGATACGGGTCCTCCGGGGTGACGACGTCGATCTCGCGGCACAGGTTCACCAGGTACTCGTATCGAGCAGCACCGTGGATCTGCACGGGATCTTTCACCGTCGTCCACAGCTCGTGGTTTCCGGGAACCCAGATGACTTTCGCGAAACGGCTACGGAGCAATTCGAGCGCCCACTTGATGTCGTCGGTCTTCTCCGACACGTCACCGGCGACGATCAGCCAGTCGTCGGGCGATTCGGGAAAGATGTCCTCGGTCACGGGCCGGTTGCCCCGATGTCCGACGTGAATGTCGCTCACTGCCCACAGCTTCGCTGCCACTGAAAATTCCTTCCGATGCGCTCGGCCGCCGGCGTCGAATCGCCAGAACCGTCCGAGAACGTACCAACGTCCAATACTCCATGCAGATTCCGCGACGTATCCGGGCGGGGTGAAGTGGCACCGAGGTCGACGGTGGGACGGTACGGCTCACCGAAAACCGGATTGGGTCGAAACACCCGCAGATTCGGGTATATGGTGCCGTCCATGACTTGTTTGCGGATGATTGCTCGGGTGGCGTCTCGATGACGGTGCCCCCGGTCCGCGTTCGAGATGCCGCGGCACTCCTCGGTGTCAGTGACGACACCGTGCGCAGATGGATCGACAGCGGAGCGCTCCCGGCGCTCGAGGACGAGACCGGGCGCAAGGTCATCGCCGGCCGCGACCTCGCCGACTACGCACGCGAACACGCCGTCCCCCCACCGGAGAACTCGCCGGGCGGCAGCTCTGCCCGCAACCGACTCGTGGGGTTGGTCACCGAGGTCGTCTCGGACGCAGTGATGAGCGAGGTGAGCATGCAGTGCGGGCCGTTCACGATCGTGTCCCTGATGAGCACCCGATCGGTTCGTGAACTGGGGCTCGAGCCCGGCAAGGTCACCACCGCCGTTGTCAAGGCCACGACCGTCATCGTCGAGACACCCTAGAACGCAGGAGATGTTCGTGAAGACAGTGCACTCGGTATCCGCGCTCGTGGTTGCAGCCACCCTGATTCTGGTCGGGTGCAGTGCGCAGTCCGATTCGACCGCGCCCGATGGACCCTCGGACGGTAGCGCGGTCCGAGGAGAGATCACGGTCTTCGCCGCGGCATCGCTTCGCGCGACGTTCACCGATCTCGGTACTCGATTCGAGGCCGAACACCCCGGCACCTCGGTTGAGTTCAGCTTCGCGGGCTCATCCGATCTGGCCGCGCAGCTGATCTCCGGCGCTCCTGCCGACGTCTTCGCCTCCGCGGATACCAAGAACATGACCGAGACGGTCGACGAGGGCCTGGTTGCGGGCGATCCCGTCGACTTCGCGTCGAACACTCTGACCATCGTGACCGCCCCCGGAAACCCGGACGGCATCACATCGTTCGCCGATCTCGCGAATCCCGACCTTCTCACGGTGATCTGCGCACCCCAGGTGCCGTGCGGCGCGGCGACGGCCTCGGTCGAAACTGCAACGGGCACTTCCGTCCCGGCCGTGAGCGAAGAATCCTCGGTCACCGACGTGCTGGGCAAGGTCACCTCGGGGCAGGCCGATGCCGGGCTGGTCTACGTCACCGACGCTGCCGGGGCAGGCGAGGCCGTGACCGCGGTGCCCTTCGAGGAGTCGAGCGAGGCCGTCAACACCTACCCGATCGCGACACTGAGCGGTTCCGGCAACCCGGACACAGCTCGCGCCTTCACCGAGTTCGTCACCGGACCCGTCGGACGGGACGTACTCGGTCGAGCCGGCTTCGCCGCACCGTGACCGCTCGAGTCGCCGAAGGCGGAAGGTCCTCGGCCGGGCCCCGTCCGACCGTCGGAGTACCACTGTGGATATTCGCACCGGCCGCCGTGGGCGCACTACTCGTCGTGTTGCCGCTGGCCGCGATGTTCACCCGCATCGATTGGTCGAATTTTCTCGGCCTCGTCACCTCCGAATCCGCTGTCGCGGCGCTGGTTCTCAGCCTGAAGACGGCGACGGCAAGCACCGTGGTGTGTGTGCTTCTCGGCGTGCCGATGGCCGTCGTGCTCTCACGCAGCTCGATCAGAGGGCTCTCGATCCTTCGCTCGCTCGTCGTACTGCCCTTGGTCCTGCCCCCGGTGGTCGGCGGCATCGCGCTCCTCTACACCTTCGGACGCCAAGGGCTACTCGGCGAACATCTCGATGCGTTCGGGATTCGGATTGCGTTCACCACCTCGGCCGTCGTGTTGGCGCAGGTGTTCGTGTCGTTGCCGTTCCTCGTCGTCAGTGTCGAGGGCGCGTTGCGCACGGCCGGTGACCGCTACGACGTGGTGGCTGCAACCCTGGGTGCCACCCCCACCACCGTCCTACGGCGAGTCACCGTTCCGCTGATACTTCCCGGACTGATATCAGGAACCGTTCTCGCCTTCGCTCGCGCACTCGGAGAATTCGGAGCGACGTTGACCTTCGCCGGCTCCCTGGAGGGCGTGACCAGGACGCTGCCGCTGGAGATCTATCTGCAGCGCGAGAGCGACCCCGATGCCGCCGTGGCGCTGTCGATGGTTCTGATTCTCGTCGCGGCACTCGTCGTCGTGACCGCGCGCGGCACTCGATCGTCGGGAACGCTGTGAACTCGCTGTACCTCCGGGCCACCCTCGGCGTCCGCGGAATCGATCTCGAACTCGACGCCAGGGAGGGAGAGACGGTCGCGGTCCTCGGGCCGAACGGGGCAGGCAAATCGACACTGCTGCAGATCGTCGCCGGCGTGGTGGCACCCGACGACGGAATCGTCCGACTCGGCGAGGACGTGTTGACCGACACCGCCTCGAACACCGTCGTGCCCATTCATGCCAGGGGCGTCGCGACCCTGGCTCAGGAAGCTCTGTTGTTTCCCCACATGGACGCTCGCGCGAACGTGGCCTTCGCACCACGGAGCACCGGCGCGAACCGCGCCACCGCGCGAGCCGTGGCCGATACCTGGCTCGACGCGGTCGGAGCCTCCCACCTGGCCGACCGCCGCCCTGCACAGTTGTCCGGCGGTCAGGCTCAACGTATCGCCATCGCGCGCGCTCTTGCGGCCGATCCACGACTGCTGTTGCTCGACGAACCCCTGGCTGCACTGGACGTCGATACGGCACCGGGCATTCGGCGAGTGCTGCGCACGGTGCTGCGCGAGAGCGGGCGTACGGCCTTGATCGTGACCCACGATCTGCTCGACGTCGTCGCACTCGCCGATTCCGTCGTGGTCGTCGACGGTGGACGCGTCGTCGAGCGCGGGTCGGTCACCGAGGTCCTGACCGCGCCTCGCAGCGAATTCGGTGCCCGCATCGCCGGGGTGAACCTGCTCTCGGGACGGGCTGTCGACGCCGACGACTCGACCTCCCTGGATACGAATTGGGGAGTGACGGTCCACGGCTCCGGGCGGCACGCCACCGGAACTCCACTGGTGGCGGTCTTCTCCCCCGCCGCTGTGTCGGTACACCCGACTGCCCCACACGCCAGCCCCCGCAACGTGTTCGAGGTGGTGATCGAGGAGATGGAGGTACAGGGCTCCGGCATCCGTGTCAGGTCACGTCCGCAACCCGACGGGTCTCCCGGCATGGCCGCCGACATCACCCCTGCAGCGGTATCGGATCTCGGGCTCGAGCCCGGACGCCGGGTGTTCTTCGTCGTCAAGAGCCACGAGGTGGCACTGCACCCCGCGTTGCCGTCCCAGCCCGACCGATAGTCAGTGGCGTAGTTGGCGGTCGCTGCCGATCACGAGCCATTTACCGGACAGCACCCGGCCCGCGACGGCGAGCATGCGCAGGGCAACGAAGACGCCGAGCCCTGTCCAGATCCCGACCAACCCCCAGTCGAACACCAGAGCCGACCAGATGAACGGCAGAAAACCCACGACGGCGCAGGCCATGGTGGCGTTCCTCAGAAAAGCAGCGTCACCACTGCCGAGCAGCACACCGTCCAACGCGAACACCACCCCGGCGATGGGGATGATCGCGACGAAGATCCACCAGATCGCGTGCATCTCGTCGATGACCGACGCGTCGGTGGTGAACAGCTCCGGGACGAACGATCGCCCGACGGCGAACACGCAGGCGAGGACGACCGCGAACACCGTCGACCATGCCGTCAATCGCCACGCCAGGGCGCGCGCATCCTCGATCCTGCTTGCGCCGAGGGCGGCTCCGACCAGGGTCTGAGCGGCGATTGCCAGCGAATCGAGCATCAACGACACCAGGTTCCACATGTGCAATACCACCTGGTTGGCGGCGACCGAGGCCGCGCCGAACCTCGACGCGACCGCAGCAGCGGACAGAAAGCAGGCCTGAAACGCCAGACTCCGCACGATCAGGTCGCGGCCCAGCACCAGTTGCGCGCGCATCACCGACCAGCGCGGTCGCAATTCGGTGCTCGCCCGCACGACTGCGACGACGAACAGCGCACCGGCGACGCCCTGACCGATCACGTTCGCCACAGCCGATCCCACCAGCCCCAGCCGTGGGAATCCGAGCAACCCATGGACCAGAAGTGGGCACAACACCGCCGACACTGCGAAGCCGAACACGACGAAACGCAGTGGTGTCACCGTGTTCTGGACTCCGCGCATCCATCCGTTTCCGGCCAGCGACACCAGAATGAACGGCACACCGAGCAGAGCCACCCGCAGCCACGCGACGGCCTCGGCGGCGATGTCACCGCCGCCGGTCAGCACCGACACCACGGGCTCGGCCGCGAGCTGCATCACCGCGACGATGACGATGCCGATCGCGAAGGCCAACCAGGTTGCCTGCACACCCTCACCGACGGCATCACGTTCGCGACCGGCACCGTGCATACGAGCCGCACGGGCGGTCGTGCCGTAGGACAGAAAAGTGAGCTGGGTGCTGACCTGGGCCAGAACGAGTCCGCCTATCGCCAGACCCGCGAGCGCCAAGGCACCGAGCCTGCCGACCACGGCGGCGTCGAACAACAGGTAGAGGGGTTCGGCGGCAAGGACGCCGAGGGAGGGCAGCGACAGGCCGAGAATCTTTCGAGCGGTGACCGGAGTGGAGCTCACGACGCCGAGAGTGCCCCGCGCAGCGCCTCGATCACGTCGGGCAGATCGCCGGTCGCGGTGTAGCCGGCCGCGTTGCGGTGCCCGCCGCCGCCGAGTTCGCATGCCACCGCCGAGACGTCGACCTCGGTCTTCGAGCGCAGGGAGACCACCCAGACCGAGCCGAAGTCCTGCTGCTTGAGCACTGCGGCCACCTCTGCTTCGGAGGTGGTGCGCACGATGTCGATCACGCTCTCGATTTCCTCGGACCGCAGTCCGGCGGAATCCTCGCTCCGGATGACGGCGTACACCAGCCCTCGTCCGCCGGCTGCGTCGGGAATCAAGGATGCCGAACCGAGCACGGACCCGAGCATCGGCAGCCAGTCGAACGGGTGGGTGTCGAGCAGCTTGCGGGCGATGTGAGCGCCGTCGATCCCCGTGGCCAACAGTCTCTCGGCCAGCAGATGAGAACCCGGGCGAACCCAGCGGAACGAACCGGTGTCGGTGACCAAGCCCGCGAACAGCAGGTGGGCGAGTTCGGCGTCGATCTCGACGCCCCACCGGTCGAGCAGACGCGCGATCACGGCGGTGGTGGACTCGGCGGATGCATGCACCACGTTCAGCGTTCCGAAGCGAGTGTTGCTGCGGTGGTGATCGATGACGAGGCTGGCCGACGCCGTATCGAGCCGGTCGCCCAACGAACCCAACCGACCCCGACTTCCGGCGTCGACCGTGACCACCAGGTCGACGGTCTCGGTGACCCGGTCGGCGTCGACCAGAAGATGCCTACCGGGCAACTCGTCCATCGACTCCGGCAGGGACGCCGGTGCAGCGAACGCCACCTGGACGGTCGCGCCGCGACGTTCGAGCACCGAACCGAGCGCGAGCCCACTGCCGATCGTGTCGGCATCGGGCTGGACGTGACACAGCACGGTCACCGAGGATGCACGTTCGAGCATCTCGATCGCCTGCGCCAAATCCTCGTCGGTCTCCGGCACCGACCCCGAACCATCGGACATGTCAGTCGGCTTCGGCGGGCTCGACGTCTGCAGGAGTGGAGCCTGCGGAATGACCATCCAGTGCAGGAGTGGAGCCTGCGGAATGACCATCCAGTGCAGGAGTGGAGCCTGCGGAATGACCATCCAGTGCAGGAGTGGAGCCTGCGGAATGACCATCCGTGTCTGCGACTTCGCGCGGAGCCTTGTACGGGTCCGGATCCCCGGCGGGCTTGGCGTTCGCACGGGCGCGGGCCAGTTCCTCGTCGGCCACGCGGGCACGCTCGAGAAGGTCTTCCATGTGGCGCGCGGTGTCGGGCACCGTGTCGGTCACGAACGTCAAGGTCGGTGTGTACCGCACACCCGTCCCGGCTCCGACCTTCGAGCGCAGCACGCCCTTGGCCTTCTCGAGTCCTGCCGCGGCCGCCTGAAGATCGGGCGGCGTATCGAGGTCTTCACCCATCACGGTGTAGTACACCGTGGCGTCGTGCAGGTCGGCCGTCACCTTGGTGTCGGTGATGGTCACGAATGCCAGCCGTGGATCCTTGATCTCGTGATCGATCGCCGTTGCAACGATTGCGGCGATTCGCTTGGACAACTTACGAGCCCTGGCCTGATCCACCACGACAATCACACTCCTCTTTCATGGCCGAACGTCGATTTCGATACGACGTAGCGGCGGTTGTGCACTTCACGTCTGCCGAGCAGTGCTCGGCGGACATCCCGGATCAATCCTCGGGTCCGAAGATTCTCCGGCGTACTGCCAACAGTTCCAGATCGTGGCGTTCGGCGACATGCCGTTCGCACTCGTCCAGTTTGTCGTGCAACAGGTCGACATCGGTACCGGCCGCGGCAACCCCCAGCAGGGATCGCCGAATACGTTCTCGCTCACCCGTTTCGGCAGCGGAGACACCCAGCCGTTGCAGATCACCGAGGACCGGTTCCATCATCGACCGCTTCTCGGCGAGCGAACGCACATCCCCCAACAACACGTCCAACTCCAGAGCACCCAGATACACGCTGACGTCCTTCGATCAGCTTCGACAACAAAGCCGGTGGTGGTACATATGTCGTACCACCACCGGCTCGAAAGTCGGAGCGCAGTGTCACTCCCCTGGCTTCACCACCGAGCCGACGCGACCGGATGCGGAGCCGAGTGGCTCCGCACCTGTTCTAGTCGCGCGGCTTTTCACGGAGTTCGTACGCCTCGATGACATCGCCCACCTTGATGTCGGAGTACGTCACCGTCAAACCACACTCGTAGCCCTCACGGACCTCCGTCGCGTCGTCCTTCTCGCGGCGGAGCGAGGAGATCGTGACGGTTTCCGCAACAACGGCACTGTCTCGGATGAGTCGTGCCTTGGCGTTGCGACGGATCGTACCGGAGGTGACGAGGCAACCGGCAATGTTTCCGACCTTGGAGGAACGGAACAGCGCGCGGATCTCGGCCTGCCCGAGGGCAACCTCCTCGTACACCGGCTTGAGCATGCCCTTGAGGGCCTTCTCGATCTCGTCGATGGCCTGGTAGATCACCGAGTAGTACCGGATGTCGACGCCTTCACGGTTGGCCAGCTCGGTGGCCTTGCCCTCCGCTCGAACGTTGAAGCCGATGATGATCGCGTTGGATGCCGACGCCAGGTTGACGTTGGTCTCCGTCACGCCGCCGACACCGCGGTCGATGACGCGCAGTTCGACCTCGTCGTCGATCTCGATACCGAGCAGCGCCTCTTCGAGCGCTTCCACGGTTCCCGAGTTGTCACCCTTGAGGATCAAGTTGAGCTGCGAAGTCTCCTTCAGAGCTGCATCGAGATCGTCGAGGCTGATGCGCTTGCGGCTCTTGGCTGCCAGAGCATTGCGCTTGCGCGCATTTCGACGGTCGGCGATCTGTCGAGCGATTCGGTCCTCGTCGACCACCAGAAGGTTGTCGCCTGCACCGGGCACCGACGTGAAGCCGATGACCTGCACGGGACGAGACGGCATCGCTTCGGTGACGTCCTCGCCGTGCTCGTCGACCATGCGACGGACACGTCCGTATGCATCACCGGCGACGATCGAGTCACCGACGCGGAGCGTTCCGCGAGCGATGAGCACGGTCGCGACCGGGCCACGACCACGGTCGAGGTGCGCCTCGATGGCGACACCCTGAGCGTCCATGTCCGGGTTGGCGCGCAGGTCGAGCGACGCGTCGGCCGTCAGCAGCACCGCTTCGAGGAGGGCATCGATGTTGGTGCCCTGCTTGGCGGAGATGTCGACGAACATCGTCTCGCCGCCGTATTCCTCGGCGACCAGACCGTATTCGGTGAGCTGCTGCCGGATCTTGTCCGGGTTCGCGCCCTCCTTGTCGATCTTGTTCACCGCGACCACGATCGGCACGTCGGCTGCCTGGGCGTGGTTGATGGCCTCCACCGTCTGCGGCATGACGCCGTCGTCGGCTGCGACCACCAGGATCGCGAGGTCGGTGGCCTTGGCACCACGGGCACGCATGGCCGTGAAGGCCTCGTGACCGGGGGTGTCGATGAACGTGACGAGACGTTCGTTGCCTTCGAGCTCGGTCAGCACCTGGTAAGCACCGATGTGCTGCGTGATTCCGCCTGCCTCGCCTTCGCGCACCGTGGTGTTGCGAATCGAGTCGAGCAGTCGCGTCTTACCGTGATCGACGTGGCCCATGACGGTGACCACCGGGGGACGCTGTTCCAGATCGTCCTCGCCGCCGGCGTCCTCGCCGTAGGTGAGATCGAACGAGTCGAGCAGCTCACGGTCTTCGTCCTCGGGACTGACGACCTGAACGACGTAGTTCATCTCGCCGCCGAGAAGCTCCAGCGTCTCGTCGTTGACGGACTGCGTCGCGGTGACCATCTCACCGAGGTTGAACAGGGCCTGCACCAGTGCGGCCGGGTTCGCGTCGATCTTGTCCGCGAAGTCCGACAGCGATGCGCCGCGGGCGAGACGGATGGTCTCACCGTTGCCGCGGGGCAGCCTGACGCCGCCGACTGCGGGAGCCTGCATGCTCTCGTACTCGGCGCGTTTCGCCCGCTTCGACTTGCGGCCACGACGAACTGCTCCGCCGGGACGACCGAATGCACCTGCTGCTGCGCCGCGCTGACCGGGGCGTCCACCGCCGCCGGGACGACCGCGGAAACCACCTGCGGGAGCGCCGCCTGCGGGGGCACCACCGGGAGCGCCGGGAGCGCCGCCGCCGCGGTAGCCACCGCCACCGCCGCCGCCTGGGCGTCCGCCCGGAGCGCCACCGGGACGACCGGGACGACCTGCTGCGGGGCCGGGACGTGCCGAACGGGTCGGCATGGCACCGGGGTTGGGGCGAGGAGGCATAGAGCCGGGGCTCGGACGAGGTCCGGCCTGGCCCGGTGCGGGACGAGGCCCACCCTGACCGGGAGCCGGACGACTGCCACCGGACGGTGTTGCGGGACGAGGCCCACCCTGTCCGGGAGCGGGTCGTCCGCCACCGGGACGCGGAGCACCGGGAGCGGGCCGGGGAGCCGGTCGCTCCACGGGAGCCGAGGAGTACGGGTTGTTACCGACACGCGGAGCCTTCGGGCCGGGCTTGGGGCCGGGACCTGCGGGCTTGGGAGCTGCCGGGGCGGGTGCAGCGTCGCTGGTGGTGGCCGACGCGGCCGGAGCCTGTTCGACCGGAGCGGCCGGAGCTGCAGGCGCCGGGGTGGGCGCGGCCGGGGCCGGAGCCGGTGCGGCAGCCGGAGTTGCGGGTGCAGCCGGTGCTGCCTCCACGGGAGCTTGTGCTGCGGGTGCTTCCGGCTCTGCCGGACGCGGTACCGGCTTGGGGCCGGGACGGGGTCCGCCCGGTTTCGCTGCGCCCGGCTTCGCCGTGCTGCCTGCTGCACGATCGGCCGCTGCGCGACCGTTCGGTGCAGCTGCGGCGGGTGCCGACGCCTCCGCGTTCTCGGACGGGAAGGATTCACGCAGTCGACGTGCCACGGGGGCTTCGACTGTGGATGATGCGGACTTGACGAACTCGCCTTGCTCTTTGAGCCGTGCGAGTAGTTCCTTACTGGTGACACCGAGTTCTTTTGCCAACTCGTGCACGCGGGCCTTGCCTGCCACTGCTCTCCTCACTGAGAGGCCGAGCGAGGCTTGGTGCCCGCACGACCTCGGGTTATCTCCGATGGACGTTCATCGTTGGTGCTTCACGGTGTGCTCATCAGTGCTGTTGCCTGTTCTTGTCGACGGGTGCTGCTCTTGTCGTGTCCTCGGCCTGCAGCTGTTCGTGCTCGTCGAGCACGGCTGTCACTGCGGACGATTCCACATTTCCCGATATCCGAAACGCACGACCGAAGACTCGGCGTCGTTCCGCATTGTGCAGGCATTCTCGGCTGTAGTGCAACCACGCACCACGACCGGACATCGAATGCCGGATGTCGGGGACGAGAGCGAATTCGTGCGAACCAGCTTCTCGAACCACGATCCTCAACAGATCGGTGGCCGGCACTCGCTCCCTGCACCCGATGCATGTACGAATCGGCCGGCTTGTCACTACCGGATACTCACGTTCATGCCTCTGAGCGAAGAGGTCGTTACCGAACCATCGACCACTCTACCGCTGTATTGCCCCGAACTCCGCATTCCGGCCCTACGCGCTGGTCGTCTCGGGTGCCGCCGCATCACTGCGGATGTCGATGCGCCAACCGGTCAACCGAGCGGCCAGTCGAGCGTTCTGCCCTTCCTTCCCGATGGCCAGAGAGAGCTGGTACTCGGGAACGACGACACGGGCCGCACGAGCAGCTGCGTCGACGACGGTCACCGACACAACCTTCGATGGGGACAGAGCATTCCCGACGAAGGTGGCCGGGTCCTCGTCGAAGTCGATGATGTCGATCTTCTCGCCTGCCAGTTCGCTCATCACGTTGCGCACGCGCTGCCCCATCGGTCCGATGCAGGCGCCCTTGGCGTTGAGACCGGACACGGTGGACGCGACGGCGATCTTGGAGCGGTGCCCCGACTCGCGGGCCACTGCCACGATGTCGACCGATCCGTCGGCGATCTCGGGCACTTCGAGGGCGAACAGCTTGCGCACCAGATTGGGGTGGGTGCGCGACAGCGTGATCTGCGGGCCCCGGTTGCCCCGGGCGACTCCGACGACGTAGCACTTGATGCGTTCGCCGTGCTCGTAGCTTTCACCCGGCACCTGCTCGGCGGGCGGCAGGAGGCCGTCGGCTCCGTTGGCGTCACTGCCGATGCGGACGATGACGGTGCCCTTGGCGTTGGCCCGCGTGTCGCGCTGGATGACACCGTTGACGATCTCACCCTCGTGGGTGGAGTACTCGCCGAACGATCGCTCGTGCTCGGCGTCGCGTAGGCGTTGCAGGATGACCTGACGCGCCGTGGTCGCCGCGATGCGTCCGAAGCCTTCCGGGGTGTCGTCCCACTCGGAGATCACATTGCCGTCGGCGTCGATTTCCTTGGCCATCACGCGAACGGAGCCGGTCTTGCGATCGACGTCGATCCACGCGTTGGACTGATGCCCCTCGGTGTGCCGGTAGGCCGTCAGCAATGCGGTCTGAATCGTCGAGATCACCATCTCGATCGGAATTCCCTTGTCCGCCTCGATGGCACGCAATGCGGCGATGTCGATATTCACTTGTCCGACCCTTCTTCCGGTGCTTCCACGTCCACGATCTCATCGGTGTTCGCGGGTGACGGCCTACTGCCGACCACGCCACCCGCCAGGTCCATCTCTTCGGCGCTGGGCCGCGAGAACTCCACCTGCACAACAGCTTTCACAACATCGGACAGTGCGACGGAGCGGGTCGACAGCACACCCTTCTCCTTGATCACCACGGTGACCGAATCGTCGTCGAGTACACCGACGCGACCGTCGAACTTGGCGTCGGCGAGTTCGATGCGCACCTTGCGTCCGCGGGCCCGACGCCAATGCCGTGCCTCGGTCAGCGGGCGGTCGATTCCGGGAGTGGTGACTTCCAACGTGTACGGAGCTTCCCCGAAATCCGTCACGGCGTCGAAGGCGTCGGAGATCTCGCGGCTCAGTTCCGGGAGCGCGTCGAGGTCGATTCCCTCTTCGCGATCGACCATGATCCGCACTGCACTGTGCTTGCCTGCGGCGACGACGTTCACGTCTTCGAGGTCGTAGCCCCGTTCTCGAACGAGGTCGGCGAGCAGTTCGACAACCCTTTCCTTGGACGGAACAGGCATGTCGCGAACTCCTCGTGTGTAGTTGTGGGCGATCCGGCGTACGACAGCCGGACTGCGTTTGGTGAACCAACAGCCTACCGCCCCGCAGACAGTGCTCGTGACCACGATCGGCCGACGCGACACGCGGGCACGGCACGTGCGAGCGCTGCGGTCTGGCACGATATCGGAGTGCCAACGCCGACCGTCCCCTTCGCGCTCAATCGCCGCGGGTTGTTCCGACTCGCCGGTGTCGCTGCTCTGTCCGCGGCCACCGTGTCGACTGTTGCGGCCTGCGGCCAGGAGACGATCTCGGGTCCTGCCCTCGACACCCTCACAGCGCAGTTGCGCGCTGCCCGCGCCGATGCCGCAGATGCCACCGCGGCCGCGACGGTGATCACCGACTACGCAGCCGCACTGGGGATCGTCGCGGCGCAGCGCACCGAGCACGCCGAAGCGCTCGACACCGAGATCGCGCGCGCCACCGGCGCCTCGACCGAGACGTCGTCGGCCCCGGCCACCACGACACCCGCTCCCACGACGCCGCCGCCCGATCTCGCCGCCGTACGGGAGATGTTGACTTCCTCCGCTCGCAGCGCAGCAGATGCCGCTCGTAACGAAAGCGGTTACCGGGCAGGCCTTCTCGGTTCCATCAGTGCCTCGTGCACGGTCTCGGCCCTGGTGGTTCTGGCATGAGCGATCTCGGCCCGGAACAGCAAGGCCTCGTCGATGCACTCCATGCCGAGTACGCGGCGGTGTTCGCCTACGGCGTCGTCGCGGCGTTCTCCAACCCCACGCGCGCCGACGTGGTGGCTTCGAACACTGCCGCTCACCGCGCCCGCCGAGACGCGACCATCGATGCACTCCAGGCGGCGAGTGTCACAGTGCCGCTGCCCGATCCGGCATATGCGTCCCCGTTCCCGGTGACCGACGCGATCTCGGCTGCACAGTTGGCCGCACAGGCCGAGATCGACACGAGTATCGCGTGGCGTTCGCTGATCGAACGCAGCCGGTCGGGAGCGACCCGCGACATGGGGGTGCAGGCGCTGACCGACGCCGCGGTTCGCCTCGCGACGTGGCAGCAAATTCTGGGCGTCAGTCCGTCGTCGACGGCATTTCCCGGCCAACCGTGAGCGCTTGTTCCGGTCCGACGGAACTCCCCGGCATGAACAGCGCCGCCACCAGTCCGATCGCCACTGCGCCAGCGCCGACGAGCAGAGCGGGTGCCAAGGCGTCGGTGTAACCGGTGGGTGTCAGTGATCCACCGGCTCCGATGAACACCGCTGTCAGTACCGCGATGCCGAGCGCGATACCCACCTCTCGCACAGTGGAGTTCGCACTGCTCGCGGTGGCGTGATCGTCGTCCTTCATGTCCCGCAGCACTGCGGTGGCGGACGGAGCGAACGTCAGCCCCATGCCCACGCCCGCCATCAGCAGGGCCGGGACCATCGACGAATACTCGGTGTCGGGTCCCAGAATCAGCGCCATCCACACGAGCGAGACCGACTGCAGCGACAGGCCGCCGACCAACAAGCCGCGCAGTCCGACGCGCTCGGCGAGCAGACCTGCGATCGGTGCGACCACCATCGGTGCTGCAGTCCACGGCAGCGTGCGTAGGCCTGCCTGGAACGGCGTGTAGTTCATCACGATCTGCAGGTATTGCGCGAGGAGGAACACCGCCCCGAACATGCCGAGCGAGAACGTGATTCCGATGATGTTGGCGAGGGTGAAGCTGCGCGAACGAAAGAGTGCGAGCGGCAGTACCGAGTGCCGGGTGCGCGAGGCGCGCAGCACGAACACGACGAGCAGCACCGCCGAGCCGATGAAGCCGGCGAGCACCGTGGCCGACGCCCACCCGTCGTCGTTGCCGTGGACCACCGCCCACACCAGGAGGAAGACACCGCCGCCTGCGAGGACAACGCCGGGCAGATCGAGCGGTTGGATGCGCCCTGCTGTTTCCTTCAGCGCGACGTACGCCAGCGGAACTGCGACGAGGGCCACCGGAACGTTGATCCAGAAGATCGCCTGCCAGGAAATCCCGTCGACGACGGCTCCGCCGACCACCGGTCCCAGCGCGACGCCGAGTCCGGAGACTCCACCCCATATCCCGATCGCCATTGCGCGCTTACCCACCGGCACCACCGCGGCGAGCAACGCCAGGGACAACGGCATGATCGCGGCTGCACCGATTCCCTGCACGGCACGCGCCGCGATGAGCATCGCTGGACTCGCAGCGAGCGCGCTGGCCACGGAGGCGGCGGTGAAGACCGTGATCCCACCGAGGAACACCGTGCGTCTGCCCCATCTGTCGCCGAGCGTCGCCGCCGTCAGCATGAAGGTGGCGAAGCTGAGGGTGTACGCGTTGAGGAACCACTGCAGCTGTCCGACGGAGGCGTTCAGGTCCTGCTGGATGACCGGGAGTGCACTGGTCATCACCAAATTGTCGAGGGTTGCCATGAACATCGGCAGGGAAACTGCGAGGATGCCGAGCCACACGGGAACGTTCCGAGTGGCGGCCTGCATTGCTGGTGGAGAGGCTGTGGCGGTCATTGCGGTCGTCCCGTCTCACGCTTGTAAGCATCGAATGATTACTTATCTGAGACCGTAAGTTATCGACTGATAACCTGTCAACATGTCCGACCCGTCAGCGCCCAAGCCCAAAGCCACCCGCATGGATGCGGCCGACCGCCGAGAGCTCGTCCTCGACGCGGCGATGCGCGCGTTCGCGCGCGGGGGTTACGCCGGCACCAGTACCGACGCCGTCGCGAAGGAAGCGGGCGTCTCTCAGCCGTATGTGGTCCGTATGTTCGGCACCAAGGTCGAGTTGTTTCGACTGGTGTTCCAACGCTCGGTCGACGGCATCATGGCCGCGTTCGATGCCGTGCTGGCGGCGGGCCCGCTCGACCCCGACGACGACGGCACCTGGGCAGATCTCGGTTCCGCCTACGCCGATCTGGTGGCCGATCGCGACCTGTTGATGGTGATGATGCACGGATTCGGCGCAGGCTCGGTACCCGAGATAGGCCGGGCGGCCCGGGAGGGAATGGGTGCCATCTACAGCCGGATACGTGAGGGCACAGGTTGTTCCGAGGACCAGGCACGGCAGTTCATCGCGCACGGGATGTTGCTCAACGTCCTGATGTCGATGCAGGCGCTCGAGCATCCGAACGACAGCGCCGGGCTGCACGAGATGACGGTGTGCGCGTTCGGAACCAATCTGATTCCGGCCGATCCCGGCTGAGCGTCGGCGCTAGGGACGCATCTCGTACCGGCCGTCGTAGGAGGCGACCTCGTTCCACACCGCGTCGAATCGACCCGCATCGACCACCGGCTTGCGGATCGCGTCCAGGGCCCACTGCTGTTGCGCCGCAGACGAGGACGGCTTTCCGTACAGCGCAACGGCATAGCCGGAGAAGTCTCGTATCTGGAAGTCGAAGATCTGGTCCATCATCTCGGCCGAGATCTCGTCGGCTTGTTCGAGCACGAGATGGCCGTAGACGACGAGCGAGAACAGGTGCCCCACCACGAGAAGGAAATCGAGATCCTTCTGCTGCGCTTCGTCGGGCGCACAGTCCTGGAGAAACGACTTGAACGCCTGTGCCTGCTCGTAGAACCGTCCCACGTTGGGAATCCCGGAATGCTTGCTGTACAGCGGGTTCCAGTCGTGGAACCGGACCGAGCTCGCGCCACGGGCCGGCCCCTGCGCGAAGAAGAAGCTGTCGTCGACCGGCTCGGTTCGGGTACCGACGTCCGGGTGGTCGGTGGGCGAGAACATGTACGCAGGCATGAATTTGAGCATCAGCGCCACGTTGACGTGCACCGTGCCCTCCAGCTTGGGCAGTGTTCCGATCAGCTGGGCGGCTTCACGGAAGTAGGTGTTCTTCTCGTACCCTTTGGCCGCGATGACGTCGTGCAACAGACGGACGACCGTTTCGCCCTCGGAGGTCACCTTCGCCTTGGTCATCGGGTTGAACAGGAGGTAGCGCCGGTCTTCGGGTCCCGCGGCACGGAAATAGTCCAGCGCCCGCGCGCTGAACAGCTTCATGGCGATCAGCCGGGAGTATGCGTCGACGAACGCACTGCGGACGTGCGGGAAGTCGGTGACGCGATTGCCGTACAGGATCCTGTTGTTCGCGTGTGTGATCGCCTCGTAGAACGCGTGCTCACAGATGCCGATGGATCCGGTGCACAGGTTGAACTTCCCGACGTTGACCGTGTTGAGCGCGGCCGAGAATGCGTCGGCACCGGTGTGCAGGATGTCCTGTTGCCGGACGGGGTAGTTCTCGAGCGCGAACGTGCTGACGTACATCTGCCCGTGGACGACGCTCTCACGCAGCTGATACGCGGGGTGTGCACTGTCGGCCACGAAGAACACGTACGCATCGGGTCCGTCGACGTCGGTGCGTCGCCCGAACACCGAGACCATGTCGGCAACGTTGCCGTTCCCGATGTAGTACTTCTCCCCCGACGCGGTGAACTCGAGCTCGGAGTCCTCGGGCGCGGGCGTCAACAGCATGTCGGTGGAGTAGACGTCGGCTCCGTGTGCGCGCTCGGACAGACCGAACGCCATCACACCGCCGCGATCCAGCTCGCGTGCTGCGCGGCGTTTGGCGTCGTCGTTGGCACTCATCCAGATGGGGCCGAGACCCAGCACGGTGACCTGCCAGGTGTACCAGTAGGCCAGACCGTAGAACCCGAGAACCTCGCTCAGCGCAGCATTACGAGCAGCGTCCCAGCGCGTGTTCGGCGATCCGTCCGCATAGGCAGCGGGCGTGGAGAAGGTTGCGAACAGCTTCTGCTCGGCGACGAACTCGATGAACTCCGCGGGCCAGACTGCATCGAGATCGTCCGCGAGCAGCCTGGTCTTGCCTCGATTCTCGAACCACTCGATCAAGGCGCGCAGCTGTCGGCGAGAGTCGTCGTCGAGCTCGGCCGGATCGAACGTTGTTGGATCGAACAGCGCATAGTGAGACACGTGGTGACCTCTCATAGTCGTTGACCCGAAGCTACCAGCGGGTAAACGACAGTGCAGAGAGATCGCGAGACTCCCCTACGGTGTGTGCCGCACAGCCTTCACGATCTCCTCGACCGCCGAGTCGATGTCGAGTTCGCGACTCTCACCGGTGAAACGATCGCGGATCTCGACCTTGCCGTCGGCCCAGCCGCGGCCGATGACGACCACCAGCGGAACACCGATCAGTTCCGAGTCCTTGAACTTCACTCCTGGCGAGGCCTTGCGATCGTCGAACAGAACCTCGATGCCCTGTGTATCGAGTTGCGTCGCAATCGATTCCGCGCCCGCGCGAGCAGCGTCGTCCTTGTTCGCGATCACCAGGTGGACATCGGCAGGTGCAACCTCCGACGGCCACCGCAGACCCTTGTCGTCGTGCATCTGCTCGGCGATCACAGCGACCAGACGCGAGACGCCGACACCGTAGGAACCCTGAGTCAGGCGAACCGGCTTGCCGGTCTCACCGAGGACGTCGACCGAGAACGCATCGGTGTACTTGTAACCGAGCTGGAAGATGTGCCCGATCTCGATTCCGCGCGCACTGACCAGCGGCCCGCGACCGTCGGGAGACATGTCGCCGTCACGCACCTCGGCTGCTTCGATGGTGCCGTCGGGAACGAAATCGCGACCGGCGACGAGGTTCACCACATGCTTGCCCTTGACATCGGCGCCGGTGATCCACGACGTACCGTCGACCACCCGCGGATCGACGAGATAGCGAACCCCGTTGGCCTGCAATGCGCGAGGCCCGATGTATCCCTTGACGAGGAAGGGATTGGCAGCGAAGTCCGCGTCGGTCAGCAGAGCGAACTCGGCAGGCTCGAGGGACGCCTCGAGGCGCTTCTCGTCGACCTCGCGGTCACCGGGCAGGCCGACGGCGAGCAGTTCCCACTCCCCTTCTGCGTTACGCACCTTGAGCAGAATGTTCTTCAGCGTGTCCGCGCCGGTGACGGTGCGTCCGAGATCCGCAGAGTTGGCCCACTCCACCAGAGTCGCGATGGTGGGGGTGTCGCCGGTCTCGTGATCGACGGCAGCGGGCTGCCCCTCGATGGGCAGCGGTGCAGGTGCCGGAGTGGTGACGGCCTCGACGTTGGCGGCGTATCCCGATTCGATGCAGCGCACGTAGGTGTCCTCACCGATGTCGCTCTCGGCCAGGAATTCCTCGGAGGCGCTGCCTCCCATGGCACCGGACGTCGCGGCGACGATGACGTAGCTGACACCGAGGCGGGCGAAGATGCGCTGGTACGCCTCGCGGTGGGCGGCGTAGGACTTCTTCAGTCCGTCCTCGTCCATGTCGAAGGAATACGAGTCCTTCATCACGAACTCGCGGCCGCGCAGAATGCCGGCCCGGGGACGCTCCTCGTCGCGGTACTTGGTCTGGATCTGGTACAGCGTGACCGGCAGGTCCTTGTACGAGTTGTATTCGGCCTTGACCGTCAGCGCGAACAGTTCCTCGTGGGTTGGACCGAGCAGCATGTCGTTGCCCTTGCGATCCTGCAACCGGAACAGCGCGTCGCCGTACTCGGTCCACCGATTGGTGGTCTCGTACGGCTCGCGCGGCAGCAGCGCGGGCAGAGATATCTCCTGCGCACCGATGGCGTTCATCTCCTCGCGCACGACACGCTCGACCTGCCGCAGCACCCGCAGACCCAGCGGCAACCAGGAGTAGACGCCCGGAGCGATACGACGAACGTAGCCGGCGCGGACCAACAGCTTGTGGCTGTCGACCTCGGCGTCGGCCGGGTCGTCGCGAAGGGTACGAAGGAACAACTGCGAAAGACGGGTGATCACGGGTTGTCAGACTAGTCGCTCCCGCAGTGCCTGTGAGCAGGCGGCCGTACAGTGAGTAGCCTCGAGCCCGTGCTGATTCTGCTGCCTCCCTCCGAGACGAAGTCCGACGGCGGTTCCGGAGCACCTCTCGATCTGGACCGACTGTCGTTGCCCACGTTGACACCGCTCCGCCGAAAGCTCGCCGATGCGCTGGTGGAACTCTCCGGCGACGTCGACGCGTCTATCGCGGCGCTCGGCCTCGGCCCCACCCAGGTGGACGAGATCGAACGCAACGCCCGGTTGTGGACCTCACCCACCACACCTGCGCTGCAGCGCTACACCGGCGTGCTCTACGACGCCCTCGACGCGGCGTCGTTCACCCGGGCCGGTCGTGCCCGAGCGGACGCGAGGCTGTGGATCGGCTCGGCCCTGTTCGGGGCCGTCCGTGCCTCCGATCCGATTCCGTCCTACCGACTCTCCGGTGGATCGACCGTGCCGAACTTCGGGACGCTGCGATCACACTGGAAGCCCGAACTCTCCGACGCCATCGACGCCGAGGACGAGGGGATCGTCGTCGACCTCCGATCGGGCACCTATCAGCAGCTCGGGCCCGTCCCCGGCGCGATCACCGCAACGGTGCTCACCGAGAAGCCCGACGGCAGCCGATCGGTGGTGAGCCACTTCAACAAGCATCACAAGGGCCTGCTCGCGCGCGCGTTGACCCTGACCACCGCCGAGCCGAAGGACGTCAAAGCCGTTGCGCGCGTGGCGTCCAAGGCCGGACTGCGCGTCGAAGTGGCGTCGAGCACCGAATTGATCGTGCTCACCGAATGACCGAGATTCCGGGACTCCTCCGCCGCGGTGCCGACGCCTCGGTCGGCAAGACCAAGAGCCAACGCGTCGCCGACGACGTCGCAGATCGGCTGGTCTCGCTCGACGCGACCGAACTCGGCTCTCGGGCGCTGACGAACATGATCGAGACGATGTACGAAAATGGTTGGCAGCCGATGGATCTCGTGCACGTCGTGCGGCGTCAGCACACGGTGGCCGTGACCAATCTCGCTGCCGCGGTATTGCTGCATCAGGCCGATCTCACCGACGCCGCCTCTCGGGCCCCACAGGACTGGGTGGATCAGATGTCCACGGTCTGTGAGCAGTTCCCGAAGGTTGCTGCGCGGGTCGAGGCCACGCCCGATTTCCTCACCGCGTACCTGACGTCCTCCGGTAAGACCGATTACATCGCGGCCAGTGATCAGTGGCTCGACGTACTCACCCTGCTCGGTCAATGGCAGACACTCCCCCGGTGGCCTCAGCTCGGCCCCAAGCCGTCTCAGTGGCCGCGCACTCGTCCCACGGTGTCGGGTGTCGCCGGCTCCGACTCCCCGAACACCAAGATGCTGAGCAAGATTCGCGGTCTACTGGCCAAGGCCGACGCCACGGACTTCGAGGAGGAGGCCGAGACGCTCACGGCCAAGGCGCAGGAGTTGATGACGCGCTACTCCATCGACACCATGTTGCTCTCCCAGGGCCATATCGATATTCACGGCCGACGCGTTCATGTCGACGGCCCGCATGCCCCGGCCAAGGCGCAGCTGTTGCACGTGGTCGGAACCGCCAACCGCGTCAAGGCGATCTGGGATCCGGAGTTCGCCGTCGCCACCTTGGTCGGAGCTCCGGTGGACGTGGAACAGACCGAGTTGCTGTTCACCTCTCTGCTGGTTCAGGCAACGCGCGCCCTCGGACATTCGCCGCAGGCGAAGAAGCGCAAGAAGGCCGGATCGGCAGCGTTCGGCAAGGCATTCCTGTACGCGTACGCCATCCGTATCGGAGACCGTCTGACCGACGCCGACGCGCACGCGCTGGAGGAGGCGCGTCACGAATCCGGTGATCTGCTACCGATTCTCGCCGCGCAGACCGTCGCCGTCGAAGCCGAATTCGATCGATTGTTCCCTACGGCGAAGCCGATGCGCGGTCCACGCCTGGACGCCGAGGGATGGGATTCGGGCCAGGCCGCGGCGGATCGTGCGGATCTCTCGCGCTGAGGTATGTGAGTCGACCGCCCGTTCGCAAGGCAAAATGGTTCTGTGCCCGAAACTCTCGACGACATCATGACGCGAACGTCCGAACTCCTGACCGACCGTGACATGGCCGCACTGTCCACTCTGATGGCCGAGCTGTCGACGACCGATGCGGTGCGCGTGCTCGAGCGTGTCGACTCGTCCCGACGCGCGGTGTTGTTTCGCCTTCTGCCCAAGGACGAGGCGGTGGCGGTCTTCGAGCGCTTCGACGCCACCGTTCGCGGTGAGTTGTTCGAGAGTCTTCGCAGCTACGATGTGATCGCTCTGTTCGAGGAACTCGACCCGGACGACCGTGTCGAATTGCTCGACGAACTCCCCTCCAACGTCGCGCATCGACTGCTGGTGGGCTTGTCCCCCGACGAACGCGCACTCACCGCCCCCATGCTGGGATACGACCGCAGATCGGTCGGCCGCCGCATGAGTCCGGAGTTCGTTCGGCTACGGACCGCTGCGACCGCCGGCGACGCCCTCGATGCCGTGCGTCGTACCGGCTCGGACGCCGAGTCGGTGTACCTGTTGCCGATCACCGACGATCACCGCACTCTGTTGGGGGTGGTGACGCTCGCCGATCTGGCGACGGCGGCACCGAGCACTCCGGTCGGCGATCTGTACTCGGATCATCCGGTGGTCGAGGCCGATTCGTCGGCGGAGGAGGCTGCACGGCTGTGCTTCGAGCACCGTAGTCCTGCGGTGGTGGTGGTCGATTCCGAGCAACGGCTGATCGGCATTCTCACACTCGAGCAGTCCTCTCGAATCCTGGAAGAAGCCGAGGACGAGGACGCCGCTCGCGCGGGTGGCTCCGAGCCGCTGCGTCGGCCGTATCTGTCGACGCCGGTGCTGTCCATCGTTCGCTCTCGCGTGGTGTGGTTGCTGGTGCTCGCGCTGTCGGCCATCCTCACGGTGCAGGTACTCGAGATCTTCGAGCACGCGCTCGCCGCAGTCGTCACTCTCGCGCTGTTCATTCCGCTGCTGACCGGAACCGGCGGCAACACCGGCTCGCAGGCCGCGACCACTGTCACGCGGGCGCTCGCGCTGGGTGACGTGCGACCGCGGGACATCGCCGCGGTGCTCTTTCGCGAGGTTCGGGTCGGAGCGACGATGGGTGCGATGCTCGGCACCTTGGGCTTCGTCATCGCCGGACTCGTCTACGACTGGCACCTCGGAGTCGTCATCGGAACGACGCTGCTGTCGATCTGCACGCTCGCGGCCACGGTCGGCGGCGCGATGCCGCTGATCGCGAAGAAGATCGGGGTGGACCCGGCGGTCTTCTCGACGCCCTTCATCTCCACCTTCTGCGATGCGACGGGGTTGATCGTCTACTTCCTCATCGCGAAGGCCGTACTGGGCGTGTGATCGCCCCTGCTCGTCAGCCCTTCTGGGCGCTTTCCTGCGCAGCCTGGGCCTGAGCGACCTGCTGCGGGGTGAAACGAATGAACACCGCAGCGATTCCCGCGACCACGGCGCAGACGGCGCAGCAGAACAACGCGAACATGTAGCCCGAGCTCAACGCATCGAGCTGGGTGTCGTTCATCAGCGTCGCCGGTCCCGAGATGCCGCCCAGGGACAGGGTGCGCGAGGTCACCAGCGCGCCGATGACGGCCAGCGCGAGCGGCCCGCCGAGGGTCTGAGCAACCAGGGCGATAGCGGTCAACGGGCCGATCTCGGTGGGGCTCACTCCGGCGATGGCGCACAGCGGGAGTGGCACGACCGTCAGGCCGACGCCGAATCCGATGCCGATGACGGGGAAGAACAGTCCGGGGAAGTACGACGAATCCGCGTTCATCGTCGCGACCGACACCATCAGCCACCCGACCATGATCACGGCACCGCTCAGAATCAGCCACCGTGGGGCGATGCGGGTCACCAGCTGCGAGGCCAGGAATGCGGCGGCACCGAGCCCGAAGGCGAACGGCACGAACGCCAGGCCCGCGTGCAACGGGCTGTATCCCAGGATGTCCTGAACGAACAGAGCCACGTACGCGGCGAGGCAGAACATCACGCCACCGGCGAAGAAGATGGCCACGAACGTCGCCACTCGGTCTCGGCTGCCGAACAGCGAGAACGGAAGCAACGGGTTGTCGGCGCGTCGCTCGACCATCAGGAACAGCCCGAGGAAGAGCAGGCCGGCGATCAGCGAGACGATGACGATCGGATTGGTCCAGCCCAGTTCGGTGCCCTCGCTCAATGCCAGCACCACGCCGGTGCAGCCGAGCGTCGCCAGAATCGCTCCCGGCACATCGAGCGGTAGCTTCGCCCCCACCGTCTCCTGCAGCGACACGACCGCGAGCACCACGATGACGACACCGATCGGCACGTTGATCAGGAAGATCCACCGCCAGGACACCTCGGTCAACGCACCGCCGATGATGAGCCCGGCGATGGAGCCGACACCGGTCATGGCCGCATAGATCGCGATGGCCTGGTTTCGTACCGGGCCCGGCGCGAAGGTGGTCGCCACCAGCGCGAACGCCGTCGGCGACGCCACCGCGGCACCCACCCCCTGGAGCGCGCGCGCCGCTACCAACGTCGCCTCGTTGACCGCGAGCCCGCACAGCAGGGATGCGACGGTGAACAGAACAACGCCGGCCAGGAACATCTTCTTTCGACCGAAAGCGTCACCGAGTCTGCCACCGAGGAGCATCAGCCCACCGAAAGCGAGGGCATACGACGTGAGCACCCAGTTGCGTCCGGCATCGGACAGACCAAGATCGGCCTGCAACGGTGCCAGAGCGAGGTTGGCGACCGTACCGTCGAGCACCACCATCAACTGCAGGCCGCTCAGGACGATGATCGCCAACCCGAACGCTCGGGTCGTCACCGGGTACTTGACCTCGGTACTGGAGGTATCGGACATCGATGATTCAGGCACGGGCGTTCACGTTACCGGCGTGTACAGAGAAACCGGCAACGGTTCCGATGACCACGATCGCCGGAGGCCTGATCTCCGCATCGCGAACCGCATCGGCGACGGTGCTCAGAGTCGCACGAACTTCACGCTGGGTGCGCATGGTGCCTTCCTGAACGACGATCACCGGGGTGTCGGACGGCCGGCCACCGGCGATGAGAACGTCGGCGAACTTCCCGATGCGTTCGACGGCCATCAGCAACACGATGGTGCCCTTGAGCTTGGCGAGCGCGTTCCAGTCGACGAGCGAATCGGGATGGTCGGGTGCCACGTGGCCGCTGACGACGACGAACTCGTGAGTGACGGCGCGATGCGTCACCGGGATGCCTGCGGACGAGGGCACCGAGATGGCGCTGGTGATACCAGGCACTACGGTCACCGGGATTCCCTCGGCAGCCAGCGCTTCGAGCTCCTCGTATCCCCGACCGAACACGTAGGGATCGCCGCCCTTGAGCCGGACGACGAACTTGCCTGCTTTCGCGCCGTCGATCAGCGCCTGGTTGATCGCCTCCTGCGCCATCGCGCGGCCGTACGGAATCTTCGAGGCATCGATGACCTCCACGTGCGGGCCCAGTTCGGCCAACAGCTCGGGCGGTGCGAGCCGATCGGCCACCACGACGTCGGCGTAGGCGAGCAGCCTGCGCCCGCGGACCGTGATGAGGTCCGGATCGCCGGGTCCGCCACCGACCAGCGCAACGCCCGTCAACGGCGCATGGGCCGAGTCGGCGACCACACCGGACTGCAGAGCTTCGACGACAGCATTGCGTACCGCGGCCGATCGACGGTGTTCGCCGCCCGCGAGGACACCGAGGGTCAGCCCGTCCCATTCGGCCGACGCCGGGGTGACCGCGGTGCCGTCCTTGGCGATGTCGGCTCGCACGCAGAAAATCTTGGACGCGGTGGCCTCGGCGACGATGGCGATGTTGGTCTCGGCCTCGTCGGTGCACGCGACGGCGTACCAGGCGTCGGCGAGGTCGCCCTCGCGATAGTCGCGCAACTCCATGCTCACCTGACCGGCCGTCGCCATCGCCTCCACAGCGGGCGTTGCCTCCCGGGTGATGACGTGTACCTCTGCACCGCAGGAGATCAGCAACGGCAATCGACGCTGCGCGACGGTGCCGCCACCGACCACGACGACGCGTCGACCTTCCAGATTGAGGCCGACCAGATAGGGAGAGTCAGTCGCGTTCACGAGAGGAAACGCTACCGCGCGCGCTGCACCCGCTTTTCGTCCCATACGGGCTCGTCGGATTCGTAGGCCTGACCGGTGCTGCCGAACACGAGGAATCGGTCGAAGCTGCGAGCGAACCACCGGTCGTGGGTCACGGCGATGACGGTGCCGTCGAACGCCGAGATCGCGTCTTCGAGTGCGTCTGCGGACATCAGGTCGAGGTTGTCGGTCGGCTCGTCGAGCAGCAACAGGGTGGCACCGGAGAGTTCGAGCAGCAGAATCTGCACGCGCGCCTGCTGGCCGCCGGAGAGATTGTCGTACGACTGTTCGGCGGCTCGGGCCAGACCGTAGCGGTCCAGTGCCCGGCCGGCGGCCTCCCGGCCCATGCCGTCGCGGTGTTCGTTGCCCATGTGCAAGATGTCGAGGAGCGTGTTGCCCGCGAGATCCGGCCGAGTGTGAGTCTGCGCGAACAGGCCCGGCCGAACACGAGCGCCGAGCACCGCGGTGCCGGTGTGCGGAACCGGATCGAGAGCCAGTTCCTGGACCGGCTCGTGTTCCTTCTCCGGATCCGTACCACCGTTGGCGAGCAACCGCAGGAAGTGCGATTTGCCGGAACCGTTGGAACCCAGCACCGCAACGCGGTCTCCGTACCAGATCTCGGTGTCGAAGGGCTTCATCAGTCCGGTCAGTTCCAGAGCCGTACACACCAATGCGCGCTTGGCTGTTCGGCCGCCACGCAGACGAACGGTGACGTGCTGCTTCAACGGCACCGCTTCCGGCGGTCCGGCCTCCTCGAACTTGGCCAACCGAGTCTGGGACGCGTGGTAGCGAGCAGCGACCCCGTCGTTGAACTTGGCCTTCTCCCGCAGGCGCAGCACCAGTGCCCGGAGTTTGACCAGTTCCTCGTCCCACCGCCGTCGCAGTTCGTCGAGCCGAGCATTCCGGTCCTCACGCGCAGCGTGATACGTCGCGAACCCGCCGCCGTGCACCCACGAGGTGGCACCGCTGACGCCCGGTTCCAGTGTCACGATCCGATTCGCGGCGTTGGCGATGAGCTCCCGGTCGTGGCTGATGAACAGGACGGACTTGTCGGAATCGCGAATGGTCGCTTCGAGCCAGCGCTTGCCCGGCACATCGAGGTAGTTGTCCGGCTCGTCGAGAAGCAACAGATTGTCGGTGCCGGCGAACAACGCTTCGAGTACGAGGCGTTTCTGCTCACCGCCACTGAGGGTCGACGCAGCGCGCCACTTCGCGCGGTCGAACGGCATTCCGAGTGCTGCCGTGGTGACCTTGTCCCAGAACGGCTCGAGGTCGTAACCGCCGACATCGCCCCAATCCGACAGGGCCTGTGCGTATTTCATCTGGGTCTTCTCGTCGTCGACCTCGATCATCGTGTTCTCGGCTGCGTCCAGCGCCGCCGCGGCCGTTCGCACGGCCGGGGACGCGACCGACAGCAACAGATCACGCACGGTCGAGTCGTCGCGCAGCTGGCCGACGAACTGCCGCATCACCCCGAGCGAACCGGAGCTCGACACCGCCCCCTCGTCGGGGGTCTCGTCACCCGCGATGATCCGCGTCAGCGTCGTCTTCCCGGTTCCGTTGGGCCCGATCAGGGCGGTCTTGGCACCGTCGCCGACCCGAAACCCGACACCGTTGAGCAGCTGCCGTCCGTCGGGCAGGAAGTAGACGATGTCGTTCAGTTCGAGGTGGGCCACAACGAACCAGCCAACCTCATCGGCCCGGCGATGGCCAATCGTTTACTCGAACACTAGGCAAGGGCCAGGGTCGACGTCTCGGTGAGCACCTGCTTGCCCGCATCGTCGACGTGGGCGTGGTGCACCCGCAACCGCGCGGAGTCGCCGTGCAGGGTCAGCAGCATGACGCCGTTGGCGAACCACGGACCGGCCTCGGCCTCCCATTCGACACCGGACGGGCCCACGTGCGCCGCTCGCGCGAGCTTGGAGAGAATTCGGGCGGCGGGACGCTTGATGGCCAACTTGTTGACCGCACGAATCGGCAGATCGAGCGGATTGCGGAACGGCGACATGGTGAGCTGATACGTGGCCGGTACCGCGCGCCCGCCGACCCCGAAGTCCGCGTTCGCCACATAGGAGCAGTGGACGTCGCCCGAGAGCCACATGATCGAGGCGGGTGTGTTCTCGCCGCGGGAGAGCTCACGCGTCAACGCCGCCATGTCGTTGAACGAGTTGGTGAAGGCAGCCCAGTGTTCGAGGTCGAGGCCGATCCGCATCTTCTCGGCCACCTTGGCCGGCATCGACCCCCAACTGCCCTGCGCCACAGCCTCGTTCCACTGTTCGAGGTAATGCAGGGCGGGCAGCATGAGGTAGGGCAACGACGACCCGAACAGCAGGTGCCGGGGGCTGGCTTCGAGTGCGCGGTCGCGTACCCACGCCCACTCCTTCTCGTCGACCATTTCTCTGTTGTCCGGATCCAGGTTTCGAGAGCAGCGCGAATCGATCATGATCAGCCGCGTGTCGCCGAAGTCGCGATAGAAGCTCCAGCGTCCGGTTTCGGGCTTGCGGTCGACCCGTATCGCGAAGTCGGACAACAACTTCTCTCGTTCGGCGTCGGTGTCGGCCGACCGAACCGCGGCGTACATCTCGTCCTGCGCCAACTCCTTGGGCGAGAGGTTGCCCAGGTGCTGGTACACCCAGTACGACGAATATGCGCCGACCACGCGATCGTTCCACCACGGCCGTGTCACGATGTCGCGACGCCACGAGGCGGACGAGTTCCAGTCGTCGCGCAGATCGTGGTCGTCGAGGATCATGCACGACGGGATACTCGCCATCAGAGTCCGTACCGGCTCGAGTCCCCACGATTCCCGGTACAACCAGGAGTACTCCTCGAAATCGCAGATCTCGTTCTCGGCGTCGGTCCCGATCGCGCTGGAGGGACCCTCGCCCGAGCGTCGGCGCGCCTGGAGCCGTTCGACGATCTCCGGTGACGGGTCGTCGGCGTAGACCTGGTCACCGAGGAGCAGCAACGCCTGCGGCCACCGACTCGGATCCTGCTCGATCAGCGCGTTCCCCAGCCCGGCCAAGGCGTCGGCCCCGATCTGCTTCAAGGATTCGTCGCTGTAGTTGTCGCCCCGTCGACACGATCCGAAAGCGAGGGTGACAGGTCCCTCGGCGTCGACGGTGTGGATGGCGGCCGTCCGACCCTCCGGCGGCCACACGCGACGGTCCTCGACGAACACCTCGTAGGTCACCGTGGCGTTGGCCGGTAGTCCCTCGAGCGGCACCAGCGCGTAGTGGTGGCCGTGCACTCCCCACGTCCGCTCGGAACCCCGGACGCCGGCGTCGGTGACGACCGAAATCGTCGCCGATTCGGCCATCTCGAACCACAGGGTCGCCGTCTCGGTACCGACGTACCGAACGATCGGGCCGAGTAGGACGGTGCTGTCGGAAGTCATTGGTTCCACATTGCCCGCGTCGGCCCGCTTTCGCCAGTCAGTGGCGCGGATCGGTTCTCACGAGCGGGCAGCGACGACGACCTTGCCCCGTACGTGCCCGGCCTCGACCAACCGATGCGCTTCGCGTAGCTGCTCGGCGTCGATCGGAGACAGAACCGTCGTGGCGGTGGTGCGCACCGAACCCGCATCGACGAGCTCGGCCACCCTGGTCAGCAGCTCGTGCTGGCGAATCAGATCCGGTGTGTCGTGCATCGGACGCGCGAACATGAACTCCCAGTGCCACGAGATCGCCTTCGTCTTCAGCGGGAGAACGTCGAGCGTCTCGGGATCGTCGATCGCGACTATCTGTCCGAACGGCGTCAACAGGTCGGCGTAGATCTCGACCTGCCCGGAGGAATGGGCGGTGAACACGTAGTCGATGCCGTCCGGTGCCACTCGACGTACTTCGTCGCGAAGATCGCGGCGGTGATTCACGACGTCGGCTGCACCGAGAGAACGGACCCACTCCACGGCGTCCTCGTCCGCTGCCGTCGCGATCACGCGTACGCCGGGAACGAGGGTCCGAAGCAGCTGCAGCACAACAGATCCCACACCTCCGGTGGCTCCCACCATCAGTAATGTTCCGGTGGTCTCGGCAGTGATGCGGAGCTTGTCGAACAGTCCTTCCCAGGCGGTGATCACGGTGAGCGGCAACGCCGCGGCCTGTGCGAAATCGAGGGTCGTCGGCTTCTTCGCCACGATGCGTTCGTCCACCGCATGGAACTGCGAGTCGGTCCCGGGTCTGCCGATGTCTCCCGCGTAGTAGACCTCGTCCCCCGGTGCGAACATGGTGACGTCGGCACCGACGGCGCGCACCACACCTGCGGCGTCGAACCCGAGGACCTTCGGGACGCCCTGCGGATCGCTGCCGGCACGGACCTTGACGTCCACCGGGTTCACCGACACCGCTCTCACGTCGACCAGCAGGTCTCGCGGCCCCGCGGTGGGCACGTCGATGACCACATCCGTGAGACTGGCGGGATCGTCGATCGGAAGCGAGCGGGTGTAGGCAACGGCTTTCATCGTCTCGGTCATACCTACAGGATGGCCCGAACCCCCGGTCCACCGTCAAGGCAGAGCGCGACAACGGCAACGGTGACACCGTCCAGACCGAACCTGGGTACCGCCAACTCCGTCGAACGGCCGGCCAGCAGCGCCGCTGCTTCGGCGACGCTGGCACTTCCGACGGCACGGAGCACCCGGACCGACACGGTGGGCGTGACGACGGTCGACAGTTCACTCGCCGAGTAGGTCACGCCCCGAACCCCCATGCTCGACGCCACCGCGGCCACCAGTTCTGCTTTTCGGTCGATCGAGGCGATGGCCTCGACATGCCAGTCCGGTTGCAGCACTATGGAGATCGCGACCACGACGTCGGCGGCATCGACGCCGGCTCGGGCACCTATTCCGACGACCACCCGCATTCTGGGCCGGCTCTACACGCGCGCGTAGTCGATGGCAGCGGAGACGAATCGGGTGATCGACTCGGGATTGCCCGCGGCATGGGTGTGCAGGTACGACGCGTGGACGCCGCCCTGTACGAAGCCCTCGCGCGCCGCGGTTCTGCCGTCGGGGCTCTGCTTGTGCCAGCCCCAGGCAGCCGACGCCGCCTCGCGCACTGCGACGAGCTTCGTGCGGTGGAACTCGTGGCCGGTGACGCGGGTGCCCGCGTCGAACAGTGTCGACGATTCGAGGGCAACCGCGTCGCGATATCCCAGAGTGAGGGTGTTCCCGAATTCCGCGTCCACGTCGACGACTCCGGCCATGGCATGGCCGTCCAATCGCCGTGCCAGATAGAGCAATCCGGCGCATTCGGCGTGGATCGGCAATCCCTGGGCCGCCGCTGCTCGAACGTCCGCGAGCAGTAGTTCGTTCGCCGACAGTGCGGCCGCATGCTCCTCCGGGAATCCACCGGGAAGAACGACTCCTGCTGTGCCGGGCGGCAATCCGTCACGCAGCGGATCGAACACGGCCACGTCGGCCCCGGCTGCGCGGAGCAGTTCGACGTGTTCGGTGTATCCGAAGGTGAATGCGGGGCCACCGGCAACCGCGACGACGGGCGATCCATCGGAGCTGTGTACCTCGTTCTCCGGGGACCACTGCGGCGCTGTCACCGACGATCGAGCCAGGGCGCTCACTGCCTCGATGTCGACGAACCGGGAGACGAGGGCGCTCATCGCGTCGACGGCATCGGTTGCGGCACCACCGTGTTCGACTGCGGTGATCAGCCCCAGATGCCGTGACGGGACGACCAGTTCGCTCATGCGCGGCAACGCGCCGAGTACCGGAACACCCACCCGTTCGCACGCTTGGCGCAACACGTCCTCGTGCCGCTGACTGCCGACGCGATTGAGAATCACTCCGCCGATGCGGACGCTGGCGTCGAACGTCGAGAAGCCGTGCAGCACAGCGGCAAGCGATTGACTGTGTCCGCGGGCATCGACCACCAGGATCACCGGGGCACCGAGCATCGCGGCCACTCGTGCGGTCGATCCCTCGGCGGAGGCCTCCCCCGGTCCGGTCATGTCGATCTTGCCGTCGAACAGTCCCATGACGCCCTCGACGACCGCGATGTCGCATCCTCGACTGCCGTGTCGGAACAGGGGCCCGATGCGGTCGGCACCGACCATCACGGCGTCGAGGTTGCGGCCCGGGAGCCCGGCCGCGAGCGAGTGATATCCGGGGTCGATGTAGTCCGGCCCCACTTTGAACGGTGCGACGGTGCGACCGGCATTGCGCAGCGCACCCATCAGTCCGGTGGCCACCGTCGTCTTTCCGCTGCCCGACGCGGGGGCCGCGATCACCACTGCGGGACAGGACGCGTTCACCATTCGATGCCTCGCTGACCCTTGCGTCCCGCGTCCATCGGATGCTTGACCTTGGCCATCTCGGTGACCAGGTCGGCCGCCTCGATCAGTTCACGGGGTGCGTCGCGTCCGGTGATGACGACGTGCTGATTGCCGGGTCGGTGGGTCAGGACGTCGACCACCTCGGCGACGTCGACCCACCCCCACTTGAGTGGATAGGTGAACTCGTCCAGCACGTAGAACCGGTGCGACTGCTGCTCGATTCGTCGAGCGATCTCCCGCCAGCCCTCTGCCGCAGCCTCGGCATGGTCGACATCGCTGCCCTTCTTGCGAGTCCACGACCAGCCCTCGCCCATCTTGTGCCATTCGACGGCTCCGCCGACCCCGGTGCTCTCGTGCAGTTCGCCGAGGGTGCGAAATGCCGCTTCCTCGCCGACTTTCCACTTGGCACTCTTGACGAACTGGAACACTCCGACGTCGAAACCCTGATTCCAGGCCCGCAACGCCATGCCGAATGCGGCGGTCGATTTCCCCTTGCCCGGGCCGGTGTGCACGGCGAGGACGGGCAGATTGCGGCGCTGACGCGTCGTGAGGCCGTCCTGCGGAACGGTTCCGGGAGCAGGTACACCCTGAGGCATCGCGTACCCCCTACGCCGCTGCGCGAACGACGGCAGCGACCTGCTCCGCCGACAGATCCGCGAGGGCCACGTAACCGCCGCCGAGGCACGCCGCGAAATCTGCGGCGAGTCCGAGGCGGACCATTCCCGATTCGCAGTCGACGACCACGGAGGCGATCTTGTCCGACGCGATGCGTCCCGCGGCGATCCGGGCCCGGCCGACAGGGTCGGTACCTCCGGTGGCCCGTCCGTCGGTCAGCGCGACCACCAGCGCGCGCCGCAGCGGGTCCCGAACACGCTCTCGCAGAACGAGTTCACGTGCCTGCAGAAAGCCCTGCGCCAGTGGGGATCTGCCACCGGTCTTCATCTTTCGCAATCGCGTCACGGCCACGTCAACCGAGGACGTCGGCGGCAATACCGTCTCGGCTTCCGTGCCGCGCACGGTGATCACGGCGACCTTGTCGCGGCGCTGGTACGCATCGCGCAGCAGCGACAGCACCGCACCGGTCACCGCGGACAGTCGATCTCGCGCAGCCATCGAACCCGAGGCGTCGACGACGAACACGATCAAGTTGCCCTCGCGCCCCTCCTTGATCGCACCCCGCAGATCCGCAGGCTCGAGCTTCAACCGGCCGGAGGTACGGCCGCGGACGACCTGCTGCTCGGCCGCGGCGAACAGAGTGCCCACCAGGTGCAGACCCTTACCTGCCTCGACGGTGGGCCGTACCGACCGCCCGTGCGAGGACCGTGACCGCGAGCGTCGACCCGGCGCGCCCTCGCCCACTCCGGGAACCTCGAGCAATCGCGCTCTGAACTGCGCTCCTGGAGTACCTGCCTGCTTCTCGCTGCCGGTCCCCGAGGACGGCGGTGGTTGCGCCGGCTCGTCGTGCGAATCGGAGGACTGTGTGTCGGAGGACGGGGACTGGGAGGCGTCGTCGGGAGCCTCGGGATCGGGCGCTCCCCCGCCGCCGTCGGGGTCGGGCTCCGGGTCGGGTTGTTGCTCGGCCTGCTCGGCCGCGTCCCGCATGGCCTCGTCCAACTGCTTGTCGTCGATGCCCGGCTCGTCGAAGGGATCGCGCCGACGCCGGTGCGGCAGAGCCAGTTCGGCGGCAACCCGCACGTCTTCCTCGGTCACCTCGCTCGCGCCCCGCCACGCGGCGTGCGCGGAGGCGGTACGGGCCAGCACCAGATCGGCGCGCATACCGTCGACGTCGAACGACGCACACAGCGCAGCGATACGCCGAAGTTCCTTGTCGCTCAACACCACGTCGTCGAGAATTTTCCGGGCGGCCAGAATCTGCTCGGCCACGGCGATATCGTCGTCGCGGAACCGGGCGGCGAACGCATGCGGATCACGCTCGTAGTTCATCCGGCGGCGGACGACGTTCATGCGGACGTCCACATCGCGGGACGCCGTCACCTCCACTGCGAGACCGAACCGGTCGAGCAGCTGCGGACGAAGCTCGCCCTCCTCGGGATTCATCGTGCCGACCAAGACGAATTGCGCTGGGTGTGAATGCGATACACCGTCACGCTCGACGTGAACTCGACCCATCGCGGCCGCGTCGAGCAGCACGTCGACCAGATGATCGTGCAGCAGGTTCACTTCGTCGACGTAGAGAACACCACGGTGCGCAGCGGCGAGAAGACCGGGTTGAAACGCACGTTCGCCGTCGCGCAGAACCTTCTCGAGGTCGATGGACCCCACCACTCGATCCTCGGTCGCTCCCACCGGGAGTTCGACGAGCTTCGCCGGGCGCGACCCGTCGTCGTCCTCCACGGCGGGCAGCAGTGTCGCGAGGGCACGCACCACCGTCGATTTCGCGGTGCCCTTTTCCCCTCGCACCAGTACACCGCCGATACCGGGGTGCACGGCACACAGGATCAACGACAACCTCAGCTGATCCTGACCGACGATCGCACTGAACGGATATCCCGGTTCGGGAACACTCCCACTTCGCTGCACAGCCAATTCCCTTCGTGCCCGGAGTTCCGCGCCGGACGTTCGGTCGAGATACGCGAAGCCGAGCGGCGATCTGGCTGACAGGGGAATCTTCTGCTCGAAGAATCCCCTGAACACAGTGGCGGGACCGCGCCTGATTGACACAGGACTTCTCCGCGACCGACTTCGAACCGAACACTACCGCCGAACGAACGAATGCCACACACGGTATGGACCGGGTGTGGCATTCGTCGATCGAGTACTGCGGAAGGTCAGCCCTCGCTCCAGGCAGTGCCGCCGCCACGACGCATCGGCGTGTGCGGAATGCCGTCCTCGAGAACTTCTTCGCCGTCGGGCAGGAAGCCGTGCTTGGCGTACATGTCGACGAGGTAGCTCTGAGCGTTGATCCGACACGGAGCCGAACCGACCTCGGCAAGCGCGGCTCGCAGAATCCGCGTGGTGTGGCCCTGTCCCCTGGCCGAGCGCTGCGTGCAGAGCCTGCCGATACGGAACGCCTTCTCACCGTCGTCGTGCTCCTCGAGCAGGCGAAGTGTGCACACCACTTCGCCGTCCCGTTCGAGCCAGAAGTGCCGTGTCTCGGTCAGCAGGTCACGCCCGTCCAACTCCGGGTACGCACATGCCTGCTCGACCACGAACACCTCGACACGCAGCTTCAACAGGTCGTACAACGTGCTGTTGGACAGGTCTAGTGCCCATGATCGTTTGAGAGCTGCTGCTTGCGTATTCATACCTTTTGCTATCACACACCCGTGGGCTGTGCGAGCTCACGAGCATTTTCGAGTTCCAGAGTCTTGGACGTCCAGCCCCAGACCTCGTCGAACAACGAGCTGTTCTGAGCCAGCTTGACCCCGAGCGACGGGACCATTTCCTTGAGCTTGGGCTGCCATGCGTCGTACTTGTCTCCGAAGCACCGCTGCAGCACGTCCAGCATGGCCGGAACGGCGGTGGATGCGCCGGGAGAGGCACCGAGCAGACCTGCAATCGTGCCGTCCGCAGCATTGACCACGGCGGTACCGAACTCGAGCACGCCGCCGCGACCCTTCTTGCGGATCACCTGGACGCGCTGACCCGCGGTGACGAGCTCCCAGTTCTCGCCGAGCACCGAGGGCGCGAACTCGCGCAGCGTCTCGACACGATCCGCCTGCGACTGAGCCAGCTCACTGACCAGATACTTGACGAGTCCGAGCTCGGTCACGCCGACTCCGAGCATCGACATCAGGTTGCCGGGCTTGACCGAGGAGGGCAGGTCGGTGATCTTGCCCTGCTTGAGGAACTTGGGCGACCAGCCTGCGTACGGGCCGAACAACAGACCCTGCTGGCCGTTGATCACGCGGGTGTCGAGGTGCGGCACCGACATGGGAGGAGCGCCGACAGAGGCCTTGCCGTACACCTTGGCCGAGTGCTGCTCGATCAGTGCGGGATCGGTGCACCGCAACCACTCGCCACTGACCGGGAAGCCGCCGAATCCCTTGATCTCCGCGATCCCGGACTTCTGCAGCAGGTGCAGTGCGCCGCCGCCTGCGCCGACGAACACGAACTTGGCGTTGACGGTCTTCTTGACGCCGGTGCGCTGGTTGGCAACCTTGACGTCCCAGCTGCCGTCGGACTGCTTGGTGATGTTGCGCACATCGTGTCCGAAGTGCACGGTGCCGCCCGCGGACGACAGGTAGTTCAGCAGCTGCTTGGTGAGCGCACCGAAGTCGACGTCGGTGCCCTCCTGACTCCAGTTCAGTGCCACGGGGTCGGAGAAGTCACGGCCCTTGGCCATCAACGGCAGTCGCGCCGAGAACTCGTCCTTGGAGTCGATGTACTCCATGCCTGCGAACAGTGGGTTGCCCACGAGCGCTTCGTACCGCGCCCGCAGGTACTTCACGTTCTCGGCCCCGTGCACGAAGCTCACGTGCGGAATGGGGTTGATGAAGTTCTTGGCGTCGGAGAGCACGCCGGTCTCGATGCCGTGTGCCCAGAACTGACGCGAGACCTGGAACTGCTCGTTGACGTTGAGCGCCTTGGCGATATCGACGCTGCCGTCCTTGTTCTGCGGCGTGTAGTTCAGTTCGCACAGTGCCGAGTGGCCGGTGCCCGCGTTGTTCCACGCGTCGCTGCTCTCGGCCGCGGCCGCATCGAGCCGCTCGTAGACGTCGATCGACCAGTTCGGTTCGAGCTGACGGAGCAGCGCACCGAGGGTGGCGCTCATGATTCCGGCACCGACCAGAACGACGTCGGTCTTGATCCGCTTACCCTGCTCATCTTTGGACACTGGAGAATCGACTTCCTTGTCTGTGGAGGTCTCGGCCGGTGGCGGTATCGACCGGAGAACTCTGCTGTAGAGGGCTACTCACCCGATGCGGTCAGGTTACTAGCTGGGCCTACCCCATCGGACACCACGTCAACCCGGTCTCGATTGTGCTCCTCGGACGCCGTCCGCGGCGCCCACTACAGTTGTGATCTGTGACTACCTGGGTGCCCGATGTCCTCGGCGACGGCTACGAACAGACGACCATTCCACTCGGTGACGATCCGGACGGCGAGGGGCAGGTCGAGGCCACTCTCGTGCGATATCAACCGTCGGGCGCCGCGAACTTCGAGCGCGCGGTGATCTACGTCCACGGTTTCACCGACTACTTCTTCCAGCGACACATCGCCGAGCACTTCGCCGCGAAGGGGTACGCGTTCTACGCGCTGGACCTGCGCAAGTGCGGACGCTCGCGCCGCGAAGGTCAGACCGCGCACTTCGTGACCGATCTGGCGATGTACGACACCGAGCTGAACGAGGCTCTCGCCCTTGTCCGCGCAGAACGCGCAGGTGCCCCGGTGCTGCTCATGGCGCACTCGACCGGCGGTCTCGTGTTGCCGCTGTGGCTCAACCGTCTCAACCGCCGGGAAGGTGGCTCGGCCGGTCTCGGCCTGGCAGGCGTGGTCCTCAACAGCCCCTGGTTCGACCTGCAGGGCCCACCCGCCATTCGCAGCGTCGGCACCGCAGCGATCGACGTCATCGGCCGATTCAGGTCCAAGACACAGGTCCCCGGCGGCGGCCTCGACACCTACGGACTGTCGCTCGCTGCGTCCGAGAACGGCGAATGGGACTACGACCTCGACTGGAAGCCACTCGCCGGCTTCCCCATCACCTTCGGCTGGATCCGCGCCGTGCGCCACGGTCATGCCGAACTCCATCGCGGCCTCGACATCGGTATCCCGGCACTGATTCTGCGCTCGAAAGTGACGCACTTCTCACGCCGGTACAGTTCCGCAGTCGACGCCGCAGACGCCGTACTGGACGTTCGCCAGATCGCCCGGTGGGCCGGCTGCCTGGGCGACCGCACCACGATCGTGCCCATCGAGGGTGCTCGGCACGACGTCTTCCTGTCCACCGAGGCTCCACGCGCGCGGGCGTTCGAGGAAATGGACGAGTGGATCGAGTGGTTGCATCGAAGCGAGAGCACCGACCACGCGTCGGGCAAAGACCATACCGAGAGCGGGCACATTTCATGACCGAGCATTTCGACATCGCGATCATCGGCTCAGGATCGGGCAACTCCATCGCCGATTCGCGCTTCGAGGACAAGAAGATCGCTCTGCTCGAAGAGAATTCCACCTTCGGCGGCACCTGCCTCAACGTCGGCTGCATTCCCACGAAGATGTTCGTCTACGCCGCCGAAGTCGCTCGCACGGTGCGCGATTCCGCAAAATACGGCGTCGACGCCCACGTGGACGGCGTGCGCTGGCCCGACATCGTCGACCGCGTCTTCGGCCGCATCGACCCCATCTCGGAGGGCGGCAAGCGCTACCGCGCCGAAGGCAGCCCCAACGTCACCCTGTTCGAGGGGCATGCCACCTTCGTCGGCCCACGCACCATCGACACCGGCACCGGTTCCGTCATCACCGCCGACCAGGTCGTCATCGCCGCCGGATCGCGGCCGGTGGTGCCGCAGTCCATCGCCGATTCGGGCGTGACGTACCACACCAACAGCGATGTGATGCGTCTGCCCGAGCTCCCCGAGCATCTGGTGATTCTCGGATCCGGTTACATCGCAGCAGAATTCGCGCACGTGTTCTCGGCACTCGGCTCGAAGGTCTCGCTCGTCGCTCGCAAGGACACCTTGCTCCGCGCATTGGACGCCGACATCTCGAAGCGGTTCACCGATCTCGCCCGCGCCAAGTGGGACGTCCATCTCGACTCCGGTGATACCCGCGCAGTGTCCGAGGGCGCGCTGCACGGCGTCGAACTGGCCGACGGCACCAAGGTTCTCGGCGACGCCTTCCTCGTCGCCGTGGGCCGCGAGCCCAACGGTGACCGTCTGGATCTCGGCACCGCAGGCATCGAGCTCGACGACGACGGCCGCATCGTGGTCGACGAATTCGGACGCACCACGGCCGAGGGTGTGTTCGCGCTCGGCGACGTCTCGTCTCCGTACCAGCTCAAGCACGTGGCCAACCAGGAAGCTCGGGTCGTCCAGTACAACCTGCTGCAGGACGCGTGGCACGGCGATACCTCGGCCCTACGAACCAACGACCATCGGTTCGTTCCCGCGGCGGTGTTCACCGATCCCCAGATCGCCGAGGTGGGCATGACCGAAGAGCAAGCCCGCGACGCCGGCCTGGACATCACCGTCAAGGTCCAGAACTACGGAGATGTCGCCTACGGCTGGGCCATGGAGGACAGCGAAGGTCTGTGCAAGATCATCGCCGAGAAGGGCACCGGAAAGATCCTCGGCGCGCACATCATCGGTGCGCAGGCCCCGACCCTGATTCAGCCCCTCATCCAGGCGATGAGCTTCGGGTTGTCGGCCCAGGACATGGCACGTGGCCAGTACTGGATTCACCCCGGCTTGCCCGAGGTGGTCGAGAACGCCCTGCTGGGGCTCGAACTGTAGTTCCGGTTACCAGGGGCTGGTGCGGAGGACGATTTCCGTCGCCAGCGCAGCCGGTTCGTCGGCGACGACATTCGCGCTGCCGTCGAGTTGGACCACGCGGAAGTCCGAGTAGACGAACCGACCGCTCGCGTCGGCGGATGCGCGGCCCAACGAGGACCCGACGATCAGCGTCGTCGGTAACTCGACGGGCGGGCAATCCGCCGCGCGTACGGTGCCCTGCTCGTCCGCGATCGCGGGGTGACAACGGTTCACCGCGATCAGACTGGCGAAGCGTCCGAAAGTCTTGGCAGCCAACGTCCATGCCGACTCCGCACCCGCGCCGCTGCCGACGAGGTGCACCCACGACAGTTTCAGCTCGTCGAGAACCGTCAGGATCGCCTCGTCACCGACGCCGTCGATGCTTTCCAGCGCAACTGTTTTCAGATCAGAATTGTGCAACCGTTCGCTGACCGCGTCGTACACATCCACCGGATCGCCTGCATCGGGAAGCAAGAGAACGGCGTGCCTGCTGTCCGGGCCTGCGACTCGCACCGAACATTGCCCACCCGCAGCACTCACATGCGTGAACTCCATGGGGACGACGGTACTGCCTCTTGCGCCGACCACGCATCGGTTCTATGGTTAGTTACATGAGTAATGAACCAGCGAGGCAAACAACCTCGACGCATCGGCGGCGGTTCTGATGGACGAGGGCAGGCCGATCTTCCTGCAGATCGCCGAGATGGTCGAGAACTCCATCATCGACGGCTCCCTGGCAGAGGAAGAGCAGGTCCCGTCGACCAACGAACTGGCCGCATTCCATCGAATCAACCCGGCCACCGCCGGTAAGGGACTCGCCAAGCTCGTCGCCGACGGAGTCGTCTACAAGAAACGAGGAATCGGAATGTTCGTCACCACAGGCGCTCGGGACGCTCTTCGATTTCGTCGCCGCGACCTCTTCGCTCGTCAGTACATCGACCCGCTCGTCACCGAGGCGCGCAAGCTCGGCATGACAGTCGACGAACTCAAGACCATGCTCGACAACTGGGAGGTGCCGCGATGAGCGTCCACGAATTCGATTCGATCCCCGGCCGCGTCGTCGCGTCGGCCAACCACCTGACCAAGAAGTTCGGTTCGTTCACCGCTGTCGACGACGTGAGCTTCGAGATCGAGCAGAACAAGATCTACGGCTTCCTCGGTCGCAACGGCGCAGGCAAGACCACCGTCATGCAGATGATGACCGCGCAGATGCGCCAGAGCGCGGGCGAGGTCTCGGTATTCGGGCGAGCTCCGTGGGAGAACCCGTTCGCGCTGAGTCACGTGTGCTTCGTCAAGGAGAGCCAGAAGTACCCCGACGACCTGAAGGTCAAGCACGCCGTTTCGCATGCCTCGCATATCCTTCCGCACTGGGACGGTGACTTCGCCGCCGAATTGCTACGCGATTTCGACCTGCCCCTCGGCCGCAAGATCAAGAAGCTCTCCCGCGGAATGACGTCGGCTCTCGGAATCGTCATCGGACTCGCGTCACGGGCGCCACTGACCTTCTTCGACGAGCCGTACCTCGGACTCGACGCAGTCTCGCGACACCTGTTCTACGACAGATTGCTGGCCGACTACTCGGAGAACCCCAGGACGGTGATCCTGTCCACCCACCTGATCGACGAGGTCAGCGATCTGATCGAACACGTGATCCTCATCGACAAGGGCAGGATCGTGCTCAACGACGAGTCGGATACCCTGCGCGAGAGCGCATTCGAGATCACCGGGCCGACCCGGGCTGTTGATTCGTTCGCGGCGGAACACCGGACGTTGCACCGCACCGCACTCGGAGCCAGCGCACGGACGACCATCGACGGCCGGCTCGACGAGCAGCAGAAATCCGACGGTGCCGCAGCGGGCCTCACCATCGAGGCCATTCCGTTGCAGCAGTTGATCATCGAACGCACCACAGCCGGAACCGAGGAGGCAAAGTCATGAAACGAATACTGAATGTCGCACGAATCCACAACACCTCCTGGGCAACCACATTCGCGTGGCCGCTGGGCATTCTCGCCATAGTGTTCGTCGTCACGTACGGCCTGTTCTCCGTTGTTCCGGACACCGAATCGGAATCCAATTTCACCGGCGGAGTCTTCGCGGTGTACGGCTTCGCACTCGCCTTCTACCTCTCTGCCATCACTCAGGTGTTTCCGTACGCGCTGGGCTTGAGCATCACTCGGCGCGAATTCCTCACGGCAACAGCATTGGTGGGCATCGCACAATCCGTCGCGATCGGCACGATCATCTACGCGCTGTCGACCATCGAGTCCGCGACGGGTGGTTTCGGCAAGAAGATCAGAATGTTCGGAATTGCCCGCTCTGCCACCGACAATCCTGTGCTTCAATGGGCGGCACTCGTGACCGGACTGCTGGTGATCGGCGGCATCGGCGCATTCATCGGCGTCGTCTATCGGCGGTACCGCGTCAACGGATTGTTCACCCTCGGACTCGGTACGCTCGTATTCTTCGGCGGCGGATCGATTCTGGTGACCTGGCAGAATTGGTGGCCCAACATCGGCACCTTCTTCACCGACACTCCACGCATCCTTCTGCTGGTTGTCATTCCCTTGGCCATCACCGGCGCACTGTCGGCGGCGAGCTGGTTCGGTCTCCTCAAAGCATCTGCGTGACAACCTTTTTCGCCGCGGGATCGACGCCGTGCTCGATGAGGTCGAGCACGGCGTCGACGTCCACGTTGTGCTCCACCAGATCCGCCAACAAGTCCAACTGTTGCTCCCTCAACGCCGCAACCGACGTGTCGGATGCCACCTCGAATCCCGTACGACCCGATTTCTCCGCCACCCAGGTGAGCAACGATCGCCGGAAATCGTCGGACTCGAGCAATCCGTGCCAGTGGGTACCGAGAACGCTGCCGCGTAGGCTGCCTTCGGAGATACCCGACGCGGAGGTCAACAACGCGTCGTCGCCGTTCCGCGCAACCCGTCCATGGTGAATTTCGTAGCCCGACACCGAATCCGAGCCGAACTGCATCGATCGCCCGGCCACCTGCGCGAGCACTTTGTCGGCCGCGAACTCGACCGAGAGATCGAGCAGACCGAGACCCCGAACTGCACCGGCTCCGGATTCGACGGTGTCGTCGATCGTTCGGCCCAACATCTGATAGCCACCGCAGATCCCCAGAACCGGAAGGCCCGCAGACCCGCGTGCCGCGATCGCATCGGCAAGACCGGTGCGCCGCAACCACTCCAGATCCGACACGGTGGACTTGCTGCCCGGGACGACCACCAGATCCACATCCTCGAGCCGGGACGGCTCGGTGACCCAGTGCACCGACACCCCTGGCTCGCAGGCCAACGCCTCGACATCGGTGGTGTTCGAGATTCTCGGCAACCGCACCGCCGCGACGCGCAGCCACTGCGAGCCGTGCGGTGCACGCGGTCGCCCCACCGGAGCGTCGGGAACGGTTCCGAGGGAATCCTCGGCGTCCATCCACAATCCGTCGGCGAACGGAACGACACCGTACGTCGGACGCCCAGTCAACGCGCGCAACTGCTCGAGACCGGGTGCCAGCAGCGCAGGATCACCGCGGAACTTGTTGATCACGAACCCGGCGACGAGCGCCTGATCCTCCGGAGACAGCACCGCCACGGTGCCGAACAGATGAGCCAGCACTCCCCCACGATCGATATCCCCCACCACGATCACCGGAAGAGACGCCGCCGTCGCCAACCCCATGTTGGCCAAGTCCGTGGCGCGCAGATTGATCTCGGCGGGCGAGCCCGCGCCCTCGCAGATCACCACGTCGAATTCCGCACGCAGAGAGGCCAATTCGTCTGCCACCACGGCGCGCAACGACTGCCGATGCTCGATGTAGTTGCTCGCACTCACCTGCGCCACGGCCCGCCCGCGCACCACCAACTGCGAGGTCCGGTCACTTCCCGGTTTCAGCAACACCGGATTGAAACGCACACTCGGCTCGAGGCCACACGCCGCCGCCTGCATCGCCTGCGCCCGCCCGATCTCACCGCCGTCGAGCGTGACCACCGAATTGTTGGACATGTTCTGCGCCTTGAACGGAGCCACCCGCACGCCCCGCCGCGCCAGCATCCGGCACAGCCCGGCGACCAACACACTCTTGCCCGCATCCGACGTCGTCCCCGCAACCAACAGGGCACCTTTCGGACTCACGGCATCGTATTTCTGTTCACTCCGCAGGCTCCGCTCACGGCAGGGTCAGAATCTCGCTACCCGTCTCGGTGACCACGAGCGTGTGCTCGAATTGCGCGGTCCACTTCTTGTCGTGCGTGACCACCGTCCAGCCGTCGTCCCACATCTCGGCGTTGATCGTGCCCAGGTTGATCATCGGTTCGATCGTGAACGTCATTCCCGGTTCGATGACGGTGTCCACCGACGGCTGGTCGTAGTGCAGAACGACGAGACCGTTGTGGAAGGTGGTACCGATGCCGTGTCCGGTGAAATCCTCCACCACGCCGTACCCGAACCGGTGCGCATACGACTCGATGACGCGGCCGATCACGTTCAGCGCGCGCCCCGGCTTGACGGCCTTGATGGCACGCATGGTGGCCTCGTGCGTGCGCTCGACCAGCAGGCGCGCTTCCTCGGAGACGTTGCCGGCCAGGAAGGTTGCGTTGGTATCACCGTGGACGCCGTCGATGTACGCGGTGACGTCGATGTTGACGATGTCACCGTCTTCGATCACCGTGGAATCCGGGATGCCGTGGCAGATGACCTCGTTGAGGGAGGTGCAGCAGGACTTCGGAAAGCCCTTGTAGCCCAACGTGGACGGGTACGCGCCGTGATCGATCATGTACTCATGGGCAATTCGGTCCAGCTCGTCGGTGGTGACTCCCGGTGCCACTGCCCGGCCCGCTTCCTGCAGCGCCCTGGCCGCGATTTTCGACGCCACCCGCATCTTCTCGATGACCTCGGGGGTCTGAACCCAGGGCTCACTACCTTCTGCGACGGTCGACTTCCACGCGTATTCGGGGCGCTCGATCGACTTGGGTACCGCGAGGACGGGCGATACGACGCCTGGTACGAGGGGCTGACGGGGCTTGCTCTCGGCGGTCACAGACATGGCGTCCACAGTAGTCGGCTCGTATTCGGCTCCGAACCGCAGCGCAGTGCCCGTACCAGTCGAAACAGCGCACGGCGTTGTGGATATGATCCGGATCACGTTCGTCGCTCGTGCAGCCGACACGAGAAAGGAAGCACCGTGGTCCATTCGAATCTGTTGCGGCCCCGTGACGGTGATGCTCTGCGCGCCGAACTGCGCCAGGTGGCAGCGATGTCCGACGTGCCGGTCGTGTTCGGCGGTGAGGTCTCGTCGGAGACCCTGCACCTGAGTGAGTTCCACGGGACCAGAACCCGCGGCCTGGACGGACTCGCCATCCCACCCAGATCCGGCCTCGGCGGACGGGTCATGGAACAGCGCAGGCCCGCGGCAGTGAGCGATTACGGTGCCTCGATGTCTATCACTCATCACTTCGATCGCCCGGTGCTCGGCGAGGGCCTCAAATCGATACTGGCGGTGCCGGTGGTCGTGGCGGGTGTCGCGCGAATAGTGATGTACGCGGCGCTCCGCGAACGCGGCCCCCTCGGAGATCGTGTCGGCGACATCATGACGACCGCCGCCAGGCGCCTCGGTCAGGAGATCTCCGTACGTGACGAGGTCGACCGCAGGGTCCGTCTGCTGGCGACCACCCGTTCGATGCTCGACTCGGATGTCTCGCGTACGGCCGAACTGCGCAGCGTCCACGAGGAACTGTCCGATCTCGCCCGGTCGATCGGGGACGCAACGATCCGGCGCAGACTCGACGCAGTCGCAGCGCGGGTGGCCGCATCGTTCGGTCAGGACATACCCCACGACATACGGGCCCAGGAGGTGTCGCAGTCGTTGACACCACGCGAGATCGACGTGATCTCGCAGGTTGCCTTGGGCTGCACCAACATCGAGGTCGCTGCGCGCCTGTCGATCGGTGCCGAGACGGTCAAGTCGTACCTGCGCAGCGTGATGCGCAAAACCGAGTCGCACACCCGATACGAAGCCGTGGTCGCGTGCCGTCGACTCGGCGTGCTGCCCTCCTGAACCAGGGACACCGCAGCGCGGTCAGTACCCGGGCGGCAGTTGCTCGAACATCTCTCGGGTCACCGCGACGGCGTTGTCCGAGCTGCCGCCCCGCACCACGAGGGTGGCGAACGCAATGTCTCCGCGGTAGCCGACGAACCACGAGTGCGAGCCGCCGTCGACCTCTGCTTCACCGGTCTTGCCGTAGACCTCGCCCTGGTCTGCGATGCGCTCGGCCGTACCGCTGGTGACCACCGAACGCATCATTCCGCGCAGCCCGTCGACCATCGCAGGCTCGATCGGCGGATGGTCTCCGGTGATCACGGTGTCACGTCCGACCAGGAGGTTCGGCACCGGCGTCGAGCCATGAGCCACCGTCGCGGCGGCCAGGGCCATACCGAACGTCGACACGACCACTCTGCCCTGACCGAAGCCGTCCTCGGTGCGCTGGACGAGCTCCTCGGCCGGTGGCACCGAACCGGAGTCGGTCGGCAGTCCCACAACGTCGTAGTCCGGGCCGACGCCGAACTGGGACGCCGCGACGGTCAACGCGTCGGGCGACATCTCGCTGGCCAGCTTGGCGAACGAGGTGTTGCACGATCGGGTGAACGCAGTACTCATCGTCACGTCACCGAGCGCGAACTCGTTGTAGTTGGGCACGCTGCGCTCACCGATCACGATGCGACCCGGACACGGGACTGTGCTGCCCGGAGTCGCAAGTCCGCTGGAGATCGCGGCACCTGCAGTGATGATCTTGAACGTGGACCCCGGCGGATAGAGGCCGGCGGACGCGACCGGTCCGTCCCGATCGGCAGCCGGGTTCTGTGCCACCGCCAGGATGGCACCGGTGGACGGCTGGATGACCACCGTCATCGCCTGCTCGGTGCGCGCGTTCACCGCTCGCTGAGCCGCGACCTGAATGTTGCGATCGAGACTGATCGAGAACGACGGAGAGGGCTCCGGCGGGGTGTCGGTGAGGACATCGATGTCGACGCCGTTGCGGTTCGTGGTCACCACACTCCACCCCGCCTTGCCGTCGACCTCGTCGATGACGGCCTTCTTGACCTGGCCGACGAGGTCCGGTGCGAACGTGGGGTCGGTGGACACCAGATCCGATTCGTCGGACGCGGTGACTCCCGGGATCTCGGTCAGTGCGGCCGAGATCGGCTGGTAGTCACTGTCTCGAAGCAACGCCACCGGGTAGTCGCCGTCGACCGAGGTGGCGGACTCGACGATGGACTGCGCGGTGATGGACGCATCGAACGGCGTCAGCAACGTCGACAGCGCCGTCGCCGAGGCCACCACGTTGTTCGCATTCGCCGCGTCGAACTTGATTCGGTGCACCACGCCCGGCACCAACACGTCGGTCCCGGAGCGCTCGTTGACTCGTGCGCGCGGAGCCGCCGTGGATCGCAGGGACATCGTCTGGGTGTCGCCGAGCTTGGGATGGATGTCCGACGCCGTCCAGCGCACCACCCACTCGCCCTCGCTGCGCCCCATGTTCAGCTGACCGTCGTACGTCCACACGCGATCCTTCGGCAGCCGCCACGTGTAGGTGTAGCCGACTGTGGCGGTGTCACCGTCGACCTGCACCGACGTCGTCTCGGCATCCAGGGTTTCGGCCTGAAGATTGGTCCACGCCTCGGTCAGTGCCGTGGCCGCCGCGTCGGGCTTGTCGGTGTCCGCCGCCGCGGCGGCGATGTCGTTGGACTCGAACGCGGCAAGAAATGCCTGGGCGGCCGGCTCGGGCCCGTCGGGCTTGGGGGTACATCCGGTGAGGGCGGCAGCAATGACGGCTGCGACCACCGATACCGCTCCGACCCGATACCGCACTTCGGTTGCACCACGTGATCTCATTGCGCCCCATCGTAATAGGGCGCTGCCTCCGGCTGCGGCAACGAATCGCGGTTCGCCACAACCCGATCGAGAGACGTTCGAACTAGTCGAGGAGCACCGTCGTGAAGGTCGCCACCTGGGTCAGGCCGATTTTCGCGTAGGCCCGTCGGGCGACGTAGTTGAAACTGTTGACGTACAGGCTCGCGGTGCGGCCCTGGCGGACCACCGAGTTCACCACCGCGGCGGTACCGGACGCGCCGAGACCGTGCCCCCGCCGATCGGGGTGAACCCACACCCCCTGGATCTGTCCCACCGTCGCCGACTGCGACCCGATCTCGGCCTTGAACACCACCCGACCGTCCTCGAATCGAGCCCACGCGCGCTGCGCAGCAATCAGACTCGAGATCCGTCGTCGGTATCCGCGGCCGCCGTCGTTCTGTCTCGGGTCGACACCGACTTCCTCGATGAACATCGCCACTGCCGCAGTCAGATACACGTCCAGCTCCTCGGGGCGAACGAGGCGGACGTGTGGATCGGGCGTGATGGACGACCGAACGGACGTGGCCAGCAGCGGCTGCTCACCGCGGACCTCGCGGGCGGGACCCCAGTCGGTCTCGAGCATCTCCCACAGCGGAAGCGTCAGTTCGGCTCGACCGACCAATGAGGAACACAGCCGTGGTCCGCGGCATGCGCGATCGGCGAAGGATCGCAGATCGTCGCTGGATCCGAGCAGAGGAACGAGGTTGGCTCCGTAGAAACACAACGACTCGTCGGGGCCGCCTCGGCTCCACATCTCACCGTGAAACGATCTCGGATCCAGTCCGGATTCCTGCACCCGAGCGGCGACCATGCAGGTGGCGACCGGGTCGGCGTCGAGCACCCGCAGGACGTGCGCCACGTCCCGATTACCGAGAGGCTTCGCACCGAGGAGCTTGAGCACCTACCGACCTCCTGACCCACCTACCGCATACACACCGACCGAGCGTGTACCGCATCATTCCAGAGAACCTGTTCCGCCGGTGGCAGAGCGGCAAACCGGACACCGAACCGGTCGAACCTGCTCAGCTGACCGTCACGACCGGTGCGCCACCGTCTGCAGTCTCATCCTTGTCGAATTCCTCGGCGATGCGCATTGCTTCCTCGATCAAGGTCTCCACGATCTGAGCCTCGGGCACGGTCTTGATGACCTTGCCCTTGACGAAGATCTGGCCCTTGCCGTTGCCCGACGCCACGCCGAGGTCGGCGTCACGCGCCTCGCCCGGTCCGTTGACGACACATCCCATCACGGCGACGCGAAGCGGAATCTCCATGCCCTCCAGTCCCGCGGTGACCTCGTCGGCCAGGGTGTACACGTCGACCTGCGCCCGTCCACATGACGGGCACGAGACGATCTCGAGCTTGCGGGGGCGGAGATTGAAGGACTGCAGAATCTGGTTGCCGACCTTGATCTCCTCCGCAGGCGGGGCCGACAGGGAGACGCGAATGGTGTCGCCGATCCCCTTGGACAGCAACGCGCCGAAGGCGACTGCGGACTTGATGGTCCCCTGGAACGCGGGCCCGGCTTCGGTGACGCCGAGGTGCAGCGGGTAGTCGCACTGCGCAGCGAGTTGCTCGTACGCGGCGACCATGACGACCGGGTCGTTGTGCTTGACGGAGATCTTGATGTCGCCGAACCCGTGCTCCTCGAACAGACCCGCCTCCCACAGCGCGGACTCCACCAGGGCCTCCGGTGTCGCCTTGCCGTACTTCTTCATCAGGCGAGGGTCGAGCGATCCGGCGTTGACGCCGATGCGGATCGGAATGTTCGCGTCACCGGCAGCTTTGGCGACTTCCTTGACCCGGCCGTCGAATTCCTTGATGTTGCCTGGGTTCACTCGTACCGCGGCGCACCCTGCGTCGATCGCGGCGAAAATGTACTTGGGCTGGAAGTGGATGTCGGCGATCACCGGAATCTGACTCTTCTTGGCGATGATCGACAATGCATCCGCGTCGTCCTGTGTGGGGCATGCCACACGCACGATGTCGCAGCCCGATGCCGTGAGTTCGGCGATCTGCTGCAGCGTGGCGTTGATGTCGTGGGTCTTGGTGGTGCACATGGACTGCACCGAGATGGGGCTGTCGCTGCCCACCCCCACGGACCCGACCTGGAGCTGCCTGGTCTTTCGACGCGGCGCGAGTACTGGCACCGGCGGTGCCGGCATTCCCAATCCGACTGACACGGACACAGTGGCCTTCTTTCCTAGCTACGACTGACGAGTCTACTTAGAACAATTGAATCGGGTTGACGATGTCCGCCGTGAGTGTCAACAAGGAGAACCCGATGAAAACGACGATGACCACGTAGGTGACCGGCATCAGCTTCATGTAGTCCACCGGCGCACCGTCGGGCAGGCCGCGACGGTTGCGGAAGATGTTCCTGATCCGCTCGTAGATGGTCACGGCGATATGGCCGCCGTCCAACGGCAACAACGGCACGATGTTGAACGCTCCGAGGAAGAAGTTCAAGGACGCGAGCAGTCCGACGAACGTCGCCCAGTTGTTCGTCTCTGCGGCCTGACCACCGATGACGCTGGCGCCCACGACGCTCATCGGAGTGTCGAGGCCGCGTTCGCCGCCGAAGATCGACTCCCACAGCGCCTGCACCTTGGTCGGTAGCTGCACGAGAGCTTTGCCGGTCTGCACGAAGATCTCTCCGGTGAAGACGAACGTCTCGGGCACCGCTTCGATCGGGTTGTACGTGATGTTCGGCGGCGGACCTCCGGTGACACCCACCGCCCCGACCGTCGTCGATTCCTTCGCGCCGGTGTCGGGATCGATGACGTATCGCTGAACCTGTGTGACCGGGACCGTGATCGTCTGCGAAGCACCGTCACGGTCGACTGTCAGGTCGACCGAGCCCGACGACGCCTGGATGGCGAGCACGGCGTCGGACCAGACCTCCGTGGGCTTGCCGTCCACCGCGGTGATGATGTCGCCCTGCCGCAGACCTGCCGCCGCGGCCGGACCGTCACCCGTGCACTCCGCGATCTCCCCGTCGACCGTTTGCGTCGTCCCGACACAGACGACACCCTGAACCGTCGTCGTCGGTGTCTCACGGTCGACCGTTCCCCAGCCGAGGACCAGCGCATAGACCAGCACGATGCCGAGTACGAAGTTCATCGCGATGCCGCCGACCATGACGACGATCCGCTTCCACGTCTTCTGGCGGTACATCGCGCGCTCGACCTCGTCGGGTGCGAGTTCGTCGATCGCCGTCATTCCGGCGATATCGCAGAAGCCACCGGCCGGGATCGCCTTGAGGCCGTATTCGGTCTCGCCGCGCCGGAAGGAGAAAATCTTGGGACCGAACCCGATGTAGTACCGGCGAACCTTCATGCCGAGCGCTTTCGCGGTCCACATGTGTCCTGCCTCGTGCAGTGCGATCGACACACCGATGCCGACGGCAAACAGCACCACGCCCAGAGCGAACAGCATGTGAGTCTAAAGGCCCTTCTGTTTCAGTAGCTCACGCGCATGTGCGCGAGCCCAGGAATCCGCCGCGAGGACGTCGTCCACGGTAGTCGGCACCGCCGACCAGTCCCCTCCGCCGTCGCTGACAACGGCCCGCACCGTGTGCACGATCTCGGGGAATTCGATGCGGCCGGCGAGGAACGCCTCGGCAGCGATCTCGTTGGACGCGTTGTACACCGCCGTCATGCACCCGCCCATGATTCCGGCCTCGCGGGCCAGCTGAACGGCGGGGAACACTCGATCGTCGAGTGGTTCGAAGTCCCAGGAGAACGCTGCAGTGAAATCGAGTGCACGCGCGACGTCGGGCACTCGCTCCGGCCACCCGAGCGCCAACCCGATCGGCAGCTTCATGTCCGGCGGGCTGGCCTGCGCAATGGTGGATCCGTCCACGAACGTGACCATCGAATGAACGATGGATTGCCGGTGCACGGTGACGTCGATCTTCTCGTACGGCACCCCGAACAGCAGATGCGCTTCGATGAGCTCGAGGCCCTTGTTGACCAGCGTCGCCGAGTTCAACGTGTTCATCGGACCCATCGACCAGGTGGGATGAGCCGCGGCCTGGGCAGGCGTCACCGACTTCAGTTCCGTTTCGCTCCAGCCTCGGAACGGTCCACCCGATGCGGTGAGGATCAGTCGATCCACCTCGCTTCGGTGGCCACTGCGCAGGCATTGCGCCAGCGCCGAATGCTCCGAGTCCACCGGAACGATCTGTCCCGGCGCGGCGGCAGCGAGTACGAGTTCGCCGCCTGCCACCAGCGATTCCTTGTTGGCCAACGCCAGCCGGGCTCCGGTCTTCAGCGCCGCCAACGTCGGTTCGAGACCGAGCGAGCCCACCAGCGCGTTGAGCACCACGTCGGCCTGCGTCGATTCGACGAGCTCGGTCACCGCACGGGGCCCGCTCAGAACCCCGGGAAGGTCGAGCTCGGCGGCAGCGGCGGGGTCGGCCACGGCGACACGCCGAACGCCGGTCTCGGCGATCTGACGACGAAGAAGGTCGATGTTTCCGCCGCCGGCCGCAAGACCCACGACGACGAAGCGATCCGGGTTTGCTGCGATGACGTCGAGCGCTTGGGTTCCGATCGAGCCGGTGCTCCCCAGCAGCAGCACGCGAATCGGCTCGGGGCGATCCGAGGTGGTCGTTCGCTCACGATGGTCTGACACCGGTCCATTGTTGCCTACCGAGCCTGAGAAACCCCTATGCGCTCCGCCGATGCTGGCAGGGTGGAAGACATGGACGTCTCGAAGTACACCGCAGCATCGTTCAACTACGCCGACGTAGGGGCAACGAGCGGCAGGCTCCCGACCGGTTACCACCACGTCGAGAAGTCGCGCGTCATCGGATCCGGAGTCGACGACTTCGTTGCCGCAGCCGACGCACTGATGCGCTGGGACATGCATCGCGGCACCGGGCTGAAGGTTCATTCCAGCAACGACAACGCCGTCCCCGACGCCGTGGTCGTGCTCACCCTCGGGCCCGTCCGCATCCCGTGCCGGGTCGTCTACGTCATCGACGAGGCCAACCGACAGGGCTTCGCCTACGGCACGCTCGACGGCCATCCCGAGTCCGGCGAGGAACTGTTCTACGTCGACTACTCCCCCGAGGACGGGACGGTCTCCGCGCACATCACCGCGTTCTCGAACCCCGGCCGCTGGTACACCAGGCTCGGTGGTCCGGTGGGCAAGCGGGTCCAGGCCCTGTTCACCGATCGCTATCTGGCCGCGCTGGAGTCAGCGTGCCGGTCGCCGCGCTGAGTCAGGAGGAGGGCGGGTGTACGGCGCGCCAGTGCTCGGCGATGTCGATTCGCTTCGCCACCCACACCTTCTCGTGAGACTGAACGTGATCGAGAAAACGTTCGAGGGCGGCGATGCGAGCCGGCCTGCCGACCAGCCTGCAGTGCAGTCCGACCGAGAGCATCTTGGGGCTGCCGTTCTCCCCCTCGGCGTACAGCACGTCGAACGCGTCCCGCAGATGCGCATAGAACTCGTCCCCGGTCGAGAAGCCGCCCGGCGAGGCGAATCTCATGTCGTTCGTGTCGAGGGTGTACGGCACCACCAGATGATCGACCACCTCGGAGCCGCGAGAGACCTTCTCCCAGTAGGGAAGATCGTCGGCGTAGGAATCCGAGTCGTACACGAATCCACCGTGCTCGACGACGAGCGACCGGGTGTTCGGAGAGTCACGTCCGGTGTACCACCCGAGCGGGGCCGAGCCGGTGAGGCCCTGAAGGATGGCCACGGCCTCGGCCATGTGCTCGCGCTCGACGTTCTCGTCGATCTGCTGGTAGGACAGCCACCGCAGACCGTGGCAGGCGATCTCGTGGCCCAATTCCGCCAGTGCGGCAACCACTTCCGGGTTTCGTTCCATGGCCTTCGCGACAGCGAACACCGTCAGGGGTAGGTCGCGTTTCTCGAACGCCCGCAGCACCCGCCACACGCCGGCCCTCGAGCCGTACTCGTACAGCGACTCCATGCTCATGTGGCGGTTCGGAAAGGCTTGTGCCCCGATCATTTCCGAGAGGAACGTCTCGGATTTGGTGTCACCGTCGAGGACGTTGTTCTCCGCACCCTCCTCGTAGTTGAGGACGAACTGAACAGCGATGTTGGCCTCACCCGGCCACTGGGCATGCGGCGGCGTGCGGCCGTATCCCACCATGTCTCGGGGGTAGCTCAACGGAAACTGGGTCAGCGGATGCGGAAGGCGCTCGGACGTCACCGCCGCAGTCTCTCATCGAAGTCGGCTGTCGCGCCGGGTGAGCACACAACCCTGATGGCTACGACGGGCGGTCGTATGCCAATATTGTCCGAACGCGGCAGGCTCGACGCCCCGTGAAGGACGACTTCGAGAATTCATCACCCGAGAGGACCGACCGGTGGCCAATACCGAACTGGAATCCGCTTCGTACGACCAGGTCGTCGATACCCGCCACGAGGTGCCGGACGTGCCGTCCGCCGAGTGGGGGTGGAGTGGTGAGTCGAATCGCGCGATGCGGGTGGCCGCCATCGTCGTCGCCGTGTTCCTGCTGTTCATGATGATCGGCAACCACACCGGCAAGGTCGAGGATCTGTGGTTGATCGGATTCGCGGCGACGCTGGTCGGCCTCGTCGTGCGAGACGTGATCGTCCGCCGCAAGCCCCGCTAGCAACCGATTCAGTTCTCGGCTGCCAGCTGACCGCACGCCGCGGCGATCTCCTGACCGCGGGTGTCACGGACGGTGCACGAGACACCCTGCGCGATCACCCGACGAACGAATTCTCTCTCCACCGGCTTCGGGCTGGCGTCCCATTCGCTACCCGGAGTCGGATTGAGTGGGATCAGGTTCACGTGGACCCGCGAGCCGAGCGCCTTGTGCAGCTTCTTGCCCAACATGTCCGCTCGCCACGGCTGATCGTTCACGTCCCGGATCATCGCGTACTCGATCGACACACGCCGACCGGTCTGATCGGCGTAGTACCTGGCCGCCGACAGTACTTCGGCCACCGACCAGCGATTGTTGACCGGAACCAGCGTGTCGCGGAGCTCGTCGTCGGGCGTGTGCAACGACACCGCCAGCGTCACCGACAGTCCCTCGTCGGCCAGCTTTCGAATGGCCGGTGCCAGTCCGACCGTCGACACCGTCACCGATCGCTGTGAGAGGCCGAGTCCGTCGGGTGCGGGCGAGACGATCTTGCGCACCGCGGAGACGACCCTCTTGTAGTTCGCCAGGGGCTCGCCCATCCCCATGAAGACCACGTTCGACAGTCGTCCTTCGCCCCCGTGGACCACGCCGTCACGCAGATCGGCTGCAGCCGAACGGACCTGGTCGACGATCTCGGCCGTCGACAGGTTCCTCGTCAGGCCGGCCTGGCCGGTCGCACAGAAGGGACAGGCCATTCCGCAGCCGGCCTGACTCGAGATGCACAGAGTCGCCCGATCCGGGTACCGCATCAGGACACTTTCGAGAAGTGTTCCGTCGTTGGCCTTCCACAGGGTCTTTCGAGTGTCACCGTCGTCACATGCCAGGTGCTTGATCGGCGTCAGCAACGTGGGAAAGAGATCGGCACCGACCTTCTCGCGGGCCTCGGCCGGAAGGTCGGTCATCTTGGTGGTGTCGGCCTCCAGACGCCCGTAGTAGTGCCGGGCCAGCTGGTCGGCGCGAAACGCAGGCAGACCGAGCGCCTTCACCGCATCCCGCAGACCCTCTTTGTCCAGGTCGGCGAGGTGACGCGACGGCATGCCGCGACGCGGCGCAGTGAAGACCAAGGGGAGATTGGGCCTCTTCTGCTCGGTCGACGTGTTCGTTGCCTCGGCGGAGTCACTCATGCTCCACCCCCCATCTTTCGCTGACGCTGCATGTTTCCATTGTCCACCTCATTGCCTCGCAGTCCTATTCGCGCCGGTTTCCGTCCGTTACCCGATGGGTATCGAGGTCGTGGCCGGATGCACGTGCATTCGGCCTTCACGTGCGGAAGGATCATCGACATGGCCACCAGAGCTGACGACAGTCACGAGACATCGCTGGACACATCAGGTGCGGTTCACCCCGGCGACCACAGCGCCTCGGGTGACCTCGCTCCCATCACGACTCCGGATTCGGACGGTCATTCCGCGCCGGATCCCGAGTTCGTCCCGGAGCCCCAGGCAGGCAGCTCGACCGACATCGCCCACACCCGCACCGCTGCGCTGTGGACCGGCCTGGTGGTCGGGGCCGTGGTCCTGGTCGTTCTGCTCGTGTTCATCGTGCAGAATCTCGACTCCGTCACCGTACAGATCTTCGCCTGGCAGCTCGATCTGCCTCTGGGCATCAGCATGCTGCTGGCCGCGATCGCAGGTGCACTGGTCATGGCAATGGTCGGCGGAGCTCGAATCCTTCAAGTCCGACGCGCAGCGAAGAAGAAGTAGCAGCAGCACAGATCGTGAACACTATGTACAGAAGGTGGCGCGCATCGACTGAATCGATCAGGCTTGGGGTGCCCCACTTCACTCGAGGAGCATGACGTGACAACTTTCATGGAGACACCCGTGGCATCCGGCGTAGCCCCCGACCGAGCACGGTCCTGGCTGCTGGTACCGGCCACCAAGCCCGAAACTTTCGGCGACGCCGTCGCGTCGGGAGTCGATGCCGTCATCCTCGACATCGAAGACGCAGTCGCGCCGGCCAAGAAGCCGGCCGCGCGGGAGGCCGTCGTGCGGTGGCTCGGCGAAGGAAACTCTGCATGGGTCCGCATCAACGACGCAACGACCCCGTACTGGGCCGATGACCTCGCCGCTCTGTCCGGCCTACCCGGACTGGTCGGTGTCATGCTCGCGAAGACCGAGAGCGGCGGCCAGGTCGAGGCAACAGCTGCTCGCCTGGCACCCGGCACCCCGATCCTGGCACTGGTGGAGTCGGCGATGGGCCTCGAAGCCGCTACGGAGATCGCCCGCGCGGATTCGACGTTCCGTCTCGCCTTCGGCAGTGGCGACTTCCGCCGCGACACGGGCATGAGCGACGACCCCCTGGCGATGGCATACCCCCGCTCGCGCCTGGTCGTGTCCTCACGCGCAGCGCGCATCCCGGGGCCGATCGACGGACCGACACTGACGGCCAACGACAGCATCCTCGGACGCGATGCAGCTCTGACCCTGTCGATGGGCATGACGGGCAAGCTGTGCATGCATTCGGAGCAGGCTGCCATCGTCAACCGCGAGCTCGCCCCGTCACCCACGGATGTGTCGTGGGCCCGTGACGTCATCGATGCCCTCGGTGCCGACGGAGCACACGTCAAGGACGGAAGCGACCTACCTCGTCTGGCGAAAGCACTCAAGATCAACGAACTGGCGGAGATCTTCGGGATCTCTGCCGCCTCCTGATACAGCCCCGCAGTCGAGGTGCGTCGGCCGTGGCCCACCGGCTCGCTAGCGCAACTCGATTCCGGTCGGCTTGTATCGGACGTGGACTCGATACCGGACATCGAACGACACCCCGTCCACCGACTTCGTGGCATCACGCGCAACGCGTGGGCCGAACTCGATTCCCAGCACATCGCGCATCACGCGTCGATTCGGGAACGACCACCTCGTGTCGACGCGGGTCAGTGCAAAACCCTGTGCCTCGAAGAACGCCTCGACCGTGAACGGGTCGTAGTGCGGTAGATCGGCCCGCATCCAATCCCCGTACGGCGACGCGGTGGCGTCCAGATCCACGACGACCAACGCTCCGCCCGGCCCGAGCACGCGCATGGCGTCGACGATTCCCGGCCCGCAGCCCGGTCCGAAGAAGTACGCGGTGCGCGCATGGACGACGTCCACGGTGCCGTCGCCGATCGGGAGGGAATCCGCCTGCGCCGTCCTCACCTCGACGTTCGGCAGGTTCGCGACTCGTGTTTTCGCCGAGGCGGCGAGTGATTCGTGCGGCTCGATTCCCAGTACTCGTTGGGCGTCGGCCGCGAAGATCGGAAGATGGAAGCCGCTTCCGCAGCCGACGTCGACGACAGTCTTCGCCGACCAGTCCGCCACCGACCGGATCGCATCGAACAGTGCACCGTCGACGTCCTGAGCGCGGTTCTCCGCCTCGTACAGGTGTGGCCAGTTCCAGATGTTCGGGCTGGGAATCACCCCGGTGACATCACTGCGCACGCCCGAGAGCAGTCTGCTCAGAGGAGAACGGTGAAGACGAGCCATGCCACGAAAGCCGAGGGCAGCAGTGAGTCGAGCCTGTCCATGATGCCGCCGTGGCCGGGCAGCAGGGTGCCCATGTCCTTGATGCGGAGATCACGCTTGACCTGCGACTCGATCAGATCGCCCAACGTGCCGGTCACCACCAGCACCACGCCGAGAAGGATGCCGATCATCGAGTTGGCCTCGAGGATGAGCGTGACCGTCAGCAGACATCCGATGATGCAGAAGATGAGTGACCCGGCGAGCCCCTCCCAGGACTTCTTCGGGCTGATGGCAGGTGCCATCGGGTGCTTTCCGAACAACACACCCGCGATGTAGCCGCCGATGTCCGAGCACACGACGCCGATGACGAACACCAGGATGCGGCCTGCGCCGTTGTCCTGCAGCACCATCAGGACGGTGAACGAGGCCAGCAGCGGCAACCAACATGCCACGAGGACGGTGACGGAAAGTTCTTCGAGGTAGTTCTTCGGAGCGGTGCCGAATCCCTGCCGCAGCAGCAGCCACACCATGCACACCAGGACGGTGCCCACGGCAGCGCTGAGCACACCGACCGCCCCGAACGGCCAGCCGAGCCAGATCATCGCCTGACCGCCGAGGATCAGGGGAATGCGGGGCACCAGTACCCCACCCTCGCGCAGGCGCTTCGACACCTCGTAGGTGGCAACGGCCAGCGCGACGGCCACCACCCCGATCCACACCAGCGGCACGAAGACGAGGACGAGAATCAGACCGATGCCCAACGAGCCGCCGACTCCGATCGCGGCGGGCAGATTACGGCCTGCCTTGCCCGTCGACTTCGCTGCGGCGACCCCGGACGAGGCAGCGGGCGTACCGCTGCCCTCCTGCCGATCCGGTCCCACCACTGTCGTCATCTCCTCGAATTTCATCGTCGTCCGTCGTGAAAAGCAGCTGTCGAGGTCGGGTCAGACCTCCATCAGCTCGCCCTCTTTGCGCTTGACGAGTTCGTCGACGGAGGCGGTGTACTTCGCAGTGGTCTTGTCGAGATCGTTCTCGGCGCGGACGACCTCGTCCTCGCCTGCTTCGCCGTCCTTCTGGATTCGCTTGAGCTCTTCCATCGTCTTCCGGCGGACGTTGCGAATCGACACCTTCGCGTCCTCGCCCTTGCCCTTGGCCTGCTTGACGAATTCGCGGCGCCGTTCCTCGGTGAGCTGCGGAACTCCGATTCGAATGAGGTTGCCGTCGTTGGTGGGATTGACACCGAGGTCGGAGTTGCGAATGGCGGTTTCGATGGGCCCGAGCTGATTGGACTCGTACGGCTTGATGACCACGAGGCGCGCTTCGGGGACGCTGATACTGGCGAGCTGGGTGATCGGCGTCAGGGCACCGTAGTACTCGATGACGATGCGGGAGAACATTCCGGGGTTGGCACGTCCGGTGCGAATCGAGGACAGATCGTCACGTGCAACCGATACGGCCTTTTCCATCTTCTCTTCGGCATCGAAGAGAGCTTCGTCAATCACGATCTGTCCTCCATCGTCTTCGTCTTCGATTCGCTCACGTCACTGTCGGCGACGATCACGACGTGACCAGCGTGCCGATCTTCTCACCGGACACAGCGCGAGCGATATTTCCCTGAATCAGCAAATTGAACACCAGCATCGGCATCTGATTGTCCATGCACAGGCTGAAGGCCGTCGCGTCGGCAACCTTGAGTCCCTGTTCGATGGCTTCGCGGTGCGTGATGGTGTCGAACATCGTGGCATCGGGGTCGAGGCGCGGATCGGCCGAGTACACGCCGTCGACCGCCTTGGCCATCAACAACACCTCGGCACCGATTTCCAGCGCGCGCTGGGCAGCCGTGGTGTCGGTGGAGAAATACGGCATGCCCATGCCGGCTCCGAAGATCACGACGCGCCCCTTCTCCAGGTGCCGTCGCGCACGCAGCGGGAGGTACGGCTCTGCGACCTGACCCATCGTGATCGCGGTCTGCACCCTGGTGGCAACGCCTTGCTTCTCCAGAAAGTCTTGCAGCGCAAGACAGTTCATCACGGTACCCAGCATGCCCATGTAGTCCGAGCGAGACCTGTCCATGCCGCGCTGCTGCAGTTCGGCACCACGGAAGAAATTGCCACCGCCGATCACCACCGCGACCTGAACCCCGGTGGCCACCACCTCGGCGATCTGTTCGGCAACGTTGTTCACGACATCCGGATCGAGACCGACCTGGCCGCCTCCGAACATCTCCCCACCCAGTTTGAGCATCACGCGTCGGAACCCGGGACGGTCAGGGGCCGGATCGGTCATAGCTCTCCTCGGTACTCGTCGAACACTACGGTTTCTTCTTGGATCATCCTGCCCTATCGATGCCCGGGTGGTGGACAGGGCTCCGTCCTGCACACCCACCTGCCCCGCGCACGAGCGATGCCGCCCACTCGATGGAATCGAATGAACGGCATCGCCTCGACCGAACCGGTGCGCAGACTAGCTGGCGCCGACCTCGAACCGAGAGAAGCGGGTGATGGTGACGCCGGCCTCGTCGAGAATGGCCTTGACGGTCTTGTTGCCGTCCTGCACCGACTTCTGTTCGGTGAGAACGACGTCCTTGAAGAATCCGTTCACGCGACCTTCGACGATCTTCGGCAGTGCCTGCTCCGGCTTGCCTTCTTCGCGAGCGGTCTCCTCGGCGATGCGACGCTCGGCGGCCACGAGGTCCTCGGGGACCTCGTCGCGCGTGACGTACTTGGCCTTGAGGGCTGCGATCTGCATCGCAGCTGCGCGTGCGGCATCTCCTGCGGCATCGCCGTCACCGGTGTACTCGACCAGCACGCCGACGGCAGGCGGCAGGTCCGCGCTGCGCTTGTGCAGGTACGTGGCGGTGTTGCCGTCGTAGGACACGACGCGACGCAGTTCGAGCTTCTCGCCGATCTTCGCCGACAGCTCGTTCAGAGCCGTTTCGACCGTCTTGCCGTTCAGGTCGAGCGCCTTGAGTGCATCGACGTCGGCCGGCTTGCCTGCTGCAGCCGTCGCCGCGACGGACGCGGCGAACGTCTGGAACTCGTCGTTCTTGGCCACGAAGTCGGTTTCGGAGTTGATCTCCACGAGCACTCCACCCTCGGCGACGACGAGGCCTTCGGCGGTGTTGCGCTCGGCGCGCTTGCCGACGTCCTTGGCACCCTTGATACGCAGGTACTCGACGGCCTTGTCGTAGTCTCCGTCGTTCTCGGCGAGCGCGTTCTTGCAGTCCATCATTCCGGAGCCGGTGAGCTCACGGAGCCGCTTGACGTCGGCGGCAGTGTAGTTCGCCATCGTGGGCGAGCCTCCTCAAAAGTCTGGGTACGGGCGTTGACGAAAAATGCTGTTCACAGGGCGGGATCGACGGGCTCACTGCGGAGCCGTTACGACCACAACCCTGACATACCGAAGCGGCCCCGGCCCACCCCTGAGGGTGAACCGGGACCGAATTCGATCAAGCCTGAGCGGCCGGTGCTTCTTCTGCTGCCGGAGCGTCCGCCGCGGGAGCCTCTGCTGCCGGAGCGTCCGCCGCGGGGGCCTCTGCTGCGGGAGCCTCTGCTGCCGGTGAAGCCTGAGCGAGCTGCTCGAGCTCCCACTCGGCGAGGGGCTCGCCTGCGCCGACCTCGGGCTTGGCGTCGGATGCAGTGTTCTGACCTGCTCGCGCCTGCACGCCCTCGGCGACTGCGGATGCGACGACCTTGGTCAGCAGCGCAGCGGAACGGATCGCGTCGTCGTTACCCGGGATCGGGTAGTCGACCACGTCGGGATCGCAGTTGGTGTCGAGGATCGCGATGACCGGGATGTTCAGCTTGCGAGCCTCGGCAACCGCGAGGTGCTCCTTGTTGGTGTCGACGATCCAGATGGCCGACGGAACCTTGGACATGTCCCGGATGCCACCGAGGGTGCGGTCGAGCTTGGTCATCTCACGCGTGAGCATGAGGATTTCCTTCTTGGTGCGTCCCTCGAAGCCACCGGTCTGCTCCATGGCCTCGAGCTCCTTGAGGCGGAGCAGACGCTTGTGCACCGTCTGGAAGTTGGTGAGCATGCCACCGAGCCAGCGCTGGTTCACGTAGGGCATGCCCACGCGGGTTGCCTCAGCGGCGATGGACTCCTGCGCCTGCTTCTTGGTGCCGACGAACAGAACCGTGCCATTGTGGGCAACGGTCTCCTTGACGAACTCGTAGGCCCTGTCGATGAAGGTCAGAGTCTGCTGCAAGTCGATGATGTAGATGCCGTTGCGGTCGGTGAAGATGAATCGCTTCATCTTCGGGTTCCAGCGACGGGTCTGGTGTCCGAAGTGTGTGCCGCTGTCGAGCAGCTGCTTCATTGTTACTACAGCCATGGCTGAAGAACTCTCTTTCGATGGTGCGGTTGACGCAGAGTGTCGGTGACCTCTGCCCTGGCGCCCGCTGAAGTTGCCGGACCTGACATCACGAAGATCTCAGGACCGCCGACAACCGGTTCTCGTATCGGTGATTCTGCTCGAAGCAGACGATGCGATGACGCGGACGCGCGAAGTCGACCCGTGCACGCACAGGCCGCAAGTGACGAGTGTAGACCTGCCACCGCCCCCGTCATAACCAGGCCCGACTGTCAAGAGATTCCGGGGCCTGTGGACGAAGAAATCACTTGTCCACAAATCACCCTCGGGTCCGTTCGATCGCTCCGATCCAGGAGATAGTCGACGGGTGAACACCTCTCCCATGCGCCGCACACTCGCCGTGTGCCTCGCGACGGCGGTAGCTCTCTCGACGCCGGTCGCATCGGCGCAGCCAGGCACGTTCGCCTGGCCGCTGCAGCCGCGGCCGCAGGTCGTCACCCCGTTCGACCGTCCCGAGCAGAACTGGCTGCCCGGCCACCGTGGTGTGGACCTGGCCGCACAGGAGGGCCAGTCGGTTCTGGCCGTCGCCGACGGCACCGTGGTGTTCGCCGGGTCGGTCGCGGGAAAGCCCGTCGTATCGGTGGATCATCCGGGCGGACTGAGATCGACGTACGAACCTGTGCTGGCCTCGGTTGCCGCCGGCGCGCGAGTTCGTCGAGGGACCGTGCTGGGTTCGTTGACCTCGGGGCACGAGAGCTGCACGTCAACGTGCCTGCACTGGGGCATCAGACGTGGCCGCGACTATCTCGATCCCACGGCGTCGGTGCGCGCGACTCCGATCAGGTTGAAACCCCTCGACGAAGACGGCAGATGATCGTCAGCGCTGTGGGCCGGAGTGTCTGCCGGACGCCGCGGGAAAATCGTCGGCGACCATCGCCGCGAGTTCGACGAACGCACTTCGAGTCTGGGGACGCAACAGGTCGAGATCGACCACGGCACCCTCGGCGAGGTGCTCGTCGAACGGAACCACCAGCACGGCGCGACAGCGCTCGAGGAAGTGCTGTTGCAGCAAGTTCATGTCCACCGCCGACGAACCCGGGCGGACAGAGCTGATCACCACCACGGTCCGTTCGACCAGATGGCCGTAGCCGTGCAGCTCCAGCCAGTCCAGCGTCGCCGCAGCACTGCGCGCACCGTCGACTGCCGGCGAGCTGACCAGAACCAGCGCGTTCGCCAGTTGCAGCACCCCGTTCATCGCCGAGTGCATGATCCCGGTGCCGCAGTCGGTCAGGATCAGGTTGTAGTACACCTGCAGCATGTCGATGACGGCGCGGTAGTCCTCTTCGCCGAACATCTCCGACGCGGCGGGGTCGCGCTCGCCGGCCAACACTTCGAGTCGACTCGGCGCCTGCGAGGTGTGCTCGCGGATGTCGGAGTAGCGACGAATGTTGGGTGCGGCGGCCAGCAGATCGCGCACGGTCGACGCCGTCTGACGCGGAACTCGCTCCCCCAGGGTGCCGAAGTCGGGATTTGCGTCCACCGCGATGACGCAATCTCCGCGCAGCGATGCGAAAGTCGAACCGAGGCCCAGCGTGGTCGTCGTCTTACCGACGCCACCCTTGAGCGACAGGAAGGCGATCCGGTAGTCGCCGAGCACCGGCTGCCGAATGCGTTCGACCTGGTTTCGGTACCGCTCTTCGGCCGTCGATTCGCCTGGGTTGATGACGCCGCCGGTGAGCCGGTGCACGCCTCGCCGCCAGCCCGAGTTCGACGCTCGCTTGGGACGCTTGAGCAGCGAGTCCGCGCCCAGATCCTGACTGTTGGGTCGATAGGCGTTGGGTGCCCCCGACCAAGGTTGTGGCGACCATCGATCGGGGTGCGTCCGAGAATCCTCGGTGTGCGGCGGCACCGGCAGGTATCGGTCCGGCTGGTACCGGTCCGGCTGCACGGCCGGAGGCCCGGGCTCGACCGGCACCGGCGGGTTGTACCGCGGCGGCATCGGCTGTCGGTCGCCCGAGTCGGGTGTCTGCCAGGGTGGCGGCTGCCGAGGCGTCGAGCGGGGAGTGGACATCGAATTCGACGATACGGGCCCGCCGGCAGTGTCGCGTGCGCTGTCCGACCGACCAGAGGAGCTCTGATGATCGGCGGCGGAGCCGTTCCGGACATGCATGGACCACGTCTCCGAAGTACCTTGCGGTCGGTCGCGGTCCACGGTCCCCCGTATTCGGTGTTGTCAGTCGGTACACGACGCTAGGGTGGTCGCCAGAGAGGCGTGGCCGAGCAACTCCTGCACCACCCTCAGATCGGCTCCACCTTCGAGCAAGTGAGTTGCCGCTGTATGACGCAGTCCGTGTGGGCCGAGGCTGGGACCACCGGGGACGGTGTCGAGTACCGCGTGTACCGCCGTTCTCGCCTGCCGTTGGTCGAGCCGTCCACCTCGACGTCCCAGCAGCAATGCCGCACCGGATCGATCCGAGACCAGTTCGGGTCTGCCGCTGACCAGCCAGTTCTCGACCGCGTGGGCTGCCGGTCCACCGTACGGAGCCGAGCGTTCCTTGTTTCCCTTGCCGATGACGCGGACCAGGCGGCGCTCGGTGTCCACGTCGTCGATGTCGAGTCCACACAACTCCCCCACGCGCACCCCGGTCGCGTACAGCAACTCGACGATGAGCCTGTCCCGCAGCGCGATGGGGTCGAGCTCGGCGGCACCCGATTCGGCAGCGGCCAACGCCTGTGCCGCCTGGCTGTGGCGAAGAACACCGGGCAGCGTGCGGTGGCCGGCCGGACCGGCCAGGCGTTCTGCCGGTGCCGCCGTCACTGCTCCCACCCGCTCGAGCCACTTCCCGAACGTCCTTGCCGACGAGGTTCGCCTCGCCATCGACGTTCTGGCCGATCCGGCCGCCGAGTGCGTGGCCAACCACGAACGCACTGCCCGGAGGTCGAGGTCGGCGATCGTGGCATCCGGCGAGGACTCGGCGAAGTGCGCGAGCAGTGAACGAGCATCGGAGACGTAGGCCCGGATGGTGTGCTCGGATCGCTCTCGACCGAGTCGAAGATGCTCGGCGAACTCCTCGACGTGAACGCCGAGGTGAGGCGGCAGCGAATCGGTCATCGGCTCAGCTTGAGCGCCGGCAGGCCGCGCGACAACCGGACACGCCGTCCGAGCTGGCTTGTCGCCGGATCAGGCATCGACTCCGGATTCGGCCTGTGCGAGTTCGCGCTTCCACACGCGGAACGTCTCCTCGGTTCGGCCGCGACGCCAGTACCCCGAAATCGAGGCCCACTCGGCACCGACCCCGCGCTCCTTGCGGATGTAGGGCCGGATGTTGTGCATGACGGCCTGCGCTTCCCCGTGTACGAAGACCTGCGCTTGCCCCGGCAGCCATTCGGTTCCCTTCACCGCTGCGATCAACGGCGCGTTGTCTCCCGCCCGGTCGTCCCCGACCTCGTTCGAGGACGCGCCCCGGTGGACCCAGGTCACATCGACGACGGCGAGCGTCTCCATGTAGATCTCGTCGTGCCGGTCGGCGACTTCGATGAAGACCTTGGCGATGGCGTCTTCCGGGAGCGCCTCGACGGCAGCCGAGATCGCCGGAATCGCCGATTCGTCGCCGGCGAACAGGTGCCAGTCGGCGTCGGGGCGCGGGGCGTACCCACCGGAGGGGCCGAAGAACGACATCTCGTCTCCCGCCTTCGCGCGGGTGGCCCACGGCCCGGCTACTCCCTCGTCTCCGTGCACCACGAAGTCGATGGCTATCTCCCGCGCGCCGGTGTCGACCGAGCGAACGGTGTACGTGCGCATGATCGGTTCGTCCTCGGTACCGAGGAACAACTTGACGTAGGCGTCGGTCTCGTCGATCGCATCGAAGTCGTCGAAGTTGGCCCCACCCAGGTAGACCCGGTGCATGTGCGGGGTGAGCGCTTCGGTGCGCAGGACGGACAGGGTGGTTTTCTTGCGTGGCACTTCGGACCCCTCTTCGAGCGAACGACGCCGATACCCGATGCATCGACTAAGCATTACCTAACACCCTACCGTCCGAGCTCGTGAACGATAGTGCGCTCACCCACGCACCACGCGGAACCATCCGGTCTCGTCGCTGGCCACGAATCCGTCCATCTCCATTACCGGCAGGGATGCGCGCACCTTGCTCAACGGCACACCGGAGTGCTCGGACAATTCTCGACTCGACAGTGATCCGGATGCCGGCAACGCGTCGTAGATCAACAGGGCCGTGTCCGAGAGCGCATCGGTCTCGCGAAAGAGGTCGGGCCGAGACTCCTCCGGGGACCCGAGAGCGCCCGCCTCGGCGACCACGTCGTGAGAGTTCGACACCAGCACGGCCTCGCCGTCCCGGATCATGCGGTGACAGCCGGTGGACGAAGGCGACGTGACCGGCCCAGGGACCGCCAGGACTGGCCGACCCAGTTTCGCAGCCCATGCCGCCGTGTTGCGAGCACCGCTCCGCCACCCGGCCTCGACGACCACCACAGCCGATCCGAGTGCCGCGACGAGCCTGTTGCGAGCGAGGAAACGATGCTTCGCCGGCGTCGTGCCCGGCGCGTACTCACTGAGAACCAGCCCGTGAGCAGCGATCTGCCGCAGTAGCCGCGAATGACCCGCTGGATACGCACGATCGACGCCACAGGCGAGCACCGCCATCGTCTTACCCTCGACTCCGAGGGCCGCCCGATGTGCCGCGGCGTCGATGCCGAAAGCCGCTCCCGAGATGATGGTCCAGCCGTCGAGCGCCAGATCGGCGGATATCTCCGCCGTCACATGATCGCCGTAAGGACTCGATGCACGAGTCCCGACGATCGACACCGATCGCTCGGTGATCGTTGCCACCTGCCGAGTTCCCAGCGCCCACAACGCAATCGGCGGACAGGTGTCCACCCCTGCGGTCATTCCCGGTCCGTCGAATCCGAGAAAGCGCCACGCCGGCCATTCGTCGTCGTCCGGCGTGATCAACCGGCCACCGAGCGCAGCGATGTGGTCGAGATCCGCTGCCGCGGTATCGATGTGGGCGCGGACCGCGAGCCTCTCTCCCAACCTGCCCGCCCGCACTGCGTCTGCCGTCGATTCGGGACCGTGAGCTGCAGCATGATCGACCACCGGCCGATGCGGGCCTTGCGCCACGCGAGAGAGATACGCCCAGGCGAGTCGGCGCGTGTCGTGCGTCATGCCACTCCCCTGTCACGGAAGTCCAACGCGGCTCCGACCTCGTCGGCACCGGGGACCGAACCACCGGCCAGATCGTTCAGCGTCCACGCCACCCGAATAGCGCGGTCCGCGCCGCGCGCGGTCAGCCATCCGTTGCGCAACGCGCGCTCGACCGGAGCGAGCGTCGAGCGCGCCAATCGAAATCGTTGGCGCAGAGCGGGTCCTGGAACCTCCGCGTTGGTCCTCCAGCCGAACTCCCGCCACCGCTGCGCGGCGGCGTCCCTGGCCCCGGTCACGCGTGCGCGAATCTCGCTCGTACCCTCCCCTACCTCGTCGACCAGTGCACCTGTCGCGACACCCATCATCTGAATGCGCAGATCGACGCGATCCAGCAACGGCCCGGACAGCTTGCCGAGATATTTGCGTCGCGCTGTGGGCGGGCAGACGCAGTCCACCTGCCGCGCGGGTGCACACGGGCACGGATTGGCTGCGAGAACCAACTGAAATCTGGCCGGATACCTGGCCACACCGTCGCGACGAGCAATGCGAATCTCGCCGTCCTCCAACGGAGTACGCAACGCCTCGAGTACCCGAACGCTCATCTCGGCGCACTCGTCCAGAAACAGGACCCCTCGATGTGCGCGACTGACCGCTCCCGGTTTGGCCATTCCGGTTCCGCCCCCTACCAAGGCGCTCACCGAGGTCGAATGGTGCGGAGCGATGAACGGCGGCGACGTGATGAGCGGCCGCGCCGTGGTCAACAGGCCCGCCACCGAGTGGATCGCTGTCACTTCGAGCGCTTCCGATTCGGTCAGCGGGGGCAGAATCCCCGGAAGACGTTGCGCGAGCATCGTTTTTCCGATGCCCGGTGGCCCGGTCAGCATGATGTGATGTGCGCCTGCGGCGGCGACCTCCAGAGCCCATCGCGCATCCGCCTGTCCCGCAACATCACTGAGGTCCGGGTAGATCTCCTCGTGCCATTCGGTCGGGATGGGTGATTCGAGGGCCTGCTCACCACGTAGCCAGGCCACCACGTCCCCGAGCGAACCCGCACCCAGCACCTCGATCCCGTCCACCAGCCCCGCTTCGGGCAGACACTGCAGCGGAACGACCACCCGCTGCCAGCCAGCACTCTTGACCGCGAGCACCCCGGGCAGGACCCCACGAACTGCGCGCAGCCTGCCATCGAGTGCCAACTCACCCAGAAACACCGTGTCGGACAGGCATCCACGCGGAATCGCTTTGGCAGCGTCGAGAACCGACAGCGCCAATGCCAAGTCGTACACCGATCCGCCCTTCGGCAGGGTCGCGGGCGACAGAGCGAGAATCACCCGGCTGTCCGGCCACGTTCCGCCCGAGTTCTTCACCGCAGCCTTGACTCGATCACGCGATTCGTTCAGAGCAGTATCGGGCAACCCGACCAGATGCGTACCGGGCAAGCCCTGCCCGATGTCCGCTTCGATCTCCACCAACACACCGTCGACCCCGTTGACCGCCACCGAATGCGCTCTCCCGAGTGGCATCAGAACGCGGACCGAACGTGCGTGATGACCGGTTCTTCGTGACGACCGACCACTATTGCGATCACATCGAACCTGATCTGTAACCACGGTCCCTGCTGCAGCGAAAGCCACCGCAGCGCGAGACCTCTGATTCGCGTCTGTTTCGCGTACGTCACCGCTTCGGCCGGTGTTCCGTAACCGATTCCCGAGCGAGTCTTCACTTCGACGAAAACCATGGTGTCGCCGTCGCGCGCGATGATGTCGAGTTCTCCGGACCGATGCCGCCAATTCCGCTCGATCACATCCAGGCCGATGTCCTCGAGATGGCGCACCGCGAGTTCCTCACCGCGCGCACCGAGTTCCTGGTTGGTTGCCATGTCCGCCATTCCTCCACTCTCCGACCGTGTATTGCGGCCGATTCGGTCGTCTCGACGGTGGCACGACCCGAAAGAGGAGAAACGAAGAAAGTGCAGGTGGGAAATTGCCCTGTGGACAACTACTCGACTGTGGACCGACGGTCCGATTGTCGGCGGCGATCGGTCCGCTGTGTCGGACCACCGTGCTACGGCTCGAGCGTGTCCGAGCGGCCGGGTGAGAGCAGACCCGATACGCAAAAAGCTCCGTCCGGATTCATGAAATCGGACGGAGCTGATGCGGTGTATCGGTACCGAAACCCGAAAGTACCGATACGTAGAACGTCTGCCGAGACTTCACGCCTCGGTTTCGAAGGACTGTCAGTGAGCAGCCTCGTATGCCGCCTGCACATCCTGACTGATGCGGCCGCGGGCACTGACCTCGTGGCCGTTCTCGCGTGCCCATGCTCGAATGTCCTGCAGATCGACCTTGCCGCGAACCGGTGCTGCTGCCGCACCGCCCTTACGGGTACGGCGTCCGGAAATCTTCTCGGCATGCTCGATCCAAAACGCCAACTGTTCGTGCAATTCGTTGGCATGCTTGAGATTCAAATCGATGCGGTACTGGTTTCCACCGATGCCGAATTCGATGGATTCACCTTGGCCGTCTTTGATGACCGATCCGTCCACATCGTCGATCATCTGCACAAGTGTCTTGCGTGCCATCTCGTACCTCTTACACGTCTGGGGGATGTGATATTCAAGTTCTACCACCCATTCTCGTATCCACGCAAAGAACTGCAGGCGTTTCGCATCGTGTCGAATCGACGAATATCGGTGCAGAAATTGATCAGCTTTTCGGGTGACTAATCTCTGAATTCGAATATCGCTGTTGCGCAGTCGGTTTCACGCGCGTAGCCCACGTACATCATTCGACCGAGCACAGCTTTTCCGTGACACCGGACACGAAAACAGGACATGCGGACCGATTTGGCCGGGTGTCCAGTTTTTCGTGCGGCAATACGCTCGGAACAACAGCGATCGCATCGAATCAGGCGGTTCACAGCTCGCTGCTCCGACGTCCGACGCTTGGGCGACTCCGTCACGCCGGACCGTCGGACGAGGAGAGCTATTCCGGCAGACGAAGATCTGGTTTGTCCAACTCTTCGATGTTGACGTCCTTGAAGGTGATCACCCGGACATGCTTGACGAAACGGGCGGGACGATACATGTCCCACACCCACGAGTCGGACATTCGCAATTCGAAGTAGATTTCACCGTCGGCGTTGTGCGGAATGAGTTCGACGGAGTTGGCCAGATAGAACCGACGCTCGGTTTCGACGACGTAGTTGAACTGACCCACGATGTCCCGGTACTCGCGATACAGCGAGAGCTCCATCTCGGTTTCGTACTTTTCGAGATCTTCGGCACTCATCGGTTTCTTTCATCCTCCAGTCGGGCGTGAGAAGCAATCATCGCGCACGTGCGTCCGGGCAGTCCATTCGCCCCAGGGCGTCGACTCTCTCGCGTGACATGCCTGCCGCCGCTGCCGCGACGTTGGCGTACGACATGCGATGTTCCCTACTCGGGCCGAGTGCCGTCATGGCGGCGGAATGCGCGCGCGTGCTGTACCCCTTGTGCACGGCGAACCCGTAGCCGGGAATCGTCTCGTCCAGCTGCACCATCCATCGGTCCCGGGAGACCTTCGCCAGCACGCTCGCTGCGGCGATGCACGCCGCGGTGGCGTCGCCGCCGATCACCGGCAACGACGGAACCGGAAGGCCGGGTACTCGGAAGCCGTCGGTGAGTACGTAACCCGGGGTCATGCCGAGCCCGGCAACCGCGCGTCGCATTCCTTCGATGTTCGCCACGTGGACTCCGATGCGGTCGACCTCGGCCGCATCGATGGACACCACGCTCCATGCCAGTGCCAGCCTCTGAATCTTGGGGAAGAGCTCCTCGCGTCGTCGCTCGGTCAGCTTCTTCGAGTCGTCCAGGTCCGCGAGAGCCGCATGAGCCCGCGCACCGAGCACACACGCCGCGACCGTCAACGGACCGGCGCATGCTCCTCGTCCCGCTTCGTCGACTCCAGCGACCGGCCCGAGACCACCCCGCTCCAGCGCCGATTCCATCGTTCGCAAGCCGGCCGCTCGTCGGATGATCGGACGCGGCGGCCACGGCGACCGCGTCAGAGAGGCGCGTGCGCGCGGCGCGCGGCGACCGGATACCGTCATCGACCCTGGATGTCGGGAGAATCCAGGAGGCCGGTTCGTGACGGTGGAAGCGCGATGAACACGGCCTTGCCGATCACGTTGTCGAGCGGGACGGTGCCCTTGAACTCGTCCTCGATGTGGTACCGGGAATCCCGTGAATTACTTCGGTTGTCGCCCATCACCCAGATGTTGCCCTCCGGCACCGTGATGGGATCGAAGCATCGTCCGGACTTCAATTCGGTGTCGCACGTCATGGTGCCGGGAGTGAAGGGGAAGTCCATCTGTATGTACGGCTCGTCCAACGGCTGCCCGTCGACGAGAACTCGACCCTGGTCGTCGCAGCATTCGACCGTCTGACCGCCGGTGGCGATGACGCGCTTGACCAGATCGTTCTCGTCCGGAGCGACAACTCCGATCAACGAACCGACTTCCTGTGCCCCACGAATCACCGAATTGTCGGACCGCTGTGACACGAACTCGTCGTTCCACGAATCCGGGCCACGGAAGACGACGATGTCACCGGGCTTCGGGTCGCCGAATCTGTATCCGATCTTCTCCACCACGATGCGGTCACCGGTGCAGCCGGTGCAGCCGTGCAAGGTCGGCTCCATCGATTCGGACGGGATCAGATACACCCGAGCGACGAATGTCTGGAGCAGAAAACTCAGCACCAGCGCTACCAGAATCAGAATGGGAAGCTCGCGCCAGAACGATCGGGGCTTGCGTTCCCGACGCTTCTTCCGTGAAGACTCGTCGTCGGGCTCGTCGGTTGGATCCTGTGGGGACTGCGTCACGTGATCAGGTTAGCCGGAACCGTCGACCACACGGCCGGACGGTCTGCGCATCGGCGGTTCACGGCTCTCGATCCGCCGGTCGGCAGGGTGGAACGCGGGACGATCGCGGGCAGAACGCACCATGCCGCGTCGCCCTGACGGGCGACGCGGCATGGTGTGAACTGATGTGTCCGGGCGGAACCGGTCAGCGCTTTTCCTTGATCTTGGCGGCCTTGCCACGCAGATCGCGGAGGTAGTAGAGCTTGGCGCGACGGACGTCACCACGGGTGAGGACCTCGAACTGCGCAATGTTGGGGCTGTGCACCGGGAAGGTGCGCTCGACGCCGACGCCGAACGAGACCTTGCGGACCGTGAACGTTTCGCGAACGCCACCGCCCTGACGTCGGATAACGACGCCCTTGAAGATCTGAATGCGCTCCTTCGAGCCTTCGATGACCTTGACGTGCACGTTCAGTGTGTCGCCGGGGCGGAAATCGGGGATGTCGCCACGCAGCGACTGATTGTCGAGAAAGTCCAGTGTGTTCATCGGTTGTGCCATCCTTGCGTTCTGCGCATGAGTAGAGGAACCGAGCGGCTCGCTGATGCAACGGCTCGACTGGTTCGTACTCCGAGTGAGGTCCGTGCCTGCTAGAGGCAACCCGACCATTGTGCCAGACCATCAGGCGTTCGACGAAATCGGCGCTTCCCGGCTTGCAGCCGTCCCGCTCGGCATCGGCGCAGGTAGTACCGTCCGCGCCAGTTCCTGCTCGGTGGCCTCACGTGCGTGCACGATGCTCGGCTTGCCTGCGATCGCGTCCTGGAGATAGATCTTGGCCCGGATGATCGGCCGTCGCCACCGCTTCTCCCGGCGCAGAGCGCGTTCCATCTTCTTCGGCCTGGTGGTGTAGCGCCACCTCGCCCATGGGGCGCTCGGCCTGCTCAACCGCACTGCGGCCAGGACGAGGATCGGCAGGACGAACAGCCCGAGCAGTCCGGTCCAGATCTTTCCCTTGAGCAGGACGACGACACCGAGCGCGAGATTGGCCAGGGCCAACACCGCCACGGTGCCGCGCACCCACGGGTCGGGATCGGCGCGGAAACCGGCCGGGCTCAGCAACTCCAGAGGATGGAAGCCGAGCAGCAGCAGGCCGGTGAAGCCCACTGCCGCGAACACGGCGTCCACCGACGTTCGCCCCTGTTCGGACCAGTAGACATCGCGGAGATAGAAGATCAACGCGAACTCGTCGAGGACGAGAGCGGCGCCGATACCGAAGATCGCCGCCAGCACCGCGCCGACCGACTCGGAACCGTCGACGTACACCGCGATCAAGCCGATACCCGCCAGCAGCATCAGCACGATTCCGAACACGACATGGTGGATGTGCTGACCACCGGGCGTGATGTTTCCCGGCCACCACTTCACATCTGCGCGAATCATCCTGACGCTGAGTCGGATCAGCAGGAAGCCCACCAACAGTCCCAGTAGGAAACACAGCAGCGGCAGGCGGCCGTGATCGATGACCCCGTGTTGCAACCACCTCACGTGTGCCTCACGTCCTTCCTGCCGAACGACCGGTGAACGCGTTTCACACTATTCGCGTCCGGGACCGCCCACGGCAGCATCGACCGAGGAACCGCTCGCTATTTTCCGAATCCCGCCTTCCGTAGCGCGTCGGCCATCGAACCGGCAGCCGGTGTCGCCGCGCCAGCGCCGCCGGCCGTTCGGCGATCCCGTTGCGGGCGTGCGTCTCGACCGCGGCCACCCTGGTTCGCGCCCGGGGCCCGTCCCTGACCTCGAGGCCGATCCTGCTGTCCGCGGGCGGCGTCCTTGCCACCACCGGCACCGGGCTCGTCGTCCAGCCGCAGACTCAGACCGATGCGCTGACGGGGGATGTCGACCTCCATCACTTTGACGCGCACGACGTCCCCGGACTTGACGACCTCGCGGGGGTCCTTGACGAAGTTGTGCGACATCGCCGAGACGTGCACCAGCCCGTCCTGGTGCACACCGACGTCGACGAATGCCCCGAACGCCGCCACGTTGGTCACGACTCCCTCGAGCGTCATGCCCGGCTTCAGGTCGGCGACCTTCTCGATTCCGGCGGCGAAGGTCGCGGTCTTGAACTCCGGACGAGGGTCGCGTCCCGGCTTCTCGAGTTCGGAGATGATGTCCGTGACGGTGGGCAGACCGAATCGCTCGTCGGCGAATTCGGCGGGGTCGAGTCCGCGCAACAGCGCCGTGTTGCCGATGACCTCCCGCACTCCGACGCCGGCCTTGCCCACGATGCGCCGCACGACGGGGTATGCCTCCGGGTGAACACTCGACCGGTCCAGGGGATCCTCCCCCCCGGAGATGCGGAGGAATCCGGCGCACTGCTCGAAAGCCTTGGGGCCCAGGCGCGGGACGTTCTTGAGTGTGCTGCGGCTGGAGAACGGACCGTTCTGGTCGCGGTGCGCCACGATGCTTTCGGCGAGAGAGCCGGCGATACCGGAGACCCGCGAGAGCAACGGTACCGACGCGGTGTTGACGTCGACGCCGACGGCGTTCACCGCGTCCTCCACGACGGCCCCGAGGGAACGGGCCAGCAGGGTTTCGGAGATGTCGTGCTGGTACTGACCGACGCCGATCGACTTGGGATCGATCTTGACCAGTTCGGCCAGCGGATCCTGCAACCTGCGGGCAATCGAGACGGCACCGCGGATCGAGACGTCGAGTTCGGGCAGCTCGCTCGAGGCGTACGCGGACGCGGAGTACACCGACGCGCCGGCCTCGGACACCACCACCTTCGTCAGGTTAGCGGCAGGGAACTTGGCGATCAATTCTGCTGCCAACGAGTCGGTTTCACGCGATGCGGTGCCGTTGCCGATGGCGATCAGTTCGACCTTGTGCTTGGCAGCCAGGCCCGCGAGGGTGGCCACAGCCTGATCCCACTTGCCCTGCGGTTTGTGCGGGTAGATGGTGTCGTAGTCGACGACCTTGCCGGTGGCGTCGACGATGGCGACCTTGGTGCCGGTACGGAAACCCGGGTCCAGGCCCATCGTGGTGCGGTTGCCCGCCGGAGCGGCGAGCAGCAGGTCCTTGAGGTTGCTCGCGAACACGTCGACGGCGTCCTTCTCGGCCGACTGACGCAGGCGCATCCTGGTATCGAGGGAGACGGTCACCAGCATCTTGGTGCGCCACGCCCATCGGACGGTGTCGAGCAGCCACTTGTCGGCCGGCCGTCCCCGATTCGCTATTCCGAACTTGGTGGCGATCCGACCCTCGTAGACGCTCGGCACCCCTGGGGTCGGTTCGTCGCGCTCGGGCTCGAAACCGAGCGAGAGCACCTCTTCCTTCTCGCCTCTGAGCGTGGCGAGAATGCGGTGCGAAGGCAGGCTCGTGAACGGTTCCGAGAACTCGAAGTAATCGGAGAACTTGGCACCCTCCTCCTCCTTGCCCTTGCGAACCGACGCGACGAGCTTGCCGGATGTCCACATCAGTTCGCGCAGCTCGCCCACCAGGTCCGCGTCCTCGGCGAAGCGCTCGACGAGAATCGCCCGTGCGCCGTCGAGCTGCTCCTGATCGAACTGGGCCGGGTCGGTGGAGGGGTCGGAGAACAGGGCGTCGGCGACGGGCTCGTGCCCGGCCTCACGCGCGATCTGAGCCTTGGTGCGACGCTTGGGCTTGAACGGCAGATAGATGTCCTCGACGCGCGCCTTGGTGTCGGCCACCATCAGCGACTGCTCGAGCGCGTCGTCGAGCTTGCCCTGCGAGCGGATGGACTCGATGACGGCGTCTCTGCGCTCGTCGAGCTCGCGCAGGTACCGCAGCCGCTCGTCGAGCTGACGCAGTTGTGCGTCGTCGAGGGTGCCGGTGACTTCCTTGCGGTAGCGCGCGATGAACGGGACCGTCGACCCGCCGTCGAGTAGTTCCACGGCGGCACGAACCTGTTCTTCACGAACGTCGAGTTCTTCGGCTATGCGCTTGTTCACAGATTTCAGAGCAGTGGTCACGGCGATGGACCCTACCGCTACTGTGGGACAAGTCGGTCAGCGGTTCAACGTGTGGGAGAGATACGCGGATGGTCAGGGGGTCTCGGTTCCTGGCTGCAGCCTGCGCCTCACTGATTCTGGCCGGGTGCTCGGTTCCTCCCGACGATCAGATCGGTGACTCCGCCTCGAAGGAAACCGCAGAGACGTCGGCATCGCCCTTTCCCGATATGGAGAAGGTCGACGGTGTAGCTCTCGAAGCTCGTATCCCGATGGCGATCGCGTCGGCCCAGTCCCGTGGTGCCGATGTCGATTTCGCGCTGTTGGATCGTCAGACGGGCTCCTACTACAGCAGCAATGCCGATGTTCAGGTCGAAACCGCGTCGGTGTCCAAACTCTTCATCGCCGACGAGGTGTTGTTCCGAGCGCAGTCGGAGAACCGTCCGGTCTCCGCCGATGACCTGGACACCATGACCAGCATGCTCGAGTTGTCCGACGACAACGCCGCATACACGCTCTGGTACCGCTACGGCTCGTCCGAGATCGTGCGGACGGTCGCGGCTCGCTACGGCTTGACGAACACCACGGCTCCCGGTGACGACCAGTGGTACAACACCGAGACCACGCCCAGCGACCTGGTCGGTTACTACGCGGGGTTGCTGAACGGTAGCGGCGGTCTGACGACTGCCTCGACGGACGTCGTGATCGAAATGCTGCGGCGTTCGGCACCGATTGCCGCGGACGGCTACAAACAGCATTTCGGGATCGTCGACGGTCTGCCAGGCGAGAGCGTGCACGCTGTGAAACAGGGCTGGATGTGCTGTGTGTCCGATCGGTGGGTACACCTGTCGACAGGCACGATCGGCGTCGACAACCGCTACGTTCTGGCTCTGTCGTCACGCGAGGACATCTTCTACGCAGACGACATGGAACGCTATCCGGACACCGCCGTCGTCGACGTCAGCGACGACGCCAGCGCCCTGCATGCGCGGGAAACTCTCACCGGCTTCGTCTCGATGCTCTTCCCCGCCGGCACCGTCAGCTGAATTCGTCAGTCCTGCAACAGGTCCGGACGACGCTCGGCGGTCCTGTCCAGTGATTGCTGTCGACGCCACGCAGCGATCTTGGCGTGATCACCCGAGAGAAGTACCTGCGGAACGTCGAGATCACGCCACTGTGCGGGGCGCGTGTAACTCGGTCCTTCGAGCAGACCGTCGGAGAACGAGTCCTCCTGATGCGACTGCTGATTGCCCAGGACACCCGGCATCAATCGCACCACGGCCTCGGCCATGACGAGGACGGCCGCCTCGCCGCCGATGAGCACGTAGTCGCCGATGCTGACTTCCTCGACCCGGACGCGACGTGCGGCGTCGTCGAACACGCGTTGATCGATGCCTTCGTAACGGCCGCAGGCGAATACGAGATGCTGCTCGGAGGACCATCGCTCGGCCGTCCGCTGGGTGAACGGCACTCCGGCCGGCGTCGGCACGACGAGGAGAGAATCGTCTGTCAGCACGTCGTCGAGTGCGTCTCCCCAGACAGTCGGCTTCATGACCATTCCCGGTCCGCCGCCGTAGGGCGAATCGTCGACGGCCTTGTGCACGTCGTGCGTCCACGACCGCAGATCGTGGACCTCGACCGAGACGAGGCCGCGGTCGATTGCTTTGCCCAGCAACGCAGTTCGGAGCGGCGTGAGGTATTCGGGGAAGATGGTGACGACGTCGAGGCGCACGATCTACTCCGGATCCAGCAGACCCTCGGGCGGATCGATCTCGATCGTCTTGTCTGCCAACGACACCGACGTCACGATGGCCGCCACGAACGGCACGAGAATCTCGGTGCGTGTGGCTTCGCCGGAGCCCGGACTCGGCGTGATGGAGAGCAGCTCCCCCGCTGCGGAGTGGAGGACTTCGCGGACCGTTCCCACGACTGTGCCGTCGGTCAGGATCACCGTGAGGCCTTCGAGTTCGTGGTCGTAGTACTCGTCCGGGTCGTCGGACGGCGGAAGGTCGGTGGATTCGACGACGAACAGAATGCCCCGAAGTTGGTCGGCGGCCGTCTTGTCGTCGATACCGTTCAGACGCAGCAGAAGCCGCCCGGAGTGTTCCCGGACGGCGTCCACTGTGTACGAGGCTGGTTCGGCGTTCGATCGAGGCTTGCGGCCCGAGAGAACGGTTCCTTCGGCAAAGCGATCGTCGGGGTTGTCGGTGCGAACCTCGACGACGACTTCGCCTTTGATGCCGTGCGACTTCGCAACACGGCCGATGACCAGCTCCATGATGGGTGTGTGACCTACTGGTCCGTGTCGACCACGTCGACACGGATGCCGCGACCACCGATACCCGAGACGAGCGTGCGCAGTGCCGTGGCGGTGCGACCGCCACGGCCGATGACCTTGCCCAGATCGTCGGGGTGCACGTGGACTTCCACGGTGCGGCCACGACGGCCGGTGATCATCTCGACGCGAACGTCATCGGGATTGGCGACGATGCCGCGAACGAGATGTTCGACGGCATCGGCGACAACGGCACTCACTTCTCAGCAGCCTCGGCGGCCGGCGCGTCTGCCGTCTCGGTTGCTGCAGCGTCGGTGGTCTCCGCAGCGGCGTCGTCGGCCTTCGGAGCCTTCTTCTTCTTGGCGGTGGTGGCCTCGCCCTGGGGCTCGGAGTCGGCCTGCGCCAGTGCGGCGTTGAACAGGTCGAGCTTGGACGGCTTGGGCTCGGCGAGGCGGAGGGTTCCCTCGGCGCCGGGGAGGCCCTTGAACTTCTGCCAGTCACCGGTGATCTTGAGCAGTGCCTCGACAGGCTCGGTGGGCTGTGCGCCGACGCTCAGCCAGTACTGCGCCCGCTCGGAGTTGATCTCGATGATGCTGGGGTCCTGCTTGGGCTCGTACGTGCCGATGGTCTCGATCGCACGGCCGTTACGACGGGTGCGGGCATCGGAGATGACGACGCGGTAGTGCGGGGTGCGGATCTTGCCGATACGCATGAGCTTGATCTTGACAGCCATGTTCTGGTGAAGCCTTTCGAAAGTTGGTCACGGCGCAATTCAGCGGTCCGCACGGCATGCGAACCCGGTTTTGCGTTGAGGGTTGTTGTGACCGCCGCTCGGTACGTAACCGGATGACGGGCGAACAGCTGTTCATTGTGCCAGACGGATAGCACGATCGGTGAATCGGGCCCGCAGAACCGCTCCCGTCAGGCCAGCAGAATCACCAGGGCAGGGAGAGTGTTGTTCAGCGAGTGGGCCGTGGTCGACGCGACGATCGAACCGGAGCGCATTCGAGCGATGCCGATCGCGAACCCTCCCCACAGCAGCACCACGAAGCGCCACCACTCGCGGTGCCAGATCGCGAACAACACCGCGGTGATCGCCAGCACGACCCATCTATTGCCCAACCAGGCCATGGGCATGGGGCTGGTGCGTTTCTCGAGCGCTCCCCACAGCATGCCGCGGAACATCGTTTCCTCGCAGATCGGTGCACCGATCCAGATCCACAGTGCCAGAACGATCTTCCATCCGACGGCCGTATCGGTGACGTTGCCCAGCGGCGTCGGGTCGTCGAATTCGATACGGGACACCAGAATCAGAGCCAGCACGATGCCACCGACCACCGCGACGCCACCCCACGCCAACCCGGATCGGAGGTGACCGAGGAATTCGGGGGTGGATCTGGGGAGGCCGAAGTCGACGACGGGTCCGTTGCCCCGCGCCTTCGAGATGGCCACCGCCAGTCCGGCAGCGAGCAAGCTCGGAATCATGATGCCCACCACGAAGACGGCCGACGCGTCCGACGACACGACGACGCCGAGCATCAGGAATCCCGCGAGATTGAGCCCCAGCACCAGCGCCGCGGCCGGTAGTCCCCACCGTTGACCGCTCGTGCGTTCGAGCGCGGCCTGCTCGGCCCGCCAGTAGGTTTCGGACAATCCCGATCCTTGCTGCTGAACGTGATTCATCGGTGCCATTCCCGCCCAGCTGGGGCGGTCCGGATCGGATTGTCCTGCAGCGCTTCTCGGATCGGTCACCCTCGGGCCGCCGCTCCACTCCTCGTGCGACCGCGCCGGTCGGTCACGCGTCCGCGCAGGATGACCAGCTCCGGGTTCGACAGCACATCCGGTCCCCCGCGCGGATCTTCGGCGTAGACGACGAGATCTGCGGGCGCGCCATGCTCGAGCCCCCGTCGACCCAGCCACGACCGGGCGTCCCAGCAGGCAGCGCCGAGCGCGTCGGTCGGTGAGAGTCCGACGGCAGCGAGCGCGGCGACCTCGTCGGCGATGCGGCCGTGCGCGATCGAACCACCTGCATCGGTGCCCGCATAGATGGGAATGCCTGCGTCGTGAGCACGTCCGACGGTATCGGCGACGCGTTCGTGCAGCGCCCGCATGTGCCGGGCGTACACGGGGTATCGGGTGGCCGAATCCGCGATTCCGGGAAACGTCTCGATGTTGATGAGCGTCGGTACCAGGGCGGTGCCGTGATCGACCATCATTTCGACGGTCTCGTCGGTCAGGCCGGTGCCGTGTTCTATGCAGTCGATTCCCGCCGCGATCAGTCCGGGCAGGGCATCCTCGCCGAATACGTGGGCGGTCACTCGCGCACCCTCGGCGTGGGCAGCCGCGATGGCGTCGACGAGGATCGAATCGTTCCACAGCGGTCGGAGATCTCCCACCGAGCGGTCGATCCAGTCGCCGACGAGCTTGACCCAGCCATCTCCGAATCGAGCCTGCTGAGCCACCGCCTCTGGCAGTTGCGATTCGTCCTCGATGTCGATCGCCAGACCCGGGATGTATCGCTTGGGTGATGCGATGTGGCGGCCCGCTCGGATGATCCGAGGAAGGTCCTCGCGCTCGTCCAGGGCGCGCGTGTCCACCGGCGACCCGGCGTCGCGCAACAGCAGAGCGCCGACGCCTCGCTCGGTCTCGGCCTGCCGGATCGACCCGCTCAGGTCGGTGTGTCCCCCGCCGTATTCGATTCCGACATGGCAGTGGGCGTCCACGAGACCGGGCAGAATCCAGCCGCCGTCGTGCACGAATTCTGCATCCGAGATCGGCTCGGTCGACAGAATGCCGCCGTCGATCCAGAGATCGATCTCGGTCCCGTCCGGCAGCCCGCGGCCCCGCACCCGCATGGCCGACACGTGTACGCGCTTACTTCTTGGGCAGTTTCAGCTGCGACAGATCGATGCCTTCGAGCCCCGGCGGCAACTGGTCGAGACCCTTGGGCATGGACGACAGGTCGGGCATGCCTGCGGGCATTCCGCCCGGCATGCCGGGGAATCCACCGCGGATCTTCGGCTGCGTCGGACCGCGAGCGCCCTTCTTGCCTTTCTTGCCCTTCTTGTTGTTCCGCACCTGCTTGCGCGCACCGGGCATGCCCATTCGACCGGCCATGGCCGACATCATCTTGCGAGCCTCGAAGAACCGATCTACCAGCTGATTGACGTCGGAGACCTTCACGCCCGAACCGTTCGCGATACGCAATCGACGTGACGCGTTGATGATCTTCGGGTCGGTACGCTCCTGCGGCGTCATGCCGCGGATGATCGCCTGTACGCGATCGAGCTGCTTCTCGTCGACGTTGGCGAGTTCTTTCATCTGGCCCGCACCGGGCAGCATGCCCAGCAGGTTTCCGATCGGCCCCATCTTGCGGACGGCCATCATCTGCTCGAGGAAGTCGTCGAGCGTGAGCTGTCCCGAGCCGATCTTGTTGGCCGTCGCCTCGGCCTGCTCGGCATCGAAGTGCTGTTCGGCCTGCTCGATCAGGCTCAGCACGTCGCCCATGCCGAGGATGCGGCTTGCCATACGATCGGGGTGGAAGACGTCGAAATCTTCGAGCTTCTCGCCGGTCGACGCGAACATGATGGGCTGTCCGGTCACCTCGCGGACACTGAGTGCTGCGCCGCCACGAGCGTCGCCGTCGAGCTTGGTGAGCACAACGCCGGTGAAGCCGACTCCGTCGCGGAACGCCTCGGCGGTGCTGACGGCATCCTGGCCGACCATCGCGTCGAGAACGAACAGTGTCTCGTCCGGCTGGACGGCGTCACGAATTCCCGCGGCCTGACTCATCAGCTCGGTGTCGATGCCGAGGCGACCGGCGGTGTCGACGATGACCACGTCGTACTGCTTGCTCCGAGCCTCGGCGATGCCGGCCCGGGCGACCTCGACGGGATCCGCGGCCGAGACGCCGAGCGCGTTGTCGCCGCCGCCGATGGACGTACCCGGATGCGGCGCGAAGACGGCGGCACCCGCGCGCTCGCCCACGATCTGCAGCTGGCTCACGGCACCGGGACGCTGGAGGTCGCACGCGACGAGCAGCGGGGTGTGGCCCTGGCCCTTGAGCCATTTCGCGAGCTTGCCCGCGAGCGTCGTCTTACCCGAACCCTGCAGACCGGCGAGCATGATCACCGTGGGCGGGTTCTTGGCGAAGACGAGCCTGCGAGTCTCGCCGCCGAGGATGCCGACCAGTTCCTCGTTGACGATCTTGACTACCTGCTGGGCGGGGTTGAGCGCGCCGGAGACCTCGGCACCCTTGGCCCGGACCTTGATGCGGTTGATGAACTCACGTACGACGGGCAGTGCCACGTCCGCTTCGAGCAGGGCCAGACGGATCTCACGGGCGGTGGCGTCGATATCCGCGCCGGACAGTCGACCTTTGCCACGCAGGTCCTTGAGAGTCCCGGTCAACCTGTCTGAAAGGGATTCGAACACCGATTGCACTCCTGAGCTAGCCGATCACCGAAAACGAGCCGAATCCGGCACGGTCACCACACTAGCGGCAGCACGCCGCGTCGTCGCTGGGGCGTTCGACTGTCGTGTCGAATCGTGGCGACGTCGAGCGGTCAGGCCAGGCGCGCGGAATCGTTCCACGTCACTGCCACGCCCCGCGTCGCGAGCCACTGCGCGGGGTCGACCTTGACGCCCGAGGGGTCGTGTACCTCGAAGTGCAGATGTGGGCCCGTCGACTGGCCACGGTTGCCCACGGTGGCGATCTGCTCACCGGCCGACACGCGCTGGCCTGGCTGGACGGAGAAGTCGTTGACGTGTCCGTAGACCGTCTCGGTGCCGTCGTCGTGCCGCACCTTGACCCAGAGACCGAAGCCGGATGCCGGTCCTGCGTCGGACACGGTGCCGTCGGCAGCCGCGTGGATGGGCGTCCCGATGGGTGCCGCGATGTCGAGGCCGCTGTGTTGAGTGCCCCATCGCGAGCCGAAGTTGGACGTCAACACCCCCGCCACTGGCTGCACTGTGCCCTTCTTCAGCGAGCGCAGGCTGTCGAGGGGTGACTGCGCACCCAACTGCCCCAGGCCCACATCGTCGAGCCACTGCTGGGCGGCGGCAGCGGGATCGGTGACTCCGAACGCGGCCAGTGGCTCGGCAGCCGGTGCCGGTGCAGCCTCGGGCGGTACGGGCTGTGACGGTGCGGGCGGGGGCGCGAACTGTGGGGGTACGAACTGCGGAAGCTCGAACTGGGGCAGCTCGAATCCCGCGGGGAGCAGACCCTCCGGTACCGCGAACGGGAGTCCGGCTGCTGGTGCCTCCTGGATCGGCGCGGCCCCTGCAGTTGCGGCACCCATCGACGTCGCTCCGACGACGATCGCGCCGGTCGCGGCGACGATCGTTGCCGCGCGTCGACCGAGGTCGGGGGTGTCCTGAACGGCGCGGTGTCTGCCGCGCGTCGGACGCGCTGCGATGTCGGTCGGTACGTGGACGGTCGACCGTCGGTGGGATCCCACAGTTCGTGCCTCTCGAATGATCAGGAGTGGAGCCTGCAGGAACGACGTGGTTCGAGCAGAGTGGAGCCTGCAGGAACGGCGTGGTTCGAGCAGTGTGGAATGTGCAGGAACGATTGAGAGTGTCGTTTCTGCGTCGGGGACGAATGTAACAAATCGGCATCGGCGGCATACCCGTCGGCCGGAAGTTCGTGAATAGTCACCAGCGCGGGTCGGTCTGCTGTCGCTTTCCGACCCCCGGTCAGGTGCCTTCCGGCTTCTCCGGGGGCTTGGGCGGTTCCGGGGCAGGTACGACCGCGAGGATCGCACGCTCGAGGTCTTCGCGGACCGCCCTGCTGTCCGCTCCCGCCAGGTCGATGCAGAAGGAGTCGACCACCGAGCTGCCAAGGGTCGAGACGCGGGCCCATCGGATGTCGAGTCCCTGCTGTTCGATCGCGCTGGCCAATCGGCACAGCAGACCGAGCCGGTCCTCCGCTCGTAGTTCGAGCACCACCTGACCTGGTTCGTTGTCGTCGAACCACAGCACCCGAGGCGGAGCTTGGGCGTACAGAACCGGGACTGCCGAATCCTCGGCGTCGTCCTCGACGGTTTCGGCTCTGGCGTCGCGTTCCTTGGCGTCGAGCACGGCGACGAGGTCGAGTTCGCCTGCTTGGGCGCGGATTATCTCCTGCCGCAACAGACCCGCCTGTGGCGGAGATCCGAAGAGCGGCGCGACGTCGAACGAGTTGATCGCCGACCCCTCGTGACTTCCGAGGGAGGCCGAGAGCACACGAAGCGAATGGAGTGCGAGGACTCCTGCGGCGTCGGAGAGCAGCCCGGGCGTGTCGGGGGCGATGACGGTGACGACGAAGGTGTGCAGACCGTCGGTCGGCGAGATGTCGACATGGACGCCTCCCCTCGCTGCGAGTTCGATGTGGGCTGGGTCGAGTGGATCCGGGGAGGGCAGACTCTCCCCCGCCATCACCAATCGGCAGCGACGCACGAGCTCGCGGATGAGCGATGCCTTCCAGTCGCCCCACACCCCGGGTCCGGTGGCGAGCGAATCCGCCTCGGCCAGTGCGTGAAGCAGCTCGAGCAGGATGGTGTCGGCACCGAGGGCGTCGACGACGGTTTGCACGGTTGCGGGGTCGTCGAGGTCGCGTCTGGTGGCGGTCTCCGGCAGCAGCAGGTGGTACCTCACCATCGACGTCAGCAGTGCCACGTCGGACGGCCACAGTCCGAGCCTGTTGCCGATCTGGATGGCCAGATCGGCTCCGACGACGCTGTGGTCGCCGCCGCGTCCTTTGCCGATGTCGTGGATCAGCGCGCCGAGCACCAACAGGTCCGGACGCGCAACTCGGGTGGTCAATGCGCTTGCGTAGGCAGCAGTTTCGACCAGATGCCGATCGACTGTCCACGTGTGCACGGCATCTCGCGGCGGCAGATCGCGTACCGCACCCCACTCCGGAATGAGCCTGCCCCACAGTCCGGTTCGATCGAGAGCTTCGATGGCCGCAATGGCTTTGCGACCCGATCCGAGCAACACGAGCAGATCGTTGAGGGCTTCCTTCGGCCAGGGTTCCCGGAGCTCGGGCGCACTGTCGGACAGTCGGTTCAGGGTCGAGGCAGACATCGGCATTCCGGTCTGCGCCGATGCCGCGGCGACGCGCATGATCAGACCGGGATCCTTGTTCGGCCGCGCGTCGCGGGCGAGAACGACCTCGCCGCCGTGTTCGACGACCCCCTCGTCCAGCGGCCGCCTGACCGGGACTCGACGAAGGCGTGAAAGACCCTTTCGGGGAAGCGAATTGCCGGCGGTACGCAGTCCGACGTCGACCGAGTAGCTGATGGTGCGGGCCGAATCGCTCAGTACGCGAGCAAGATCGAAACGGTCACCGATTCGCAGCGCGGCACCGATCTCGTCGGCGTCCTGTGCCCGCAGTTGATCCCGTGCTCGACCGGCGACGCGATGCAGTTCGGTGCGCACGTCCAGCAGGCGTCCGTGTGCGAATGCCAAACCGCCACCCGGCGATTCGGGTCCGAGCCCGGGCATACCGTCCGTCAACTGCGCGATGGAGAGGGCGTCGAGCAACTGAACGTCGCGCAGTCCCCCGCGACCGCTCTTGAGATCGGGTTCGGCGCGGTGCGCGATCTCACCGCTGCGCGACCACCGCCCGCGGGTCTGCTCGATCAGCTCGTCGAAACGCCCTCGAATGCCGTTGCGCCACTGGCGACGTACGCCGCCGATGAGGAGATTGCTCAATTCGACGTCGCCGGCGATGTGACGCGCCTCGAGCATTCCGAGCGATGCCGTCATGTCGGCTGCAGCGACCTGCAGAGCCTGCGGCACCGTTCGCACGCTGTGGTCGAGCTTGATGTGTGCGTCCCACAGCGGGTACCAGAGCTTGTCTGCGACGTCGGAGACGATGCGTGGTTCGAGATCGTCGTGCAGCAGGATCAGGTCCAGATCCGAATGCGGCAGAAGTTCACGACGCGCAAGACCGCCGACGGCGACGATCGCGAAACCGGAGTCCGGTTTGATCCCCAGCTCGGCCCCTTTGGTGGTCAGCCAGAACTCGTGGAGATCGACCAGAGCCTGCCGAAGCGAGGGTGCATCGAGGCGACGATTGCGTGTTCCGCCGTCGAGTAGTTGTTTTCTGGCCCGAGCGAGATCTGCTGCAGCATCGCTCGTGCCCTTCGATGCGGAGCCCATGGAGACCGAAGGCCCCGATCCTGACGCTTTCGCGCCAGAACCGGGGCCCACGGCCCGAGACCCTTTGGGGTCAGAGTGCATCGGCGCCACGTTCTCCGGTGCGGACTCGGATGACCGAGTCGACCGGGGAAACCCAGACCTTGCCGTCACCGATCTTGCCGGTGCGAGCAGCCTCGACGATGACCTCGACGACCTTCTCCACAGCGGCGTCGTCGACGACTACCTCGACACGGACCTTCGGGACGAAGTCGACCGAGTACTCGGCACCTCGGTACACCTCGGTGTGGCCCTTCTGGCGGCCGTAACCCTGAACTTCACTGACTGTCATTCCGAGTACGCCGGCCTGCTCCAGCCCCGTCTTGACGTCCTCCAGGGTGAACGGTTTGACGATTGCCGTGATCAGCTTCATTTTTGCTTCCCTTCACAAGACCTCGAGTGCCCGTTGTCGTACGGTGCAGCGTTCACGTCTATCTCTACCTTGTCAGGCGAAATCATATGCAGTCTCGGCGTGCTCGGCTTCGTCGATGCCGTTCGCCTCCTCCTCGTCCGATACGCGCCAGCCGAGAGGCTTGAGCGCGAACGCGATGACCGCGGTGACGATGGCGGTGAAGATCAACGCGAACAATGCGATGACGATCTGCACGACGAGCTGCTTGTAATCGCCGCCGTAGAACAGGCCGGTCTCGGATGCGAGGAAGCCGATTCCGATCGTTCCCCACAGGCCTGCGACGAGGTGCACGCCCACGACGTCGAGCGAGTCGTCGTAGCCGAACTTGAACTTCAGGCCGACAGCCAGCGCGGAGAGCACGCCGGCGATGACGCCGAGGATCATGGCACCGACCGGCGTGAGTGCGCCTGCGGCCGGGGTGATGGCGACCAGACCTGCAACGATGCCCGAGGCAGCGCCGAGGCTGGTGGCGTGTCCGTCGCGAATGCGCTCGGTGATGAGCCAGCCCACGATTGCCGCTGCCGTGGCTGCGGTGGTGTTGACCCAGGCCACACCGGCAATTCCGTCGGCTGCGAAGGCGGAACCGGCGTTGAACCCGAACCAGCCGAACCAGAGCAGAGCTGCACCGAGCATGACGAACGGCAGGTTGTGCGGGCGGTAGGCGACCTTGCCGAAGCCGGCACGCTTGCCGATGATGATCGCCAGGATCAAACCGGCGATACCGGCGTTGATGTGCACCACTGTGCCACCGGCGAAGTCGATCGGAGCCACGTTGGCGACGAGTCCACCTTCACCGTCGTCGGTGGTGCCGAAGATCATTGCCGCAAGACCGTTCTCGGATCCGGAGAGCAGTCCGCCGCCCCAGACCATGTGCGCCAGCGGGAAGTAGGCCAGAGTGACCCAGATGCCGGAGAAGGCGAGCCAGGTGCCGTACTTGACGCGACCGGCGATCGAGCCGCTGATCAGTGCGACCGTGATGATGGCGAAGGTGACCTGGAATGCCACGTCGATGACGTTGGCGTAACCCCATGCGCCGGCGATGTAGTTACCGTCCGCATCGGTGATCGAATCCTTGAGTCCGAAGAACTCGAACGGGTTGGCGAAGACACCGCCGATGTCCTGGGTGCCGTAGGACATCGACCAGCCCCACAGGAAGTAGATGATCGAGACGACGGCCATCGCTCCGAACGACATCATCATCATGTTCAACACGGACTTCGACTGCGACATACCGCCGTAGAAGAACGCCAAGCCCGGCGTCATCAGCAGTACCAGCGATGCTGCCATCAGCATCCACGCGGCGTTGCCGGAGTTGGCCAACATATCCTCGGGACTCACGTACACCCTCCATTCTCCTGCACACCGGTTGGCGCGCCGTTACGCAAGAAGAGTGGTTTCACGAGGTTTCATCCGTGACACTCTGGTGTTTCGGATATGTGAACGCATGACCGAATCCTGTTGCAAAAAGGTTTCGTGCTGGCGTTTGTGCTTTTACCCCGGTTAGCGGGCCGCCCCCGCGGTCGATCAGCCGAGCAGTGCGTCGACGAACGCCCCCGGCTCGAACGGAGCCAGATCGTCGGCACCTTCACCGAGACCGACGAGCTTGACGGGCACTCCGAGCTCACGCTGCACCTGAAAAACGATGCCACCCTTCGCGGTTCCGTCGAGCTTGGTCAGCACGACTCCCGTGATGTTCACGATCTCGGCGAAGACACGGGCCTGTGTCAGTCCGTTCTGGCCCACGGTTGCGTCGAGAACGAGAAGAACGTCGTCGACGTGGGCCCGCTTCTCGATGACGCGCTTGACCTTGCTCAGCTCGTCCATCAGACCCGATTTGGTGTGCAACCGTCCCGCAGTGTCGATCAGAACCACATCGACACCGTTCTCGATCCCCTTGCTCACCGCATCGAAGGCGACAGCGGCCGGATCCGCGGCCTCCTTGCCGCGAACCACCTCGGCACCCACTCGCTCGGCCCAGGTCTGCAGCTGATCGGCCGCAGCTGCGCGGAACGTGTCGGCGGCACCGAGCAACACCCGCCGTCCGTCGGCGACCAGCACGCGAGCCAGTTTGCCCGTGGTCGTGGTCTTGCCGGTGCCGTTCACGCCGACCACCAGCAGCACGGCGGGCGCGCCGTCGTGTGGCAGAGCACGAATCGACCGATCGAACTCGGGATGCAGCTGCGCGACGAGAATCTCGCGCAACAGGGCCCGGGCATCGGCTTCGGTGCGAATACTGCGCGCCGCCATCTGCTCACGCAGCGTTCGCATGATCTCCGCTGTGGTGGCCGACCCGATATCGGCGATCAGCAGGGTGTCCTCGACCTCTTCCCACGAGTCCTCGTCCAGGTCTCCGCCGCCGAGCAGGCCGAGCAGGCTCTTGCCCACCGCGGACTGAGATCGCGCCAACCGGCCACGGAGACGGTCGAGCCGTCCCTCGGTCGGGTCGATGGTGTCCAAGCGGCGAGGCGCAGGGGCGACGGTGTCGACTACGGGGGGCTCGGGCGCAACAGGCTCGGCCACGGTGACATCGGTCGCCGGGGCCTCGGGTTCGAGCACTTCCGGCTCGATCCACACGGTCTCCGATTCGACCGGTTCAGGCGCTGGAACCACCGGCGGCGGCTCGACGGGGATGTTCTCGACCGGCTTCGGTTCGGCAGGCTTGGGGGGCTTCGGGACCACGGGCTCGGCTGTCGCCGTTCCCTGACTGAACGAGAAACCACTGCCCGCGGTGTAGCCACCGGATCTGTCCTTGGCGGCCGCGTCCTCGATTCGTGCGGCCTCGTCCGACTTGAGGGACACTCTCCGACGACGGGAGAGGACAAGCCCGACGACGAGGACGACGAGCAGGACGGCAGCGATCGCCGCGACGATGATCCACGCTTGGTTACTCACGTAGGACATCCTCTCAGGCGATCATGGCCGTCGGTCACCGGTGGTGCACCGACCGTGAAAATCCGCTCCCGCCGGGGAGTGGAGTGTCGATAGCATTCACGGTCATGGAGTGGACGACGGTGCGCGACGCCGCCGAACTGACCGAGATGTTCGGAGAGCCGAGCTTCCGAGCCGCCAACAAGGACCGACGCACACTGCACCCTCTGGACGTGCAGTGGCTCGCTGCCTCACCGTTCTGCCTCCTCGGAACCTCCGACGCGAGCGGGCGATGCGACGTCTCACCCAAGGGCGATCCGCCCGGCAGTCTGGTGCACGTCCTCGACGACGCCACGATCGCTCTCGCCGAACGGCCGGGCAACCGCCGGATGGACGGCTATCGCAACATTCTCGAGAACCCGTTCGTCGGGCTCAACTTCTTCGTCCCCGGTCGCGGTGACACCCTCCGCATCAACGGTCGAGCCTCCCTGGTCACCGACGCCCCGTTCTTCGACGAGCTACAGGTCAAAGGCCACCGACCGATCATGTGCCTGGTCGTCGGCATCGAGCAGGTGTTCCACCACTGTGCGAAGGCGTTCATGCGATCCAAGTTGTGGCAGCCCGAGACCTGGGATGCCGACGCCATCCCCGACGTCGCGACGCTGACGAAGGCGCTGATTCCTCAGGCTCCCGAGACGGTGGAGGAATTGCGCGAGTACTACGGACCGTCCTACGCCGAACAGCTCTACCCCAAGCAGTAGCTCCGGCGGACGAACCTCAGGACACGGTGTCGGATTCGGCGACGACAGGTGCCGCCTCCAGCTCCGTTGCGTCCGGCTCGGCTGCGTCTGGCTCGGCCGGGTCCGGCTGTGGTGCGTCCACTGCGACGCGTTCTCGGTTCAACCGCTGCGAGATGACCGTGGTGATGCCGTCGCCGCGCATGCTGACGCCGTACAGCGCGTCGGCCACCTCCATCGTCGGCTTCTGGTGTGTGATGACGATCAGCTGCGACTTCTCGCGGAGCTGCTCGAACAATCCGATCAGTCGACGCAGGTTGGTGTCGTCCAGTGCAGCCTCGACCTCGTCCATCACGTAGAACGGAGACGGTCGGGCACGGAAGATGGCCACCAGCATGGCCACCGCGGTCAGCGATTTCTCGCCACCGGAGAGCAGCGAGAGCCGCTTGACCTTCTTTCCGGGCGGGCGGGCCTCGACCTCGATTCCGGTGGTGAGCATGTCCGACGGGTCGGTCAGGATCAGTCGTCCTTCGCCGCCGGGGAAGAGCTTGGCGAACACCCCGGTGAATTCTCGTTCGACGTCGAGCCAGGCCTCCGTGAAGACCTGCAGGATCCGTTCGTCGACGTCGGCGACCACGCCGAGAAGGTCCTTGCGCGCGGATTTGACGTCCTCGAGCTGAGTGGACAGGAAGTTGTAGCGCTCCTCGAGGGCCGCGAACTCTTCGAGGGCGAGCGGGTTGACCTTGCCGAGTGTGGCCAGGTCACGCTCGGCGCGTTTGGCGCGCTGCTCCTGCGTGGCTCGGTCGAACGGCATCGGGGCAGGTGCCACCACCTGCTCACCCCGCTCCTTGGCCGCCTCGTACTCGGCCATTTCGAGTTCGGTGGGAGGCAGTGCCACGTCGGGCCCGTACTCGGCCACCAGATCGTCGAGGCCGATGCCGTGCTGTTCGAGAATCGTCGTCTCGAGCTGTTCGATCCGCAGCGCTGCCTGTGCGCGGGCCACCTCGTCCCGGTGCACGGCGTCGGTGATCGACGCGAGCTGACCCTGCAGGGCGCGGACCTGCTCTTTCACCTTGTCGAGTTCGATTGTGCGCGTTGCACGTTCGGCAGAGAGCTCGTCGCGCCTACGTGCAGCTGCGGCAACGACCGTAGCCAACCGCGCGGCGACCTCCTCGCCGGATTCTCCGACCGCCGCGGCCACTGCGGCCGCGTGCCGACGCGCTGCGCTCTCGCGTTCGGCTCGCGCCCTGGCCTCACGCTCGGCTCGCGCCGCCCGTCGAAGCGAATCTGCCCGGCCTCGCACGGACTGTGCACGCTCTTCGGCGGTCCGCACGTTCAACCGAGCTTCGACCTCCACGGCACGTACTTCGGTCAGTGCCGCTGCCGCCATCTCCCGTTCCATGGTGGTCGCCGCATCACCGCTCTCGCCGTCTCCCGCGAAACCGGATTGCTCGTCCTCGGCCGTCCGCAGATTTTCTTCGAGCTCGGCAAGCCGGGCAATCGCTTCTTCTCGGCTGGCCTCGGCAGAGCTGCGCTGCGTCGTCAACCGTGCCGACTCCGCGTGCGCCGAACGCGCCAGTTGACCCAATCGGCCCAGCTGCTCGTACACCGCGGCCATCGCAGCGTCTGATTCGTTGAGCGCTGCGAGCGCTTGCTCGGCCGACTCGCGCCGATCCCGTTGTTCTGCCAACGCTCCCGACAGCGCTGCGTCGAGCTCCTCCGCTCGTCGGACTGCCGCCGCCAACTCCACCGTCGACGTGTCGATTGCCGACTGCACCTCGAGGGTGCTCGGGCGACGATCCGAGCCGCCGGTGACCCAGCCGGCTTCGACGACGTCGCCGTCCTTGGTGACCGCACGCAGCTCACCGGAATCGGAGACGAGACGGTGTGCAGCGTCGAGCGAATCGACCGCGACCACACCGTCGAGCAGGGCCGCCATGGCCCCGGCCAACCGGTCCGGATACTCGATCAGGTCCAGCACCCATCGAGCGCCGCTCGGGAGGTCCGGACGTGGAACCGGTTGCGCTGCAGCCACATTGCCGTGCACGATGGACGCGCGGCCACCGTCGGCCGCACGCAGCGCCAGCACCGCATCACGCGCGGCATCGAACGATTCGGCGTGTGCGGCATCGGCGGCCGGACCCATGGCCACTGCCACCGCGATCTCGTACCCCGGCTCGACCGTGAGATGGCCTGCGAGCAGACCCGACAGACCATCCTGCTGGTTCTCCACCAGCCACCCGGCACCGTCCTTGCGTTCGAGGCCCATCGTCAGCGCCTCGATCCTGGCCTCGAACGACGCCACCCTCTTGCCCGCGATGCGCTCTTCGGCCTGCAGCTCCGTCACTCGGGCATCGGCATGCCGCAGCGCGGCGACGGCTCGTTCGTAGTGGGTGTCGAGGCTCAGTTCGCTCGCGTCGAGGGTGCCGATCTGATCCTGCACACTCTCGAATTCACGCTGAGCCGATTCGCCGCGCTCTCGTGCCTCGTCGATGGCCACCGACAAGCGCGCCACCTCCGCGTCGATCGACTCGACCTTGGTTCGGAAGGTGTCGACTCGGCCGGACAGGCGCGCGAACCCCTCGCGGCGGTCGGCCACCGCGCGTACGGCCGCAAGGTGGGCACGCTCGGCGGCCGCAGCAGCGGCTTCGCGCTCGGCCAACTGCTCACGTGCCGCCTCGAGCGTTTCGCGTGCCATCTCGACGGCCTCGACGAGTTCCATCTCTTCCTCGGCCACTCGCTCGGCCTGCGCTTCGAGCTCGTCCGGGTCCTGTCCGCGACCTGTGCTCTGGACGGCGTCGAGATGTCGAGCTCGTTCGTGCGCGATGCGCACCGTCGCATTCACGCGTTCGGCCAACGCGGAGAGACGGAACCACGTCTGCCCGGCCGCTTCGGCGCTCGGAGTCAGCCGAGCGACGGCCTGCTCGTGTTCGCCGAGTGCCACCGAGCCCGCTTCGAGGGCGTCCTGCACCATCGCGTACTGCTCACGAGCCGCTTCCTCGTCCTGAGTCTGGTTCGCGAATTCCTCGCGCCTGGCCACCAGATCGTCGGCAACCAGTCGCAACCGGGCATCGCGCAGGTCTGCCTGGACGGTCTGCGCACGACGCGCAACCTCGGCCTGCCTACCGAGAGGCTTGAGTTGGCGACGCAATTCGGTCGTGAGGTCGGTCAACCGCGCCAGGTTGGCCTGCATCGCGTCGAGCTTGCGGACGGCCTTTTCCTTGCGCTTGCGGTGCTTGAGCACCCCGGCTGCTTCCTCGATGAAGGCTCGCCGGTCCTCGGGCCGCGATTCCAGGATCGCGGCGAGCCGGCCCTGCCCCACGATCACGTGCATCTCGCGGCCGATACCGGAGTCGCTGAGCAGTTCCTGGACGTCCATCAATCGGCACGAACTGCCGTTGATCTCGTACTCACCCGCGCCGTCTCGGAACATACGCCGGGTGATCGAGACCTCGGAGTAGTCGATCGGCAGTGCGCCGTCGGAATTGTCGATCGTCAGAGTCACCTCTGCGCGGCCGAGCGGGGCTCGACCCGACGTGCCTGCGAAGATGACGTCTTCCATCTTCCCGCCGCGCAACGCCTTGGCACCTTGTTCACCCATCACCCAGGTCAGGGCGTCCACGACATTGGATTTACCCGAACCGTTGGGCCCGACGACGCAGGTGATTCCGGGCTCGAAACGAAGAGTCGTCGCCGAAGCAAAGGACTTGAAGCCCTTCAGCGTCAGACTCTTGAGATACATAGCGTCCGTACTTTACCGGTAGTACGCAGCGATGTGCGCCGAGCCGTCCGCAACGGGCGATCAGCGTTCGACGAAGCCCGTCAGATCTCCGCGGGCGGTGTCCCAACTCTCCACGACGAGCGTGACCGTGCCCGGGGTCCGATCGCCTCGGAGCAACTCGAGAAGCGCCTCGAGACGCTCACGTGGGCCCTCGGCTATCACCAGAACACGTCCGTCCGCGTGATTGGTCGCGTGCCCGACCAATCCCAGCTCCAACGCACGCGAGCGAGTCCACCACCGAAACCCGACCCCCTGAACCAGGCCGTGCATCCACGCCGTCAGCCGTTCGTCCGTCATACCTGACTCATCTTTCGGACTGTTCCGTCGAAACTGGTGGCGTACAAAGCCTTCTCGTCGAATCCGACCCCGCCGAAGGCGACCGACGAGGTCAGCGGAACACCGGTGGCCATCACGCAGGACGATCCGGTCTCGGGGTCGATACGGACCACCCTGCCGGCGAGATTCTGTGCGAGATAAACCGTTCCGTCATCGGCCACGGTCAGATCGTCCGACATCGTGAGCGGTCCGATACCGTCGATACGAATGCGCTCGGAGGGCCCGGACGGATTGTTCGCGTCGAGCACGGTGAGCGTCGTCTCGAGATCGAACGTGTTGGCCACGTAGATCTTTCCGCCGCCGATGCCGATTCCGTTCGCCGTGCCCACGTCCGTACGTACCGTCGACACGGTGCGATCGGTCGCGATCCGGCTCAGGCCTGCAGCGACACCCAGATTGCGGGTGGTGAACAGATCACCCGTCTCCGATCTCGCCAGCCCGTTGGGCATGGCCAGGCCCGACGCGTACGTCGACCGAACCCCCGTACCGAGATCGATCGTGTCGACAGTGCCGGTTCGGGTATCGACAAGCCCTGCCGCAGCACTGTTTCCGGTCGTGAAATACAGCGTGTCACCATCGGTGACCAGTCCGCCCGGCGACTCGACGTCGGCAACGAGTGTGCCCCGGTCACCGTTCGGAGCCACGGTACGCAGAGCGCCGGGTCCGATGGGAGAGGTCTCAGCGACGATCATCGAACCGCGGCCGTCGAATTCGAGATTTTCGAGCATTCCGAATCCCGATGCCACCGTGCTCACCGACCACGGAGTGCAGCTGCTCGACGCGTCCGCGGTGGGTGCCAGGGCGGTCGCCGCGCCGAGGAGCAGACCCGTGACGACCACGGCTGCCCCGGCTTTCATCAGGCGTCCACGTCGATGTCCAGGGTGACAGTCGTACCGGCCTTCAGGGTCCGCCCGACGGTGCACACCTTGTCGATGGCGCGCTGGACGACCGTCAGCAGACGCTCCTGCGCCTCGGGATCCATCTCACTGAGGTCGACTCGGAGAATCTCGTTCAGTTCCGGGTACCGCTCGTTCTCGCGATCGGCGGCACCGGACACCTCGACGGTGGCGGAGTAGTCATCGCCCAGTCGACGCGAGAGCGGTAGGTCCGAGCTCATACCGGTGCAGGCTGCGAGTGCGATCTTCAGCAGCTCGCCGGGGGTGAAGACGCCCTCGACCGACTCGGACCCGATGAGCACTTCGGCTCCTCGTGAGCTGCGGCCGGTGTAGCGACGGGTGCCTGTGCGCTCGACCCAGAGGTTGGTCGGCGTGCTCTGTTCTGCCATGACCGAAATACTAGGCGGGCGGTTCGGGAGTGGAGCCCGCGGAATGACGTGTTCGCACAGGAGTGGAGCCCGCGGAATGACCTGCGCCCGGTCAGCCGCGCACGTGTCGGGGTCGCGGCTGGCAGGTTGGGCAGCTGAACGAGGAGCGATTCATGAACTTCTCGCGTCTGATCGGGGCTCCGCACCGAGAACAGGGCAGGCCCTCCTGACCGTAGGCGTCGAGGGAACGATCGAAGTAGCCGGATTGTCCGTTGACGTTCACGTACAGCGCGTCGAACGAGGTTCCGCCCTGTGCCAGGGCCTCGCCCATCACCGCGTGCACCGCGGTGAGAAGGCGTCGCAGTGCCGGCCGCGTCAGGGTCTCCGCGATTCGATTGCCGTGGATCTTCGCACGCCACAGCGCCTCGTCGGCATAGATGTTGCCCACGCCCGAGAGCACGGTCTGATCGAGCAGTGCCCGCTTTATCTCGGTGTGCTTGCCGCGCAACACGGTCACCACCGATTCGGCGTCGAACAGTGGATCGATCGGGTCGCGGGCAATGTGTGCGACCGGTTCGGGTACCTCCGTGCCGTCCACGGTGACGATCGGGGCGAGAGCCCAGCCGCCGAACGTGCGCTGATCGACGAAGCGCAGATCGGTGCCGTCGTCGAGTCGAGCGCGAATCCGCAGGTGCTTCTCGTCCGGGGCGGACGGCGGCTGCACCAGCATCTGTCCGCTCATACCCAGGTGCACGACGGTCGCGAAGTCGCCGGGTTCCATCACCAGCCACAGGTACTTGCCGCGCCGCCGAGCAGAGGAGACACGCTGACCGCGCAGCTGGCCGATCAGATCGAGGCCCCCGAGATCGTGTCGTCGCACGGCGCGCGGGTGCAGCACCTCCACCGACCGCATCGTCCTGCCGACGACGTGAGATTCCAGACCGAGCCTGACGACCTCGACCTCGGGCAGTTCCGGCATCAGGTTTCGTCGGTTGCCGACTCGGCCGGAATCGCAGTGTCGTTGTTCGACAGTGTGTTCCACGCCAGACTGGCAGCCTTCTGTTCGGCTTCCTTCTTCGATCGACCGATACCGACGCCGCGAGGGAATCCGCCGACCAACACGGTCGCGGTGAATTCCTTGTCGTGATCGGGCCCGGTGGACGAGATCTCGTACGCGGGAACGCCCAGTGCACGTTCGGCGGTCAATTCCTGCAGGCTCGTCTTCCAGTCCAGCCCCGCACCGAGCTTGGGAGCCCGATCGAGGAGACCTGCGAACAGCGTCAGTACAACGGTGCGCGCGACGTCGATGCCGTGCTGCAGGTGGATTGCACCCAGCATCGACTCCATGCCGTCGGCAAGGATGCTCGGCTTGTCGCGTCCGCCGGTCTGCTCCTCGCCCTTGCCCAACAGCAGGTGGCGACCCAAGCCGCCGTCGCCGAGTCCACGCGCGACCTCGGCCAGGGCATGCATGTTGACCACGCTCGCCCTGATCTTGGCCAGCTGACCTTCGGACTTGGTGGGGTGCACCGCATAGAGATGCTCGGTGACGGCCAGGCCGAGCACCGAGTCCCCCAGGAACTCGAGCCGCTCGTTCGTCGGCAGACCACCGTGCTCGTACGCGAACGACCGGTGCGTCAGAGCCAATGTCAACAATGGTTCCGACAGGGAGACACCGATAGCGGCGAGGAGCGACTCTCGGTCGTCCCCGCCGCTGACGGCAGTGGAGCTATTCTTCTGTGAACCGCTGTTGTGCCGGTCCACTACTTCGTTTGTCACGTAAGCGGAAATCAGACCGCTGCGACGACCTGGCGGCCCTTGTAGGTGCCACACGAGGGGCACGCGATGTGGGGCAGAGTCTTCTCGCCACAACCGCGGTTGGGGCACGTCACGAGGGTGGGCGCAGTGGTTTTCCACTGTGCACGACGCGACCTCGTGTTGGAACGCGACATTTTGCGCTTCGGGACAGCCACTTACTTCTCCTCGGCTTCGTTGTTCACAAGTTCTGTGCTCGGTTCTGGATCCACGCCAAATTTGGCTGCAAGACCAGCCCAGCGAGGATCAATTGTATCGTGACTGTGGCCGGATTCAGCAATCGCCAGGCGAACGCCGCATTCTGGGCACAATCCCTCGCACTCGTCACTGCAGACGGGGTGGAGTGGAAGCTCCAAACCGACCGCGTCGACGATGACGGGTTCGAGGTCTATCAGGTCGTCGACGATGCGGTGAATCTCGTCCGCATCGGTGGTCTCCTCGGTGATGCTGTTCGGGTAAGCGAACAACTCGGTCAGGTAGACGTCGACGTTGCCACCGACCGGGTCGAGGCAGCGCGTGCACTCGCCGGCCGTGACTGCCCGTACGGAGCCGGTGACGAGAACGCCCTCCGAGACCGCCTGCAACTGCAGATCGAGCGAGACCGGAACACCGGCTTCGATGGCAATGGCATCGAGGCCGATTCGGGAAGGAGCCGGAACCGTCCGCTCGATGGCCTTCGTCGACCCGGGTCGACGACCGAGGTTGAGAATGTCCAGAACGAATCCGTCGTCCAATTCCGGACGCGTCGTTCTCTTGGGCGGGGGCACGGCTGGTCTTCCTTACTGTCGGTATGCCTACTGTCGGTAAGCAACCCCACAACGATACGCATACGCGCATACGAGGGCAAATTGCTGCCGTTCAGTGGCGGCTGCGACGGCCCTGGTCCGGGCTCCCGTACGCGGAGTCACCGTACGGCTCATTGCCGTATTCCGGTACACCCGAACCGGTTCGCAGCTGCTGACGCCCACGGCCGACCGAACGAATGGTGCCGCTGAGGAACTCCTCGAACTCTGCAAGCTTGGTATCGACGTAGACGTCGCACTCACTGCGCATCCGATCGGATTCGGCGTGCGCGCTGTCGATCACCCGAGCCGACTCGGCGCGGGCCGCCTGGACGACCTCGGTTTCCGAGACGAGCCGGTTCTGTTCGGCTGTGCCGTCTGCGACCGACCGCTCGTACGACGCGGTACCGGACTCGATCATCCGATCGGCCTCGGTGCGCGCGCGAACGGTCAGTTCCTCGTACTCACTCTGGCCGTCGAGCACCGTTCGCTCGGCCTCCGCCTCGGCATCGGCCACGAGCTGATCGGCGTGGGCCGACGCCTCGGACACCATGCGATCCGCTTGAGCCTTGGCGTCGGCGAGAATGCGATCGGCCGAATCCCTGGCGTTCTCGACCGTGTCCTTGGCCTCTGCGTTGGCGGTGCCGACCGTCTTCTCCGCAGTGGCCCTGGCGTCGCCGACGAGCTTGTCGCGGTGATCCAGTACGTCCTGGGCGTCGTCCAACTCGCCGGGGATGGCGTCTCGGACGTCGTCGAGCAGTTCCAGGACATCGCCGCGAGGGACGACGCACCCGGCAGTCATCGGAACGCCGCGCGCCTCCTCGACAATGGCGACGAGTTCGTCGAGCGCCTCGAATACGCGGTACACCGGTTACCCCAATCGTCGAATCTGCCACTGCGCGGTCTTCACTCGCAGTGCTGCGCTGTTCAGTCTGCCCGTCGACGCGTGCGTCTGCGCTATACCGGCCCGGTGTGTCGCTCTTCGAACTACTCTGCGGCCCGCTCGGCGATACGGGCCGTCAGTCGATCCTGAACGAAGGGCGGCAGCATGCCGGTGACGTCTCCCCCGAAGGTCGCGACCTCCTTGATCAACGAACTCGACAGGAAGCCGTGAGCTGGATTCGCCGGGAGAAACAGCGTGTCCACACCGGTCAACGTTCTGTTCATCTGCGCCATCTGCAACTCGTAATCGAAGTCGTTGGCACTGCGCAGACCTTTGACGATCGCCGAAAAGCCCTCTTGCCGTGCGTAATCGACCAACAGGCCGTACCACGAACCGACTCTGACATTGGGCAGATGATCCGTGGCGACCTCGAGCATCTCGATCCGCTCGTCGATGCTGAACATGCCCTTCTTGCTTTTGTTCACCATCACCGTGACCACCACCTCGTCGAAGGCGGCGGCGGCACGCTCGAAGATGTCGAGGTGACCGTTGGTCACCGGGTCGAAGGATCCAGGGCAGAGTGCGCCAGTCATGCCCGCGAACCTATCAGCCGATCCCGGGCTCGCTCGTCACGCGCGTGCTGCGATCTCGATCCGACTCTCGCCGTACTTCTTCGACTTCTCCGGAACCAGTCCGGCCGGCCATCGGGTCTCCGGCGAACGCGACGACCGCTCGAGGACGACGACCGCGTCGGGAGTGAGCCATCCCCCGGTGACGAGTCTGTCCAACAGGCCGGCGACGGCAGTGTCGGTCACGGCATACGGCGGGTCGGCCAACACCAGGTCGTACGCCGCATCCGCGGCCCCGGCCAGCACGGACGCCACCGGAGCGCACCGGACCGATGCGCCGGGCAACCCCACCGATGCGATGTTCTTTCGCACCACCGCCGCCGCTCGGGCGTCCGATTCGACCAACACCGCCGACGATGCTCCACGCGAGAGTGCCTCGAGCCCCAGTGCTCCCGATCCTGCGAACAGATCCAGCACCGCGGCACCGTCGAGTTCCATTCGACTCTCCAGCGAGCTGAACAACGCTTCGCGAACTCGCTCGGAGGTGGGACGGGTGCCCTGGCCGGGAACCGACAATCGTCGACCGCCCGCGACACCCGCCACGATCCGTGTCATTCGCTGCCGGCCTCTTCGCCCGTCGACCCCCCACCGATGACGACGAGCAGATCGCCGCCCTCCACCTGCTGCACGCCCGAGATCGCCAGCCGGGTCACCGAGCCGCCGCGAGGAGCGGTGATGGCAGCTTCCATCTTCATCGCCTCGATCGTGGCGATGGTGTCGCCGGCCGAGATCTTCTGTCCCTCTTCGACGGACAGTGTGACGACGCCTGCGAACGGTGCCGGGATGTGCCCGGAGTTCGATCGGTCCGCCTTCTCGACCGTGGGGGCCTCGCTGGAGATGGATCGGTCGCGCACCGACACCGGCCGCAACTGTCCGTTGAGAATGCACATCACGGTGCGCATGCCACGCTCGTCGGGATCGGAGATGGCCTCGAGCCCGATGAGCAGCTCGACGCCCTTCTCCAGTGCCACCCGATGCTCCTCGCCCTGCCGCAGCCCGTAGAAGAACTGATTGGCCGACAGCCGCGTCGTATCGCCGTACTTCTCGCGGTGGGCAGCGAGTTCGGCCGTGGGACCGGGGAACAGCAGACGGTTGAGAGTCTCGCGGCGCTGAGCCGACGTGCCGTCGAGGTTCTTCTCGTCCTCCTCGGTGAGCGGTGTCACCGGCTTGCCCTCGCCACGACCCTCCAGCGCCTTCGTCCGCAACGGTTCCGGCCATCCGCCTGCAGGCGTGCCCAGATCACCGCGCAGGAATCCGATCACCGAATCGGGGATGTCGTAGCGGCCGGGATCCTCGGCGAATTCCTCGGCGGACGCGCCTGCACCGACCAGAGCCAGAGCCAGGTCGCCGACGACCTTCGAGCTCGGCGTCACCTTGGTCAATCGGCCCAACATGCGGTCGGCTGCAGCATAATTGGCCTCGACGGTCTCGAACCGATCACCGAGACCAAGCGAAATAGCTTGCTGCCGTAGATTCGAGAGCTGTCCGCCGGGAATCTCGTGCGTGTAGACGCGGCCCGTCGGTGCCGGCAGCCCGGACTCGAACGGCGCGTACACCTTTCGCACGGCCTCCCAGTACGGCTCCAGGTCGCAGACGGCCTGAAGATTCAGACCGGTGTCACGCTCCGTGTGAGCGGCAGCCGCCACGATCGCCGACAACGCAGGCTGGCTCGTGGTACCCGCCATCGCCGCGCTGGCACCGTCGACAGCGTCGGCCCCGGCCTCCCACGCGGCGAGGTACGTCGCGAGCTGACCACCGGGCGTGTCGTGCGTGTGTAGGTGCACGGGCAGATCGAAGTTCGAACGCAACGCCGTCACCAGCGTCTTGGCTGCGGGTGCGCGGAGCAGTCCTGCCATGTCCTTGATGGCGAGCACGTGCGCGCCTGCGTCGACGATCTGCTCGGCCAACTTCAGGTAGTAGTCGAGGGTGTAGAGGTTCTCGTTCGGGTTCGACAGATCACCGGTGTAACTGAGTGCCACCTCGGCGAGCGCAGTACCGGTCTCGCGCACGGCATCGATGGCCGGGCGCATCTGATCGACATTGTTGAGGGCGTCGAAGATACGGAAGATGTCGATGCCGGTGTCGGTGGCCTCGGCAACGAAGCTGCGGGTCACCTTCTCCGGATACGGGGTGTAGCCGACGGTGTTCCTGCCGCGCAGCAACATCTGAATTGCGATGTTCGGCACGGCCTCTCGCAGACTCGCCAGGCGCTCCCACGGATCCTCGTGCAGGAACCGCAGCGCCACATCGTACGTCGCACCGCCCCACGCCTCGATGGAGAGCAACTGCGGCGTCGTACGCGCCACGTACGGGGCGACACCGAGCAGTCCGCTCGTCCGCACTCGCGTCGCCAACAACGACTGATGTGCGTCACGGAACGTGGTGTCGGTGACGCCGAGAGCTTTCTGGTTGCGCAGATCGCGGGCAAAACCCTCGGGCCCGAGCGCGAGCAGTCGTTGACGCGAACCGTCGGGAATCGGAGCCGAGAAGTCGACAGCGGGAAGCTTGTCGTGTGGGTACACCGGGGACGGACGCTCGCCGTGCGGCTTGTTGACCGTCACATCGGCCAGGTAGGCGAGGATCTTCGTGCCGCGGTCGCCCGAGGATCGCGAGGTGAGCAGTTCCGGTCGCTCCTCGATGAACGAGGTGGTGACCCGGCCCGCGGTGAAGTCGGGATCGACCAGAACCGCTTGCAGGAACGGGATGTTCGTCGCGACACCGCGAATCCTGAACTCCGCCAACGCTCGTCGGGCCCGCGCCACGGCGGTGTCGAAGTCGCGGCCGCGGCAGGTGAGCTTGACGAGCATGGAATCGAAGTACGCGCCGACCTCCGCGCCCAGCGTGGTTCCGCCGTCGAGACGCACGCCCGCACCGCCCGGCGTGCGGTACGCAGTGATGCGTCCGACGTCCGGCCGGAATCCGTTCGCCGGATCCTCGGTGGTGATGCGGCACTGCAGCGCCGCACCGCGCAGCACGATGTTCTCCTGCTGCAGACCCAGATCCGCGAGCGTCTCACCCGAGGCGATCCGCAGCTGGGACTGCACCAGATCCACATCGGTCACCTCTTCGGTGACGGTGTGCTCCACCTGAATTCGAGGGTTCATCTCGATGAAGACGTGATTGCCACGGGTGTCGAGCAGGAACTCGACGGTCCCGGCACACGAGTAGCCGATCTGCTTCGCGAACGCGACCGCGTCGGCGCAGATCTTCTCACGCAATCCTTCGGGCAGGTTGGGAGCCGGAGCGAGCTCGATGACCTTCTGATGCCGACGCTGCACACTGCAGTCGCGCTCGAACAGGTGCACCACGTTGCCCTGACCGTCGGCGAGGATCTGAACCTCGATGTGCCGAGGATCGATCACGGCCTGCTCGAGGAACACCGTCGGATCACCGAAGGCCGATTCTGCCTCGCGCGCAGCAGCTTCGATGGATTCGCGCAGCTGCTCGGGCTCGGCAACTCGGCGCATACCTCGACCACCGCCACCGGCGACCGCCTTGACGAACAACGGGAACGTCATCGTCTCGGACGCCGCGACGAGCTCGTCCACATCGGACGAGGGCTCCGACGACGCCAGCACCGGCAGTCCTGCGGCCTTGGCTGCCGCGATGGCCCGCGCCTTGTTGCCGGTCAGTTCGAGCACGTCGGCGGACGGGCCGACGAAGGTGATGCCGGCCTCGGCGCACGCTGCGGCCAGATCCGGGTTCTCGGAAAGGAATCCGTACCCGGGGTAGACCGCGTCCGCACCGCTGCGCTTGGCAGCGGCGACGATCTCGTCGACCGAGAGATACGCGCGGACGGGATGGCCCTTCTCCCCGATCTGATACGCCTCGTCGGCCTTCGTCCGGTGTACCGAGTTCCGGTCCTCGAACGGGAACACCGCAACGGTCGAGGCCCCGAGTTCGTAGGAGGCACGGAAGGCGCGGATGGCGATTTCACCGCGGTTGGCAACCAAAACTTTGGAGAACATTGGCTCAACTTACCCGGCAGCGTGAGCCACCGAGGTGTACTGATCTCACCATTCGGGACGAATTGCTCGAATCGGCCGACTGAAACGGTGCAGTGCGTCCCTACGCCGTTCCTGATCGTTCCCGGTCGTTCCTGCAGGCTCCACTCCTGCCCCGTCAGGACTTCTGCAAATAGTCGACTCGATCCGATCGCCAAGCCGACCGCATCATCGACGCAATGCCGGGATCGTTCGCCAGCGACGGGTCCCGCGCGAACAGAGACCGCGCGCAGTCCTGTGCGTCGGCGATGATGTCCTCGTCGTCGATGAACGAGAGCAGCCGCAGTCCGCTGACCGTGCCCGACTGTGCAGCTCCGAGAACGTCGCCCTCGCGACGAGTGGCCAGATCCAGCTTGGCCAACTCGAAACCGTCGTTGGTGGCCGCCACCGCCTCCAGCCGGGCGAAGGAGCCACCCGCGGGGCTGAGATAGCTGATCATGATGCACAGGCCCTGGTGCCCGCCTCGGCCGATCCGGCCTCGCAACTGATGCAGTTGGCTCACGCCGAATCGGTCCGCATCCATGATGACCATGACCGTCGCGTTGGGAACGTCCACGCCCACTTCGACCACCGTGGTGCAGACGAGCACGTCGATCTCTCCGGAGTTGAACTCGGACATCGTGATGTCCTTGTCGTCTCCCGACAGTCGCCCGTGCAGCAGCCCCACGCGCAGATCGTGCATCGGCCCGGTGGAGAGGGTCTCGTACAGGTCCACCGCAGCCGTCGTCTCGGGGCCGTCCTCCGCGCTCGCGGTCTTCTTCTTCGCGGCGCTCTTCTTCCCGTTCTCCGCGTCCTCGTCGTCGCCGATGCGGGAGCACACCACGTAGGCCTGGCGACCCGCTGCCACTTCCTCGTGAATACGCTGCCACGCTCGATCGACCCAGCCCGGTTTGCTCCTGGCGGGTACGACGTTGCTGACGATGGGCGATCGGCCGCGGGGCAGTTCGGTGAGCACCGACGTCTCGAGGTCACCCAGTGTCGACATCGCGATGGTGCGCGGGATGGGGGTCGCGGTCATCACCAGCAAGTGCGGACTGGTGTTGTCGCGAGCTTTCGCGCGCAACGCATCTCGTTGCTCGACGCCGAACCTGTGTTGTTCGTCGACGACGACCATGGCGAGATCGAGGAATTCCACTCGGTCCTCGATCAGGGCGTGGGTACCGATCACGATGCCCGCGTCACCGGTGACGGCATCGAGCAGGGCGGACCGCTTGGCCGCCGTGGACATCGAGCCGGTCAACAAGGCGACCTTGGTCGCCAACTCGTGCGATCCGAGTTCCCCACCGGCCGCGAGGCTCCCGAGCATCGACCGAATCGAGCGCGCGTGTTGGGAGGCGAGAACCTCCGTCGGTGCCAGCAGCGCACACTGATGTCCGGCATCGATCACCTGCAGCATCGCCCGCAGTGCGACGATCGTCTTGCCCGAGCCGACCTCACCCTGCAACAGCCGCGACATCGGATGCGGTGCCGACAGATCGTGGGCGATCTCGGCTGCGACCTGGTGCTGGCCGGCCGTCAACTCGAACGGCAGACGCCGATCGAACTCGGCGGCGATACCGTCGGTGATCGGTGGGCATCGCGCTGCCACCCGGGTGGATGCGTCGCGTCGGCGATCGGCGAGGACGAGTTGAACGGCGAGCGCCTCGTCGAACTTGAGCCGCTCGCGCGCGGAGTCCTTGTCCTGTGCGGTGTCCGGGAAATGGACCGACCGCAGCGCGGTGTCGATGTCGACGAGACCGCGTTGCGCACGGACCGACTCGGGCAGCGGATCGACCACGTCGTCGAGCTGGTCGAGCACCTGCCGCACGCAGCGCATGAAGGTCCAGCTCTCGACGTCCTTCGCGGCCGGATAGATGGGCACGAATGCTCGATCGAACACCGACATGTCGACGGCACCGGACGAATCGACGGAACCACGAGCGAGTCCGGCCAGGGTGCCGCCGCCGACGATTCGCCCTGCGGGCACAACGGCACCGTCGTTGTCGTCTCCGCCGAGAATCACGTAACTGGGGTGCGTCAGATTCCAGCGCTTGCCGAAGTACTTGACCTTGCCCGAGAACATTCCTCGGCGACCGGGTACCAGAACGTGCTTGAGCTTGTGCGGGCTGAAGAAGGTGGCGTCGATCCGCTGTCCGTCGGCGGCGAGTGTCACTGCGAGGAACTGACCGTTGCGGTTCTTCATCGAGCGCAGCGTCGCGGACTCGATCGTGGCGACGATGGTGATGTGCTCGCCCTCGGGCGGCTCCTTCTCCCCCAGCTCCGAACCGTGAGTCATGTAGCGGTGCGGATAGTGCCGAAGCAGGTCCTCGACGGTGTGAATACCGAAGACGTCTGCCAGCGGCGTCGCCGCCGCGGCTCCGAGGATGTGATCGAGCCGGTCCACCAGCGTTGCCATTGTCCGAGATTCCCTATTCCACTCCGAATTGCACGAGATCCCCCGGCTGCCCACCTGTATAGACCACCACGTCGACTCCGGGATGTGCGCCGGCCACGTACTCGGCCAGCCGATCACCGAAGTCCTCCGAGGCCTGGGCCCCGACGAGCACTGTCACCATCTCCCCGCCCGTGGCCAGGAGCTGATCGAGCAGCCGGCACCCCGCATCGAGCGGACGAGCGGCGACGATCACCACCTCCTGCCCTGCGAGCCCGATGCAGTCTCCCGGCTCGCACGTGCCGACCCACGTCAGGGATCGCTCCTGGGCGATACGCAGTGAACCCCACCTCGTGCCCGCCGCCGCCTCGGACATCGTGAACGCGTCGTCGACCGCAGCCCTGGCGGCATCGTGCACCGCGAGTGCGGCCAACCCCTGCACCATCGCCGAGCACGGCAACATCACGACGTCTTTGCCGTCGGCTCGGGCAGCTGCGCCGACGGCTACGAGTTCCTGCGCGGACAACGCGCCGTTCGACAACACCAACACCTCGCGATGCTTCATCCCGACGATCGCTCGATGCAGCACCGAGGACTCGATCGCCTCGTCGCACCGCACCACCGTCGCGCCTTCCTGAACGTAGAGATCCGCGGCACCGTCACCGGCCACCAGCGCCAAAATATCGCGACCGACCGACAACTCTGCTCCGTCGTGCGCTTCGGGGCTCACCGCTCCGGCCGGCTCGGCGAATCCGAAACACGAGATCCGCACTCCGCGAACATCTCCGGCAGCGATTCCGAGTTCGACGGCACCACCGGGGTCGGCGGTGTGTACGTGCGCGGACCAGGCCCCGGAACCGTCACCGGCGACCACGACCGAATCACCGATGTCGGCCAGGGCCCGGCGAAGCTCCGCCGCCCCCGCATCGTTCTGGCCGTGCACGACGTAGACCACCTCGTACCCGAGAGGGCGACCCGTTGCGTACCCCGGCTCGGGTGCACCGTCGCAGTCCGACGAGACGTTCGACGTATCGCCCACCGTCCGGCGTTCGTGCTCGTGTGGGCGACGGTATCGCCGGCGCGGTGGAGTGCGGCCGATCACCACCTCCACGAGCGCATCGATGATCACCGAGAGACCGAGAGCGCCTGCGTCCACGACCCCCGCCTCCCGGAGTTCGGCGAGTTGGTCCGTCGTGCTGTCGACCGCACGAGCGGTGGCCTCGGCGATGTCGACCACCAGAGTGGCGAGGCCGACATTGGCATCGTGGGCGGAGGCCTCGCGATCGGCGGCGGCCAGAACGGTGAGCATCGTGCCCTCGACGGGAACGCTGACCGCTCCCGCAACCAGGACTTTCGCGCGTCGCAACATGGCCTGGACCGACACCGTGTCCAACGGGCCGTCGGCCGAGGCCTCGGCGACAGCGCGCAAGAGTTGGGACACGATCACTCCCGAGTTGCCCCGCGCACCAGCGACCGCCCCCACGGCCAGTGCCCGCCCGATCGCGCGGGCGTCCGCCGTGGGCCCGGCTGCACGCATCGACTCCACCGCGGCACGGAAGGTGAACATGAGATTGGTGCCGGTATCCGAGTCGGGGATGGGGAACACGTTGAGTGCATCGATCTCGTCGCACCGCGCGGTCAGGGAATCGACGCAGCGGTAGGCCCACCGTCGCAGAGCTGCGGCATCGATCGATTCGAGAACGTCGACCACCTCGAGCAGCCTCCCCCCGCGTCACACACGCCACCTCGTCCGAACTCCCTCGCGGACAGTGCCCGAAGCTTAGTCGGGCATGATCGGTGGCGCGCCTTCCGTGAGCCCTCACGCAGCGTCTGCCGTGGCGGTTTGGTGATTGCGTGCGACGCCGCTATTCTTGCAGGGTTGCCTCGAGGCGATCTTCACGCATTGCAATCCTTGCATCTGCTCGTAGTTCGTTTCGATGTCTTCGACCACATGTATCGATCAACATCTATCAAGGAGTTCGCGACTATGGCTGCCGTCTGCGACGTATGCGCCAAGGGGCCCGGCTTCGGTAAGTCGGTCTCGCACTCGCACCGACGGACCAACCGTCGTTGGAACCCGAATATCCAGACCGTTCACGCTCAGGTTGCGCCTGGTAACTCCAAGCGCATGAACGTGTGCACCTCCTGCTTGAAGGCAGGCAAGGTGGTCCGGGGCTGATTTCGGCCTCGCTCTTCGATTTCCTCCACGGCCTCGACTGCGTGCGAGCACTGTGCCCCGCCCCCGATCTCGGAGGCGGGGCACAGTCGTGTGAGCTTCCGTTTCGGTTCCGTTCCGTACTGTTACACAACCGGTCGGGACCGTGACGAATACGGCGAATCACGGGCACCGGCCGGTGACACCGGCCGAGCAGTCTCGAACGCATGGCGACAACACGCACACTCCTCGTCACGGCGCTCGCAGCGCTGACGCTCACGGCATGCTCGAACGCAGAGCCCGATACGCCGACGGCCGCGCACTACCTGGCCAGTCAGCCCGACTCGGGGCCGGCCGGCGGTGAGATAGACGACCGGATAGGCCTCGACAACACCGATCTTCCCGCACTGGCCCGTCTCGACCCCGTTCTGCTGATGGCACTGCAGTCCGCTGCTGCGGATGCGACATCGTCCGGGGTGGATGTGTACGTCACCTCCGGATGGCGTTCCGCGTCGTACCAGCAACGCTTGTTCGACGAGGCCGTGACCCGCTACGGCAGCACCGACGAAGCCAGACGCTGGGTGCAGACCCCCAACAATTCCAAGCACGTCACCGGACGGGCGGTGGATGTCGGACCGACGGACGCCGCCGACTGGATGATCCAGCACGGCAGCGACTACGGCCTGTGCCAGACCTACGCCAACGAAATGTGGCACTTCGAGATGGCGACCACTGCCGGCGGCACCTGCCCGGCCCCACTCGACGACCCATCCGAAGAACGATCGGAGGGCCGACGATGACACGGGTCGAACCGAGGCGACTGGTCGCCGCACTGGCACTGCTGAACCTGGGAGTCCTCGTCTACTGCCTGTGCGTGTTGACGACCACAGGCCAAACGGTGGATCAAGGACTGATGGTGAGCGCCGAATCACTGTCCGGTGACCTCGCCGAGATCTGCGCCGAATTCGTCGAACTCGTCGCACCGGTCTCGGCCGCAGGAGCGGTTCTCGTCGTATGCCTGATCGCGTGGCGCGGCAACAGGATTGCCCTTGCGCTGCGAGCGGGAATCATGACGCTCGGACCGATTGCGACGGCCTGGATTCTCAAGTACTCGCTCGATCGACCGAACCTGGACGGACTCGTCCAGCACAATTCCTTTCCCAGCGGCACCCTCACCTGCGTCACCGCTGTCGTCTGTGCGGTATACCTCGCAACTGCTCGCCGCTGGCGAATCGTCGTCGCGATCAACGGTGCACTACTCATCGTCGGAACTGCTGTGTCGGTCGTCGTCCTGAAATGGCACCGCCCCAGTGACGCGCTCGGCGCGCTGCTGCTCGTCGGGTGCTACGCCCTGGCGGTCTCCGCATTTCCGATCAGGATCTCCTCGCCCCGACATTCGACGCTGGCCGACCCCGGCAACGAACGTCTCGCGCAGGTGTGAGCCCTGTACCCTTGGCCGATCGCGATTGCCCCTACTACACAAGGTCCTCGACATGGTGAACATTCTCTTCGTAGAGGACGATCCAGCTGTCGCCGAAGCAATGACGTTGGGGCTCAACCGACTCGGTCACCGAGTCGACCATCGCCCCGACGGCAACGGTGATCTCGACAACGCGCTCACCTCCGCCGAGATCGTCCTGCTCGACCTCGGACTCCCCGGAGCCGACGGCTTCGAGATCTGCCGACGAATCCGCGCGCAGAGTTCGGTCCCGATCATCATCCTCACAGCCCGCTCCGATGACATCGACACCGTCGCGGGTCTGGAAGCCGGTGCGGACGACTACGTCGTCAAACCCACGAGCCCACGGGTCCTGGACGCGCGCATCAAGGCTGTGGTCAGACGATCGACCGACACGACACCCGCGGCAACGGCAACGGCAACGGCAACGGCGACGGCGACGGCGATCGTCGAGCAGTACGGCGATCTGACCGTCGACCGTTCGTCACTACAGGTGAGGAAGGGCGGAACTCTGCTGACGCTGACGCCGACCGAGCTTCGGCTCCTGCTCGCCCTGACCGAGAACGTGGGTCACGTGCTCAGCCGAGGCCAATTGTTGTCTGCAGCATGGGATCAGGACTACCTCGGCGACTCCCGAATCGTCGATGCTGCGATCCAGAGACTACGCGGAAAAATCGAGGACGATCCCGCTGCACCGGCCACCATCGAAACGGTGCGTGGGTTCGGATATCGATTCGATCCCGGCCCGGCTCGTTGATGCCGTCCCGGCTGCGAGTCGACGGCCTACGTACTCGACTGGTCCTGGTGTTCATCACCATCGTCGTGATCATCGCCGGTGCAACGGCCGGTGTGGTGTCGTTCATGGCGCGATCGTGGATCTACTCCAACGCGCAGGACGTGGCGACTGCGCAGTTCCGCGACGAACTCCAGGATGCCGACGGGGCCCAGGTGACCCGAGCGAATTCATCCGAACTGAAACAGTTCTTTCCGTCCGACATGACGTTGCTCGTCGGCGACGACGAAATACAACGGGGATCAGTCGACCCGGCCACGCTCTCCCCCGACTTTCTGGCCGGGGTGGGCAGCCGCGGAATCATCCGTTTCGTGCGACTCGACTCCGAACGGATGATGATGGCCATGTCGGTCCGTGTCTTCGAGGCGACCGATCCGAACGGCGACGAAACCCTGGTCACGGCCGTCGCCATTCGGCCGCTCGAGGGCGTGCAGGACAAGTTCGACGATCTTCTGCGCGCCGTGGCCCTCACCCTGGCGGGCGGAGTACTGGTCAGTGGGCTGCTCGGAATGTGGATCGCCTCGACCCTGGTGCGTCCACTGCGACGCCTCGATCGGGCCGCTGCCCGCGCCGCCGACGGTGATCTGAGTGTTCGACTCTCCGAGGAGGGCGTGACCGAACTCGCCGAGCTGACGACGACCTTCAACACCATGATCGCCAGAAACGAGACGGTCATTCGCGGGTTGGAGGAGTCGGAAGAGCAGGCGCGTAGGTTCGTCGCCGATGTCTCCCACGAGCTGAGAACTCCACTGGCAGCACTCGTTCCGGTCGGAGAGATACTCCGAGAGGAGATCCCCCAACTCTCGCCCGATGCGGGAGCAGCCGCCCGGATAGTCAGCGGTGAGATCGGGAAGCTCACTCGACTCGTCGAGGATCTCATCGAGATGTCTCGTCACGACGCACAACAGGCGCGCCTCGTTCTCGACGACGTCGACCTCGTCGAGCTGGTCCGACACTCACTGACCCGCCGCGGATGGGCAGAGAGCGTCGAACTGCGAGGGCCAAACAGTATCGACGCGACCGTGGATCCCCGACGCATCGACGTGGTGGTCGCCAACCTGGTGGGTAATGCACTTCGTCACGGAGAGCCCCCGGTACGCGTGGAGATGAGCGCTCGTCCCGAGTGGGTGGACGTGACAGTGGTGGACCACGGGCCAGGGATATCGCCGGAGGACAACCACGCGATCTTCCGACGGTTCTACAAGGTGGACACCGCTCGCGGACGCAGCGAAGGCAGCGGACTCGGACTGTCCCTCGCCGCCGAGAACGTACGCCTGCACGGCGGCACCATCACTGTCGACCGAGTGGATTCGACCACGGTCTTCAGCGTCCGGCTGCCCCGTCTCCGACCCCGGTAGCGGCGCCGACAGTTGACTCCCGCATCCGTGCCCGAGCACGGCGGCCCCACGGCGGAACAGAAACGTCGGTTAGAGTCCCGAACGTGACTTATTCGGACGCAGACATTTCCAGCAAGGTCAGCATCGAGGACGGTGTACTGCGCATCGTCGTCGCCACCGATGCCGGTGGTGCCTCCCTCGACCTCGAGGGAATCGACGCAGGCACCTCGGCTCTACGCTCCGTCAATGCCGGCAGCACCGCGATCGGAAGCGTCCTGCTCATCGGACGGGGACCCAACTTCTGCGCCGGCGGCAACGTGCGCGATTTCGCCGGCGCGGCCGATCGCAGTGCCTTCGTCGGTTCCGTCGCCGACACGTTTCATGCCTTCGTTCGCGAACTCGCCACAGTCAGCGTCCCGATCGTCGCCGGTGTGCACGGCTGGGCCGCCGGTGCAGGCATGAGCCTGGTCTGTCTGACCGACGTCGCCATCGGCGGACCGTCGACCAAGCTGCGCCCCGCGTACCCCTCGATCGGATTCACTCCGGACGGTGGAATGTCCTGGACACTGCCCCGAATCGTCGGTTCGGGCCGCGCGATGGACATCCTGCTCAACGACGCGATCATCAACGGAGAGGACGCCGTTCGGCTCGGGATCCTCAGCCGGCTGGTGGGCGACGACATCGTGGACAGCGAGGCCGAGCGTCTGGCTCGAACCCTCGCCAACGGACCGACATCGGCGTACCAGGGAATCAAGAAACTGCTCGGAACCTCCGAATCGACAACTCTGACAGAGCAGTTGGACGCCGAAGCCGCCTCGATATCAGCAGCTGCGTCGTCACCTGCCGGACGTGAAGGGGTCGACGCGTTCGTCGAGAAGCGTCGTCCCGACTTCTCCTGAACCGGTCAGGGCAGGGTCCAGTCGATCGGTTCGTCTCCGCCCTCGACCAACAACTCGTTGACACGAGTGAAGGGCTTGGATCCGAAGAACCCGCGCGAGGCGGACAGCGGTGATGGATGAGCGGATTCGATGCAGGGCACGGATCCGAGCATCGGCTTCAGGGTTGCCGCGTCGCGTCCCCACAGAACGGCGACAAGTCCGGGCGCGTCGGGTGTCTCCGCTCGGGCGACCAGTGCCCGAATAGCCTGCTCCGTCACCGCTTCCCACCCCTTCTTTCGGTGCGACGCCGCCTGACCCGGCTCGACGGTCAGCACCCTGTTGAGCAGCATCACGCCGCGGTCGCACCAGGGCGTGAGATCACCGCTGCTGGGCGTGGGCAAACCCAGGTCGTCCGAGTACTCCTTGAAGATGTTGTTCAGACTCCGCGGGACGGGTCGCACGTCCGGTGCAACCGAGAAGCTCAGCCCCACTGCGTGTCCCGGCGTCGGGTACGGATCCTGGCCGACGATGAGGACTCGAACCTCGTCGAAGGGGTAGCGAAACGCCCGCAGTACGTTCTCTCCCGCGGGCAGATAGTGCCGTCCTGCGGCGAGCTCGACCCGCAGGAAGTCGCCCATCGCAGCGACATTCGACTCGACCGGCGCGAGGGCCCGTGCCCATCCCGATTCGACGGCATCGGCGAGCGGCTTGGGCGTCACCGATCGATCCGGCGCAGCGCGTCGCGGTAGTACGCGGCGTTGGCCGAGTACATCTGCACGTTGATGTCGACGTGGCCGTCGGGAACCTGGTAGCCCTCGCGGATCTTCGCGGGCACACCGAGCGCCATGGAACGTTCGGGAACGACGAACTTGAACGGCACAACCGCGCCAGCACCGACGATCGAACCGGCACCGATCTTCGAACCGTTCAGCACCACCGAGCCCGACGCGATGAGGCAGTTGTCCCCGATGGTCGCACCCTCGACGTGCGCGTTGTGGCCCAGTACGCATCCGGATCCGATGACCGTTGCGTCGATCGGGGTGCAGTGCACCACGGTTCCGTCCTGCACGTTGGTGCCCTCGCCGATCGAGATCGTGCCGTAGTCGGCCCGCAGAACCGCAGTGGGCCACACCGACGATCCGGCAGCCAGGGTCACCGCTCCGATGACGACGGCGTCGGGATGAACGTAGGCGTCGGGGTGGATGTCGGGTTCACGATCACCGAGTGCATAGATAGCCATCTCTGCAACTTAGCCGACTCGTTGGACCCGACCCGTGTTCACTCGCCCTCGAAACTCGACCATCCCGATCTACCCTCGTGAACGCGTCCACCGACCGTCACTCGCGGGCTCTGTCCATCACCGCCGTGCTGGACACGGCCGATCACCGTCCATCCCCGAGGAACGCCTGCGGCATCGGGGAAGGTGCCGACGAGCGCGTGATCCTCGCCTCCGGTGAGTACCCACTCCAGCGGATCGTGCCCCACCAGCGTTGCTGCCGACCGCAGTTCGACGGGGATCTCCAGCAGGTCCGGATCGAGGTCCAGGAGAACGCCCGACGCGTCGGCGATGTGGCCGAGATCGGCCAACAACCCGTCGGAGACGTCGGTGAGCGAGGTCGCACCCGCCTCTGCGGCGTCGATCCCGGCGCGATACGGAGGGACGGGCACCCGGTGCGCGTCCACCACGGCGTCGTGGCCGGTTGTGTCCCTGTCACCGAGCAGTAGGGCCAGTCCGGCCGCCGACCAGCCGAGCCGCCCCGCGTACGCGATCACGTTGCCGGCACGCGCCCCCGATCGAAGAACCGGGGCCCGGCCCTGAAGATCGCCGAGCGCGGTGATCGAGATCACCAGCTCCGGCGATTGCACCACATCGCCACCGACAACGGCCGACCCCGCAGCAACTGCCTCGAGCCACATGCCCTCGTTGAGACCGTCGGTCACGCTCACCGGCGTGTCGGCCGGACATCCGAGAGAGACGAGAAAGCCCGAGCACTGCGCACCCATTGCGGCGATGTCCGCGCCGTTCTGCGCGATCGCCTTACGGCCGATCTGTAGCGGACTCGACCAGTCGAGTCGAAAGTGCCTGCCGTGCACCAACATATCGGTGGACGCCGCGATCCGACCGTCGGACGCAGCGACAACGGCTGCGTCGTCGCCCGGACCGACGATGGTCGACGGTGGCTGCACACGGTCTGCGATCGCACGGGCGATCACGTCGAATTCGCCGACCTGCGCGACGGTGCGCTCGCTGCCGGTGGCCGAGTCGGTGACGGAGTCGTCGATGATGTTCCTCCCTGAGAACGCGGTACGTGCGCGACGGTCTCACGCGGAGCGCGCGCCGCGCCTGCGGTACCTTTTAGCGGCGGTCGGGACAGTACCGATGCAGCAGGTTACGTGCGAAGAGAACGTAGTCGACTCAACCTACAGTCGAGAAGTCCGGCAGGGGAAAGGGACCACCGATGGTGCAAGCATTCGTTCTCGTTCAGACCGAGGTCGGCCGAGCGACGGCCGTCGCACAGCAGATCGAGGCCGTCGACGGTGTCGTGTCGGCGGAGGCAGTGGTCGGGCCCTACGACGTGATCGCCCGCGCCGACGGTGCCTCCGACGCCGAGATCGCCGAGATCGTCTCCCGCATCCAGAAGGTCGATGCCATCACTCGCACCCTCACCTGCCCTGTGGCCCCGCAGTCGACGACGTCCGTCGGATAGCTCGTGAATTCACCCGACACCGGCAACGACGCCGGCACCGAAGACAGCCCCGCCGAGACCGACGGCTCTCGCGAGCAGCGCCATCCTGCGGTCATCGCCACCGCGATCGCACTTCCGGTCGCGCTGGTCGTCGGAGTTCTGGTTGCCGCCATTGCGGTCAACCGCTCGCCCGTCCACGATCCGGTCGCTCTGGGCCCGGTCGACTCCCCCGATGCCGCGAGTGCGCAGTGCACATCGCTCCTCGACGCCCTGCCCGACAACCTCGGCGACTACACGAGAGCCGAGTTGGCCGATCCGGCACCGGTCGGAGTCCGCGCATGGGTCTCGGCCGAGGAGAACGCCGAGCCGGTCGTGTTGCGCTGCGGCCTGCCGCGGCCGATCGGGTTCGATGTGGCTGCACCGCTGCAGGTGATCGACGACGTTCAGTGGTTCGAGGTGTCCGGGGAAGACGACGGGATCGACGCCAGCACATGGTTCGTCGTCGATCGCGGTGTGTACGTGGCCCTGACGATTCCGGGCGACTCGGGCCCCACCCCGTTGCAGGACGCGTCCTCGGCCGTGTCCGGCGCGCTGCCCCAGCAACCTCTCGACCCGGCTCCGCTGCAGTAGCGCTGGGCCGCAACAGCTCTAACGCAGACCGATACCGCGGGCGAGAGCGGTGTCGATCAGGGTGGCGATGAGCGTCGGGTAGTCGACGCCGGATTCCGCCCACATCTTGGGGTACATCGAGATCGAGGTGAACCCGGGCATCGTGTTGATCTCGTTGATGACCGGACCGTTCTCGGTGACGAAGAAATCCACCCGCGCCAGGCCCTGGCAGTCCAACGCACGGAAGGCAGCGACGGCGAGTTCACGAATGCGGTCGCTCGTGGCGTCGTCGAGGGCAGCCGGGATGTCGAACTCACTGACATCGTCGAGGTACTTGGTGTCGAAGTCGTAGAAAGCGTGATCGTCGATGTCCGCGTCGGGAATTCGGATCTCGGCGACGGCGCTCGCGCGCACGGTGCCGTCGGGAAATTCCAATACCCCGCACTCGACCTCGCGGCCGTGGATCATGCCCTCGACGATCACCTTGGGGTCGTGTTCGCGTGCGACGGCGATCGCGGTGGGGAGTTGGTCCCACGCGGTGATGCGCGAGATTCCGATGGACGACCCGCCTCGGGCCGGTTTGACGAATGCGGGCAGGCCGATCCGGTCACGCTCGGCAGCCGTCAGGTCGTCGACCGCGCGCCGGAGTACCACCTGGCGACCGATCGGCAGGCCCTCGGCTCCGAGCAGCTTCTTGGTGAATTCCTTGTCCATCCCCGCAGCACTGGCCAGCACACCCGGCCCGACGTACGGAACGCCTGCCAATTCGAGCAGACCCTGCAGGGTGCCGTCCTCGCCGTACGGTCCGTGCAGAACCGGGAACACGACGTCGACGGATGCGAGCACTGTCCCGCCTTCCCCTTCGCCGAGGGCGAGCAGAGCGCCGGCGTGACCCGGGTCCGTGCTGAGAGCAAGCGATGCGCCGGTCTTGTCCACGGTCGGAAGCACCCGGTCGTGAATCGTCAGCGCGTCGATGTCGGAGGAACCGAGTACCCAGGCACCGTCCGCGGTGATTCCCACGGGAACCACCTCGTACTTGGCCGGATCGAGGTTCTGCAGCACGCTACCTGCCGATACACAGGACACAGCGTGCTCGCTGCTGCGTCCACCGAAGACGACGGCAACTTTGATGCGGGGAGTACTCACGATGAGAAACCGTACCGCCGCGGCTCATCGAACGCGGATTCGCCCTGTTCGTCGCGAGACCCCGATCACTGCCTCACTCGGGCTTGATGCGACGTCCCAGCAGGTGCCCGACTGCATCCGGAACGGACATGCCGCCGTGACACACCCGATGGACCGCGTCGGTCAGCGGCATCTCGACGTCGTAACTCTCGGCGAGCGCCCGGACCGAGGTACAGGACTTGACGCCCTCGGCAACCTGCCCGTGCGCCGCTTCCTGCGCACTCTCGAGGGAGCCACCCGAACCCAGGCGTTCTCCGAACGTGCGATTGCGCGAGAGAGGTGACGAGCAAGTGGCGACCAGATCTCCCACGCCTGCCAGGCCCGACAGCGTCGACGGTTTGGCACCGAGCGCTACTCCGAGACGGATGATCTCGGCCAGACCCCTGGTCATGATCGACGCGAGGGTGTTCTCGCCGTATCCGACGCCTGCGGCCATCCCGCAGGCGAGGGCGATGACGTTCTTGCAGGCACCACCGATCTCGGCACCGATGACATCACTGTTGGTGTACGGCCTGAAATAACCGGTGGCGCAGGACTTCTGAATCTCGAGGGCACGCTGGGAGTCGGAGCACGCGATGACGGTCGCGGCGGGCTGTCCCTCGGCTATGGGGCGCGCAAGATTCGGCCCGGACAGGCACGCGACCCGGCTGGGGTCCGCACCGGTGACCTGAGAGATCACCTGGCTCATCCGCATGAGCGTTCCGGTCTCGATTCCCTTCGCCAGGGAGAGCAGGGTCGCGTGCGGCGGAATCGAATCGGTCCACGCCCCCAGATTGGCCCGCAGACTCTGCGACGGCACGGCCAACACCACGATGTCGGCTCCGTCGAGTGCACGGACAGGATCACTCGTCGCGCGAATCGACGACGGCAGCTCGATTCCCGACAGATAATCCTTGTTCTCGTGGTCGTCGGTGATGGATGCAGCGAGTTCCTCGCGCCGGGCCCACATGGTGACGTCCGTTCCCGCATCGGCCAACACCTTGGCGAATGCGGTCCCCCACGAACCCGACCCCAGTACCGCTGCTCTGCTCATTCCGCCAACCCCTCGCCTACTTCGCCGATGCCCTGTCCACGCGCGCATCACCCTAACTCGCAGACCTGCTCGGGCGGTCGGAGTCGGCACAGATCCGTGACGCTGGCAGGATCGAGCACCATGGGTGCATCACGAGACGGCGACCGCGTCGTCAGGGTTCTCATCGCGGTGAAGGATCTCACCGCGGCGAAGTCGCGCCTGGCGGCGGAGTTCTCGCCACCCGACCGGACACGATTGGTGCTCGCCATGCTCAGCGACACCGTGGCGGCCGCAGACGCGGTGTCGGTGGTCGATTCGGTCACGGTGGTCACCCCTGATCCTCTCGTCGCGGAGACCGCCCGCAGAATCGGTGCACGGGTGTTCGACGAACCGGTCCGCGATCCTGCGCTGCCACCGGACGAACGCCTCAATCACGCGTTCTCCGCCGCGGCGCACGTACTGCGACACGGTCACGTCGGCGCGGACGGTCGTGGGGGCTCGACCGTTGCCGCAGACCGAGTCGACATCATCGCGTTGCAAGCAGACCTTCCGGCGATGCGTTCGGTGGAACTCGCCCAGGCCTACACCGGTGCCCGCCGGGGAGGCAGATCACTCGTGGTCGATCATCACGGCACGGGGACCGCTGCCCTGATCCTCAAGGACTCCCCCGACGAGCTGGCTCCACTGTTCGGCAGAGACTCCGCACACCGCCACACCGAGTCGGGCGCACGGGAACTCGACGGCACGTGGCCGGGTCTTCGACTGGACGTGGACACCGCCGACGACGTCCGTAGAGCGCACCGTCTGGGGGTCGGACCGGCGACGGCGGCCGTCCTCCACTCGCTCGGCTGGAGTGACGAAGCATCTGCGACGACTGCGTGAGCGTGCGGACCGCCGCGGCAGTCGAGTGAACACCGGCGGTGAGTTCGGCCATCGGAGTTTCACCCACGCCGGGTATGGGGGATGATCGTGCGGTGAGCAAAGACGACGTGCAGCCCGCGAACCAGGATCCGCCGATCGAGACCGGAAAGGCCACCGGTGCGGAGCCGGCATGGAGCGCTCCGATCGCGGCGACGATGCCGAGCATTCCCTCTGCTCTACCGGCTGCCACGCCGGAATCCGTGGACGCTGCCACCGTGCTCCCCGAAAATCGCTATCTCAACCGGGAATTGAGCTGGCTCGACTTCAACTCGCGAGTTCTCGCGCTGGCGGAGGACTCGTCGCTCCCCTTGCTCGAACGGGCGAAGTTCCTCGCCATCTACGCATCCAACCTCGACGAGTTCTACATGGTTCGAGTTGCCGGCCTCAAGCGTCGTGACGAAACCGGTCTGTCGGTTCGCTCCGCCGACGGTATGACTCCGCGCGAGCAGCTCGCCGTGATCGGGCAACGCACCCAGGAGCTCGCGCTCAAACATGCGCGTGTGCTGCTCGATTCGATCCTGCCCGAGCTCACCGCCGAGGGCATCGCGATCATCCGGTGGTCCGACCTGGACAGCGACGAGCGCACGCGGCTGTCGGAGTATTTCACCGAGCAGGTCTTTCCGGTTCTCACGCCGCTGGCCGTCGACCCGGCCCACCCCTTCCCGTACATCAGCGGCCTGAGCTTGAATCTCGCTGTGACAGTGAAGGATTACTCGACGACCGGTGAGCACTTCGCCCGCGTGAAGGTTCCCGACAATGTGGATCGCTTCGTACGGGTCAAGCGCGGCGACGGCAATCACCGCATCGATGCCTTCCTCTCGATGGAGGAATTGATCTCGGCTCACCTCGACGTCCTCTTCCCCGGGATGGAGGTCGTCGAGTCTCACGCGTTCCGCATCACGCGCAACGCCGATTTCGAGGTCGAGGAAGACCGAGACGAGGACCTCCTGCAGGCACTGGAGCGTGAGCTCGCGCGCAGGCGCTTCGGCTCGCCGGTCCGCCTCGAGATCGCCGACGACATGACCGAGCACATGCTCGAATTGCTGCTTCGCGAACTCGATGTCGATCCGGGCGACGTCATTCAGGTCCCCGGACTGCTCGACCTGTCGTGCCTGTGGCAGGTCTACAGCGTCGACCGCCCCAACCTCAAGGATGCCCCCTTCGTCCCGGCCACCCACCCGGCATTCGGTGAGCGCGAGACCCCCAAGAGCGTCTTCTCCACCCTGCGCGACGGCGACGTGCTGGTACATCATCCCTACGATTCGTTCTCCACCAGCGTTCAACGCTTCATCGAACAGGCGGCGGCCGATCCGCAGGTGCTCGCCATCAAGCAGACGCTCTATCGGACCTCGGGCGATTCCCCGATCGTCAACGCGCTCGTCGACGCCGCCGGAGCGGGCAAGCAGGTCGTTGCACTGGTCGAGATCAAGGCGCGTTTCGACGAACAGGCCAACATCGAGTGGGCACGCAAGCTCGAAAAGGCGGGCGTCCACGTGGTGTACGGCCTCGTCGGCCTCAAGACGCACTGCAAGACCTGCCTGGTCGTGCGCCGAGAAGGATCCGTCATTCGCCGCTACTGCCACATCGGTACCGGCAACTACAACCCCAAGACAGCGCGAATCTACGAGGACGTGGGCTTGTTGACGTCGTCGCCCGAAATCGGGGCCGACCTCACCGATCTGTTCAACTCACTGACCGGATATTCGCGAAAGTCCAAGTACCGCAACCTGCTCGTCGCACCGTACGGGGTGCGGCGCGGCATCGTCGAGCGCATCGAGGCGGAGGTCGAACACCTCAAGGAAGGCCGCGCGGCCGGAATTCGTCTCAAGGCCAACGCCTTGGTCGACGAGCAGGTCATCGACGCGCTCTACCGAGCATCGATGGCAGGAGTTCCGGTGAAGGTGGTGGTGCGCGGAATCTGTGCACTCAAGCCAGGAGTTCCCGGCCTGTCGGAGAACATCGAAGTTCGTTCCATCCTCGGCCGATTCCTCGAACACTCGCGAGTTCTGCACTTCCAGGGTGCGGACGAGTTCTGGATCGGCAGCGCAGACATGATGCACCGCAACCTCGATCGCCGAGTCGAGGTGATGGCTCAGGTCAAGGATCCGCGACTGGCGAACCAGCTGAGCGACATCTTCGATTCTGCCCTCGACCCCACCACTCGATGCTGGGAGCTGGGACCGGACGGCGGCTGGGTCGCGTCACCGGCTCGAGGTGAGAAAGTTCGTGAGCATCAGGTGGACCTGATGCGCAGTCGGAGGAATCAGGCGTCCTGATGGGCACTTCCGACGGCTCTCCCCGCGCCAACATCTTCGCGGCGGGCTCGATCCTGTGGCGACGTTCACCGAGCGGCGACCCCGGCGTCGAGGTCGCCTTGGTGCACAGGCCCAAGTACGACGACTGGTCGTTCCCCAAGGGAAAGCTCGATCCCGGTGAGACAGCTGTCGACGCCGCGGTCCGAGAGGTCAAGGAGGAGACCGGATTCGACTCGCGACTCGGACGGTCGCTGTCCTACGTCACCTATCCGATCCCGGGGCACCGCCGGGTCAAGAAGGTGCTGTACTGGGCGGCCGAGGTCACCGGGGGCGAGTTCGTTCCCAATGTCGAGGTGGACGAACTGCGCTGGGTGACTCCGGAGGACGTCGGCCGCGAGCTCTCGTATCCCATGGACCACAAGATCCTTCGCCGGTTCGTGGCCAAGCCTGCCGACACCTCCACGGTGTTGCTGGTTCGGCACGGCAGCGCCGGGTCACGCTCACGGTTCAAGGGCAACGACGTCGACCGTCCACTCGACAGAACCGGACGACGTCAGGCCGAATCCTTGGTCTCGTTGCTTCGGGCCTTCGGCGGTGATTCCGTGTACGCCGCCGACCGCGCTCGATGCGTCCAGACAGTCGCTCCGATCGCGGAATCGTTGGGGGTGGACATCACTCCCGAGCACCTCCTGTCCGAGGAGGGGTACGCCGACGACCCACGTAAGGGGCGCCACCGCGCTCGCGACATCGCCGAACTACCCGGCACCCCCGTGATCTGCAGCCAGGGAAAGGTGATCCCCGACCTGATGCGATGGTGGGCCGAGAAGGACGGAATAACGTTGCCTGCCAACAGAAATCGCAAGGGCAGCATTTGGGTCCTCTCGCGCCGCGACGGCAGGCTCATCGCTGCCGACCACATCGCCAGTCCATTGCCCACCCTCGCCGCCGACGGCTGAGCAACGCAACACGAACGACGGAAGGCCCCCGACTCGCTCTTCGAGTCGGGGGCCTTCTGCCTTGTCCACGCTGCCACACTCACGCAGCCGCATCAGCGGCTGCGCCTCACGAGTGAGACCTGCGGGCTCTACTTCTTTGCTGCGCGCTTCGCGGGAGCCTTCTTCGCCGGAGCCTTCTTGGCCGGAGCCTTCTTCGCTACGGTCTTCTTGGCCGCTGTCTTCGCCGGAGCCTTCTTGGCGGGAGCAGCAGTCGTTGCCGCCTTGCGCGCGGTCGTCTTGGCCGGAGCCTTCTTCGCAACGGTCTTGCGTGCGGTGGTCTTCGCCGGAGCTGCCTTCTTCGCAGCGGTCTTCGCGGGAGCCGCAGCCTTGCGAGCCGTGGTCTTCGCCGGTGCTGCCTTCTTGGCGGCAGCAGTGGTTGCCTTGCGGGCGGTCGTCTTCACGGCCGCCTTCTTCGCAGCCGTCTTCTTCGCAGCCGCAGTCTTCTTGGCCGGAGCCGCAGCCGAACCGCGCTTGACGGCAGGACCGGTGGCGGGCAACTTCTGTCCGCCCGCGATGACGGCCTTGAACTGTGCACCCGGACGGAATGCCGGAACGTTGGTCGGCTTCACGCGAACGGTCTCACCGGTGCGGGGGTTACGGGCGACGCGCGCTGCGCGACGACGCTGCTCGAACACGCCGAAGCCCGTGATCGTGACACTCTCGCCGCGGTGTACTGCGCGCACGATGGTGTCGACGATGTTCTCGACAGCCTCTGTGGCGCTCCGCCTATCAGACCCCAACTTCTCGGTCAGGGCGTCAATCAGCTCTGCCTTGTTCATGGATTTCCTCCGCTATATGGTGGTCCATCGTCGGACCGACTACTACAACGGTAAACCCCAAGTCGTCAAGAGTCTATGCGCCACGCCAATTTTCATTCTGGTGTCGCGCAATGATTCACGGCCGCAAAGCGTGTCGGACCGGTGCCCGGTCAGCTTTCGGCGGGTGTCTCGATCCGCGCCGGGAGGGTCAGGGGTTTGTATGAAGGCCTTGACTTTTCGTACTCCGTAATGGCCTCTACCTGGCGTAATGTCAATCCGATGTCGTCCAGACCCTCCAGCAGACGCCACCGCGTGTAGTCGTCAATCGCGAAGCGCACCACCAATGTTCCAGCCGTTACGGTCTTGTCGACGAGGTCGACAATTATTTCCAGACCGGGCTGTTCTTCTAAGGCTTTCCACAGCAATTCGACGTCCGACTGATCGACTTCGGCGGCCAGCAGCCCGGCTTTGCCCGAGTTTCCGCGAAAGATATCGGCGAAACGGGAAGCGATCACAACCCGAAATCCGAAGTCCGAGAGTGCCCAGACGGCATGTTCGCGTGACGATCCCGTACCGAAATCGGGCCCGGCAACGAGCACCGAGCCTCGGTCGTAGGGCTCGAGGTTCAAGATGAAGTTCGGGTCCGAGCGCCAGGCCGCGAACAACCCGTCCTCGAATCCGGTACGCGTGACGCGCTTGAGGTAGACCGCGGGGATTATCTGGTCGGTGTCGACGTTGGACCGCCGAAGCGGAACTCCGATACCTGTGTGTCGAGTGAAAGCTTCCATCGAATGTGCTCCTATGCGTTCGATCGATCCGAGCGAAGACGCGCGTTACGCGAGATCGGCCGGAGAGGACAGGGTTCCGCGGATTGCAGTTGCCGCCGCAACCAACGGTGACACGAGATGGGTGCGACCACCCTTACCCTGCCTACCCTCGAAATTCCTGTTGGATGTCGACGCCGATCGCTCGCCCGCCGCCAATTGATCCGGATTCATTCCCAGGCACATCGAGCAGCCGGCCTGACGCCACTCCGCTCCTGCGGCCGTGAATATCTCACCGAGGCCCTCTTCTTCGGCCTGCGCCCGCACCCGCATGGACCCGGGTACCACCAGCATTCGCACTCCGTCGGCAACCCGGTGCCCTTCGAGAACGGACGCGACGGCCCGCAGATCCTCGATTCGACCGTTGGTGCACGAGCCCACGAACACGGTGTCGACGGCGATCTCGCGGATGGGTGTGCCTGCTTCCAGGCCCATGTACTGCAAAGCCTTCTGCGCGGCGGCCCGCTCGCTCTCGTCGACCATCGCCTCGGGATCGGGCACCGTATCGCCCAGTGGCGCACCCTGACCCGGATTCGTTCCCCACGTGACGAACGGCGTCAACGTATCGGCATCGATGTGGACCTCGTTGTCGAACACCGCATCCGGATCGGTCGCCAGTTCGTCCCACGCCGCCACCGCCGCGTCCCAGTCGGCACCGCTGGGAGCGTGCGGACGCCCCTTCAGGTATTCGTAGGTGATCTCGTCGGGAGCAATCATGCCTGCCCGCGCACCGGCCTCGATCGACATGTTGCAGATGGTCATTCGCGCCTCCATCGACAGCTTGCGAATGGCCTCACCGCGGTACTCGAGGACGTAGCCCTGGCCGCCTCCGGTGCCGATCTGTGCAATGACAGCAAGGATCAGGTCCTTGCTCGTCACACCGGGGGCGAGCTCACCGTCGACGTTGATCGCCATCGTCTTGAAGGGACGCAGCGACAAGGTCTGCGTGGCCATGACGTGCTCGACCTCGCTGGTACCGATGCCCATCGCGATCGAGCCGAAGGCACCGTGCGTCGAGGTGTGGCTGTCTCCGCACACCACGGTCATGCCGGGCTGGGTCAGACCCAACTGTGGCCCGATGATGTGCACGATGCCCTGATCGAGATCGCCCATCGGGTAGAGCCGAACGCCGAATTCCTCGCAGTTGCGTCGAAGAGTGTCGACCTGTGTGCGCGAGACCAGATCTGCGATGGGCGCGAAGATGTCTGCCGTCGGGACGTTGTGGTCCTCGGTCGCGATCGTGAGATCGGGACGCCGGAGTCCGCGGCCGGCCAGCCGAAGGCCGTCGAACGCCTGCGGGCTCGTGACCTCGTGCACCAGATGGAGATCGATGTAGATCAGGTCCGGCTCACGCGCTCCGCCTTCTCCGCCGCCTCGGACCACCACGTGCTGGTCCCATACCTTCTCCGCCAAAGTCTTCGGTGTTTCGGACATCGCTGTCGCGGACCTCGTCTTCCCTGTCGTCGTCGCGCCGATGAACGGGCTGGTCCACCTCGCGTGATCGTCTCGACATCATGCCCCTGACGCGCACTGAAGATCTCGTAGTTGTGCAATCTCAGCATTCGGGAGGCTAATATCGTTCTATGAGACAGCATAGCCCGAATGGCCTCGTCGACAAATCGAGCGGTATCGGGGTCCTCGACAAGGCGATGACCGTGCTGCACGCGGTGGCCGAGAAGCCATGCAATCTCAACGATCTGTGCGCGCGAACGAGCCTGCCCCGGGCCACGGCTCACCGGCTCGCGGTGGGCCTGGAGACCCACCGACTACTCGTACGAGATGCCGACGGCCTGTGGCGGACGGGGCCGGGGCTGGGAGAGCTTGCGGCGAGCGCATCGGACGCCCTGCTCGATGCCGCCGCCTCGGTACTCCCACGCCTGCGCGAAATCACCGGTGAGAGCGTGCAGATCTATCGGCGGGAAGGGACGGTGCGGGTGTGCGTGGCGTCCATGGAGCCGCCGACCGGACTTCGCGACACCGTGCTCGTCGGCGCACGCCTTCCGATGACGGCCGGATCGGGTGCCAAAGTGCTTCTCGCATGGGCAGATTCGCAGACTCAACGAACAGTTCTGCCCGATGCAGAATTCGGTGAGCGTGTTCTCCTCGAAGTTCGGCGGCGCGGATGGGCACAGAGTGCCGGCGAGCGTGAACCGGGCGTCGCGAGCGTCGCAGCGCCGGTTCGAGACAGCAACGACACTGTGGTGGCGGCGATCTCGGTATCCGGACCCATCGATCGAATCGGACGCAAGCCAGGAGCGCGCTGGGCCGCGGATCTCCTGGCGGCCGCGGACGCACTGAACAAGCGACTCCGATAGAAGCATGCAGGCCCCGTCGGCCCGAGGAAAACGAGCTGATCGAGCTGCGAGAGTGGGGTACCTTCGTCTCGAACGGCCTACCCGGCCGGTCGACGACTGCGAGGAGTCATCCCATGCCCGAATCCGGCAGTGAAGAACTGAAGAAGAAGTTCCGCGAGGTTCTGGAACAGAAGAACAGCAAGTCTCACAATTCCGTCGAACACAAGGACGGTGGACCGAAGGTCAACAACGCCCACGGTCCGGCCGACCATCAGAAGATGTTCCGCCGCAAGAGCGTCTGAGAAGCCCGCACCGAAACGACAACACCCTCCCGATCCGAGGATCGAGAGGGTGTTGTCAGTTGTAGCCCCGACGGGATTCGAACCCGCGCTACCGCCTTGAGAGGGCGGCGTCCTAGGCCGCTAGACGACGGGGCCAGGAACTTCACCTGCATTGTGTTCGAGCTTGTACGTGCTGAGCCAGCTTAACTGCCTCGGCCTCGGCGACAAAATCGCCTTCACCTGCTCGCTGGGGTACCAGGACTCGAACCTAGAATGGCGGTACCAGAAACCGCTGTGTTGCCAATTACACCATACCCCAATGGACTTGAATCGAATTGCTCATCACCATCGATGTGCACTGCGTTTCGAGCCGGGATAGAGACTATCAAAGGTGACTACCCATTCTCCAAATCGGCTGCTCAGAGCCACCGAAACCGCCCCAAGGACGCGTCGGGAGCCGCTGAGACACCCTCGCGTGGGGACCGAAGAGCCCCCTCCACACCTCGGCCGACGCGTGGAGCAGACTTGTTCTCCGTGACCGATCGCAGATCCGGCCGAGTCCGATGAAGGTTCTGCTCGTTCCACAGGGCGAGCAGGCCGTGCTGACGTACCTCGCCGACGACGGCTCGACGCTCAGTGATCCCATCGTGGTCGAGGATCCGGCCGCGGCCGTAGCCGAGATCGAGCGCGACGATCGACCGAGGTGGGTGTGGGAAGACACGAGCCGGATCTACCCTCGACTGCTCGACGGAGGGATACGCGTACGCCGCTGTCACGATCTCGCACTGGTCGGTGCCATTCTGTCGATGCGGGCCGGCTCGGCGACCGTCCCGTCGGCTCCTGCCGACCTGCGACCGGGCCTGTTCGACGCGAACCCGAACTCCGATCCCGTGGCGGTACTCACCGAGTATCGGCGTCAGCTACGCGACATCGGTGACGATCGCGCACTGCACCTGCTGGCAGCGGCCGAGTCGGCCGGAGGACTGGCTGCAGCGGAGATGACCTTCGACGGGTTGCCGTTCTCGGCGTCGGCGCATCGCCGTCATCTCGAGACGATGCTCGGTACCCGGCCGCTCGATGGATCCACTCCCCCGGCCCTCGTGGAACTCGAGAACCAGATCTCGTCGGTATTCGGCCGACGCGTCAATCCCGCCTCGCCCGCGGAGTTGGTGGCCGCGTTCGCGCGCGTCGGTATCGAACTGACATCGACTCGCGCGCACGTCATCCGCGACATCGACCACCCGGCGGTTCCGCTGCTGCTGCGCCACCGTGATCTCTCGAAGCTGCATGCCGCGAACGGGTGGGCGTGGCTCGACGCATGGGTTCGCGACGACAGATTCCGGCCGGTCTACGTTCCCGGCGCTGTGGTGTCGGGTCGGTGGGCCAGTCGCGGTGGGGGCGGCCTTCAAATTCCGAAACCCCTGCGCGCCAGCGTGATAGCCGATCCCGGCTATACCTTCGTGGCTGCCGATGCCGGCCAGCTCGAACCACGCATCCTCGCTGCGATGTCCGGCGATCCGCGCATGGTCGCCGCGGCAGGCACCGCAGATCTGTACGCACCGGTGGCGGCAGAATCGTTCGACGGCGATCGCGGCCACGCGAAGGTCGCCGTTCTCGGGGTGCTGTACGGCGCGACCTCGGGTGAGGCGCGCGCTCTGCTGACGCGACTACGGGCCAAGTTCCCCGGTGCCGTCGCACTGGTGGAGGAGGCCGCCCGCGCCGGAGAACGTGGCGAGGTCGTTCGTTCGTGGCTGGGACGGGCCTGCCCACCGCCCTCGGCGCAGTGGTGGTCCGCCGGTGACGCCCATGCCCGTGGCCGGTTCACTCGCAATTTCGTCGTGCAGGCCACCGCCGCCGAGTGGGCGCTGTGCTTGCTGGCCGATCTGCGTGGTCGGTTGGCCGGCAGCGGAGCCCGCAGGAGCGACCGGAATTCCGGGACCGACAGCGAACTGGTGTTCTTTCAGCACGACGAGGTGGTGGTGCATTGTCCAGTCGCCGAGTCGGATCGTGCCGCCGAAGCGATTGCCGGGTCGGCATTGTCGGCAACCCGGCTGATGTTCGGCGACACGGCGGTCCGGTTTCCGATGGAGACGAGAATCGACCGCTTCTACGGTGCCTCGGCTGCCGGTTCGGAGCCGGATTCGGACTGAGCACGCGGCGGGTCCACGAACGTCACGTCGATGTCCTCGAACGGCTTGTTGCGTTGCGCTTCGGCCTGTCCGGTGTAGGTGAGCTTGTCGCCCTCGGTCAGTTCGACGTCGTCGGTGAACGGGCCGAGCAGGGCTCGGGGAAACAGCCGATCGACGCGAACCACGTTGATCTCGATGCACATCACGATCGACACCGACGTCACGTACAGAAACGCCAGCAGTCCCAGTACGACAGCGAACACACCGTTGGTCACGGTCGCGTTGCTGACGACGTACTTCACGTACACACTGCCGAACGTCTGCAGCAGCTGCCAGATCAGACCGGCCACGATGGCCCCGGGAAGGACCTGTGGGATCGACACCGATCTCGCTGTGGCGAGCCTGAACGCGACGACGAACACGCCGACGTAGAAGAACGTGCCGACCACGAATACCACCAGGCCGGATTCCGGACCGAAATATCCTGCGGCACTGAGCACATTGAGTGCTGTGATGGCCAGCACGGCCAGACCGACCGTGCTCAGCAGACCCAGGCCGCGCACCCGGGCGCGGATGGGATCGGGCCGTAGGTTCTTCGGCACCGTCCACGCGGTGTTCATCGCGTTCTGGAGCGCCACCGCCACCCCGAGTCCGCCGTACAGTGAGCCGAGGACACCCACCACCAGACCGACGGTGCCTCCACCGATGCGTTCGGGCCGGCCCAGTTCGTCTCCGATCACCGGGATCTGACCGAGCGCCGAGTTCAGGATCTGTTGCTGCAGTTCCGGACTACCGGCCAACACGATGCCCAGAACCGTCGAGAACAGCAACAGTGCGGGAAACAGCGAGACGAAGGCGTAGTAGGTGATCAGGGCAGCGAGGTAGCCACCCTGATCGTCGACGAACTTGTACACCACCGCAATGGGATATCCGAGAACCGGCCGCCTGCGCTGGAGTCGATCCAGTCGATCGGACACACTCATTCGAGGCTCTCCCCGAGGACCGGGGTGCGCCGGCGGCCGTGCGCCCTCACGCCACCTGGGCGCGTGCCGCAGCCAGGCGCGCCAAGGTCTTCTCGCGCCCGAGCAATTCCATGGACTCGTACAGCGGCGGGCTGATGTGCGACCCGGTCACTCCCACCCGTATCGGGGCGAAAGCCTTGCGCGGCTTGAGCTCCAGCTTCTCGATCAACACGTCCTTGAGAGTCGCCTCCAGGTCGGCCGTGGTCCAGCTCTGCAACGCCGTCAGTGCCTCGACAGTGGCGTCGAGAACGGGTGCGGCATCGGCACCGAGATTCTTGGCCGCGGCTGCGGGGTCGATCTCGAAGTCCGCCTCGTCGACGAACAGGAACTTCAACAGTCCCCATGCGTCCGACAGGACGACGATGCGGGTCTGCACCAGATCGGCGGCAACAGCGAAGATCTTCTCGTCGATCGGTTCGACCAGATGTCCTTGGGCAACCAGGAATTCGCGCAATCGCGCCGCGAAATCGTCCGCTGCCAGCAACCTGATGTGCTCGGCGTTGATCGCGTCGGCCTTCTTCTGATCGAAGCGGGCCGGATTGGAATTGACGGACGAGATCTCGAACGCGGCCACCATCTCGTCGAGCGAGAAGACGTCGTGATCGTCCGAGATACCCCATCCGAGAAGAGCGAGGTAGTTCAGCAATCCCTCCGGAACGAACCCACGATCGCGGTGGATGAACAGGTTGGACTCGGGATCACGCTTGGACAACTTCTTGTTGCCCTGGCCCATGACGAACGGCAGGTGCCCGAACTCGGGGGTGCGTTCTGCAACACCGATCCGGATCAATGCCTCGTAGAGAGCGAGCTGACGCGGCGTCGAGGACAACAGGTCCTCGCCGCGCAGGACGTGCGTGATCTTCATCAGTGCGTCGTCGACCGGATTGACCAACGTGTACAGCGGAACTCCGTTGCCGCGGGTCAAGGCGAAGTCGGGTACGGTCCCCGCCTTGAACGTGGTCTCCCCGCGCACGAGGTCGTTCCACGTCAGATCGTGATCGGGCATCCGCAGTCGTACGACGGCCCCGCGCCCCTCGTCGAGAAAGCCCTGGCGCTGCTCCGGCGTCAGGTCGCGGTCGAAGTTGTCGTACCCGAGTTTGGGGTCGCGTCCGGCTGCCTTGTGACGGGCTTCCACTTCCTCCGGCGTCGAGAAGGACTCGTAGGCCTCCCCTGCGTCGAGCAACTGCTGTACGACGGCAAGGTGCTGGTCGCGGCGCAGCGACTGACGGTACGGCTCGTACGGGCCGCCCACTTCGGGGCCCTCGTCCCATTCGAGGCCCAGCCAGCGCAACGCGTCGAGCAGGGCGGCGTAGGACTCCTTGGAGTCACGTGCGGCGTCGGTGTCCTCGATGCGAAAGACGAAGGTGCCGCCGTGATGCCTGGCGAACGCCCAGTTGAACAGTGCGGTTCGGACCAGGCCGACGTGCGGGGTACCGGTGGGCGACGGGCAGAACCGAACGCGGACATCTGTTGGTGTGGTCATGCTCGCCCTACTTCTTCGCTGCGACGGGGTTGGTCAGGGTACCGATTCCCTCGACGGTGATCGACACGCTGTCTCCGTCGGTGATGGGTCCGACTCCCTCGGGGGTTCCGGTCAGAATGACGTCTCCGGGGAGCAGCGTCATCACTGCGGACACCCACTCGATGATCTTCGGAATGTCGTGCAGCAGAAGCGAAGTGCGACTCCGCTGCTTGACCACGCCGTCGACCTCGGTCTTGATCTCGAGATCGGTCGGGTCGAGTGAGGTCTCGATCCACGGCCCCAGTGGGCAGAAGGTGTCGTGTCCCTTGGCGCGAGTCCACTGTCCGTCGTGCTTCTGATGGTCGCGGGCCGAGACGTCGTTGGCGACGGTGTACCCGAGCACCACCTCGTACGCCTTCGAGGCGGGGACGTCCTTGCACGGACGGCCGATGACGATCGCCAGTTCGCCCTCGAAGTGCACCTCGCTCGAGGACGGTGGCAGCACGATGGCCGCACCGGGGCCGACGATGGAGGTGTTCGGCTTGATGAAGATCACGGGATCCTTCGGTGCCTCACCGCCCATCTCGGCCGCGTGCGCGGCGTAGTTCTTACCGATGGCGATGACCTTGCTGGCGAGGATGGGCGCGAGCAGTCGCACATCGGCCAGTGGCCACGACCGACCCGTGAACGTGGGTGTGCCGAAGGGATGTTCGGCGATTTCCTTCGCAGTCTGCGAGTCGCCCTCACCTTCGATACTCACGAATGCCACACCATCAGGACTTGCAATTCGACCGAGACGCATGTCGGAAGTCTATCGACATGTGTGGTGTGCACTCCGCCACCGTCCGTTCAGCGCAATTCGGGCCGGTGTAGGGTCGATCTCCGGTACCACATTGCAAGAACATACGTCCATATATTGAGATGGAGAACTGATGGACGCCACCGCGCAGCTGTCCGACATCGGCGAGTTCAGGCGATGGTTCATGCTTGCCCTCGGCATGCTCGCGCAGACCGCAGGCGCGGTGTTCATCAACGGCGCAGCGTTTCTCATTCCCGCCTTGCACGACGACCGCGGCCTGAGCCTGCCCGCCGCCGGACTCATCGTCGCCATGCCCACCGTGGGCATCATGTTCACCCTGATCGCCTGGGGTGTGTTGGTCGATCGAATCGGCGAAAGACTGGTACTCGCAGTCGGGCTCGGTCTGACGGCGCTCGCCGCCGTAGCCGCCGTGTTCACCTCCTCCATTCCCCTGCTGGCAATCCTGCTGCTGCTGGGCGGTATGGCCGCGGCGAGTGCGAACAGCGCCAGCGGACGCGTGGTGGTCGGCTGGTTCCCACCGCAGCGTCGTGGATTGGCCATGGGAATCAGGCAGATGTCGGTCCCTCTCGGCGTTGCCATCGCGGCCCTGACCATCCCACCCATCGCCCGGGACCACGGCGTCGGTGGAGCATTGCTCGTACCCGCCGCCGTGTGCGCAATTGCCGCACTGATGTGTCTCGCGGTGGTCGACCCCCCGCGTCCGAATCGTATCGATGCCGCGGAGCAGGGTCTGCTCGACAATCCGTACCGAGGCAGCAGGCAGCTGTGGCGCATTCACGCCACCTCGATCCTGTTGGTGGTGCCGCAGTACGTGGTCTGGACGTATGCGCTCGTATGGCTGATGACCGACCGAGGATGGACGGCTGCGGCGGCGGGAGTCCTCGTCACGGCGACGCAGATTCTCGGTGCACTGGGCCGGATGAGCGTCGGTGCGTTGTCCGATCGGGTCGGCAGCCGCATGCGGCCCCTCCGGTGGGTCGCGGTGACTGCCGCCGTCAGCATGATCGGACTCGGGGTGGCCGACTGGTTCGACTCCCCTGTCGCGATCGTCATGCTCGTCGTCGCGTCGGTCGCCACCGTTGCCCCGAACGGTCTTGCCTTCACCGCTGTTGCCGAGATATCAGGACCGTATTGGAGCGGCCGCGCCCTCGGCGTGCAGAACACGAGTCAGTACGTGTTCGCGTCGGCCGTGCCGCCGGTGTTCGGGGCACTTGCGGCGGTCAGCTTTCCCATCGCATTCCTGGTGTCGGCGATCTTCCCCGCACTCTCCGTGCCGATCGTCCCCGACGATCCACGTCCAGACGATCCACGTCCCGAGGTTCCCGACGAGAAGGCCGACAGCACCGGCTGATCCAGCACGGCTGCGGTGCCCGAGAAACACGGAATGCCACGGTGGCCGGTCGGCCTACCGTGGCATTTCGTGTCGGTCCAGTTACAGGCGAGCGGCGATTCGTGCGCCGATGTCCTTCGTGGACGCTGTGGTGGTTCCTCGCTCGGCGAGGTCCGCTGCGACAGCGGCTTCCACACGCGCCGCTCCTTCCGCGTCGCCGAGATGATCGAGTAGCAGCGACACCGACAGGATGGCAGCGGTCGGATCGGCCTTCTGCTGCCCTGCGATGTCGGGCGCACTGCCGTGCACCGGCTCGAACATGCTCGGATTGGTACCGGTCGCATCGATGTTTCCGCTTGCGGCCAAACCGATTCCGCCGGTCACCGCCGCCGAGAGGTCGGTCACGATGTCACCGAACAGATTGTCGGTGACGATGACGTCGAACCGGCCCGGATCGGTCACGAGGTGAATCATCGCGGCATCGATGTGCTGGTATGCGACCTCGACGTCCGGGAACTCCGCCGCGACCTCGTCCACCGTGCGGGCCCAGAGGCTGCCTGCGAACGTGAGCACATTGGTCTTGTGCAGCAGCGTCAGATGCTTGCGTCGAGTCAGAGCACGCTCGAAACCGTTGCGCACCACCCGTTCGACGCCGTAGCGGGTGTTGACACTGACCTCGGTGGCCACCTCGTGCGGTGTGCCGACGCGAAGTGCTCCACCGTTTCCGGTGTACGGACCCTCGGTGCCCTCACGCACGACCACGACGTCGATCTGCTTGTCACCGGCCAGCGGGCCGACCACTCCGGGGTACAGCTTGGCCGGGCGCAGATTGATGTGGTGATCGAGCTCGAACCGAGCTCGCAACAGCAGTCCACGCTCGAGCACGCCGCTCGGTACCGACGGATCTCCGATGGCTCCCAACAGAATTGCGTCGTGCTCACGCAGTTCCGCCAACACCGAGTCCGGCAGCAGTTCTCCGGTGGCGTTGTAGCGACGCGCACCGAGGTCGTACTCGGTCTTCTCGGCCCCGGGTGCAACCACATCGAGCACGGCGAGCGCCTCGGTGACGACCTCGGGTCCGATTCCGTCCCCGGCGATGACGGCCAGCTTCATCTCACTCCTCGTGATTGTTCGACGTCGTTCGATCGACTGCGAGCGATGCTCAGGACAGATCGACCAGCTCGATGGTGGACGCGCCGACCGCGGTGGCGATGCTTGCGCTCAACTCGGCCGGAACGTCCTTGTCGACGCGCAGCAGAATCGTTGCACCGTCGCCCTCGGAGTCCTGGCTCAGTGCGGCGGCCTGGATGTCGATGCCGGCGTCGCCGAGCAGGGTGCCGATCCGGCCGAGGCTGCCGGGCTGATCCGCGTAGTTGACGATGAGGTTCTTGCCCTCGGCACGAAGGTCGAAGTTACGACCGTTGATGTTGACGATCTTCTCCACCTGCGTGGTGCCGGTCAGAGTGCCCGCGACGTTGAGCACCGAGCCGTCGCCGTAGACGGCGCGGATGTCGACGACACTGCGGTGGTTCTCGCTCTCGGACGCGGTCGTGACCTCGGCGGTCACGCCACGCTCCTCGGCGAGCGACGGGGCGTTGACGAACGTGACCGAGTCCTCGATGACGGCGGAGAACAGTCCGCGCAGCGCCGAGAGCTTGAGGATCTCGACGTCCTCGGTGGCGAGTTCGCCGCGTACGTCGACCGACAGCGACGTGGGAAGTTCGGTGGACAGAGCGCCGAGCAGTACACCCTGCTTACGCACGATCTCGAGCCACGGGGAGACCTCCTCGCCCACGGCACCACCCTTGACGTTGACGGCGTCGGGCACGAATTCACCTGCGAGAGCGAGCAGTACCGACTTGGCCACGTCGGTGCCCGCGCGGTCCTGGGCTTCGGTCGTCGACGCGCCGAGGTGCGGGGTGACGACGACCTGGGGCAGCTCGAACAGGGGGCTGTCGGTGCACGGCTCGGAGGCGTAGACGTCGATTCCGGCGGCGAAGACGTGGCCACTGGTGATGGCGTCGGCCAGGGCCTGCTCGTCGACCAGTCCACCGCGAGCGGCGTTGACGACGATGACACCGGGCTTGGTCTTGGCCAGGGCTTCCTTGCCGATGATTCCCTTGGTCTCGGGGGTCTTCGGCAGGTGAACCGAGAACATGTCGGCGCGCTCGAGCAGCTCGTCCAGGCTCACCAGTTCGATGCCGAGCTGGGCGGCACGCGCGGCCGAGACGTAGGGGTCGTAGGCGATGATGTGGGTCTCGAATGCGGCGAGACGCTGTGCGAACAGCTGACCGATGCGGCCGAGTCCGACGACGCCGACGGTCTTGCCGAAGATCTCGACACCGTTGAACTTGCTGCGCTTCCACTCGTGCTGACGCAGAGTGGCGTCGGCAGCGGGAATCTGGCGAGCGGCCGACAGCAGCAGCGTCACGGCATGCTCGGCGGCGGTGTGGATGTTGGAGGTCGGGGCGTTGACGACGAGGACACCGCGCTCGGTGGCTGCGGGAACGTCGACGTTGTCCAGGCCGACACCGGCGCGGGCGACGATCTTGAGCTTGGTTCCGGCGGCGAGAACCTCTGCGTCGACCGTGGTCGCGGAGCGCACCAGGATCGCGTCGGCCTCGGGAACCGCGGCGAGCAGCGCGGGGCGATCCGGGCCGTCGACCCAACGGACCTCGACGCCGTCGCCCAATGCCTCGACGGTGGACGGCGCAAGTTTGTCGGCGATCAGAACGACAGGACGGCCTGGCTGGCTCACGTGAAAAACTCCCTAGGTCGGTACGAGACTGTTGTCGGTGAAATTCGGAGCTGGTGCAGCAGAAACAGTTTAGAGGCCGGAGTCGCCGAACTGTGACGCCACCTGGTGCACGCACCGAAGGGCACCCCTACCGATGCAGGGGTGCCCTTCGATCAGCATGCGTGAGAACGTGATTCGATGAGAATCAGGCAGTCTCGGTGATCGGGCGATCGACCCAGCTCATCAGGTCGCGCAGCTTCTTGCCGGTGACCTCGATGGGGTGCTCGGCGTTGGCCTTGCGCAGGCCTTCGAGCTCGGTGTTGCCGTTCTCGACGTTGGCGACCAGGCGACGGGTGAACTCACCCGACTGGATGTCGGCCAGGATGGCCTTCATGCGCTCCTTGGTGCCTGCGTCGATGACGCGCGGTCCCGAGAGGTAGCCGCCGAACTCCGCGGTGTCGGACACCGAGTAGTTCATGCGAGCGATGCCGCCCTCGTACATGAGGTCGACGATGAGCTTGAGCTCGTGCAGAACCTCGAAGTACGCCATCTCGGGCGCGTAGCCGGCCTCGACCATGACCTCGAAGCCCGTCTTGACGAGCTCTTCGGTGCCACCGCACAGCACGGCCTGCTCGCCGAAGAGGTCGGTCTCGGTCTCTTCCTTGAACGTGGTCTTGATGACGCCTGCACGCGTTCCACCGATGCCCTTGGCCCAGGACAGAGCCAGTGCCTGACCTTCGCCCTTGGGGTCCTGGTCGATGGCGATGAGCGCGGGAACACCCTTGCCGTCGACGAACTGGCGACGCACGAGGTGGCCGGGGCCCTTGGGTGCGACCATGCCGACGGTGACGAACTCCGGAGCCTTGATCAGGTCGAAGTGGATGTTGAGGCCGTGGCCGAAGAACAGCGCGTCGCCGTCCTTCAGGTTGGGCTCGATCTCCTCGGAGAAGATCTTGGCCTGCGCGGTATCGGGTGCGAGCACCATGATCACGTCGGCCCATTCGGACACCTCGGCGGGAGTGCCGACCTTCAGGCCCTGCTCCTCCGCCTTGGCGCGGGACTTCGAGCCCGCTGCCAGGCCGATGCGCACATCGACACCGGAGTCGCGCAGGCTCAGCGAGTGCGCGTGGCCCTGGCTTCCGTAACCGATCACAGCGACCTTGCGGCCCTGGATGATCGACAGATCAGCATCGTCGTCGTAGAACATCTCGACTGCCACTGTTTGTAACCTTTCCTCTTCGATTTCGCTGAAAATCACGTCCGTCGCTCAGCGCGACGCTGTGATCGATTTCGGTCCACGTCCGACGGCAACGACTCCCGACTGAACTATTTCTCGAATTCCATAGGGGTCCAACATCTTCAGCAACGCATCGAGCTTCGAGCGGGTGCCCGTCGCCTCGACCGTCACGGCCTCGGGAGACACGTCGATCACCTTGGCGCGGAACAGGTTCACCGTTTCGATGACCTCACTGCGCACACTGGCGTCGGCGCGGACCTTGATCAGCACCAACTCGCGAGCCACCGAGGAATCGTCGTCCTGCTCGACGATCTTGATGACGTTGATGAGCTTGTTGAGCTGCTTGGTCACCTGCTCGAGCGGGAACTCGTCGACGGTCACCACGATCGTCATCCGCGAGATCTCGGGAATCTCGGTGCCGCCGACGGCAAGCGAGGAGATGTTGAATCCACGGCGCGAGAACAGCGCGGCGACGCGGGCCAGCACACCTGGCTTGTCCTCGACGAGGACGCTGAGGGTATGGCTCGTGCTCACTTGTCGGTGCCTTTCACGTCGTCGATCTGCGGGTGCGGGGCCTGCTCGCGCTCCATGGCCTCGTCGAGGCCGGGCTCACTGCCCACGGTCTCGTCCTCGTCGAACAGCGGACGGATTCCGCGGGCGGCCATGATCTCGTCGTTGCCGGTTCCGGCAGCGACCATCGGCCACACCTGCGCGTCGGCTCCGACGATGAAATCGATGACGACCGGACGATCGTTGATCGCTCGTGCCTGCGCGATCACCGCATCGACGTCCTCTTCCCGCTCGCACCGCAGCCCGACGCAACCCAGCGCCTCCGCGAGCTTCACGAAATCGGGGATGCGGACGGCACCGTGCGTACCGAGATTGGTGTTGGAGTAACGCTCCTCGTAGAACAGTGTCTGCCACTGGCGGACCATGCCGAGGTTGCCGTTGTTGATGAGTGCAACCTTGATCGGGATGCCCTCGACCGCACAGGTCGCGAGTTCCTGGTTGGTCATCTGGAAGCATCCGTCACCGTCGATGGCCCACACCTCGGCGTCGGGGAGGCCCCTCTTGGCACCCATTGCGGCCGGGACCGCGTACCCCATCGTGCCGAGGCCACCCGAGTTGAGCCACGTACGCGGCTTCTCGTAGCTGATGAACTGTGCGGCCCACATCTGGTGCTGACCGACGCCTGCGCAGTAGATCGCGTCGGGTCCGGCGAACTTGCCGACCGAGCTGATGACGAACTCCGGTGACATCGATCCGTCGGACGGCCGGTCGTAGCTCAGCGGGTAGGTCTTGCGGATGCCGTTCAGGTAGACCCACCACTGCTCGAGATCGAGCGTGGTTCCGGTCGCGCGGTCGGCCCGCAGCGCCTCGATGAGCTCGGTGATGACCTCACGGCAGTCGCCCACGATCGGCACGTCCGCGTAGCGGTTCTTGCCGATCTCGGCCGGGTCGATGTCGGCGTGGATGACCTTGGCGTTCGGCGCGAACGACGAGAGCTGACCGGTGACGCGGTCGTCGAACCGGGCTCCGAGCGTGATCAGCAGGTCGCTGCGCTGCAGCGCGGCGACTGCGGCGACGGTGCCGTGCATACCCGGCATTCCGAGGTTCTGATTGTGCGAGTCGGGAAACACACCGCGAGCCATCAGAGTGGTGACGACGGGGATTCCGGTCAGTTCGGCGAGCTCGAGCAGCTCTGCCGAGGCGTTGGCCTTGATGACGCCGCCGCCGACGTACAGCACCGGCTGCTTGGCGTCGGCGATGTAGCGGGCTGCTTCACGAACCTGCTTGCCGTGCGGCTTGGTCACCGGCCGGTAGCCCGGCAGACGCATCTCCGGCGGCCACGAGAACGTGGTCGGTGCCTGCAGCACATCCTTGGGGATGTCGACGAGCACGGCACCGGGTCGACCGGAGGACGCGATGTAGAACGCCTCGGCCATGATGCGCGGGATGTCGGCACCGTCGGTGATGAGGAAGTTGTGCTTGGTGACCGGCATCGTGATACCCGAGATGTCGGCTTCCTGGAAGCCGTCCGTCCCGATCAGGCTGCGGGCGACCTGACCGGTGATCGCGACGACGGGAACCGAATCCATCTGAGCGTCGGCGAGCGGAGTCACGAGGTTGGTCGCGCCCGGACCGGACGTTGCCATGCAGACGCCGACCTTGCCGGTCGCCTGGGCGTAGCCGGTCGCGGCGTGGCCCGCACCCTGCTCGTGGCGCACCAGAATGTGGCGCACCTTCACGGAGTCGAAGAGCGGGTCGTAGACCGGGAGAACCGCGCCTCCGGGAATGCCGAATACGGTGTCGACGTCGAGTTCTTCGAGGGCCCGAACGACCGACTGTGCGCCGGTGACCTTCTCCGGCGCGACGTGGCGTCGCGATCCGTTGGTCGCCGCTTCTGCGGACGGGCTGGTCGACGGGCTGGACGCTGTCCCCGACTTACGGGTCGTGGGCCCTGGGCGTGCGGTTGGTGCGCTCACTGATTGCTTCCTCAGGAATGTGAAATTGCTGGGCGATCTCTGGGCAAGAAAAAACCCCCGTCAGCGTGAGCTGTACGAGGGTGGCGCGTCGATGCGAGTTTGAACAACCGGCTCAGGCGTTGACGCGCCGGCCGATTACGAGTATCCAATTCCGCTTCACGCGCTCGACGGTAGGCGCGCGCACAGGGAAGAGTCAAACTCGTCACGACGCAATCCCATTATGTGAGATCGCGTAGATGCAATGCGAAGATGAATGGGTGTCGTCTTCGCAGCAGTCCGAACCACCTCGGCCATCATCCCACACCGCACCCGAGTCACCGAACGGTGCCGAGGGACCGCAACCATCGAGAACGCAGGTCATCCGAGTCCCGCGCCTCGCGCTCCTCGGCGTGGGACTGCTGCTGTTCGGCACGGGACTGACCGCCGCCAGCTGGCCCGTGGCCATGGGATGGCTGCTGATCCTGCCGATCGTCGCGGGCATCTGGGTGTTTCGAGTGCGCACGGTCATCTCCCCGGAGGCGATCACGGCTCGACGGTTCGTGGGTTCGGACGTGATCGCGTGGGAATCGGTGGCGGGTCTGCACTTCCCGGATCGCCGCTGGGCGCGGGTGGTTCTGACCGACAAGAGCGAGAAGTCGTTGCCGCTCGTGCGTTTCGATCTACTCCCCCAACTCGCTGCGGCCAGCGGGGGCCGCATCACCGATCCCTACGCAGCGGCCGCGGCCGCTGCCGAGGATCGAGACCGTGCGGAGGCCGAGAACGCCGAGGAAGACGGCGAGCAGGCACCGAAGGAGCAGTAGCGGGCGGCGAGTAATCTCGTCGATGCGAGAAACCGCTGCAACGAACGAGGACTACGCACTATGCCGCCGCTACGCTCACGGGTCACCACTGTCGGACGCAATGCCGCGGGCGCACGCTCGCTGTGGCGCGCCACCGGAATGACCGATTCGGATTTCGGAAAACCCATCGTCGCCATCGCGAACTCGTACACCCAGTTCGTCCCCGGCCACGTGCATCTGAAGAACGTCGGCGAGATCGTCGCCGACGCCGTACGAGCGGCAGGCGGCGTCCCCCGGGAGTTCCACACCATCGCCGTCGACGACGGGATCGCCATGGGCCACGGCGGGATGTTGTATTCGCTGCCCAGCCGCGAGATCATCGCCGACTCCGTCGAGTACATGGCCAACGCCCACACCGCCGACGCTCTCGTCTGCATATCCAACTGCGACAAGATCACCCCCGGCATGCTCAATGCAGCGATGCGCCTGAACATCCCGGCCGTCTTCGTCTCCGGTGGACCGATGGAGGCAGGCAAGGCCGTCATCGTCGACGGCGTCGCGCAGGCACCGACCGACCTGATCACCGCGATCTCCGCCAGCGCCAACGACGCCGTGTCCGAGGCCGGCCTCGACGAGGTCGAGCGCAGCGCGTGCCCCACGTGCGGGTCGTGCTCGGGCATGTTCACGGCGAACTCGATGAACTGCCTCACCGAGGCGCTCGGCCTGGCATTGCCCGGCAACGGCTCCACCCTCGCCACGCATCAGGCCCGCCGAGCGCTGTTCACGCGCGCCGGCACCACCATCGTCGAGGCAGCGCTGAAGTACTACCGCGACGAGGACGAATCCGTACTCCCGCGCAACATCGCCACTCCGGCCGCGTTCCGCAATGCCATGGCTCTCGACGTCGCGATGGGCGGATCGACCAATACGGTGCTGCACACCCTCGCAGCCGCACAGGAGGGCGAGGTCGACTTCGACCTCGACACCATCGACGCCATCAGCCGCAAGGTTCCGTGCCTGTCGAAGGTCTCTCCCAATTCCGACTACCACATGGAAGACGTGCACCGCGCCGGCGGAATCCCGGCGCTCCTCGGCGAACTGCGGCGCGCGAACCTGCTCGAAACCGATGTCTCGACCGTGCACACGAAGAGCTTCGACGACTGGCTCGACACCTGGGACATCCGCTCCGGCAAGGCATCCGCCGAGGCCGTCGAGTTGTTCCACGCCGCACCGGGCGGTGTCCGCACCGTCGAACCGTTTTCCACGGGCAACCGCTGGTCCTCGCTCGACACCGACGCCGCGGGCGGCTGCATCCGCGATCTCGAACACGCCTACACGGTCGAGGGTGGCCTGGTGGTACTCCGCGGCAACATCGCCGTCGACGGTGCGATCCTCAAGACCGCAGGCATCGACGAGGACCTGTTCTCCTTCCAGGGCCCGGCACTGGTCGTCGAGTCCCAGGAAGAAGCTGTCTCGGCCATCCTGCAGAAGAAGATTCGGCCCGGTGACGTGCTGGTCGTTCGCTACGAGGGGCCCAAGGGCGGTCCGGGCATGCAGGAGATGCTGCACCCGACGGCGTTTCTCAAGGGTGCCGGACTGGGCAAGGTCTGCGCACTGATCACCGACGGCCGATTCTCCGGCGGAACCTCGGGACTGTCCATCGGACACATCTCCCCCGAGGCCGCCGCCGGCGGTGTGATCGGGCTGGTCGAGAACGGCGATCAGGTCCGGATCGACGTCGCCACCCGCACCCTCGAGATCCTCGTCGACGACGAGACCCTCGAGACGCGACGCGCGAAGATGAACGCGTCCGAGCGACCGTGGCAGCCGGTGGACCGTCAGCGCACGGTCACCACCGCTCTGCGCGCATACGCCGCGCTGGCGACATCAGCGGACAAGGGAGCCGTTCGCTACGTGCCCTGAGGGTGAAACGCGCGTGAGCGGAACTTCGTAGCAGGCTACGAAGTTCCGCTCACGTGGTCGGGTCGGTATCCGGGTCAGCGGACGACGGGGTTGGCCCCGTTGAGGAAGATCCAAATGCACACGCCTGCGGCGATGCCGACGACGAGCGCGAGGAACGAACCGATCCGCGGCCGAGTGGCCCATCCGCGTCGGCCGTCGAACGCGATCTTTCCCGGGCCCGTGAGGATGATCGCGGCAGCGGCGAAGCCGAGAACCGTCTCGTATTCGACGCCGCCGGTGCCGGAGAATTGCAATCCGGGCTCGACGGCCTGCTTGAAGCACCAGGCGTTGATGATCGTGGCCAGCACGGCCGCGCCTGCCAGTGGTGTTGCCAGACCCAGGATCAGCAGCGCTCCGCCGAGGGTTTCGCCCGCCGCGGCCGCGATCGCGAGGATTTCCGAGTAGCGGAATCCCGAGGTCTCCAGCAGGTTCTGAAATCCGTCGAGGCCGGGGCCGTCCCACAGTCCGACGAGCTTCTGCAGTCCGTGACCGAGAAACACCGCGCCGATCGTGACGCGCAGGACGAACAGGCCGAGGTCGGTGCTGCCGCGACGGGCAGGAACCTCGACGGTCTCGGTACGGATCTCGGGCTCCGGAGCGACGGCTGCCGCAGGCGCCGCGGCTGCGGTGGTACCGAGGTACGCAGTCGAGTTGTCGGAGTACGCACTCGACGACGTGGTGTCGGAGGCAGACTTGCGATCGGTCGGCGAATCGGCGAAGGCCGACGGTCGATAGGTCTGCATCTTCTCCGTGGGCTGCGCATCGGCCGAGCGTGCGTCGGACGACGACGAGTACGGAAAGTCGAGTTCGTCGTCGGTTCGCGGCAGTCGGTCCGAGCGCTGGGCACCGAACACGGTGGTCGGCGTACCCGAGGTATCGGCGCGGTCGGACGCCGACGTCTCGGAGGTGGAGCGCGAGGAGGGTGGAATCTTCTCCGTGGGATTGTCGTACGGACTTTCGGCCGGTTCGTACGACGTATCCGGCCGGTTGGGGTCGCGCGGTGTATCGGTCACCTCTCCACACTAGAGCCGAAGTGCGCTCCTCACCGACGTTGACGCTCACGGCCGCGTGGCGAGTCTCCCTCGACGTTCCGTACCGTTCGAAGCATGAAGCCGGTCGGAGCGTCGCCACGAACTGCAACCGCTGCCGTCGTCGCCCTGACGATGACCGCTGCCCTGCTCGCCGGGTGCGCCCGATTCGACGACTCGAATACGTCGCCGTTCACTCCTGCGCCGGAGGTGGGCGCGGCCGAGCTGGAGCCGACGACCCCCAGTGAGACGCCGCAGCCGTCCGATCCCAACGCGCCGCCCCCGCCGACCGGCCCGTGTGTCGACCCCGATCCCTCGGTGATCGCGACATGCCTGGACACCACGGGCGGACTCGTTGCGCTCCCCGACGGACAGTCGGCGCTGGTTGCCGAACGCCGCACGGGTCGCATCATGGAGGTCGCCGCCGGCCGGACGCCGGTCGAGGTGGCCCGAATCGATGTCGACGGCACCGGTGACGGCGGCCTTCTCGACATCGCGCTGTCTCCCACGTACAACGAGGACGGGTTGCTCTACGCCCTCATCACCACGTCCGCGGACACCAGGGTGGTCCGACTCGCTCAGGGCGATGTGCCCAAGGACATCCTGACCGGAATTCCCCGCGGCGCGTCGGGCAATCGCGGGGCGATCGACTTCTACACGCCGAACGAACTACTCGTCCTCACCGGCGACAACGGTGATCCAGCTGCTGCTGCGAGCCCGAACTCCTTGTCCGGCAAGTTGTTACGGGTGACCTCTTTGTCTCCGTCGACGAACCCCCCGCGGCCGCAGATCGCACTGAGCGGCATCGGTACGGCCGGCGACGTCTGCACCGACGGCACCGGAAACATTTTCGTCACCGACCGCACCGCGATCGAGGATCGCCTGCAGCGCATCGACTCGCTGGGCGCAGTGTTCAACCCTGTGTGGACGTGGCCGGACCGTCCGGGTGTTGCCGGATGCGCAGCGGGAGAAGGTGGAGTGGCGGTTGCACTCACAACGGCCAAAGCTGTTGCAGCTCTGACCACCGACGCGAACACCGGAGCTGTCTCGGCCGAACCGACACTGCTGATCCAGGACGAGTACGGCCAGTTGAACGGCGCGACGAGCTCGGCCGATGGACAGATTCTGGTGGGCACCGTCAACAAGAACGGTGCGGAGCCCGGACCCACCGACGACCGCGTCGTGAAAGTGCCGTTCCCCGGCGGCGGCGGAGGCGGCTTCGACTGAACGAGAAACGACCGAGGCCGAGCGCGTAGCGCGCTCGGCCTCGGTCGTTCTCCGTCGTGATCAGGGCTGGCCGCAGGCCTCGAGTACGAGTTCCTTGACGCGAGCGGCATCGGCTTGGCCGCGTGTCGCCTTCATCACCGCGCCGACGATGGCCCCGGCGGCCTGCACCTTGCCGCTGCGGATCTTCTCGACCACACCGGGATTCGCTGCGAGCGCCTCGTCCACGGCGGCCTGCAACTTGGTGTCGTCCTTCTCCAGTACGAGATTGCGCGCAGCCATGACCTCTGCAGGCTCACCCTCGCCCGCCAGCACACCGTCCACGACCTGACGGGCACCGTTGTTGTTGAGCTTGCCGTCCGCGACCAACGCCGCCACCTCGGCGACCTGAGCGGGGGTGATCGACAGATCGGTCAGTTCGACTCCGGCGATGTTGGCCTGCTGCGCCAGATACGACACCCACCACGACCGCGCCGCCTGCGCCGACGCACCCGCCTCGACCGTCGCGGCGACGAGCTCGAGCGCACCGGAGTTCACCAGATCGCGCATCTCCTCGTCGGAGACACCCCAGTCCTTCTGAATCCGACCGCGGCGCAACCACGGCAGCTCGGGCAACGTGGTCCGAAGCTCCTCGATCCACGCCGCGTCGGGAGCGACCGGCGCAAGATCGGGCTCGGGGAAGTAGCGGTAGTCCTCGGCGGTCTCCTTCTTGCGTCCGGCGGTGGTGGTGCCGTCCGACTCCTGGAAGTGCCGAGTCTCCTGCGTCACCTCTCCGCCCGATTCGAGAACCGCTGCCTGACGCCGCATCTCGTACCGAACGGCAACCTCGACGCTCTTGAGCGAGTTGACGTTCTTCGTCTCGGTGCGCGTGCCGAATTCGGTTGCCGTCTTCTCCATCAGGGACACGTTGGCATCGCAGCGCAGCGAGCCCTGATCCATCCGCACATCGGACACGTTCAGCGACTTCAACAGGTCACGCAGCGCGGTGACGTAGGCCCGGGCGACCTCGGGTGCACGCGCGCCGGTTCCCGTGATGGTCTTGGTCACGATCTCCACCAGCGGCACACCGGCACGGTTGTAATCGAGCAGCGAATGCGACGCCCCCTCGATGCGGCCGGTCGCCCCGCCGACGTGCGTCGACTTACCGGTGTCCTCCTCCATGTGCGCGCGCTCGATCTCGACTCGAAACGTACTGCCGTCGTCGAGCAGCACATCGAGGTAGCCCTCGGTCGCGATGGGCTCGTCGTACTGCGAGATCTGATAGTTCTTCGGCTGATCCGGATAGAAGTAGTTCTTGCGAGCGAACCGTCCCCACGGGGTGATCGAGCAATTGAGCGCCAGCCCGATGCGAATCGCCGACTCCACCGCAGCAGCGTTCACCACCGGAAGCGCACCGGGAAGGCTCAGGCACACCGGGCACACCTGAGTGTTCGGCTCGGCACCGAACTCGGTGGGGCAGCCGCAGAACATCTTGGTCGCCGTGCCCAACTCCACATGGACCTCCATGCCCAACACGGGGTCGAACTTGGCGAGCACATCGTCGTAATCGATCAAATCGACGGTTGCAGCAGTCATGGTCAGTAGTTTATGCACCGACTACCTGGGTCGTTCCTGCAGGCTCCACTCGCGCTAACTGGGTCGTTCCTGCAGGCTCCACTCCCGTACGACGCGCGAGTAACCACGTGCACTCGTTACCGTGCACGGGTGACTCCCCCAGAGAAACAGACACTGGCCATGACAGTGCTGATGACACCCGACATGGCCAACTTCTCCGGCAATGTCCACGGCGGCACGATTCTGAAGTTCCTGGACCAGGTGGCGTACGCCTGCGCCAGTCGCTACGCCGGGGCCTATGTCGTCACTCTGTCGGTCGATCGCGTCGTGTTTCGCGAACCCATCCACGTCGGAGAACTGGTCACGTTCTCGGCGTCGGTCAATTACACCGGCCGTACCTCCATGGAGGTCGGGATCCGAGTGGAAACCGAGAACATCCAGTGCGGTGAATTACGCCACACCAACAGCTGCTACTTCACCATGGTCGCGATCGGCGACGACGGCAAGCCGAAGACCCTGCCCCAGTTGACGCCGACCACCGAGGTCGGTGCTCAGCGTTTCGAGGCAGCGCGGCGACGGCGCGAACTGCGCCGCGAGACCGAGGAACGTGAGGCCGAAATCCAGGAGGCAGCCGGTCGTATCTGACGGCTCACCGGGAGTCAGCCGAAGAACGCGGCTGCGTCGTCGTATCGGGTCTGCGGTACCCGCTTGAGTTGCTTGGTGGCCTCGGCCAGAGACACCAGGCCGATCTCGGTGCCGCGCAACGAGACCATCTTGCCGAAGTCTCCCGAATGGGCCGCATCGGTGGCGTTGACGCCGAATCGTGTTGCGAGAACGCGGTCGTACGGGGTCGGCGTCCCACCGCGCTGGACGTGGCCGAGCACCGTGGTGCGTACTTCCTTGTTGATGCGACGCTCTATCTCCACGCCGAGCTGGTGGGCAACCCCGGTGAAACGAACGTGGCCGAACTCGTCGATACCGCCGTCGAGAAGCTTCATCGAGCCCTCCATCGGCTTGGCACCCTCGGCGACGACACAGATGAAGTGCGAGTCTCCACGCTGAAAACGCTTGCGCACCAACGTGCACACTTCTTCGACATCGAACGGCTGCTCGGGGATCAGTGTCATGTGCGAACCGGACGCCAGGCCTGCGTGCAGAGCGATCCACCCCGCGTGCCGACCCATCACCTCGACCAGCATCACGCGCTGATGGGATTCTGCGGTGCTGTGCAGACGGTCGATCGCATCGGTGGCGATCGTCAGCGCCGTGTCGAAGCCGAATGTGACGTCGGTGCAGTCGATGTCGTTGTCGATCGTCTTGGGCACACCGACAACGGGCACACCCTCCTCCGACAGCCACGCAGCAGCGGTGAGGGTCCCTTCACCACCGATCGGGATCAACACGTCGATGCCGTTGTCCTCGAGAGTCTGCTTGACCCGATCGAGTCCGGCGCGCAACACATCCGGATTGGTGCGCGCGGTGCCGAGCATCGTGCCGCCCTTGGTGAGCAACCGGTCGTTGCGGTCGTCGTTGCGCAGTTGCACCCGACGGTCTTCGAGAAGCCCGCGCCATCCGTCCTGGAAACCGACGACCGTGGAGCCGTACCGCGCGTCCGCGGTGCGTACGACTGCGCGAATCACCGCATTGAGCCCTGGGCAATCGCCGCCTCCGGTCAGAACTCCGATGCGCATCGATTTTCGCCTCTCTGCTCGCAGGTCCGTGAAGCGGACCCGGTGACGGACGTCAGCCTAATCGGGCGTGGGATGCTGCGCGCGTCGGTACCGTTCGGTCCTCACTTCGGTGTGACGACGCCGGTCTCGTAGGCCAGTACGACCGCCTGGGCGCGGTCGCGCAGTCCGAGCTTCGCGAGAACCTTGCCGACGTGCGTTTTCACGGTCTGCTCGGCCAGGAACAGTGAACCCGCTATCTCCGAGTTGGACATACCGGTCGCGATCAGTTCGAGAACCTCGCGTTCCCGCGGAGTCAGATCGCTCAGACGCGGAGACGTGTGGCGCCGCGCTCCCCGACGGGAGGTGACGTCGGCGATGAGCCGTCTCGTCACCGACGGTGCCAGCAACGCGTCGCCTGCGGCGACGACCCGAACACCTCTGATCAACTCCTCGGCCGGCGCATCCTTGAGGAGAAATCCACTCGCTCCGAGAGCCAGAGCCTCGTAGACGTAATCGTCGATGTCGAACGTCGTCAGCATCAGAATGCGCACCGGCGACGGAAGTGACGCAGAGAGAATCGCCCGAGCAGCATCGAGACCGTTCATCTCGGGCATCCGGACGTCCATCAGCACCACGTCGGGCAACAGCCGGGCGACCTCGCTGACCGCGGTCCTGCCGTTGTCGGCGTCTCCGACCACCGAGATATCGGCCTGAGCACCGAGAAGTGCACCGAACCCCTGCCGCACCATTGCTTGGTCGTCGGCGATGAACACCGTTGTAGCCACGCGCAACAGCCTAGGCGAGTTCGTTCCGGACAACCGATGCCGCCGAGATCGGCATGCCGTTCGGAACGTGTACCGCGACCTCGAATCCGCCGTCGGGAAGAGGAGTGGCATGCAGCCAGCCGTGCGCCGCGCGTGCACGATCGCGCATACCCGATATCCCGTGCCCACCGGTATCGGGTCGAGTGGCGCGTTCGACACCGGCGCTCGGTGGAGGCGCATTGACCACGGTCATGACGACGGTGCTCGGCCCCACGGTGATGTCGACGCTCACCGCTGCCTCGGGGGCGTGCCGAGCGGCATTGGACAGCGACTCCTGCAGAATTCGGTACAGAGCCAAACCTGTTGTGTCGGCTACCGATTCGACCTGCCCAGTGATAGCCCACCGCACGTCCATACCGGCCTTGCGGCTCGCGTGCAAGGTACGTTCGAGATCGAGTGCGTTCGGTGCCGGCGCGTCCTGCCACTGCTGTCCGTCGCTGCGCAGCACACCCAGCATTCCCCGGATCTCGTTGAGCGCCTCCCGTGCGGTGGCCGCGATCGACTCGAATTCCACTGCTGCAGAGACGGACACGTCATCGAGTCGGTACGGCGCACTCTGCGCCTGCACCACGACCATCGACATGTGGTGCGCAACGACGTCGTGCAGATCGCGGGCGATCTTGGCTTTCTCCTCGAGTACGGTGCGTCGGGTGCGCTCGAGCTCACTGACTTCCTCTTGCTGCGCGAGCTGCCTACGGGAGAGAACGAGCCAGCGGATCAACAGTCCGAACACCACGACCGCAGTCAGACCCACCGCCCAGCCGACGCCGTCCGAGCCCGGCATGTAGGCGAAGAACACCAGCATGCTGGCCAACCAGGCCACGAGCAGTACCGACACCGGCGAGCGCAGAGCGACGGCGAACAACAACGCCAGAAGGACGAGTATGTGCACTACCTGCCACGGGTAGTCGTAGCCGGGAACGCGGTCGAACGCTACCGGGATCACCAGAGCGAACAGCGCCGAGACGGCCCATCCCAGTGCGGGATTGACGCGGATCAACGCGAACGGAAACGCGGCCAGTGCGCCGACGATGGGCAGTAGCGGACCCGAGACCTCGTGTGTGACCGGCAAAGTCGGCCACGCAATCGAATACAGCATTGCCGTGACCGCCACGATCAGCACGTCGATCGAGCGGAATCCACCGATTCGAGTCGGCACTCGACGCCGCACCGCTGTGAGCTCGCCTTTTGCTGATCTGTTCTTGCGCACGCACCGAGCCTAGGGAGTGCGGGCCGACGAGGTCGTCATACCTGGGTATCAGTTCCGTGCAGTATCCAGGTATCGGTAGGACCCTCCGAACGTCCGAGGCAGGCACAGCAGAACGAGACTTCGGCGCGATGTTCGATGAGTCCCCGGCTCCCTAGCGTCGAAAGCCATGAACAGGAACACTTCTCGCGCCGTGATGGGCGCGGTCGCAGCGATGGTGGCGGTGATGGCGACAACCGGCGCAGCATCGACACCACCGGCCGCCGACACGACTTCACCTGTCGCGGTCTCGGTACACGCACTGGTCACCGAGTCCGCGGACGCCGCCGCCCTGACCATCCCCGACGACTTCGGGTCCGTGATGGGGTACCGCCCGCGGGTGCAGGACGACATGGCGGAGAACCCTCGCGGTGACTGCTCGTCACCGGTCCCGCTGCCGTCCGAGTTCGATTCCGCATGCAAGGCCCACGATCTGGGCTACGACCTGATCCGGTACGCCGCTGCGACAGGGACAACAGTGGACCCGCAGTGGCGCAGATCGATCGATGCCCAGCTGGAAGAGCGCATGCACGCCGCCTGCACGGACCGGACCGACGACGGGCCTCGCCAGATCTGCAATGCTGCCGCATCGGTGGCTGCCACGGCCGTCGACGTCAATTCCTGGCGACAGTCCTTCGGCGCACCTGTGTCCGAGCCCGCGCTGCCGTTCGCGGCGGTCGGCGCGGGCATCGCTCTGATTGCGCTGTCGGTCATCGCAACCGACCGATATGCGCGCCGACGCCGGCTGTCCACCGAACCGGTGTCCCGGCCGATCGAACCCGCATGATCGCGCCGGTCGTCGGAGTCACCGGAATTGCCGATACGGCTACCCCGTCCACCCCGCCTGCGACGAGTGTCCTACTCCCCCGAATCGGCACCTCGGTGGCACTCACCGTTGCGGTGATGGTGTCGTCGGCTCCCTCCTTGCTCCCCCGTCCGGCCGTCACCCAGGCCTTGCTCACCGGCGTGCTGATGGCGAGTGCGCTCGCGGTCGCATGGTCGGCCCGTCGCGCGTTCGGCTCACCCACGCCCGCTCGACCACGTCTGCAAGCCTGGTCGGCGAGTGCAGGCACACTGATGTCGATCGGTTCGATGACCGCGAATGTCATGTGGCAGAATCGATTACGGGAAGCCATGGATGTCGGGACGGTGAACTGGCGGTACGCAGCGGAGGTCTCGGCAGGGGCAATCTGCGTTGCAGTGGTTCTCTGCGGACTCGGCCGTGCGGCCATCGGGTTCGGCTGCGCACTCGGCGGGGGTCGAACGATGATCCTGATTGCCGTCGCAGGCCTTCTGTCGTATTCCGTTGCCGCGCCCACGGTCGGGTCTGTCATCCGAAACTCGTTCTCGGCCTCGAACTCCGTTGTGGACGAGACGATGCCCGCTCCGAGCTCGAACGCGAGATCAGGAGCTCCGTCCTCGCTCGTCCCGTGGCGCACGCTCGGCAGAGAGGGCAGAAAGTTCGTCTCCGGCGGTCTCGATCCCAGCACCGTGCGGGTCTACGTAGGGCTCGATTCGGCCCCGACACTCGATCGACGGGTCGCGTCGGCCGTCGCCGACATGGATCGAGCCGGTGCATTTCAGCGTAGCGTCGTGATCGTCGCGATACCGACCGGATCGGGGTGGGTGGACGAGAACGCTGTCACCGGTGCCGAAAGCAGATTCGGCGGAGATGTCGCCACCGTGGCGGTGCAGTACTCGAACGCGCCCAGTTGGGCGACATTCCTGTTCGCCGAGGACGACGCGCGCAGTTCCGCGGACGCGGTGGTTCGCGCGGTCGCGGAGCGCGCGGCATCGGAATCGACACCGCCCGACATCATCGTGTACGGCCAGAGTTTGGGCGCGGTGGCGGGCAGCGACGCATATCTCTCTATCGGGCGGAGCAATCCGGGTGTCTGCGGTGCCGTCTGGGCGGGACCGCCCGCCGGAGCCGTGAACACCGAGGGCGCAACGGTACTGGCGAATTCTTCGGACCCGGTGGTTCGATGGTCGGCCGACCTGCTGTGGTCACCACCGAACACGTCCACCACCCGACCCGACGCACCGACGCCGATGTGGCTCCCGATCGTCGGCTTCGTCCAGACGTCCGTCGATCTCGCCGCTGCGCTCGATGTCGGTGCCGGTCACGGCCATCGGTACGGAACCGACCAGGGCACCACGATGCACCGGTGTCGTTGATGGTGGTACTCCGAGACGACACCGTGCGTCAGTCGAGCAGACCCACGCGCCCGCCGAGCCAGTCCATCTCCTGTTCCAGCGCAGGAGCCCAGACCTGCATCGAGTGTCCACCGGGCAGCTCGCTGTAGTGAACGTCGAGGCCCGCAGCCTCTGCTGCCCCGTACGCTCGCTCGGTCTGCGGCCGGAATTCTTCGTCGTCGGCTCCCACGACGAAGGCACCGGCCGAATCGGGAAAGCTGTTGCGCGAGAGAATGTTCAGCGGAGTCGTGCGCTCGAAACGCGCCTCGTTCGCCGGGGTGTCCGTGCCGTATGCCGCTGCAACGGATTCACTTCTCGTGCCCCGACGTTGCTCGTCCTCACCGGAGATGTCGAGAAAGGTGGGGTACACCGACGGTGCCGTCACCGCCAGCTGCAGCGCGCACGTTCCCCCATAGGAATAGCCGCCGACCGCCCAGGCCCTCGGATCCGAGGACACCCGAAAATTGGACCGAATCCACTGCGGCACATCGACCGACAAGTACGTCGCGGCATTTCCGAGATCCGAATCCATGCACATCGGATTCGCCTCGGTGTCCCCCAGTCCGTCGGCCACCACGACGATCGGGGCCGCGCCGCCGTGACGTGCTGCGAAGTCGTCCATCGTCTGGGCCAGACGACCACCCTCGATCCAGTCGACGACATGACCGGGTTGACCGGTGAGCAGCACCAGCACCGGTAGGTCGCTCGCGCCGGCGTCGTACGACGCCGGAACGTAGACGGTCGCGGACCGCGCGGCGAAGTGCGACACCGTGCCCGGCACGTCCACGTCGACCAACCTGCCGGTGCCCTCGGCCTGCACGGCCGGTCGGTGGCCCAGTGCCACGGCCGCCGTCGGGTATCGAGTGACGGTCAGATTGGTGAGCACTGTCGCCGCCACCAGAAGCGAGGCACCGAGACCGAGAGCGCTCAGCGCGCCGAACACCGTTCCCAGTGCTCGGCCCCGCCTGACCCTCAGGACGACAGCAAGGACCAGAACCGCCGCCACGACAGCGGTCGCAGTCAACGCGACCGCGGGCACTGCACCGGACAGCAGGGGCAGATGAGCCAGATCGGCAGCCCACCGATGCAGCACCTCGAACTACCTCAGATCGCCGCGAGCGGCCTCGTATGCGGCACCGACGCGGTAGAGCCGCTCGTCCGCGAACGCCGGAGCCATGATCTGCAGGCCCACGGGAAGTCCGTCCTCGGAGGCGAGACCCGACGGTACCGACATCGCGCAATGACCCGCGAGGTTCGTCGGCAGCGTGCAGAGGTCGTTGAGGTACATCGCCATCGGATCGTCCACCTTGTCCCCCAACGGGAATGCCGTCGTCGGGGTCGTCGGCGACACCAGCACGTCGACCTTCTCGTATGCGGCATCGAAGTCACGGGCGATCAACGTGCGCACCTTGAGGGCCGAGCCGTAGTAGGCGTCGTAGTATCCCGCGGACAGGGCGTACGTCCCGATCATGATGCGACGCTTGACTTCCGGTCCGAACCCCTGCGCGCGCGTGGTGGCCATGACCTGCTCGGCGCTGTGCTTGCCGTCGTCGCCCGCCCGCAATCCGTACCGCATGCCGTCGAACCGAGCCAGGTTGGACGACACCTCCGACGGGAGGATCAGGTAGTAGGCGGCCAATGCGTGCACAAAGTTGGGGCACGACACCTCGACCACCTCGGCACCGAGTTCGGTGAGTGTCGCCACCGCGGCATCGAAGGACGAGATGACACCCGGCTGGTACTTGTCCGAGTGCAGTTCCTTGACGACACCGACGCGCACGCCCGTCAGGTCACCGCGAGCACCCTCACGTGCCGCTGCGACCACCGGTCGAACTGCCGTCTCCACCGACGTGGAGTCCCGCGCGTCGTATCCGGCGATGACCTCGTGCAGCAACGCGGTGTCGAGCACGGTCCGGCCACACGGGCCGCCCTGATCGAGTGACGAGGCACAGGCGATCAGTCCATAGCGCGAGACGCTGCCGTAGGTCGGCTTGGTTCCCACTGTGCCGGTCAGTGCCGCCGGCTGACGGATCGATCCGCCGGTGTCGGTGCCGATGGCCAGCGGGGCCTGGTACGACGCGAGCGCCGCAGCGCTGCCGCCGCCCGAGCCGCCGGGGATGCGGGTGGTGTCCCAGGGGTTCTTGGTCGGTCCGTAGGCCGAGTTCTCGGTGGACGAGCCCATCGCGAACTCGTCCATGTTGGTCTTGCCCAGCACCGGAATGCCCGCTGCGCGCAGCTTGGTGGTCACCGTCGCGTCGTACGGCGACATCCACCCGTCCAGAATCTTGGATCCGGCCGTCGTCGGCATGTCGGTCGTGGTGAACACGTCCTTGAGGGCCAACGGCACGCCGGCCAGAGCCGATGCCGGTGCATGCCCCGCAGTCAATCCCGCATCGACGTCGGTCGCCGCTGCGAGCGCCTCGGCTCCTGCGACATGCAGAAAAGCGTGCAGGTCACCATCGACCTCGGAGATTCGGTCGAGATGCGCCCGAGTCACCTCGACGGCGCTGATCTCACGCGCGTGGATACGGGTGGCGAGCTCGGACGCGTCGAGCTTCGTCAGGTCGGTCATTCGCTCTCTCCCAGAATCTGCGGCACCGCGAAACGGCCCTCCTCGGCGTTCGGTGCACCGGACAGCGATTGCTCCGGCGTCAGGCCGGGAACGATCATGTCGGGACGCGTCACGTTCACGATGTCACTGGGGTTGGCTGTCGGCGGAACGTCGTCCGTCGCCACCTCGGCCACTGCCTTGACGTGATGAAGAATCGAGTCCAACTGGCCGGCGAACTCGTCGAGTTCGGCGTCGCTGAGAGCCAAGCGCGACAGCCGGGCGAGGTGAGCGACCTCGTCGCGGGAGATGTCTGGCACCGCGTAGACCCCTTTCAGACAGTAGGAGCGGAGCCTGCAGAAGCGGCCCCGTATTCGTACAGAGCGAACCGCGCTGGTTCGCGAACGCCGTCCAGCCTAGTGCGCAGCATTACGCAGGCTTCACTCACTCCTCGTGGCCGCGTGGAGTGTCGGAATTGTCACGGCCCGCGTTGCGCGACGTACCGGACAGGTCGAAGATGCAAGGATTGCTCGCGCCGGGGTGCATCTTGTTCCCAGGAGTGGAGCCTGCGGAACGACCCCAGAGCGACATTCCACCTGCCAGCAACGACCGATGACGCTGGGGTGGCCGAAGTACATCAGAAGTCGAAAGGGAGCGTGACATGTCCTACCTGCTCCGCGTCCAACTGCCGGACCGGCCGGGCAGCCTCGGATCGTTGGCCGTCGCGCTCGGTTCGGTCGGGGCGGACATCCTCTCCCTCGACGTCATCGAACGCGGTGACGGTTACGCAGTCGACGATCTGGTGGTCGACGTTGCTCCGGGTTCGCTTCCGGACACGCTGATCACCGCTGCCGAGAACCTCACCGATGTCCGGGTCGATTCCATCCGCCCGTACACCGGCGTCCTCGACACGCACCGCGAACTGGAATTGATCGATCGCGTCGCAGCGGCGTCCGACGATCGACTTCAGGTGCTCGTCGACGGAGCTCCCCGCGTCCTTCGAGTGGGGTGGAGCACTGTCGTCGCCACCAACGCGCACGGCCCGTTCCGTCTGGTGGGCAGCTCGGGGGCTCCCGAGACTCACGCCGCGGAGCTACCGTGGTTCCCGCTGCACGCCCCCGCCGCTCTGGATTCCGACGCCGAGTGGGTGCCCCAGGTATGGCGCGACATGGACACCAAGATCGCCGCTGCGCCCCTCGGCAACACCGGCACCGTGCTGATGCTGGGCAGGCCTGGAGGCCCGGAGTTCAGGCCCTCGGAGGTTGCCCGGCTCGGCTATCTCGCCGGCATCGTCGCGACGGTATTGAACTGACGCCACTGAACTGACGCGACCGGCCCGATCAGTCCGCCGAACCGGGTTCTGCGTCGGTCGGAGCCACTGCGTCGGGTCCCTCGGTCAGCAGCAGGGTGAATCCCGCTTCGTCGAGCACCGGCACGCCGAGCTCGATTGCCTTGTCGTGCTTGGACCCTGGAGCTTCGCCGACGACGACGAACGCTGTCTTCTTGGACACCGAACCTGCAGCCTTGCCACCTCGCAGCAGAATCGCTTCCTTGGCCTCGTCGCGTGAATAGGACGTCAGCGACCCGGTGACCACGATCGACAGCCCCTCGAGATTGCGGTCGATCGACGCATCGCGCTCGTCTTCCATTCGCACGCCCGCGGCCCGCCACTTGTCGACGATGGCGCGGTGCCAGTCGACCTCGAACCACTCGGAGACCGCGGCCGCGATGGTGCCGCCCACCCCGTCGACCGCCGAGAGTTCCTCGACGGACGCTGCCCGGATCCGCTCGAGGCTGCCGAACTCCCCCGCCAGTGCGCGGGCTGCGGACGGCCCCACGTGTCGAATCGACAGACTGACCAACACCCGCCACAGCGGCTGGTTCCGTGCGGTGGCCAGGTTGTCGAGCAACTTACGACCGGTGGCAGACAACGCCCCGGACTTGGTGCGAAAGATCGCCGTCTTCATCAGGTCGTCTTCGGTGAGCGAGAACAGATCGCCTTCGTCCTCGATCGCACCGGTGGCCAGGAGGTCGGATGCGGCCTCGTAGCCCAGACCCTCGATATCGAATCGCTGCCGCTCGGCGACGAAGAACACTCGCTCGCGACGTTGCGCCGGGCAGAACTGCGAGTTGGGGCACCGCAGGTCGGCGTCGCCCTCCTTGGCCGGGGCCAGGGGCGTCGAGCACTCCGGGCACTCGGTGGGCATGACGAACTCGGTCTCGTCACCGGTCCTGGCGTCGACGACGGGGCCGAGAACCTCCGGAATGACCTCTCCCGCTTTGCGAATGGTCACGGTGTCGCCGATCAGAACGCCCTTGCGCTTGACCTCCGAGCCGTTGTGCAGCGTCGCGAGCGACACCGTGGAGCCGGCCACGAGTACCGGCGTCATGTACGCGAACGGCGTCACTCGGCCCGTCCGGCCCACGCTGACGCGGATGTCGAGCAGCGTGGTGGTGACTTCCTCGGGTGGGTACTTGTACGCGATGGCCCACCGCGGCGCGCGAGACGTCGTCCCGAGTCGACGATGCAGCGACATGTCGTCGATCTTGACGACCAGGCCGTCGATTTCGTGTTCGACGTCGTGTCGGTGCTGGTCCCAGTAGACGACTTTCTCGATGACGGCGTCGACGCCTCGCACGCGGGTCGTGTGGGTGGAAATGGGCAGACCCCAGGCGCGGAGTGCCTCGTAGGCGTGCCACTGCGACTCGGGTGTGAACCCCACCATGCGGCCGAAGCCGTGGCAGATCATTCCCAGACGACGCTTGGAGGTGACCGCCGGATTCTTCTGTCGCAGCGACCCGGCCGCCGAGTTCCGTGGATTCGCGAACGGGGGCTTGCCCTCGGCCACGAGTGAGGCGTTGAGCGCCTGGAAGTCCTCCAGCCGGAAGAAGACCTCGCCGCGCACTTCCAACAACTCCGGCACGGGGTACTGCTCGGTACCCGTCAGGGTGTCCGGGATGTCCTCGATCGTGCGTGCGTTGAGCGTCACGTCCTCACCGGTACGTCCGTCGCCTCGGGTGGCACCGCGCACGAGCGTGCCGTTCTCGTACACCAGATTCAGTGCAACGCCGTCGATCTTGACCTCGCACAGATACTCCAGATCCGGCCCTGCCTCGGTCTCGACCCGTTTGGCCCAGGCACGAAGCTCGTCGTGATCGAACACGTTGTCCAAGCTCAACATTCGTTCCAGATGGTCGACGGCGGTGAATTCCGTCGCGAAGCCACCCCCGACGAGTTGCGTCGGTGAATCCGCCGTGCGCAGATCCGGGTGCGCCTCTTCCAGATCGTTCAGCTCACGCAGCAGCGCATCGAACTCGCCGTCGGACACGAGCGGCGCATCGCGAACGTAGTAGCGGAACTGATGACCGCGCACTTCCTCGGCCAGCATCTGCCATCGCTCGCGATCGGCCGACGACGCGGCGTCGAGTTCGACATCGACGGTCCCTGCGGTCTCGTCGTTTCCTACGGGCGGTTCGGTCGATTCGGGCACGTGTCGAAGATTATCCGACCCCACCGACAGAGTGGCACCGGCTGCAGCGCAGCGACTACCGTCCCATCAGACCCAGCAACAGCGTCGCGGCGACGATCGCCACCGCACAGATACCGGCGGTCAATGCGAAGCCGGTCACGAAGGAGTCGGCGTAGATGCCGCCGAGCACGGAGGCCATCACCGACAACAGCACTCCGGCGGGTAGTCCACGTCGCTGGGCATCCGATAGCCGATACATCGCACGATCATCGCAGAGGTCGCACCCGAGCACACCGGCGCATCGAACGAGGTCGGTTCGAGGCCTCAGATCTCGTCGATGACCAAGCTGTTTCCACCGGACTGCTTGGACCGGTACATCGCCGCGTCCGCCGTGCGGGCTGCTCTGCCGACCACCGACTTGCCCACGTCCCACAGAGCCGAGTCCTCGCGCAACAACGCCATTCCCACACTGACGGTGACGGGGATGTCGTCACGGCGGTCCCAGAGCACTCGAACGACGTCGAAGCCGAGATCGACCATCCCCCGCGCATCACCGACCATGGCGACGAGGAACTCCTCGCCACCGGTTCGGGCGAGCACTCCGCCCTGATGCCGGACCAAGCGGCGCAGCCGATCGGCGACCCGCACGATCACTTCGTCGCCGCGGCTGTGCCCGAATCGGTCGTTGACCGACTTGAACTTGTCGATGTCGACAACCAGGAAGGCCATGGACATACCCCGCTTGCTGGCCTGGTGCCACAGGTCCAGCAGTTCGCTGTCGATGCCGCGCCGGTTGTACACCCCGGTCAGTGGATCGAGAACCGACCGCTTGGCGTCGTTGGACAGCGTCGTCCACGCCACTTGAGCGAACACGGGTACTCCCACTGTCGCCAGAAGGAGAACCACCGTCGCGGTCGCGACAGCGGGTCCGTCGATGGAGTCCACCTCGCCGTCCATCACCGACAGGAAGGTCCGAACGCCGAACCCGATGATGAACGTCGCGGTCCACACGAGGTGCGCCACCAGCAGTCGCGGACTGAGGAAGTAGGTGCAGAACGCTCCGGTGACTGCGAACAGCACGGTTCCGATCAGCGACGCGACAGGTGCGTACAGAATCAACACCGAGGTCGTGAGAATGTCCCCGAAGGCCAGAAACACGACGAAGAATTTCTTCCCCGGGAGCGGTCCGAGGACGCACCGTGCGGCGACGAACACCTGAGTGACGAGAACGAAGAAAACCCATCCGATCGCCACACTGCCCTGAGGACCGAGGTCGCTGAACAGCATCAGAATCGAGGTGAAGGCATAGATCGTGGTGGCGGTGCCGAACACGGCACGAATGATCCCGGTCAGCGGACGGGTCGACCGGTGATTGAGGATCCACTCGAAATCGTGCGGGGCCCGATACCAGTCGGAGGTGGCCGCGGCCAGTTTCGCGAGGAGGCCTCGGCGGTGCCTGCCGGAACGCCGGAGGGAGGCAACCTCATCGAAGTCCCGACCACCTGATGCCATTTCCGAACTCCCACGTATTCAACAGACCCCCAACGGCCATGTGAATAGTGTCACACCTGTTCGGCGTCCTGACGGGAGTGGCCTCGATCGGCAGAAGACCCCGGTGTTTCACTCCGACCGGCTGTGGGATCTCACAAAGAATCGGGTGAGTCTCCGAACGCGGCAGCCACATCGTGGGCGAGTCCTGTTGCGCGACGGGCCCACTCCGGTGTGCTGCCGGCCAATCCACATGCAGGCGTCACAGAGATACGGGAGGCGAGAACCGATCTGTCGAAACCGAGTCGGTCGATCAACGTGACACCCGGCTCGGCCAGTTCACGCCAATGGGGTGGTAGCACGGGGGCTTCGGACGGAATCAACCCGAGCATCAGCGTCTTGCCGGATTGCAGCAGCTCACCGATTCCGTCGAAGTCGCTGCGGCGCAGCGCAGTCGCGTCGACGGCGACCGCGACGGCACGCGAACGACGAAGCAGGTCGAACGGAACGTCGCCGGCGCAGCAATGCACCGCAACGGGAAGGTCGATCGTCTCGATCAGCGAATCCAGCAGGTCGAGAACATCCGGTTCCGGGACCGCCCGCACCGAATCGAGCCCGGTGATGCCCGTCAGGCTACCGGCCAGAACGGCTGCGAGACTGGGTTCGTCGAGCTGAACGAGGACCTCGACTCCGAGCCGACGCGTCAACTCCGCGCAGTGCAGGCGCAGTCCTTCGCCGAGGGATTCGGCGAAATGCCGCAGCGCCCCGCGATCGGTCAGAGCCCGATGCCCGTGCCGAAGTTCGACCTGCGCTGCCATCGTGAACGGACCGGCGGCCTGGACCTTGATGGTGCGGCCGCTGCCGCGAAGCCCCGACACCTCCCACAGTTCCTCGAGTACGTCGAGGTCCTCGGCCAGGAAATCGGTCGCCCGGCGACCGGCGAGCATCGGACGTGGAACGACCCGATAGCCGGAGGTGCGCACGTCCAGTTCGACATCGACCATGATGGCTCCGGTGCGACCGATCATGTCGGCACCCAGGCCGCGGGCCGGAAGTTCGACGATGTGCGGTAGCTCGGTGAACTCCCCGACGACGACTGCCGCGGCCTCACGGATGTCGGTGCCCGGCCACGAACCGATGCCGGTCGACAGTCCAGCGAAATCGCTCGGTGTCACTCGCGCTCGGATCGAGTGCCCGAGATGGTCGAGCTACCGATGACGATGTCTCCGTGAATGTCCTTGCGGTACAGCACCGCTGCCTGCCCCTTGGCCACACCGGTCAGTGGAGCCCGCAGTTGGATCTCCATACCGTCGCCCGCTGCCTCGGCGACGGCCTCGGTCAGTCCGCCGTGTGCGCGAACCTGGACGACGCACTCGATGGGGCCGGTCGGGGCGGTACCTTCGGTCCATACCGCGCGGTCTCCGCTGATCGCCCAGACGTCGAGCTTCTGCGCAGAGCCGACCATGACCGTGCCACTGTCGGGTTCGATCGACGTCACGTAGCGGGGACGGCCGTCCGCGGCCGGTCCTTCCACGCCGAGGCCCTTGCGCTGGCCGATGGTGAAGCCGTGCACGCCCTCGTGATCCGCCAGTTCGACTCCGGTCTCGGAGTCGACGACCTTGCCCGGGCGCACGCCGATACGAGCACCGAGGAATGCGCGAGTGTCGCCCGACGGGATGAAGCAGATGTCGTGACTGTCGGGCTTGTCGGCGACGGCCAAGCCACGCTCGGCAGCCTCCTCACGAATCTCCGACTTCGGGGTGTCTCCGATGGGGAACATCGCACGCGAGAGCTGCGCCTGATTCAGTACGGCCAACACGTACGACTGGTCCTTGTCCGCATCCACGGCGCGGCGCAGCACTCCGTCGTGCAGCTGCGCGTAATGCCCGGTCGCTACGGCATCGAAACCCAGCGCGAGAGCGCGGTCCGCCAGAGCGGAGAACTTGATCTTCTCGTTGCAGCGCAGGCACGGATTCGGGGTCTCACCGGCGGCATAGGAGGCGACGAAATCGTCGATGACGTCCTCCTTGAAGCGATCGGCGAAATCCCATACGTAGAAGGGGATCCCGAGTACGTCGGCAGCTCGGCGAGCGTCACCCGCGTCTTCCTTGGAGCAGCAACCACGCGAACCGGTGCGCAGTGCGCCCGGAGCGGTCGACAGAGCCAGGTGCACGCCGACGACGTCGTGGCCCTCGTCCACGGCACGGGCCGCGGCAACAGCCGAGTCGACTCCCCCGCTCATAGCAGCCAGAACACGCATCAGCGATTTCCTCCTCGAGCTCCGACGCCGGCCAATCCGGCGGCACGAGCGCGTTCGACGACCTGCGGCAGAGCCGCAAGCACAGTGGTGACGTCCGATTCGGACGAGCCGGTTCCCAGCGAGAACCGCAGTGATCCACGGGCGACGGACGGATCGCACCCGAGCGCAATCAAGACATGACTGGCGCTGGCCACACCTGCGGTGCACGCCGAGCCCGTCGAGCATTCTATGCCTGCCGCATCGAGCAGCATCAACAAGGAATCACCCTCGCACCCGGGAAAGGTGAAATGCACGTTCCCGGCCAGCCGGTCGTCGCCGTCCGGCCCGTTGAGGATCGCGTCGGGAACGGCGTCTCTGATTCCGTCGATCAACCGATCGCGGAGCGCTCTCAGTTCTGCGCGGTGCCGCACCGAGTTCTCGACGGTCGACCGCAGCGCAGCTGCCATCGCGACGACTCCCGCAGTGTCCGGGGTGCCCGATCGAACGTCTCGCTCGTGCCCCCCGCCGTGGAAGAGTGGAACACACGGGACCTGGCGGCCGAGCAGCAGCGCTCCGACGCCCTGGGGTCCACCGAATTTGTGTGCGGCGATACTGAGCGCGGACAGGCCGCTCTCGGCGAACCCGACGGGCAGATGCGGCACGGCCTGGACCGCATCGCTGTGCATCGGGACGCCGTACTCGGCGGCCACGGCTGCGAGCTCGGCGATCGGCATGACGGTGCCGATCTCGTTGTTGGCCCACATCACGGTGACGAGTGCGGTTTCGTCGGCATGCAGGGCCAGCTCGGCGCGCAGCGCGTCCGGAGTGACCCGCCCCTCCGCGTCTACCGGGAGCCAGGTGACACTCGCACCGTCGTGTGCGACGAGCCACTCCACCGCGTCGAGCACCGCGTGATGCTCCACCGAGCTGGCGATGATCCTGGTCAGTGCGGCATCGGAGTCTCGACGTGCGGCGAAGATGCCCTTGACGGCGAGGTTGTCACTCTCGGTGCCACCGGAGGTGAAGATCACCTCGGACGGGCGCGCACCCAGGTCGGCGGCGATCGATTCGCGAGATTCCTCCACCCGACGCCGAGCGGACCGACCGGAGGTGTGCAGCGAGGACGCGTTGCCCACCGTGGCGAACACAGAGGTCATCGCCTCGATCGCGCTCGGCAGCATCGGGGTCGTCGCTGCGTGATCGAGGTACACCGGTGGCCGCGGCGGGACGGGAGCAGTCGTACTGCGCACAGAAGGCATAACAGGCTAGACGATACCCGCTGCCGTGACCGCGGACCTACCTGCGCGAGGTGGGTCCGCGGTCACGGTGATCGATGCTCGGTCAGGCCGCCGCAACCGTCGGCGGCATCGGGCTGCGATCGGCCTCGGCCATCACCTCGTGCACGGTGGGGTCGTAGACGTCCTTCCTCGGTCGTTCCGCAAGCTCCACTCCGTCGCGTCGAATCGCGGCCTCGCACCGTCGGGCGAGGTCGCGTCGATCGCCACCGGGTGCCTCCGGGGCAGTGAACTCGACCTCGGCCCGCAATCCGCGCAGCCGGAAGATCCGGCCGATGGATGCACCGATCGTTTCGTCTCCCACGAAGCACGTGGCGGTGGTCTGCTCGCCGGTCCGGTCCAGGTAGCGCAAACGAATGGGCTGTACCCAGGTCTCCGAATCGATCGCGGCCTGAAGCAGCGCCGGCCGTAGCGAGCCGTATGCGCGACCACACCAGGTGGTGGCCTCGGGGAAGACGACGACCGATCCGCCGGCGCGGACACGATCGGCCACCTGATCGACGACGCCGGGGAGCTGGTGCAGTCGAGCTCGATCGATCGGAAGTACCTTCATGGCCCGCGCGAGGCGACCGAGCACCGGCCAGTCGATCAGGTCGGCACGTGCGACGAAGGTCGACGGCTGTACCGCGGTGAGCACGACGACGTCGGTCCAGGAGATGTGACCGGCGACGTGCAGTGCACCGGCGGCGGTTCGGGAGCGTTCGCGCTCGGAGCGAGCGTCGAGCACCGTCAGGTCGATCCCGATGGCGAACAGCAGAGTACGAGCGCCGATCCGCGTCAGCGAACGGCGAACCCGCGGGAAAGGAACCCCGAGGACGACCAACACCGGCAGCAGTCCGAACGCCGCCACCGCCAGTACGATTCGGAGCGCTAGGACCACTCGTCCCACCGTCGGTGGGTTCTTCGGCAGACAGCCGTCACTGCACGGCGACGACGGCATCCACGCGTGCGCGCGCACGATCGGTCGTGTCACCGGACACCCGACTCGAACGTCGTTGCCGCCGAACGCAAGCGGTCGAGATAGCGAGTGTTGGTCTCGTGCAGGCCGAGCAGAGCAACGAAATCGGCGACACCGAATTCGGGATCGTGCGCCGGCTCACCGCAGATCGAGGCACCGAGTCGAAGGTAACCGTTCATCAACGGCGGCATCGAGGTTCGCTTCGCGGGTTCGATGTCGATCAGGTCCACCCCGTCGACGACGACCGGAGAATACGGCCGGACCCGACGGTCGAGCGGCGTAGCGTGCTTGCCCAACAGGCGGTCTCGAACACTGCGAACGTTGGCCCCGATGGGGTCCCCTGGTGCCGACTGCATGGGCACCGACACGCATCCCATCACCCACTCGTATCCCGTCACATCGAGGTAGTGCAGGATTCCGGCCCACATCAACCCGAGCACGGACCCGGATCGATGGTCGGGATGAACTGCAGCCCTTCCCATTTCGACGATATTCATGCCGACGGGATCGAGTGCGGAGATATCGAATTCGGTAGCCGTGTAATACCCGCCTGCAGACACGGCGGCCTGCGGCGGCAACATGCGGTAGCAGCCGACGAACGTGTCGGTCCACTGGTCACGAACGAGCAGGTGATCACAGAATTCGTCGAACCGATCGGCGTCGAGGCCGTCGGTGTCGGTGGGAATGGAAAACCCCGGCTCGGAAGCGAACACCTCGTAGCGCAGACGCTGCGCCGCGAGTCGGTGCTCCGGGTCGGTGGACAACACGAGCGAGTAGCGGTCGGTGGCCGGGACGATCGATGCAGTCGAGCTCATGACGGAAGTGGTCATGAGGTGTGTCTAACGAGCGGGGAAGGCCACCGGGCATCGTCGGGGAAACGTGTCGGAAGAGTTTGTGTGAACAAGGTTGCGCTGCTCGACACGACAGGCCCCCACCGCGCGGGCGGTGGGGGCCTGTCGGAACAGCGCTCGGAAGAGCTATCCCTTGTGCTTCTTGACTGCTTCGGTCAGCTGCGGTGCGACGTTGAAGAGGTCACCGACGATGCCGTAGTCGGCGATCTCGAAGATGGGCGCTTCCTCGTCCTTGTTGACCGCGACGATCGTCTTCGAGGTCTGCATGCCTGCACGGTGCTGGATGGCTCCGGAGATACCCAGTGCGACGTACAGCTGCGGGGAGACGGTCTTGCCCGTCTGACCCACCTGGAACTGGCCGGGGTAGTAGCCGGAGTCGACAGCGGCGCGCGAGGCACCGACTGCGGCACCGAGCGAGTCGGCCAGATCCTCGACGACGGAGAACTTGTCGGCACTGCCGACACCGCGTCCACCGGAGACGACGACCGACGCCTCGGTGAGCTCCGGACGGTCGCCGCCGACGATCGGGTCACGCGAGGTGACCTTGACGGCCCCCTCTTCCTGCGCGGGGACCTCGACGGTTTCGCGGGTGCCCGCTCCGGCCTTGGGCTCGGCCTCGACTGCGCCGGGACGCAGCGAGATGACCGGAACGTCGCCGTTGGCCTTGGCCTCGACGGTGAACGCGCCACCGAAGATGGAGTAGACGGCACTGCCGTCGCCGTTCAGGGCGACGACGTCGTTGTGGTAGCCCGAGCCGAGGCGTGCTGCGAGTCGTCCCGCAACTTCCTTGCCCTCGATCGTGGCTGCGGTGATGATCGCTGCAGGCGAGACCGACTCCGCGAGTGCCGACAGCACGTCGACCTTCGGGGTGACGAGGAATCCGTCGACTGCGTCGGATTCTGCGGCGTAGATCTTCTCGGCACCGGCTTCGGTCAGCGCGTCGGCGACCTTGTCGGTGGTGCCGACCGGGCCGGTGACGACCGCGGACGGCTCACCCAGCGCACGAGCGGCGGTGATCAGCTCGGTGCTGACCTTCTTCAGTGTTCCCTCGACGTGCTCCACGAGCACGAGTACTTCTGCCATGACTTGCTCCTCGTTTGTCTTCGATTGCTCGGTGGGGCGGGATCAGATGATCTTCTGGCCGACGAGGTAGGTGGCGATCTTGTCGCCGCCGTCGCCCTCGTCGGTGAGCCGCTCGCCTGCAGTCTTGGGAGGCTTGGGGGTGGACGACGTGACTGTCGTTCCGGCGTTGTCGACGCCGACGATGCCGTCCTCGACACCGATGTCGGCGAGCGTGATGGTCTGCACCGTCTTCTTCTTGGCGGCCATGATGCCCTTGAACGACGGGAAGCGCGGTTCGTTGATCTTCTCGGTGACGCTCACGATGGCGGGCAATGCGGCTTCGAGGCCGAAGATGCCTTCGTCGGTTTCCCGCTCGCCGGTGACCTTGCCGTCGACGACGGTGAGCTTGCGCAGCTGCGTCAGGGCCGGGATCTGAAGGTATTCGGCGATGATCGCGGGAACGGCACCGGTGCGACCGTCGGTGGCCTCGTTGCCTGCGATGATGAGATCGGCCGGCTCGTCGTTCTCGAATGCGACGTTGCCGAGCGCTGCGGCCAGCGCGTATCCGGTCTGGATCGCGTCGGAGCCGTGCAGGGTCGGGTCGTTGAGGTGCACTGCGCTGTCTGCACCCATCGACAAGGCCTTGCGGATGGCATCGGTGGCGCGATCGGGGCCTGCGGACAGAACCTTGACCTCACCGCCCTGGGCTTCCTTGATGAGCAGTGCTTCTTCGACGGCCCGCTCGTTGATCTCGTCGAGGACGGCGTCGGCAGCCTCGCGATCGAGGGTGTAGTCACCGTCGGTGAGCTTGCGCTCGGACCACGTGTCTGGAACCTGCTTGATCAAAACAACGATGTTCGTCATGGGTCTGCGTCGACCTCCTGGTCATGTTCTGCTGATCGTGAGTGTTCTAACGGTTCGTGCAGTTCTACGGTCTGGGACGAGGTTACCTCACCGTAGTTACCCGTGGGTAACATACCTCCCTGCCTGTCCGACCATACATCTGTACCCCGACTGTTATGGAGACCACGTTGGCTTACCTCTCCCACGCCTCCACTAACCTTCCGTCGGTGAACGATTCTTCGGCTCAGGCACCGGTACCGGAACCACTCCCCCTCACCGGCGAGAGAACGGTGCCGGGTATCGCCGAGGAGAACTACTGGTTCCGCCGCCACGAGGTGGTCTACCGCGCACTCGTCGAGCGCTGTCGCAATCGAACGGTGCTCGAAGCGGGATCGGGAGAAGGCTACGGAGCCAACATGATTGCCGATGTCGCGACCAACGTGCTCGGCCTCGACTACGACGCGTCGGCCGCCGCACACGTGCATGCCCGCTACCCGAGGGTGACGATGCTGCGTGGCAACCTCGACCGCCTTCCCGTCGCCGATTCCTCGATCGACGTCGTCGTCAATTTCCAGGTGATCGAGCACCTGTGGGATCAAGGTGCGTTCCTCGCCGAAGTGCACCGGGTGCTCGCACCCGGGGGGATTCTGTTGATCAGCACGCCGAACCGCATCACGTTCTCGCCCGGCCGCGACACACCGCTCAACCCCTTCCACACCCGCGAACTCGACGCGGCCGAACTCACCGAGCTTCTCGTGGACGCTCGGCTCGAGGTCGACGAACTCACCGGAGTGCGGCACGGACGCACCCTGGCCGCTCTCGACGCCAAGCACGGCGGTTCGTTCATCGACGCCCAGATCGAACGAGCACTGGCCGGTGAACCCTGGCCTGCCGAACTCACCGAGGACGTCGCGGCAATCTCGATCGACGATTTCGACATCAGCGCCGACCGTATCGACGACAGCCTCGACCTGGTCGCCGTCGCCCGCAAGAGCTCGAGCACGGTGATCGGGTGACATCCGGTGCAACCGTGCCGGGCATGTTCTCCCTCGTTCTGCACTCCCACCTGCCGTGGTTGGCCAATCACGGACGCTGGCCGGTAGGCGAGGAATGGCTGTATCAGTCCTGGGCCGACTGCTATCTGCCGCTCACCGCGGCACTGGAGCAGCTGGCCGACGACGGCTACACCGACGTGCTGTCGCTGGGGATCACCCCGGTGCTCGCTGCTCAACTCGACGACCCACACTGCCTGTCCGGAATGCACCACTGGCTCGGAAACTGGCAGCTCAGAGCGCACGAGGCGACCGACCGCGACCTGTCCGTTCGTGAACATCGAGGTTCTGCCGCTGCGCTCGATCGGTTCGAGTCCCGGTGGCGGCACGGCGGGTCCGCGGTGCTTCGACCGCTGGTCGACACCGGAACCGTCGAACTGCTGGGCGGCCCGTTGGCGCACCCGTTCCAGCCGCTGCTCGATCCCCGACTACGCGCATTCTCGCTTCGGGAAGGCCTGCTCGACGCCCGTGCTCGGTGGGGCACCACGCCCCGAGGCATCTGGGCACCCGAATGCGGATTCACCCCCGGCATGGAAACCGAATACGCCGCGGCCGGGGTCTCGCACTTCATGGTCGACGGGCCCGCGATGCGCGGAGACACCTCTCTCGGCAGGCCGGTGTGGGACTCCGACGTCGTTGCGTTCGGACGCGATCTTCCGGTCAGCTACCGCGTCTGGTCACCGAAGTCCGGCTATCCCGGCCACGGTTCCTATCGGGATTTCCACACCTACGATCACGCCACCGGTCTCAAGCCGGCCCGGGTCACCGGCCGCTCCGTCGCGTCGAACGACAAGGCTCCCTACGATCCCGAGCGGGCTGCGGCCACGGTGGACCGTCACGTCGCCGACTTCGTCGATGTGGTTCGCAGGCGCCTGATCTCCGAATCCGAGCGGATCGGTCGCGACGCCCTGGTCGTCGCTGCATTCGACACCGAGCTGTTCGGACACTGGTGGCACGAGGGCCCACAGTGGCTCGGCAAGCTCATGCGCGCGCTTCCCGCCGCTGGCATCACCGTCGGCACGCTCGGCGATGCGCGCGAGCAGGGTTACGTCGGAGCGCCACTCGAACTGCAGGATTCGTCGTGGGGATCGGGCAAGGACTGGCGCGTGTGGGCGGGCGACGACGTCGCCGACCTGGTCGCGCTCAACTCCGAGGTGTCTCGGACCGCTCTCGACGCCGTAGATACCGCCCGAGATGCGCAGCGTCGCGCCGGTGGACCGGAACTACGCAATCGGGTCAACGATCAGATACTGCGTGAGACACTGATGGCCGTGGCCAGCGACTGGGCATTCATGGTCAGCAAGGATTCCGCCGCAGGCTATGCCCGGGAACGGGCGCACGTCCACGCACATGCGCTGCGCGAGATCGCTGCCGCGGCCGCAGGTGGTTCACCCGGCCGGGCGCACGACCTGGCTGGGCAATGGAACCGCGCGGACGGACTGTTTCCTGCGCTGGATGCGCGCCGACTGCCCGGTGCACACGGTGGCGGCGAGCGAGAAGGTGCAGGGGGGCGTCGATGAAGATTCTGATGGTGTCGTGGGAGTACCCACCCGTGGTGGTCGGCGGTCTCGGTCGGCACGTGCATCACCTGGCGACCGAACTGGTCCGATGCGGGCACGAGGTCGTGGTTCTGTCGCGTCGACCCACCGGAACCGACGCCGCCACTCACCCGACGTCCCATCACATCGAGGACGGGGTGCTCGTGGTCGCCGTCGCCGAGGACCCGGCTCACTTCGTCTTCGGTGAGGACATGCTCGCGTGGACCCTCGCGATGGGGCACGCGATGGTGCGTGCCGGCGTTGCGCTGGGAAAGCCGGGTCTGGGAGACGGCTGGCAACCCGACGTCGTTCATGCCCACGACTGGCTCGTCGCGCATCCGGCGATCGCGCTCGCCGAGTTCTACGACGTGCCTCTCGTCTCGACCATCCACGCCACCGAGGCCGGACGCCACAGCGGTTGGATCTCCGGCCCCGTCAACCGCCAGGTGCACTCCGTCGAGTGGTGGCTCGCCAACGATTCCGATGCGGTGATCACCTGCTCGGCTTCGATGAAGGACGAGGTCACCACCCTGTTCGGAGTATCCGAGTCGGCGGTGAAGGTGATTCGCAACGGAATCGACCGGTCCACCTGGCACTTTCGGCGACGAGAGCCTCGATCGGAGCCGGCCAAGTTGCTCTACGTCGGCCGACTCGAGTACGAGAAGGGCATCCAGGATGCCATCGCAGCCCTACCCCGCATCCGACGAAGCCACCCGGGTACCACCCTGCACATCGCCGGCGAAGGAACACAGTTCGCTTGGCTGGCCGGTCTGGCGCGCACGCACCGAGTTGCCCGCGCAGTGTCGTTCCTGGGCAACCTCGACCACACCGAACTACTCGGCTGGCTGCACGGAGCCGACGCCATCGTCCTGCCCAGTCGGTACGAGCCGTTCGGCATCATCGCGCTCGAGGCCGCCGCTGCGGGCACCCCGCTGGTCGCGTCCACCGCAGGCGGTCTGGGTGAAGCCATCGTCGACGGCGTGACCGGCCTGTCCTTCGAGCCCGGCGACGTCGGTGGGCTGGCCGCCGCCGTGCGGCGTGTTCTCGACAACGCCGATGCCGCCCAGGAACGTGCCGTGGCCGCCCGCGAGCGCCTCACCGTCGATTTCGACTGGAAGCACGTCGCCGAATCGACGGCCGAGGTCTATCTGGAAGCCAAACGCAAGGTTCGGCATCCGCTGGCTCGCCCGCACATCGTCGAACGCGCGCTCCCCGGCCGTACCTGAAAACAGGAAGCTCAGTTCTCCCGCGCCGCCTCGGCCTGTCCGAGAGCCTTCTTGCGGGCGATATCCTCCAGCGCAGCAATGTACTTCGCGCGTTCGGCGGCACCTGCCTCCCAGGCGACCTTGCGATTGCGGACGACCTTGGCCGGGGCACCGACCGCGATGCTGTAATCCGGGATCTCACCCTTGACCACCGCGTGGGCCCCGAGCACGCAGCCCCGGCCGATCCGGGTCTCGCGCAGAATCGTCACCTTGGCCGCGATCCACGTGTCCGGACCGATTCTCACGGGCCCCTTCACGATCCCCTGATCCTTGATCGGCATGTTGACATCGTCCATCCGATGATCGAAATCGCAGATGTAGCACCAGTCGGCCACCAGCGTCGACGCGCCGATCTCGATGTCGAGGTAGGTGTTGACGACGTTGTCCTTGCCGAACACCACCTTGTCGCCGATCCGCAGCGAACCCTCGTGACAGCGAATGGCATTGCCGTCGCCGATGTGTACCCAGCGACCGATCTCGAGGCGCGAGAGCTCGGGAGTGGAATGAATCTCGACGTTCTTGCCGAGAAACACCATGCCCTTGAGGATCACGTGCGGATTGGCCAGCTTGAACTTCGCGAGACGGTAGTAGCGCACCAGGTACCACGGTGTGTACGCCTTGTTGGCGAGCACCCAGTCGAGGGACGCACGCGTGAGGAATCGCGCCTGTTCGGTGTCGCGTCGTCTCGACCCGCGCCAGCGTGTCCGCAGCGGCGCGTTCCACATACTCGTCATGGACGTTCACCCTAGTTTCTCGTTCGCCCGCTCTCTGCCGCCACCCTCGCGCGGGCTAGGGTTGCCTGTCGACTGTTGCTCGTCGGCAGAACGAACAGACGCCCCGGCACCACGTCGGGCACGGACTCGAGTCATGGGGAGCGATCGATGCGCGGCGTCAGGGCCAAGGGCAGGACCGGCAGAAAGGTCACGGCGGTCGCAGCAGCGCTCGCGCTGGTGACCGTGAGCGGCTGCGGCACCGATACGTCGGCCATAGAACCACTCTCTCCCGATTCGTGGCCTGCAGCGCACGGGAACTCGCACAACAGCGGTGCCACCGCAGTGTCGGTGTCGACTCCACTGTCCCTGGACTGGACGCGCCCCACCGGCGGCACGGTGACCTCTCCGGTGTCCATCGGGTCGACCGGTCAGATGTTCGTCACTGCCGCCACCGAATCCGGCTGCAACCTCTTCTCCTTCGAGATCGACTCCGCACGCAAGCGCTGGTGCAATCGCGTCGGGCCGTCCGTCGTCACTGCCACGCCGACCGTCGATTCGGCCATCAACGTCTACATCGGCGACGACGGCGGCATGAACTCGTACAACGACCACGGGCAACTACGTTGGCGCACACCGGTGTACGGAGTGCCCAAGTCCGCCCAGTTCCTCGGGGACGGCAGCGTGCTCTCGGTCACCCAGATGGGGCAGGTCAGCGTTCTGGATTCGCAGAACGGGCAACTTCGAGTACCGATCCTGGATCTGATTCCGACGCCGAATTTCCTGACCGACCCGAATTCCGATTTCCTGCCGGTCGACACCGGGCTCGCCCAGTGCAGCTCGGGTGGATCCGAATGCCCCGTTCCCGCAGCGCCCGCGGTCGACAGTGCGACCGGAACGATCTACTTGACGCTGTGGCGTCCCGGTTCGATTGCGCCACAGCTCGTTTCCCTGCAGTACAACCGAGACGGCTCTCCCGGTCTCGTCGAACGTTGGTCCTCGGACCTGCTGCCCGCCGGAGTCGCATCGAGTCCGGTGCTGTCCGAGGACGGGTCGACGGTCTACCTGGCCGATGTCGACGGCAGGCTGACCGCGTTCGACACCGCCGACGGGCGACAGAAGTGGACCGAGGGCACCGGGCTCGGCATCGGTGCGAGTCCCTCGATCGCCTCGGACGGCACGATCGTGCCCTCGGGCGGCGACGGCACCCTCGTCGGCGTCCGAGACAACGGAGATTCCGCCGAGCGAGTCTGGGTTCGCGACGACATCGAACAGGCAGGCAGCGCAGCCCAATCCGCAGACGGACGCGGGCACACCGTCGTTCGTGAAAACGACGGACTGGCACTGCTCACTTTCGACGCAGCCACCGGTGAGACGGTGGATGTGCAGTCCGTTCCCGACGTCGTCGGCACCACCGTCGGCACCTCCCTCGGCCCGGACGGCCAGGTCGTCACCGCAAGCTACCTCGGCGAAATCTTCACCTACACAGGCTGACCGATAGCGCCCGGAGCGCAGACGAACGCCACCGCAGACCGTTCGACTCGGGCGATCACCACCGACAACGCCACGGATCCGCGCAGTTTGAGCCTGGGCCGCAGTATTGCCGGATCCACGTCGACCCCGCGGACGAGAATCTCCACCGAGCCGCAGTCCATCCGATTCAGTTGTTGCCGAAGCACTTTCTCCGAGAACTTGGACTGCTCCAGAATCCGAAAGCCGCGCACCCCGTCCGGGACGGTGTCGCCGGTCAGATACGCGATTCTCGGATCGAGTTGCCACAGACCGAATCTGGCACCGTAGTGCCGAACCAAACCGGCCCTGACCACCGCGCCGTCCGGATCGACGAGGTAGCTGCCAGGGGGCCGAACCGGAATGTCTTCGGATTCTGCATCGGTGAATTCCAGAACACTGCCGTCGGACCGAAGAACAGCTGCCCGCCGCCGAACACCGTTCTCGCTCAACCCTTCCGACCAGAGGCAGGCTTCTCGCACTCCCCCGTCGAGCGAGACCACCTCGATCTCGCCTGCCCAGTCGACCGCGTCGAAATTCAGGCCGGGCGCACACTTGACGACCAGGTCTCGGCCCCGATAGGCGTCGAACAGGTCCGGTAGCGGTGGTTGCAGCGCCGCCGGGTCGTGGCGTCGCCGCCCACCTGCTCGGCGGCCGGGATCGGCCACGACGACGGTGTCGCGCGTCGTCGGTGTCAGAGCGTCGGCGCGCAGCACGGTGGCGTCCGGGACGTTGTGTGCGGCCATCCGAAGCCGAATCGGGTCGAGATCGCTGCCCACCGCCAACTCCGTGGTGCCGACCAGCACGGACAGTTCACTGCCGATCGAACACGTGACATCGTGCACCCGTCGTCCGGCGAGTCGAGCGGCCCGCCTGCGCGCGACGAGCGTCGGCGTGGCCTGCTGTACCGCCTCGTCGGTGACCCACCATCGGTCGGAGTCGAACAACTTCACTCGGGCCTTGCGGCGGACTGTCACGGTTTCGATCAGTGCACTCGCGTGGTCGGGGAATCGAGTGCGCACCGAGGCCGTGTCGCGCACCGATGTTCGAGCGCTGAGCTCGAGGTCGTCGACCTCAGCAAGCGCTCCGGCACCGGCCTCGCTTCGTAGGAAGTCGAGGTCGGTGCCGGTGAATTCGTAGCCCACTAGCGGACTCGAGCGCAGAGTCTGCGGCGGTCCGAGCCGATCAAGCGCGAGGAGCGGGCTTGGTGCCGGTGATCATCACGTTGTAGAACAGTCCGCGCGGTACCACGTGCTGCAGCACGTTCTCGTCGACCCAGCTCAGTGTCTTCCATCCACCGAAGGCGAACTTCGCCCAGTTCCACCCCAGCTTGCCCGCGGGTACAGCGGCCTCGAAGGTACGCACCGGCCAGCCGAGCAGAGCGGCGGCGAACTCCTCGGTGTTCGCCTGGACGGACTCGGCACCGGCCGAAAGCGCGATGTTCTCGAGATCGGTCGGATCGAACGTGTGCAGGTCGACAACGGCCTCCAGCGCCGCTGCTCGCGAGGATTCGTCGAGCTCTTCTTGTGGCTTGCGCCAGCTCGCCAGGAACGGGAGCTTGGTGGCGCGGGTGGTCGCTTCCCAGGTGATGCGTCCGAGCCAGCGTGCGTAGAAGTTGCCCACCGTGGTGGGTTCGCCCGCGAACACGAAGCGGCCGCCCGGTTTGAGCACCCGCAGCACCTCGCGCAGGGACTGTTCGACGTCCGGGATGTGGTGGAGGACGGCGTGCCCGACGACGAGATCGAACGTGTCGTCTTCGTAGGGAATGGTCTCCGCGTCGGCGACGCGGCCGTCGACGTCCAGGCCGAGGTGCTCGGCGTTGCGAAGAGCGACCTTGACCATGCCGGGCGAGAGGTCGGTGACCGAGCCCTTGTCTGCGATGCCGGCCTGCATCAGGTTCAGTAGGAAGAACCCGGTACCGCAGCCCAGTTCGAGCGCGCGGCCGTACGGCAGTGCGGACTGCGCCGACGCGTCACCGGAGACCGCCTGATCGAACCTGCCGCGCGCGTAGTCGATGCATCGCTCGTCGTAGGAGATCGACCACTTGTCGTCGTAGGTCTCGGCTTCCCAGTCGTGATAGAGCACCTGCGCCAGTTTGGTGTCCGTCCGGGCTGCCTCGACCTGCTCGGCAGTGGCATGCGGATTCGGGGCTGGATCGACCTGGCGGTCATCGATCTCGGACGAGGCCGAAGGCATCGCATTCGAGATCGATCGATCGACACCGTCGTGGGGGCTTGCAGTCATCAGGCGAGCCTACTATCCGGTAGCTGTGGAACAACTCTTCTCCGTGGGGCCGTTGCTTCACCGTCCGGTGAAGGTCGCCTTTCCCGGGCCGTCGGCCACGAAGGACTTCATGCCGATCGTGCGATCGTCGGTCGCGAACAAGGCCGCGAACTGCTGCGCCTCGATCCGCAGACCGGTGGTGAGATCGACGTCGAGCCCCTGGTCGATCGACGCCTTGGCCGCTGCGAGCGCTCGCGATGCACCCGTGGTGAACTGCATGGCCCAGGCGCGGGCGGCGTTGTAGACCTCGTCCGGTGCCACCACCTCGTCCACCAATCCGATACGCAACGCTTCCTCGGCACCGACGAAGCGGCCGGTGAAGACCATGTCCTTGGCACGGCTCGGGCCGATCAGCCGAGCCAGCCGCTGCGTTCCGCCGCCGCCGGGAATGACACCGAGCAGCACCTCGGGAACACCGAACTTCGCGTTGTCGCCCGCGATCCGGCGGTCCGCACCCAATGCGACCTCGAGCCCACCACCGAGTGCGTATCCGGTCACCGCCGCAACGACGGGCTTGGGAATGGTACTGAGCGAGCCGAGGGCGGACTGCAGATCTTCGGCGATCTCGGCCATCTCGGCCGCGGACAACGCCACCATCTCCTTGATGTCGGCACCGGCGGCGAAGACCTTCTCGCCGCCATAGACGACGACGGCCTTGACCTCGGAATTCACCGTGGCCTCGCGGGCCGCCGCTCGGATCTCCTCCTGCATCTGCCGATCGAGCGCATTCATCGGCGGACGATCCAGGCGAATGGTGCCGATACCGTCGGATACTTCGAGATTCACGAACTCAGCCATGGGCCGAAAGGCTACCGGGCCTAGGACCGACGATCCGACCAGGGATGTCGCGTTCCGGCGTAGTACGCATCGTCGCCCTCGAAGACCACCCGGACCGTACCGTCGTCGCGGGTGAGAATCGGAAGCACCGGGGCGATCTCGCGGTCGTGCTCGACGACCTGCGCGACGGTGTCGAACCGAGACAGTGCGTCCAGCTGGCTCCAGGTCGGCGGAAGGAGAATTGTGTTTCCCGACCGCCAGTCCTCCAATGCGTCACCGGTCGAGCGCCAACTCACCGACGCTGCTTCGCTGGTCTCGCCGTCCGCACTCTGCCCCTCGGGCAGCACCGCGACGAAGAACCGGGTGTCGTACCGTCGCGCTTCGCCGACCGGGGTGATCCAGTGAGACCACGGCCGGAGCAGATCCGATCGCAGCACGAGGTCGTGGGCGGTGAGAAACTCGGCGAACGACACTTCGCGGCGCTCGAGCCGACCCCGCTCCGCCGCGAACGGGGCGGTATCGGCAACGATCGAATCCGGCGTCGAGCCGGCCAACAGCACGCCGCACTCCTCGAACGTTTCGCGCGCCGCAGCACACACAAGGGCCTGAGCCTTGCCCTCGTCCGTTCCGAAGCGCTCGGCCCACCACGACGGCGGCGGCCCTGCCCAGCGGACGTCCGCTGCCGCGTCCGAGGGGTCGACGCCGCCACCGGGAAACACCGTCATGCCACCCGCGAATGCCATACCACCGACTCGCTCGAGCAGGAAAACCTCGATGTCGGGTCGTGACAGACCGTCACGAATCAAGATGACCGTCGAGGCGTCCCGCGCCTGCGCGTGATCGGCAGCATTGTTCGAGCTCATGCAGGGCAACGTACCGCTGCGCTTCGCAGCGGAATCGCTCGGTCCGCTCTACCGGCGGTGCGCTCCCGCAGCGCGGGTCCGCCGCGCGAAGAACCGACCGTCGACGCGATCGAGTGCGATCGACTGGCTGAACGCCTCGGTCAGGTTCTCTGCGGTGATGACGTCGTCCATGAGTCCCTGTGCCACCACGCCGCCTTCCTTGAGCAACAACGCGTGACTGAAGCCCGGCGGGATCTCTTCCACGTGGTGGGTGATCAGCACGGTCGCGGGGGCGTCGGGATCGGCCGCGAGGTCGGTCAGGCGTGCCACCAGCTCCTCGCGTCCACCGAGGTCGAGGCCGGCCGCCGGCTCGTCCAGCAGGAGAAGTTCGGGGTCGGTCATCAGGGCGCGGGCGATGAGAACACGCTTTCGTTCGCCTTCGGACAGCGTGCCGTAGGTGCGGGTGGCGAGATGTTCTGCACCGAGGCTCTCGAGCATCTCGACTGCACGCTCGGTGTCGACCGCGTCGTATTTCTCTCGCCAACGCCCCAGTACCGAGTAGCCGGCGGACACCACCAGATCGGACACGAGTTCGTCGGCGGGAATGCGCTGCGCAAGCGAGGAGGACGACAGGCCGATCCGCGGTCGGAGTTCGGAGACGTCGGTTTTGCCCATGATTTCGCCGAGAACGTGGGCGACACCGGACGTGGGATGGATCTCGGCCGCAGCGATACGAAGCAGGGACGTCTTCCCGGCGCCGTTCGGGCCGAGCACGACCCACCGTTCGTCCAGTTCCACCTTCCAGGTGACGGGTCCCACCAGGGTCGCACCGCCACGGCGGACGACTACGTCGGTGAAATCTACGAGCAGGTCGGGATCCGGTTCAGACACGACGCCTATCTTCCCGCACATCGACCGTGCATTCACGGCAGGATGTGCACGCGTGTCGCCCAATGACGATCTGCCTCGTAGCTCCCGCCGGACCGCCGGCGGCGAGTCCGCCTCGAATCCCCCCGGGTCTCCGTTCCCACTGGGTGCCACTGCACTGTCGACTGGCACTCAATTTGCAGTCCATGCACCCGAGGCCGATGGAGTCGAGGTATGTCTGATCGATCCGGACGGCGGTGAACGTCGGGTGGAGCTGACCACCCGCACCTTCGGGGTTCGACATGCCTTCGTCCCGGGAGTGCGCCCCGGTGATCGATACGGCTTCCGCGCCCACGGAAAATGGGATCCGCACTCCGGCCGTAGGTTCAACGGCGCGAAGATTCTGCTCGATCCCGCCGCGCGCCAGGTGACGGGCGCATTCGGAGACCCGTCGGCACTGCTCGCCTACGAGGACGACCCGTTCGGTGCGCCCAGTTCTCGGGACTCGCTCGGACACCTCCCGCTCGGCGTCGTCCGCGCAGCTGCCGATCGAGTCGGCCGTCCCGCGCGCCCCGACGTGCCCTGGGACCGAACGGTACTCTACGAGCTGCACGTGGGGTCGTTCACGGCCCGCAATCCTGCTGTGCCCCAGCATCTTCGCGGGACATACCTGGGTCTCGCCGAGCCTGCGGTGCTCGAGCATCTCGGGCGCATCGGCATCACGTCGATCGAATTGTTGCCCGTACACACCACATTCACCGAACCCGGGGTTCGCGCCCGGGGTATGCGAAACCACTGGGGGTACTCGACGGGTGCGTACTTCGCACCCGACCCGCGTTTCGCCGCTGTTCCCGGTGACGAGGTGGACGAATTTCGCACCATGGTCGACGCGCTGCACGCTGCCGGGATCGAGGTGATCCTCGACGTCGTCTACAACCACACGTGCGAATCCGCGGTCGACGGCCCCTCGATCAGCTGGCGTGGGCTCGATGCACCCGGCTACTACCTGCTGGACGGACGCGGATCGGACGTCGATCTGACCGGCTGTGGCAACACTCTCGATTCCGCATCACCCGCGGTCGTGCGGATGGTGTGCGACAGCCTTCGGTACTGGGTCGAGGACATGGGTGTGGACGGGTTCCGATTCGACCTCGCCAGCACTCTCGGCCGGCCCGGTGGTTGGCGATTCGATTCTCGCGCACCGTTGTTGACCGCCATAGCCACGGACCCGGTCCTGACCAGGGTCAAATTGATCGCCGAGCCGTGGGACGCCACCGGTGCCGGCTATCAGGTGGGCAACTTCGGAGTGGCGTGGTCGGAATGGAACGATCGCTACCGCGACACGGTGCGACGCTTCTGGGCGGGCCAGCACGGGGTTCGCGAATTGGCCTCGCGGCTGGCCGGTTCGGAAGACCTCTTCGCGGGCGGCGGGCGCCTGCCGTGGGCGTCGATCAACTTCGTCACCGCGCACGACGGGTTCACCGCCCGAGATCTGGTGTCGTACGAACGAAAGCACAACGAGGCCAACGGCGAAGAGAACAGGGACGGTACCGACAACAATTCGTCGGTCAACCACGGCGTCGAGGGTCCGAGCGACGATCCATCCGTCGTCGAGGCTCGGGGACGCCATGTTCGGGCGCTACTGGCGACCCTGACGCTCTCCACCGGTACACCGATGCTGCTCGCCGGCGACGAACTGGGACACAGCCAGGGAGGCAACAACAACGCGTACTGCATCGCCGAGGACGCACCGGCGGCGGACGCCTGGGCCATCGACTGGGACAGTGCCGATCAGAACATGATTCGCTTCGTGGGCCGACTGCTCCGCGTCCGCGCGAGCGCTCCGACCCTGCGTCAGCAGGAGTTCTTCACCGGCCGCGCGACACCGACCGGCCGACCCGATCTGGTGTGGTTCGATTCCGCCGGAGTCGAATTCGACACGGACCGATGGAACGACGACTCGGTGCGCACCATTCAGGCCTGGGTGGACGGTTCCGACGTGCGCTCCTATGCCTCCGACGGCGGGCAGGTCGACGACGCCAGCTCGCTCCTCGTCCTCCATTCCGGCGGTCCCGCCGACATCACTCTGGCGTGCCCGAGTTGGTCGTCGTCGCGGTTCGTTCCGGTCCTCGATTCCTCGTGTGTGGACGGGGTGCCCTCGGATACCACTGCGCTGGAAGCGGGTTCGACGATATCGGTGACCGGATCGACGGTCCTGGTACTGCGCAGCGCAGGCAGGTGAGTCATGAACACTTGCACGAGCGGACCGACTCCGAGCGCATAGAGAACCGTCCCGACACCGAGCGTCCCACCGAGCAACCAACCGGTGAGCACCACGGTCAACTCGATTCCGGTGCGGGTGAGCCGAATCGACCATCCGGTCCTGGCCACCAGACCGGTCATCAGTCCGTCTCGCGGCCCCGGACCCATCCCGGCACCGATGTACAGCGCGGTTGCGAACGCGTTGACCACGATGCCGGACACCATGGCCAGAGTCCTGATCGGAAGCCCGTCGAGATGCGGCAACACCGCCGACGTCGCATCCACCGCAACGGCGATCACCACCACGTTGCTCACGGTGCCCAGGCCAGGACGTTGCCGCAGCGGGATCCACATCAGCAGTACGGCCACGCCGGTGATCGCGGTGATGGTTCCGAAGCTGAGCGAGAGGTGACTCTCGAGACCCTGGTGAAAGACATCCCAGGGGTTGACGCCCAGTCCGCCGGCGATCATCAACGACATCGACGCCCCGTACAGCCACAGCCCCACGTAGAGGGCGGCCAACCGAGAAGGTAGCCGGCGACCGGCGACAACACGACGTGGTGAGATGAACATGCTTCCAGTCTCGGGGCTACTGGATATGTTCGGCATAGCCACTTGTGCGACAGTGGACCCCAGATCTAGGGAACGGCAATCACGGTCGTCGAACCGGGTGCCACTTCGGTGAAGCCCGCATCCCGCACCGCGACGGCACGTCCAGCGCGAACCTGGTCCAACGCACGCGTCCACTGTTCCGGGCTCGCAGACCGAACCGAACATTCGAAGCCCGACGCAGCCCACTCGCGGCATTGCGCTGTGCTCATCGCACCCGCCAGCAGCATCGACGCGTGACCCACCTGCGCGGCTAACTTGCCCACCGTCATGGACAGCGAGGCGTCGATCCACAGCACCGGGCCTGCCGAGACCGAAGGTTCGTCTTCGGCCGACACGTCGGTCCCACCGATCTGAAGCCGCTTGATCCGCGGATCCAGATCTCCGACCCGACCGGGCACGAAAGCGCGTGCCGACGCTCCCCCGACGTCGACCGTCACACCCGGAACTTCCTGCGCCGCACGCCACTGGGCACCGCGCGCACGTCGGGCAACCTTTCGGATGCGAGCCGACGTCCACTCGGTGAAGGCCTCGTTCCACGACGCGCCCACGCCCACTCGTGGGTCCAGGCACAGCGCAACGGTGGCTCTGGCAGCTGCCTCGAGCAACTCGCTACGCAGGGGCGGATCGATTTTGGGGATGTGCAGCACCAACGGCATGGCCAGAACCTGGGACGGATCTGCCGGGTCCTCCGCTCCGCCGTACCCACGAGCGAGCTCGGCGTGGCGCGAGACGAACGTGTTGTCCGGCGAGAACTCCTCGGCCACAGTCACAGCCGCCACGTCATCCGGTGCATCGCCGGTCATGTCAACGCCGGTCATGTCGTCGCCGTTCATGTCATCGCCGATCATGGGATCGGGACGCGGCGGACTCCCCCGTCGACTGCGTCCGCAGCTTCGATCTCGTTGCGGGTGACGCCGAGGATGAACAGAACCGCGTCCAGATACGGATGCGAGATAGCCGTGTCGGCGATCTCTCGCAACGCAGGCTTGGCGTTGAAGGCGACCCCCAGGCCCGCGGCCGTCAGCATGTCGATGTCGTTCGCTCCGTCGCCGACGGCGACGGTCTGCTCCATCGGCACTCCCGACTGTGCCGCGAACTCGCGCAGTGCCGTCGCTTTCGCAGCACGATCGACCACTTCTCCGATCACCCGGCCGGTGAGCTTGCCGTCGACGATCTCGAGGGTGTTCGCCTTGACGTAGTCGAGTTCGAGTTCGTGCGCGAGTCCCTCGATGACCTGCCGGAATCCTCCGGATACGACGCCGCAGGCGAATCCGAGACGACGGAGGGTACGGATGGTGGTCCTGGCGCCCGCCGTCAGTTCCAGGCTCTCGCCCACTTCGTCGATGACGGATTCGTCGAGCCCCGCCAACACGGCAACGCGCTGTTCGAGCGACTCCGCGAAGTCGATCTCACCGCGCATGGCAGCTTCGGTGACCGCACGAACTTCGTCCTCTCGCCCGGCGCGGGCAGCCAACATTTCGATGACCTCACCCTGGACGAGCGTCGAGTCGACGTCGAACACGATCAGCCGCTTGGATCGCCGTGCGATTCCGCCGCGCTGCACGGCGATGTCGACGCCGATTCCGGCTGCGATGGCCGCGAGGCCGGTGCGCAGTTGCAGGTCGGCATCCGGCGAGGTGTCGGACGCGGTCACCTGAAGTTCGAGGCCCGTGACCGGATAGTCGGCGATTCCGCGAATGGCATCGATGTTCGCGCCCTGTCGGGCGAGTTCACGGGAGATGGTGCTGAAGGCACGAGCGGTCACCGGTCGGCCCAGAACGACGACGACGTGGGTGGCCAGGATCTGACCGCCGCCCCGCGCGGTGTCGATCTCGACATCGACGTGCACACCGACCGTCGCCATCGCGTCCTCCAACTCTTCCTGGAGAGCTTCGGGGTCGCGGGGGCAGGACAGGAGAACGCCCAGAGTCAACCTGCCGCGAATGACCACCTGTTCGACGTCGAGGAGGCTGACGTTGTGCCGTGACAGTGCTGCGAACAGCACCGATGTGACGCCCGGCTTGTCGGGTCCTGTCACCGTCACCAGCACTGCGGTGTCGCTCGAAGTCACCGGATCTCCCTTTCGCGCACGGCCAGCGGCCGGATAGGTCTTCGTGTCACCTGTCGTGGACGAGCGAGCCCGAACACGCCACGAGATTGTCGCAAGCGAAGAGCCCCACCCGGTAGCCGGGAGGGGCTCTCGCTCTGCTGTGGACTACTTGGGATCCGGGTCTCCGGACCCTTCGTGATCGCTGGTGGCGATCGGAGCCCGGCGGGCCTGTTCGAGGACTGCGGTGGTCTTACCACCGTGTGCTCCCGGCCCGACGTGCGCTTCCGCGCGCATCCGTTCGACCATGTGCGGGTAGTGCAACTCGAACGCCGGACGCTCGGAACGGATCCGAGGCAGTTCGGTGAAGTTGTGTCGCGGCGGCGGGCAGGAAGTAGCCCACTCCAGCGAGTTGCCGTAGCCCCACGGATCGTCGACGGTGACGACCTCGCCGTATCGGTAGGACTTGAACACGTTCCACACGAACGGCAGCGTCGAGGCACCGAGGATGAAGGCACCGATCGTGGAGATGACGTTCAGCTCGGTGAATCCGTCCGAGGGAAGGTAGTCGGCGTAGCGACGCGGCATGCCCTCGTTTCCGAGCCAGTGCTGCACCAGGAACGTGGCGTGGAATCCGAAGAACGTCAGCCAGAAGTGCCACTTGCCCAGTGCCTCGTCCATCATCCGGCCCGTCATCTTCGGGAACCAGAAGTAGATGCCGGCGTACGTCGCGAACACCACGGTGCCGAACACCACGTAGTGGAAGTGGGCGACCACGAAGTACGTGTCGGTGACCTGGAAGTCGATGGGCGGCGACGCCAGCAGAACACCGGTCAGGCCGCCGAAGACGAAGGTGATCAGGAAGCCGAGCGAGAACAGCATCGGCGTTTCCAATGTCACCTGGCCTCGCCACATCGTGCCGACCCAGTTGAAGATCTTCACGCCCGTGGGCACCGCGATCAAGAACGTCATGAAGGAGAAGAACGGCAGCAACACAGCGCCCGTGGCGTACATGTGGTGCGCCCACACCGCGATGGAGAGGGCTGCGATCGCGATCGTTGCGTAGATCAGACCGGAGTAACCGAAGATCGGCTTACGCGAGAAGACGGGGAACACCTCGGAGACGATTCCGAAGAACGGCAGCGCGATGATGTAGACCTCGGGGTGACCGAAGAACCAGAACAGGTGCTGCCACAGCAACACGCCACCGGTTGCCGGATCGAACAGGTGCGCACCCAGGTGACGATCGGCCGCCAGGCCGAGCAGGGCCGCCGTCAGCAGCGGGAAAGCCAGCAGAATCAGGATCGACGTCACCAGGATGTTCCAGGTGAAGATCGGCATGCGGAACATCGTCATACCGGGGGCGCGCAAGCAGATCACGGTGGTGATCATGTTCACGCCGCCGAGGATGGTGCCGAGACCGGCGATGGCCAGACCCATGATCCACAGGTCTGCACCCACACCCGGCGAATGCAGAGCCGAGGTGAGTGGGGTGTACGCGGTCCAACCGAAGTCTGCTGCGCCGCCGGGAGTGATGAACCCGGCCGTGGTGATCAAGGCACCGAACAGGTACAGCCAGTACGAGAACGCGTTCAACCGCGGGAACGCGACGTCGGGAGCGCCGATCTGCAGCGGAAGAATGTAGTTCGCGAATCCGAACACGATCGGCGTCGCGTACAGCAGCAGCATGATGGTGCCGTGCATGGTGAACAGCTGGTTGTACTGCTCGTTGGACAGGAACTGCATTCCCGGAATGGCCAACTCGGCGCGCATCAGCAGCGCCATGAGTCCACCGACGAGGAAGAACGCGAACGATGTCGCGATGTACATGATTCCCAACACCTTGGGATCGGTGGTCGTCACCGCTTTGTGCAGAAACGACCCCTTCGGTCCCGTCCTCGGCGGGAACGGCCGAGCAGCATCCACCGCGGGAGCGGGCCTAGGCGCTAGGGCAGTCACAGATCCTCCTGATTGCGCGTCGGACCTCGAACCACGAGGCGACGTCATCTAGTCGTGCGCTCCTCGAATCGTAGACCGTCGGACCGGCACTTGCCGAACCGGTCCTACCGTGTGTCGTATTGGGCCGAATCGAGAAGGCCCGGATCGCGCGATCTGCCTGCGCTGTCGGCATTTCCGACGCAGCGGGGAACGCCGCGATCGTCGCCGATTCCGCACGCTCGACGGCGTCCGTTCGGGTGTTCTGCGAGGGCGGCCTTCCGATACTGTGTGAGACCACCCGACCCGTCGAAGGAAGTCCCGCGTTGCCACTCCACCCGCGAGTCCCCCGTTCGTGTGCGCCGCGCAGGATCGGTGCCGTCGCCGCCGTATGCCTCGCCGCAACCATGGCGTTGGCCGGCTGCTCCGACTCCGAGACGCAGGACGACGCGTCCACCATCATCCGCACGACCACGAACATCGCCGGCGCCGGAGTGGTCGGAAACAACCGGGACACCGTGGGCCTGTGCCCAGCACTGGCACCACTCGACCCGACCGGCATCGAGGGTGACACCCGACCCGTGGGCCATGCCGAGGGCATCAGCGCCATTCCGGCCGACCCCCAGCGCATCGTCGTACTCGATGCCGCAGGACTGGACGCGAGCTGCGCGGTCGGAATCTGGGAGCGTGTCGTCGGGGCGGCCACGATCGACCCCGATTTCCGCGGTGACGGCGATCAACCGCTGTACCTGGGCACCGGATTGGCGTCCGTCCCGTCCGTCGGCCCGGTGGGTGCACCGGACATCGATGCCATCGCCGCCCTCGACCCCGACCTGATCCTGGGTGCCGATTCTCTCGGATCCGATACCTACGACAGGCTCACGGCGATAGCCCCGACCGTCTTCACCGCAACCGGGCAGGGTTGGAAGGACACCTTCCTGCAGTCCGCGGCGGCGCTCGGTCGTGGCCAAGCGGGATTCGAGGCACTCGCGTCGTTCTCCGCGGATGCCGAACGAGTTGGTCGCGAGATCGACGCCACCCAGACCCAGGCGTCCGTCGTCCGATTCGCTGCGGACTCCATCGAGGTGGACGGACCGAACTCGTTCGCGGGCCAGATACTCGACGAGGTGGGAGTCGGTCGGCCCCAGAGCCAGCGCGACGCGACGTTCTCGGTCGAGTCGGACAACCTCTCGCCGGTCGAGGGAGACATCGTCTACGTGCGATTCGCGGGCCCCGACGGCGAGACGTTCGGGCGCGAGGTGATGGACGGTGACGCGTGGCACGCTCTCGGTTCGGTCACCGACGGTCGGGTGTTCGCCGTGAACGACACGGTGTGGTCGGGCAGCGGCGTCGTCGCCGCACGGGCCGTTCTGGACGATCTGTCCGCTTCCCTGAACGCCTACGTCTCCTGACGCGATGCCGATTCCCGAATTCGTCCGCGCCCTGCGCAGCGTCGTCGGTACGTCGCCGCTGTGGCTGTCCGGTGTCAGCGCTGTCGTTCTCGACGACGACCGGCGCGTGCTGCTGACCCTGCGAGCGGACAACAACACCTGGGCCGTGGTCTCCGGAATCCTCGAACCGGGCGAGGAACCCGCCCCGGCCGCCCTGCGCGAGATCGGCGAGGAAACCGGGGTCGACGCCTCGATCGTGCGCCTGACGAGTGTCGACGTGACGGAGCCGATCACGTACCCCAACGGCGACGTCGCGCAGTATCTCGACATCACGTTCCTCGCTCGGTACACCGGAGGCACGCCTCATGTTGCCGATGACGAGAATCTCGACGTCGCCTGGTTCGCACTGGACGCGCTCCCGGAAAACCTCACGGCCACTTCGCGATTGCGCATAGAGAAGGCCATCGCCGGCGAGCCGTCGGCGTGGTTCCGGCGCTGACTCCCCCACCCCACCGAGGACACCGTTCCACCGAACCGTCCCCTCTCGATTCATAATGTGATATCACTTTACTATCAACATCGAGAGGGAGGTTCTCATGTCCGCACCTGCAACCGTCGCCGAGAAGCCGACGGGTACCCCGACCACCACCATCGCCGAGCGCCCGGGATGGGATCTGCCCGGCTGGTCGATGCTCGGCATCGGCCTCACGCTGTTCCTCGGCGGAATCGCCGCGTTCGCGCTCGGGCTCGTGTTCACCGTCGTAGGACTCGTCGCAGCCGGGGTCGTTCTGTTCGTTCTCTCACTGCCGGCACTCATGGGCTTGACGCTGGTGCAACCGAATCAGGCTCGCGTTCTTCAGCTTCTCGGGAGTTCGTACAGCGGCACCCTGCGGACGCCGGGACTTCGCTGGACCAATCCGTTGACGTACCGCCGGGCCATCTCGACGCGAATCCGCAACCACGAGACCGGGCAATCGAAGGTCAACGACGCCGACGGCAATCCGATCGAGATCTCCGCCATCGTCGTCTGGCAGGTTGCCGATACTGCACTGGCATCGTTCCAGGTCGATGACTACGAGGAGTTCGTCGCCGTCCAGACCGAGTCTGCCGTCCGGCACATCGCCGGTAGCTACCCGTACGACGCCGAAGGGCGAATGTCGTTGCGGGAGAACGCCGACGAGATCACTGCCGCCATGTCGGAGGAGGTGCACGCACGTGTACGTTCGGCCGGGGTCGAGGTGATCGAAACCCGAATCAATCGTCTGGCCTATGCCCCGGAGATCGCCCAGGCAATGTTGCGGCGTCAGCAGGCCGGGGCGGTCATCGCCGCCCGTCAGCAGATCGTCGAAGGTGCCGTCGGAATGGTCGAGATGGCGCTCGGGAAGCTCGAGGAGAAGCACGTCGTCGAGCTCGACGAGGAGCGCAAGGCCACCATGGTGTCGAATCTGCTCGTGGTGCTGTGCAGCGACCGCGACACGCAACCTGTCGTCAACACCGGATCGCTGTACCAGTGAGTCATGGCCGTCGAACGTAAGAAGATCCTGCTGCGGTTGGACCCAGCGGTGCACGACGCCCTCGCCCGCTGGGCCTCCGACGAATTGCGGAGCACCAACGCTCAGATCGAGTTCCTGCTGCGCCGCGCGCTGAGCGAGAAGGGCCGAATGCCCAAGGACGCCGAGGACATTCGCCCGCCGGGACGCCCACCGAATTCGTGAGCGTCCCGGAACGGCGCGAGCGGTCTCAGAAGTCCCAGTCCTCGTCTTCGGTGTTGACGGCCTTGCCGATGACGTACGAGGAACCCGAACCGGAGAAGAAGTCGTGGTTCTCGTCGGCGTTGGGTGAGAGCGCCGACAGGATCGCCGGGTTGACGTCCGTCTCGTCCTTGGGGAACAGGCCCTCGTAGCCGAGATTGTTCAGTGCCTTGTTGGCGTTGTAGCGCAGGAACTTCTTGACGTCCTCGGTCAGGCCGATCTCGTCGTAGAGGTCCTGGGTGTACTCGACCTCGTTGTCGTACAACTCGAACAGCAACTCGAACGTGTAGTTCTTGAGCTCCTCACGCTGCGCCTCGCTGACCTTCTCGAGACCCTTCTGGTACTTGTAGCCGATGTAGTACCCGTGCACGGCCTCGTCGCGGATGATCAGACGGATCAGGTCAGCGGTGTTGGTGAGCTTGGCCCGTGAGGACCAGTACATCGGCAGGTAGAAGCCGGAGTAGAACAGGAACGACTCGAGCAGGGTCGACGCGACCTTGCGCTTGAGCGGATCGTCACCGTGGTAGAAGTTCAGGACGATCTCGGCTTTGCGCTGGAGGTTGACGTTCTCCTCGGACCAGCGGAACGCGTCGTCGATGTCGCGGGTGGAGCTGAGGGTGGAGAAGATGGAGCTGTAGCTCTTGGCGTGCACCGATTCCATGAACGCGATGTTGGTGTACACCGCTTCCTCGTGGGGAGTGATGGCGTCCGGGATGAGGCTGACAGCGCCGACTGTGCCCTGAATGGTGTCCAGCAGCGTCAGTCCGGTGAACACGCGCATCGTCAACTGCTTCTCGACAGCGGTCAGCGTCGCCCACGACGGGATGTCGTTGGACACCGGCACCTTCTCGGGCAGCCAGAAATTACTGGTGAGACGCTCCCAGACTTCGGAGTCCTTGTCGTCCTGGACCCGATTCCAGTTGATCGCGGAGACACGATCGATGAGCTTTACCATGAGTGCCTACCTACAGGTCGATGAGCGAGAAGTGGGGACGAAGCTACGTGAAAAGTCGCTGACAAGAACACTACCCGTTGTGTCCGACAGTTCAGGGAGGCACTACAAAGTGTGCCCGGAGTGTTGCCGCGGGGAACGACCGTGGTCTCACGTTTCGACGGTCACCACCCCACCGAGCACGGGACGGTTCCGGCCTCGATGGCAGCGACCAACTGCGCGTGATCACGCTCGTTCTGATCGGCGTAGGCATGCGCGAAGGCAACCATCGCCCGATCGACATTGTCTCCGCGGCCGACATAGTCGGCGATCGCCTCCGCGTCACCACTACGGGCGTGCGCTCGCGCGAGAACCTCACCGCACGCGGTGGCGAATTCGGTCAGGTACGGCCCGATGATCTCGCCGTCGGGAATGACCTTCATGTCGCGGAACTGCCGAACGTAGAAGTTCATGTCCCCCACAGCCGTCCATCCCACGAACATGTCGGTCGCGCTCTGCAGCATTCTCTGTCCGTTGACCACGCGGGCACCGTGATTGTCGTACCTGCTCGGTTCGAGAAACTGCTCGAACACCGACGGCCCTGCCTGCTTGATCTGCAGGAAGAACGGGTCGCACGTCCGCCGTTCTTCCAGCAGTGCCAGATACACCCGCATTCCCACGCTCCCGACGCCGACCACCTGTCGAACGACGTCGAGAACTCGGAACCTGGACAGCAGACTCCAGATGTGGTCGTCGACCGACTCGCTGTAACCGGCGATCACCGCCTGCACCAGCTCGATCTGGGAATCACCCACGTGCGTGCGAAAAGGTGCGTCCTCGCGAATTCTTCGACGCCCGTCCCTCGTCTCGGTGAACTTGCGGGACGCCCCACGGCTGGTCCGACGCTCGGCTTTCGTTTCGATGAGTTTCTCTGCGTGACGGGCGATGCCCGACGAGAAGTGACCGAGCAGACCTGCGACGTCGATGCGGTCGTACCAGATGTCGATCTCCGGCGTGTTCGCGTATGCCCTCATCTTTCTGCAATACGCCGCCGTCATTGCTGCGACCGCCCGATCGGAACGCTGCGCATCGACCCCGTTCTCTCGCCCGAGGACCACCAGTGACGTCGCCAGCCGTTTGAGGTCCCATTCGAACGGGCCGGGCAGGGTTTCGTCGAAGTCGCGGAGGTCGAAGTACAGGTTTCGTTCGGGAGTGGCCCACAATCCGAAGTTCAGCACGTGCGCATCTCCACACAACTGGACCTCGACGCCGGTGTGCGGAGTCGACGCGAGGTCGGCTGCCATCACGGCAGCGGCACCACGGAAGTAGGTCCACGGCGATGCGGACATTCGGGCGTATCGGATCGGCAGCAGCTCCGGCACCCGAATGACGTTCTGCGCCAGCACTGTTTCGAGCGCATCGTGACCACGCGAGGCCGGATCCCACAAGGCCAAGCGGCTGCGGGGTACGCGCCGGCGGGCGTGTCGACCACGCAAGAATTGCTCGGAAGGACGCGCGTCCTTCCGAGCAATCGTCACATCGGTGTCGGATTCGACCTCGCCGCCCACTTCGGTGTCCATGCCTGATTATGCTCCGCAGCGCGCCGCGGTACAGCGGTATTCGCCACGGGTCTACCGACCGCGACGACTACAGCATGCAGGACACGCAGCCCTCCACCTCGGTGCCCTCGAGGGCCAACTGACGCAGACGGATGTAGTACAGCGTCTTGATGCCCTTGCGCCATGCGTAGATCTGCGCGCGGTTGATGTCGCGGGTGGTGGCGGTGTCCTTGAAGAACAGCGTCAACGACAGGCCCTGATCCACGTGTTGCGTTGCGGCAGCGTAGGTGTCGATGATCTTCTCGTACCCGATCTCGTACGCGTCCTGGTAGTAATCCAGGTTGTCGTTGTCGAGGTACGGTGCCGGGTAGTAGACGCGGCCGATCTTGCCTTCCTTGCGAATCTCGATCTTCGACGCCACCGGGTGAATCGAGGAGGTGGAGTTGTTGATGTACGAGATGGAGCCGGTCGGCGGCACTGCCTGCAGGTTCTGGTTGTAGATTCCGTACTCCTGCACCGACGCCTTCAGCGCGGACCAGTCGGCCTGCGTCGGAATGGTGACGTCGGAGTCGGCGAACAACTTCGCGACCTTGGGCGTAGCGGGTTCCCAGACCTGATCGGTGTACTTGTCGAAGAACTCCCCCGACGCATACTTGGAATCCGGGAAGCCCTTGAAGTACTGGCCGCGCGCCTTGGCCAGCTGGTTCGAGGCCTGAATGGCGTGGAACAACACCGTGTAGAAGTAGATGTTGGTGAAGTCGATTCCCTCGGTCGAGCCGTAGTGAATGCGCTCGCGGGCGAGGTAGCCGTGCAGGTTCATCTGACCCAGGCCGATGGCATGAGAATCGTTGTTGCCCTGCTCGATCGACGGCACGGAGAAGATGTGCGTCTGATCCGACACAGCGGTGAGGCCGCGAATGGCCACGGCGATGGTCTTACCGAAGTCGGGTGAATCCATCGTCTTCGCGATGTTCAGCGAGCCCAGGTTGCACGAGATGTCCTTGCCGACATGGCTGTACGAGAGGTCGTCGTTGAACGTCGACGGCGTCGAGACCTGGAGAATCTCCGAGCACAGGTTGGAGTGCGTGATCTTGCCCTTCACCGGGTTCGCACGATTGACGGTGTCCTCGTACATGATGTACGGGTAACCGGACTCGAACTGCAACTCGGCGAGCGTCTGGAAGAACTCACGCGACTTGATCTTGGTCTTGCGAATCCGCTTGTCGTCGACCATCTCGTAGTACTTCTCGGAGACGTCGATATCTGCGAACGGGACGCCGTAGATGCGTTCGACGTCGTACGGCGAGAACAGGTACATGTCCTCGTTCTTCTTCGCCAGCTCGAACGTGATGTCCGGGATGACGATTCCGAGCGAGAGCGTCTTGATGCGGATCTTCTCGTCCGCGTTCTCACGCTTGGTGTCGAGGAACTTGTAGACGTCGGGGTGATGCGCGTGCAAGTACACCGCGCCTGCGCCCTGACGTGCACCGAGCTGGTTGGCGTACGAGAACGAGTCCTCGAGCAGCTTCATGATCGGGATGACACCCGAGGACTGGTTCTCGATGCGCTTGATGGGCGCACCGGCCTCGCGAATGTTGCTCAACAGCAAGGCAACTCCGCCGCCGCGCTTGGACAGCTGCAGGGCCGAATTGATGGAGCGACCGATGGACTCCATGTTGTCTTCGATACGTAGCAGGAAGCACGAGACGGGCTCGCCGCGCTGCTTCTTGCCGGAGTTGAGAAAGGTCGGTGTAGCGGGCTGGAAGCGGCCGGCGATGATTTCGTCGACCAGATCGGTGGCCAGAGCCTCGTCCCCGGCGGCCAGCGTCAGCGCCACCATGCACACCCGGTCCTCGAAACGCTCGAGGTAACGCTTGCCGTCGAACGTCTTGAGCGTGTACGAGGTGTAGTACTTGAACGCCCCGAGGAACGTGGGGAACCGGAACTTCTTCGAGTACGCGTGGTTGATCAGGAACTTGACGAACTCGCGGGAGTATTGATCCAGAACCTCGGGCTCGTAGTAGTTCTCCTCGACGAGGTAGTCCAACTTCTCGTCCAGATCGTGGAAGAACACGGTGTTCTGATTGACGTGCTGCAGGAAGTACTGATTGGCAGCCTCGCGATCCTTCTCGAACTGGATCTCACCGTTGGGACCGTACAGATTGAGCATCGCGTTGAGCGCGTGGTAATCCATGTCGCCGTCGCCGCGGACGGTGGTGGGTACGGGTGCTGCGTCGGTGATGGTCGGTGCCACGGCGATGCTCCTACTGGGTATGTGGTGTGTGGTGCTCTAGTGCGTGTGGGCGGCGCGTCGGACTTCACGTTCCCAGAAGTCCTCCAGCCCCTCGCGGACCCGCACTACGTCCTCGGGGGTGCCCATCAATTCGAATCGGTACAGATACGGAACTGCGCACTTCTGCGAAATGACATCTCCCGCAAAGCAGAACGAGTCACCGAAGTTCGTGTTTCCGGCAGCGATGACAGCTCGGATCAACGAGCGATTGTGCTCGTCGTTGAGAAACTTGATCACTCGCTTGGGGACGTAGTTGGTGTCGCGCCCGGAGTACGTGGTCCCTCCCCCGTACGTCGGCACGACGAGAACGTAGGGAGTGTCGACACGAAAGGTGCCGTCCGGATCACGCAGAGGGATTCGTGTCGCGGGAATGCCCAGCTTCGAGACGAAGCGATGAGTGTTCTCGGACGCGCTGGAGAAGTAGACCAGTGAGTGGGAGGACTGCGGTTGCGAACTCACCGCTCACTCACTTTCTCGTTCTGTTCAAGCAGCGTTCGCTGCGAGGGTCTTGATACGGTCCGGACGGAAGCCGGACCAGTGATCGTCACCGGCGACGACAACCGGGGCCTGCAGGTAACCGAGGGCCATGACGTAGTCGCGCGCTTCGGGATCCTGCGAGATGTCGATGACCGAGTACTCGATACCCGCCTTGTCGAGGGCGCGGTAGGTGGCATTGCACTGAACGCAGGCGGGCTTGGTGTAAACGGTGATGCTCATGGTGTCCCTCTTTCCGTTGTCGCCATCGGGTGCACCGACGCGACCGATGTGCTCTGCGTGTGGCACCGAGAACATCTCCCGCTCAGGGCGACTTCGACCTGCTCGAGCCCGTTGTGCACGTTCTTCGAGTTGTGGCCTCTCGGTCGGTCAAACACTACACCTAGTGTCCGACATCTGCCTACAACACGAGATGTTGCGAACAACATGCTTGGTATTCGCTGGTCACGGCTTTATCGGGCCGGAAATATCGAGCTGCATCGGCGTGTCGCACGTCACACCGACTGGGTGTTGTCCATCACAACGGAACTCGGCCGGGACAGTGACGCGTGCCGACCCTCCCCCAGCACGACGAAGGGCCCTCGAACTTCTCCGAGGGCCCTCGTCGTCGATCACGCAGTCGTCAGCGCTGACGCGCCTTGAACCGCGGTTCCTTCTTGTTGATCACGAACACCGTGCCACGGCGTCGTACCACCTGTGCACCGGGCTTGTTCTTGAGCGATTTCAACGAGTTTCTCACCTTCATGAAACCATCTTACATGAAAATGATTCTCATAAACGAAACAGGGTCACGCACTCACGAGCTCGTCGGCAGCCTTGACCAACTCGGCGACGACATGGCCGATCTCACCGGAGACCTCGGCGTTCTCGCGCGGGTGCGCCGAACCGAACTTGTCCATGGTGCCGCCGATGGAGAGCTGGACATCTTCGAGAACGGTTCCGCCTGCAATGCGCACGGCCTTGCTGGTGTCCTCGTGTGCCCACTTGGCTCCGTTGCCGCTGGGCGACGCGCTGATGACGACGACCGGCTTGCCCACCATGGCACCGGCACCGTACGGACGGGAGAGCCAGTCGATGGCGTTCTTCAGCACGGCCGGAATGGTGCCGTTGTATTCGGGCGTGACCAGCAACAACGCCGAGGCCTTTTCGGCAGCGGCCCGCAGCGCGAGTGCGCCCTCGGGCACCGATCCCTCGACGTCGATGTCCTCGTTGTAGAAGGGGACATCTCCGAGTCCGTCGTAGACCACTACCTCGGCACCGGCGGGTGCCACGGTGACAGCGGTCTCGGCGATTCGCCTGTTCACCGACTCGGCGCGCAGGCTTCCGACGAGAACGAGTACATGAGCGTCTGACATGAGGTTATTCCTTCGCAAGTTCGGATGACGTGATCGTCGTGTCAATTCCTACCATCCAAACGGACCGTGGTCCATTTATGTTCCCGGCAAGGTAGGCTCTGGCTGTGACCGGCCCGATGCTGCCCATAGCGGGCGAGGAATCCGAACGGTGCGACGCAGCGCGCAACCGTCGGCTGCTCCTCGACGCCGCAACGGATCTGGTGGCGACCGTCGGAGCCGACGCCATCACCATGGACGCAGTGGCCAGCAAGGCCGGAGTGGGCAAGGGCACAGTGTTCCGTCGCTTCGGGAACCGGGCCGGGCTGATGCGCGCGTTGCTCGACCACACCGAGAAGAAGCTGCAGCACTCGTTCATGTTCGGCGACCCGCCGCTCGGCCCGGGAGCCGACCCGATCGATCGCCTCGTCGCTTTCGGCCGAGCTCGACTGGAGTTCGTCAACGTCCAGGGGGAAGTGCTGCGCGCCGCGGAGAGCGCTGACGACGCGCGATATTCCGCCCCGGCGCACATGGTCAACTTCACCCACGTCCTGTCGCTGCTCCGCGCAGCCGAGGTGGACGGGGATCTCGAATTGCTCGCGTACTGGCTGCTCACACCACTCGAGGCCACCCTGGTACTCCACCAGTACCGGGATCTGGGAATGCCGATGGATCGCCTGGCCGACGGCTGGGAAGACCTGGTACGCAGGGCAACTCGAGTCCGATAGCCATCGGGGCAACTCGAGTCCGATAGCCATCGGGGCAACTCGCCTTCGGTAGATCCGTCGCTCACAGCCCGACGACGGCCGCGGCCGCCGCGTGCAGCGCGGTGCCGTACGAGCGGCCGTGCCCGGCCGCATGAACGGCGAGCGGATGCAGCTGATGCAGAGCCGTGCGCTCGCGCCACCCGGATCGCAACGGCTGCACCGCCTCGTAGCCGTCGACGACGACGTCGAGGTGGGGGCAGCCGAACAGCGCGAGCATCGCCAGATCGGTCTCGCGGTGCCCACCGTGCGCTGCCGGGTCGATCAGCACCACTCCCGCGTCGGTCCAGAACACGTTGCCGTTCCAGAGGTCGCCGTGAATACGGCTCGGCGGCTCCGCGTCGTCGAAGTCGCCGTCCGCGATGCGTCCGCACGCCGATTCGACGATCGCCGCCTCGCCCTGCGTCACCGTGCCGGCGTCGACCGCGATTCGGAGAAACGGCACCACTCGTTCGGCCGCGTAGAAGGCACCCCAGGTTCGGTGCACCGTACTGCTCATGGGCCGGGATCCGATGAACAGCTGACCCGAGAAAGCGACGCCGTCGGAGCCGACCGGCGGCGCACCGAACCCACCGGCTCCGGCAGAGTGCGTCGATGCCAGCGCGCGCCCGAATCGTTCGGCTGCGGCGAGCGTGGGACGGGCCGCGGCCAGCCGCTCGAGTTCGATGTACGTCCGGTCGTGCCCGATCACTCCGACGACCGGGGCCGCCGCCTCGCCGAGCCACCGAAGCCCGGCGGCCTCGGCGGCGTAGAAGTCGGGGTGGGCCTGGGGGTTTCGCTTGACGAAGGTATCGGAGGATCCACTCACGACCACCGACACTACGCACGGCGCGAGATCGAATCCCGGCACTCGTCATTAGGATGGCGTGATGGGACACATCAACTCGGAATTGCGCTCGGGGATCATGCGTGAGCTGGCCGTGCAGTCGACCATCGACCCGATCACGGAGGTCCGCAGACGAGTGGACTTTCTCAAGGACTACCTGGCGTCGACTCCGGCCTCGGGATTCGTACTCGGAATCAGTGGGGGTCAGGACAGCACGCTCACCGGCAAACTCGCCCAACAGGCAGCAACGGAGCTCCGAGCCGACGGACACGAGGCCGAGTTCGTCGCCGTTCGCCTCCCCTACGGTGTGCAGGCCGACGAGGACGACGCATCGATCGCGTTGAAATTCATCGATCCCGACCGCACGGTGACGGTGAACATCAAGGACGCTGCCGACGCCGCAGCGGCCGCGACCGCGGACGCGCTGGGAAGTGCCGAAATCCGAGACTTCGTCCGCGGCAACATCAAGGCCCGCCAGCGCATGGTGGCCCAGTACGCACTCGCCGGCGAACTCGGCTACGTCGTGGTGGGCACCGATCACGCCGCCGAGGCGATCACCGGTTTCTTCACCAAGTTCGGTGACGGCGGCGTCGATCTGACTCCGCTGACCGGCTTGAGCAAGCGTCAAGGTGCGGCGCTGCTGCGCGAACTGGGAGCACCCGAGAGCACCTGGCGCAAAGTTCCCACCGCAGATCTCGAGGACGATCGTCCGGCGCTACCCGACGAGGAAGCGCTCGGTGTCACGTACGAACAGATCGACGACTACCTGGAGGGCAAGGACGTCACCGACGAGGTCGCCGACAAGCTGGAGAAGATGTTCCTCGCAACTCGTCACAAGCGCACGGTGCCCGTGACGCCGTTCGACGATTGGTGGAAGAGAAGCAGCTGAATCGGGCAGCCACAGGTCGGTGGCGCGGCGAACCGGGTGTGCTCAGCCGCCGGCGAAGGGCGGCAGTACGTCGACCCTGCCGCCGATCGTGCGCCCGAGATCGCGGGTGAGATCATCTCCCACCAGGTAGGCCGAGACCCGAAGAATCGGCTCCATCGGCGCGCCGTGCCGAGACAGGATCAGCTCTCGCAGATCGGCGAGGGTGGCACCGACCGGCACGGTGAGGTACTCGGACTCGCAGTGCGACGCGTCGACCGCTGCAGCGAAGTACCGCACCTCCACCCGGGTGTCAGCCACCGATGGCTCCCATGCTGCGGGTGGGAGGTACGAAGCCGTCGGCGTCGATGCCGTGCCCCGCCCACTTGTTCCACATCGCCCCGCGCCACACCGCTGCCAGTTCGTCGTCGGTGGCACCGCCGCGCAGAGCTGCCCGAAGATCGGTCTCGTCGTCGCTGAACAGACAGGACCGAATCGTTCCTTCTGCAGTGATCCTGGTGCGGTCGCAATCACCGCAGAACGAGCGCGTCACCGACGCGATGATGCCGACGGTCGCATCGGTACCGTCGACGCTCCATTCCTCGGCCGGTGCCGACGGATCGGCGCGCCCCACCTCACGTAGGTCGAACTCGGTGGACAGCTCGTCGAGCAAGGTCTGGGCGTCGATCATGTTGGCCCGAGCCCACTCGTGGTCGGCATCGAGCGGCATCTGCTCGATGAAGCGCAGTGCCACCCCTTCGTCGAGACACCAGCGCAGTAGATCGACTGCACCGGACAGCGTGTCGCGCATCAGAACTGCGTTGATCTTCACCGGACCGATGCCCGCTCGCTTCGCCGCTCGGATGCCGGCCAGTACCGACGGCAATCGGTCGCGTCTGGTCAGCCGCGCGAAATCTTCGCGGTCGACCGAATCCAGGGACACGTTGACCCGGGTCAAACCGGCATCGGCCAGTGCCCCGGCGCGGTGCTCCAGACCCACTGCGTTGGTGGTCATCGACAGCGGTACACCTGCCGCAGCATCGGAGCACAGCCTCAAGATCTCGTCGAGGTCGCGGCGCATCAACGGCTCGCCTCCGGTGAAGCGCACGTCCCGAATACCCAGCAGCCGCACGGACACCGACACCACTCGCGCGATCTCGGCCGGCGTGAGCAGGTTCGACGCAGGAATAGCCGGAAGCCCCTCCTCCGGCATGCAGTAGGTGCACCGCAAGGAGCACTTCTCGGTGATGGAGATACGCAGGTCGCGCGCGACTCGGCCGAATCGATCGATCAGATGCGGCACGTCCGGCCGGTCGGACACCGGGCCGACACTGCCTGCCGTCGAACCCGTGGTGGTGCCGAACCCGGGAATGCCCAGCGAGGTGACACTGTCCACCGTCACCTCGTACCTCGTCTCCGTCGGAAATCACGTCTGTCGTTCGTGTGTCTACCCATTATGCCGCAGCCCACACCGAGTGGACGGATCGGCGTGCTTAGGATTGGCACCCATGACGGTTGAGCACACGCACGCGATCACTGGATTCGCACAGTGACCGCTGTATCGGTCGAGGAACACACCGCCGCGGTCGAGACTCTGCTCGCGGCGTTGACCACGAGAACAGCTCAGCGAATTCCTCTCGACGACGCGCTGGGACGCGTCGCGTTCGAGGACGTGCGATCGCCGGTCGATCTGCCGCTGTTCCGCAACTCGCAGATGGACGGCTATGCCGTGGATTCTCGATCCGTGGCCACGACCCCGGTGACGCTTCCGGTCTCGACGATCATCGCCGCAGGCCCGACGGAATCGGCAGTCCTCGCCTCGGGCAGCGCCGCCAAGATCATGACCGGTGCCCCCATTCCGGACGGAGCGGACGCAATCGTCCCCGTCGAAGACACCTCCGTACCGGCGGCCGGTTCCGTGACGATCGAAAGAAGCCGCGCAGCAGGTGAATTCGTACGCGAGCAGGGCAGCGACGTACGCGTCGGAACGGTCCTGGTCGAGTCGGGCCGCGTTCTGGAACCCCGACACATCTCCGTTCTCGCTGCCGTCGGCTTCGGCGACATCGACGTCCGTTCGCGTCCACGCGTGGCCGTCGTGACCACCGGTGCCGAACTGGTCGACGCCGGCTCGACGCTGACGCCCGGTCAGATCTACGACTCGAACGGCATCACCCTCGCCGCACACCTTCGCGCCAGCGGCGCAGAGGTGGTCTCCGTCTCGCGCAGCTCCGACGAGCCGAGCCGCTTTCGCGAGATCCTCGACGCCGCAGCAGAATCGGTCGAGCTGATCATCACGTCCGGCGGAGTATCGATGGGCGACTTCGAGGTGGTCAAGGACGTACTCCGGCCGCTCGGCGGCAACTTCGGGTCGGTTCGTATGCAGCCGGGTGGTCCGCAGGGCATCACGATGTTCGACGGTGTTCCCGTGCTCAGCTTTCCCGGCAATCCCGTCAGTACGGTCGTCTCGTACATCATGTTCGCGCGCAACATCGTTCGGCGAGCGGCCGGTCTGCCGCCGGTGCTCTCGACCACTGCGGCCCTGCACGAACCGATCGTGTCTCCGCCCGGTCGAAGACAACTGCTCCGTGGTCGATTGCGCGACGACGGGCGGGTGGAGCTCGTCGCCGGTCCCGGCTCGCACCTGGTCGCTGCACTGGCATGGGCCGATGTGCTGATCGACATCGACTCCGAGACAACCGAACTCGCTGCAGGATCCGACGTGGAGGTGTGGCCACTGTGACCACCGATGTACCGCAACCCCAACTGTCTCATCTCGACGATCAGGGCCGCGCCCGCATGGTCGATGTGGCGCACAAGAAGGAAACCTCGCGCACGGCCGTCGCCGCCGGTGAGTTCGTCACCACCGCCGAGGTCGTCGCGCTCGTGCGCGCGGACGACATGCCCAAGGCCGACGTTCTCGCCACCGCCCGCATCGCGGGCATCTCGGCGGCGAAGAAGACGTCGGAACTGATTCCGCTGTGCCACCAGCTCGCCCTCTCCTCGGTGAAGATCTCGTTCGGATTCACCGACTCGTCCATCACGGTCGAGGCAACCGCCCGCACCACCGGACGTACCGGGGTGGAGATGGAAGCACTGACCGCGGTCGCCGTAGCCGGCCTGACGCTGCACGACATGGTCAAGGCCGTCGATCCCGGTGCCACCATGAACAGTGTCCGGTTGCTCACCAAAGACGGCGGTAAGCACGGACATTGGCAACGGGACGACGCAGCGGACTCCCCCGATTCTGCGGCTGCGCCGATATTCGAGTCCGCACGGTCCGCAGCGGTTCTGGTCGCCTCGACCGGCGGCGCGAACGGATCTCGCCCGGACACCACCGGCCCCACCATCGCGTCCTGGTTGACCGATCGGGGCTTCGCCGTGCGTGGCCCACTGGTGTACGCCGATGCCGACATCGCTACGGGGTTGCAGGACGCCCTACGCGGCGAACCGTCGCTGATCGTCAGCACGGGCGGCACCGGTGTATCCCCCACCGATGCGACCCCCGAGGCGACGGCGGCGCTCCTCGACATCGACATGCCGGGGATAGCCGATGCGATCCGAACCCGCGGAACATCTGCGACACCTCATGCGGTGCTCAGCCGCGGTGTCTCGGGCCTGATCGGACGCACGCTCGTAGTCAACCTGCCGGGCTCGCCGGGTGGCGTGAAGGACGGACTCTCCGTTCTCGACCCGCTCCTCGACCATGTGCTGGCCCAGATCGCCGGAGGAGGCCCCCACGATGAGTGAGCTCGTCGCCCGTATCTCGAACGAACCGTTGAGCACTGCCGAAGTAGAGGTGGCAGTTCAGGATTCGCGTCACGGTGCCGTTGTACTGTTCAGCGGAATCGTGCGCGACCACGACGGCGGGCATGCGGTGGAGACTCTGGAATACCGCGCACATCCCGACGCGGAACGCTTCCTGAGCCGCTGCTGCTCGGAGGTATCGGCAGAGACGGGATTGGCAGTGGCCGCAGTACATCGCGTCGGCGATCTACGGGTCGGCGACCTCGCGCTCGTCGCGGCCGTCGGCTCGGCTCATCGCGCCGAAGCGTTCGAAGCCTGCGCCCGACTCGTCGAGCGCATCAAGGCCGAGGTCCCGATCTGGAAGCGTCAGGGATTCGAGGGCGGACGTACCGAGTGGGTCGGGCTGTAAAGGAACTAACCGGTCTCGAGATAACGATGGACCGGAAGCATGGCGGAGGCGTCGTCGGCGTCGTCCGGTCCTCGCACGCAGGCACGCAACCGCTGCTCGACGGCCGACGCATCGAGATCGGTACCGATCAGCACCAGTGACGTCTGCTCGGGCTCACCCCGGGCCCACGACGCAGCCTCGAATCGGATGTGTCGGCCCACCGTGTGCACGACGAACTTCTGCGTGTAGCCGGTGATGCCGAAGTGCACGAATCCCTTGATGCGGTAGAGGTTTCCGGAAGGATTCTCCAAGAACTCGATCAAACGGCGCGGTTCGACGGGAACCGTCGTCACGAATTCGGTGTGTGAGTACTGCGCGTGCAGGTGATGGTCATGATCGTGGTCGTGATCGTGGTTCTCCCGGAGTAGCTCGTCGAACGACAGCTGCACCGCCATTGCCGAATCCACCGAGTGATCGTCACGCCGATCGAACAGCAGCAGCGGGTCGACGCGACCGAAGGCCACGGGTACGACGGGCACGTCTCCTACGACGGACTGCACCGTCGACACCACCGCGGAGCGCTCGGACTCGGTCACCGCATCCGACTTGTTCAGCACCACAAGGTCGGCCAATTGCAGGTGCTGGTCGATCTCTGGATGGCGCGCGCGGGTCCGCCGGAACTCCACCGCGTCGACGACACCGACGAGCCCGCCGTAGACGATGAATTCGTTCTGGCTACCCCGAACCATTCTGATGAGATTGCGGGGTTCGGCCAGGCCACTGGCCTCCACCACGATCACGTCGATGGCGGACCGACGGTGCGCGAGGGCGTCGAACATCGCGTCCATATCGCTGATGTCGACGGCGCAACAGATGCAGCCGTTACCGAGTGAGACCATCGAATCGACCTGGCCGGCCACGAGCATCGAGTCGATGTTGATCGCCCCGAAGTCGTTGACCACGACCCCTATTCGGATGCCGGAATCATTGCGCAGCAGGTGGTTCAGAAGCGTGGTCTTACCTGCTCCGAGAAAGCCCGCAACTATCACCACCGGAATTCGTCGACGCGCCACGGCATCCGAGACTACCGGTCGATGAGAATCTGTTTCAGCAGGCCTCGAGCGAACGTCGACACACTGCTCACGTTGTCCGGGGTCGCGAGTCCTGCCAGGCCGTCGACGCCGAATGCATTCACGTACGGGGACACGCTCTCGAGCAACCTCGACAATGCGCTACGCCCCTCGGCCGCGGGGCCTGCGGGGCCGGTTGACGTCGCTGCGGGCGCGGCGGTGTCGGTCGTCGCTGTCGCGGCGGGGGTAGCCGCAGGCGTGGTGACGGCGTCCGCTGGGGTGGAGGCGGTTTCGGCCCCGAGGAGGTAGTCGATGATCCCCGTCGAGATCGCGATCGCATGCTCGAGCTGACCGTCCGAGCTCTCGAGAAGAGCTGCGTCGTCGGGGTTGGATCCGTTGCCCATCTCGACGAACACGAGGGGCACCGTGGTCAGCGCGGGCCCGGCGACATCGGATCGTTCCTGTATCCCGTTCTCGACCCCTGCGTAGTTCGCGGGCTCGAAGCCTGCGCGCACGTAGGAGTCTCGCATCAGCGTCGATGCCGACCGTCCCCCCTCGGATTGGGCAGCATCGGCAGCCGCGCTCGGAATCGGAAGAGTGGGAACGATCAGATGGAACCCGTGCTTGTCTGCATCGGTCGTCGTACTCGTGGAGTCCGCATGAATACTCACGGCCACGTCGGCACCGGAGTCGCTGGCGGCCCGCGCCCTGTCGTCGACGCATCCGCCCCAGCCGGTGTCGTCGGCTCGACTCGTCTCGACCGTCGCACCCAGACTCTCCAGGCTCGATCGGACCAGCTCGCTGACTTTCCAGTTGATCGTGTGCTCGGGCACGCCGTCCAGTGTGGTCATACCGGTGGTCTGGCAATCCTTGGTGCCTCCCCGCCCGTCGTTCACCTGCCGCTGCAGATTCTCCGAGTGTGCGGTGCCCTGGTGACCCGGGTCGAGGAACACTGTCTTCCCCGACAACTCGGTGCCGGCGGCGGGTGCCGTGCTGGACGGTGCGGCGATGGCCGGCGCCGACACGAGCACTCCGACACCGAGCACTCCGGCGCACATCAGCGCCGCTACTGCCGACCTTGTCATCGGTGCAGATTTCATATCGTCGTTGGCGCAACGGTGGAGCTCGCTGCGCTACTCCCCTCTCGGCCCCTCGGACACCGCTGATCCGAGCGGTCACCGCATCGCGGGGCACCACACGTCACAACAGACACTTGCGCCTCAAGTGAAGCAGAAGACGGCCCCGGGGAGACTCGCACAATGATTCGTTAGGGAAATGAGTGCCTTCCGTGACCGATTCGTTGCCGACACGAATGGTCGTTTCGCGCCGAGATCGTCCACGGCCCCACCGAAACGACCACGAACCGACTCGATGATGGAAAACCGCCTTCGAACCGGCCGGTTCGTCTTTTGTCTCCTTTATGACACACGGTCGCAGCGAGACAATGTTCTCGCATGCATATCGACGTTTCGGTAACCACACGATCCGATTTCGAGACAATTCTGGGAATTACGTAACAATTCCCCGGCCCGCGTGGATAACCACATTGTTCAGCCGTATAGTCGCTTCAGTTCGATCTGGACATCCCCGCATCATCCCCTGCATCATTGGAGAGCTGCAGCATGGCCAGAAAAGTCTATGTGCAACTAGTCGACGACATCGACGAAAAACCGATCGAATCCGGTGGCGAACACATAACCTATTCGGTCAACGGAGTCAGCTACGAAATCGACCTGAGCGACAAGAACGCGAAGGAATTTCACCGCAAGCTCGACTATTACATCGAGCACTCCACCAAGGTCGGTGGAAAGCGAACGAAGAAGTCGAGCACTCCCGCAACCGGCGCCAAGCGCGACGCCAATCAGACCAAAGCCATCAGAGAATGGGCCAAGGCGAACGGCCACAACATCTCGGCGCGAGGCAGAATCCCCGCCGAGGTCGAGCAGGCGTTCGACGCAGCACACTGAGCCGTCGATCGACGAATCGGCTCCGGGCGGGACGCTCGGATGCCGACTCGGCGGTCGGTGACACCGAAACAAGAAAAGCGTCGCCCGGGGGCGACGCTTTTTCATTGACCGAAAACGAGCTTGTCCTTCACGGTGGAGCTAAGGGGACTCGAACCCCTGACCCCCACACTGCCAGTGTGGTGCGCTACCAGCTGCGCCATAGCCCCGAGTACTGCGTGCTCCCGCTCATGCGGTTGCTCGAACGAAGTTACACCATCGGTCGCAGCAGCAACAAATCACCTGGTGCGGCCGGTACCGAATCCTCGATCACCGACCGCACCCACGCCCAGGAGATCAGTTGATCGACGCAAGCCATTCCGAGTCACCGAGCGCATCGACGACCTGACCGTCGACGAGGACCCCTGGCGTTCCACGGGCACCCGACGCCGCCAACGCGTCCCGTCCGGTGTTCGCATCCGCTACTGCTGCGTCGCGCTGCGCACCGGCGGCGATGCATTCCGTTGCCAGATCGCTGGCTCCGACGGATCGGGCGAGTTCCGCGAGTTCGGCATCGGTTCGGTCGGAGTCACCGCCTTCTTCGGGGCGAAATTCCGGGTCGAACAGACCGGCGTGAAATGCGGAGTAGACCCGCGCGTTCTCTGTCGCTGCCACGCAGTGCGACGCCGCTACGGCACGCGTCGAATAGTCACCGGACGGCGACTGCGGATCCAGGAAATTGACCAGGTGGTAATTCACCGAGACGACACCGTCGTCGATTTTCTGAGCCAGCTCCTGGCCGTGTTTCACTTCGAGGTCGCCGCAGAACGGGCACATCGGATCCTCGAAGACATCGATGACCCGCTGCGCTTCCGGACGCGACAGCTGCACCACCCCGTCACCCGGCAACGACAATTCGACCGCCGGATTCTTGACCGTTCCGTAGCCGTCGTTGCGTGGAGCGTCGCTTCCGCTCTGCCACATGATCGCCACCGCGATGACGATCACCACTACGACGAATGCGATGCCACCCAATACGTAGGTCATCGTGTTGGAGGTTGCCTCGGGTGTGTGTTTCGTACTCGATATCTTCTTCTGGCTCACACAGCGAATACTACGGTTGCGTCCGTCAGGCGCGCTCGCGTCCGAGGGTGTCCGGAACTCGCGACCACCAGAGTCCTGCCAGGAGAAGCAGCGCTCCCGTCACGGCGAAAGCCGGACCGAACGAGACCTGTTCGACGATCATCCCGGCCACGATCGGGCCGATGACCGCGCCGACATCGGAGGCCATCTGGAATGCAGCCAGTACGGGCCCTCCGCGCGCCTTCGAGCCGATCACGTCGGCAACCGAGGCCTGCTGGGCGGGGCTCATCAGACCCGATCCGATGCCGGCGATCAACGACACCACGAGAAACAGCACGGGATCGTGGACGTACCCCATCACGACGGTCCCCAGGCCGCACACCGCCAACCCACCCACCATGAAGGGCTTTCGTCCGCGCACATCGGACAGGCGACCTGCACTGGTGAGAACCAGCGCATTTCCCACTGCGAACACTGTCAGCGCGATACCGACGAACACCTCGGATCGCTGCATCGCCTCCACCACGAACAACGGCACCAAGGCCACCCGAACACCGAACACAGCCCAACCGTTGGCGAAATTCGATGCCAGCGCCGCCTGGTACGACGGGATCCGCAGCGCGGCAAGCAATGACATCGTCGGCGGCGCCGAGCCCTTCTCCGGCTTGACGAGGTCGGAATTGCCCAGGGTGAAGTACACGACGGCCGCGGCGATCACGAGAGCCACGGCATAGATGACGAAGGGCACCCGCAGACCGAATCCGACGAGCGCGCCGCCGACGAGCGGACCGCCGATGGTTCCCAACAGGAAGGCGGTCGCATACAGGCCGGAGATGCGGCCACGACTGGTCGGAGGACTGATCCGGATCAGCAGTCCCAGTGCCGACACCGAGAACATCGTCGAGCCGATGCCGCCGAGTCCGCGGAACACCAGCAGCTGCCAATACGTCTGGGCCAGAGCGCACGCACCGGTGGACACCGCAACGATCAGCAGTCCGATCAGGTATACGGGCCGCTCGCCGAGCCGCTGCACCAGAGCACCACTGGCGGGTGCGAACAGCAACCGCATGAGAGCGAATGCACTGATGACCGCCGACGCCGCCGTGTACCCGACGCCGAATTCCCGGGCGAACTGTGGCAGAGCGGGCGCGACGATGCCGAATCCGAGCGCGATGACGAACGCCGCCGACACCAGAACCCAGATCTCCGGTGGGAGCTTGCCTCCGGGTCGGAATGCCGGCTCGGGAGCCGAACTGTCGTTGTCGGGTGGAGGTGAGTCGGTCACGAGCTCTCGAGTGCGGACGACACCAGTTCACGTGCTGCGGCTTGCACCCGGGCGAGATGCTCCTCGCCCTGGAACGACTCTGCGTAGATCTTGTAGACGTCCTCGGTTCCGGACGGGCGCGCAGCGAACCAGGCGCTCTCCGTCGTCACCTTCAGGCCACCGAGGGCGGCTCCGTTTCCCGGAGCCTCGGTCAGCGTTGCCGTGATCGGTTCGCCTGCCAGCTCGGTGGCGGTGATCTGGTCGGGCGAGAGCTTGGCGAGAACGGCTTTCTGCTCGCGGGTTGCCGGTGCATCGACGCGGGCATACGTCGGATTCCCGAACTTCGCAGTGAACTCGCCGTAGCGCTGCGACGGCGTGGATCCGGTGACGGCGGTGATCTCGGACGCCAGCAGTGCGAGAACGATGCCGTCCTTGTCGGTGGTCCAGACTCGGCCGTTGTGTCGGAGGAACGACGCTCCTGCGCTCTCCTCACCGCCGAATCCGAGCTCGCCTGCGAGCAGACCCGGAACGAACCACTTGAACCCGACCGGCACCTCGAGCAGACGACGGCCGAGAGCTTCGACGACCCGGTCGCTCATCGACGAGCTCACCAACGTCTTGCCCACTGCCGCCGTGGGCGACCAATCGGGTCGGTGCGTGAACAAGTAGTCGATGGCGACGGCGAGGAAGTGATTGGGATTCATCAGGCCACCGTCGGGAGTGACGATGCCGTGCCGGTCGGAGTCGGCATCGTTGCCCGTCGAGATGTCGAACCGATCGCGGGCTGCGATGAGCGACGCCATCGCGTTCGGCGACGAGCAATCCATCCTGATCTTGCCGTCGGTGTCGAGAGTCATGAAGCGGAATGTGCCGTCCACCAACGGGTTCACCACGGTCAGGTCCAGATTGTGCCGCTCGGCGATGGCATCCCAGTAATCGACACTCGCGCCGCCCAGCGGATCTGCGCCGATGCGAACTCCGGCAGCACGGATCGCATCGAGATCGAGCACGTTCGGCAGGTCGTCCACATAGGTGCCGAGGAAGTCGTAGCGCGAGACGCTCCCCGCGAACGCCTGCGCGAGCGTCACCCGCTCGATGCCCGAAATGCCGGTGCGCAGAAGCTCGTTCGCGCGAGCGGCGATGACCGATGTGGCATCACTGTCGGCAGGACCGCCGTGCGGAGGGTTGTACTTGAAGCCGCCGTCCCGGGGCGGGTTGTGCGACGGAGTCACCACGATGCCGTCGGCCTTCGCCGCGGGGCCCGATTCGTTGTACCGAAGGATGGCGTGACTGACGGCCGGGGTCGGGGTGTACCGATCCCCCGAATCGACCAGTACGTCGACGTCGTTGGCCGCCAACACTTCCAGAGCCGTCGTCCAGGCGGGTTCCGACAACGCGTGGGTGTCCCGGCCGATGAACAACGGCCCGGTGATGCCTTGCGCAGCGCGGTACTCCACGATCGCCTGCGTCGTCGCGACGATGTGTGCCTCGTTGAACGCCGAATCCAAGCTGGATCCTCGATGCCCTGATGTGCCGAACACCACCTGCTGGCTGGGTTCCGACACGTCGGGAACTCGCGAGTAGTACGCCGTCACGAGCTGCGAAAGATCTACCAGATCCTCCGGCAGTGCAGTGGTTCCAGCTCTCTCGTGCGCCACGATGCGCCTCCTCGTTGATCGACGAACCGAAATCCTCGACCAACCCTAGCGCCGCTGCCTCCCCCACGAGCTACTTGCTGGGGCCTTTCGGCGGCCGTGGGAGGAAATAGCTGGTCCGCTGCTGGTATTCGCGATACCCCGGACGCTTTTCCATGCTGCGCTCGAGCAACCGCGCACCGGTGGCGAACACCAGGAAGTACGTCATCGCTATGGGCGACAGCAGCGTGAACACTCCGGGCCACGCCGACGCCGCGACGAGGAACAGTCCCCACCAGACTGCCGAGTCACCGAAGTAGTTCGGGTGCCGCGTCCAGGACCACAGCCCACGATCCATGATCTTGCCCTTGTTCGACGCGTCGGCCTTGAAGGCCGTCAACTGCGCATCCCCCACTGCCTCGAACGTCCATCCGAGAATCCAGACCAGTACGCCGAGTACGACGACCGGCAGAACGGATCCGTGGGCGACGGCGGATACCTGCAGCGGCAGGGACACGAACCACAATGCAACCGCCTGCGTCAGGTAGATCTTCCGCAGGGCATACAGGGTTTTGTTACCGGTGGCCTTGGCGAGCAGTTCGGTGTAGCGCGGATCCTCACCGTGCCCACGCGAGCGTCGAAAGACGTGCACTGCGAGACGAAGTCCCCACACCCCGACGAGGACGAGCAGAAGTATTCGACGCCACAATTCGCCTGTTCCGGTCGCAGCCGAGATCAGCGCGATCAGAACGAACCCGCCGCCCCACGTCACGTCCACGACGTTGTGGCGTCCGATGCGCGCGCCGATGAGGGCGGTGACGATCATCAGGACGGCGGTACCGCCGAGGCTCGCAAGCGATACGGTGAGGAAGTCGGACCAGTTCACCGCGGGCCCACCCACAACGGCCGCACCGGTTCCATCTCGGACGTCCCGTTCTCGGACCGAACCGCCAGAATCTGGTCGACGCCCATCCTGTTGTCCCGGAAGGCCATTCCGCCGCCGATCAGGTACAGCCGCCACACGCGCGCGACCTCTTCGCCGACCATCGCCACCACTTCGTCGTAGCGCGCCTCGAAGCGCTCGGTCCAGACATCGACGGTCCGCACGTAATGCTCCCGAAGGGCGTGAACGTCGCGAACCTCCAGCCCTGCCTCCTCGATCATCGCGACGGTCCGCCCGACGGGGCGCATGTACATGTCCGGCGCGATGAACGACTCGATGAAGGCTCCGCCGCCGGGGTTGTCACCTTCTCTTCGCGACATCTGCTGAATCAACACGCGTCCACCCGGCTTGACGTTGGTGTGCAGTGCGGCGGTGTAGGTCGGGTAATTGGCCTCCCCCACATGCTCACCCATCTCGATCGACGCCACCGCGTCGAAGGGCCCGTCCGGAATCTCTCGATAATCCTGAATTCGGATCTCGACGTTGTCCTGCAGTCCTCGGTCGGCAATTCGTTTGTCGATGAAGGCTTTCTGTTCGCGCGAGATGGTCACTCCGACGACCTGCGCTCCGTACTCCTGAGCCGCATGCAGGCTCAGGGACCCCCAGCCGCAGCCGACGTCGAGAAAGCGTTGCCCGGCACGCTTGTCGAGACCGATCTTTCGACAAACGAGGTCGAGTTTGTCGCGTTGGGCATCGTCGAGGGTGTAGTCCGGCGAATCCGAGGTCCAGTACGCCGACGAGTACGCCATGTGGGAATCGAGCACCAATTCGTAGAAGTCGTTCGACAGGTCGTAATGGTGACTGATCGCGGCGCGGTCGCGAAGCACCGAGTGCAGCCGCCCTTTCACCGATGCCTGCGACACGGGCGGCGGCAGAGGACGGCCGAACACTCCGAGATCCTTGGCCAGTTTCGCCAACCGCAGGAGCGACGCCGGCCCCGGTCGTATCGCCGAGAGTCGGCGCTCACGCACCACACCCCAGACGTGATCGAGGGCCGCGGCGAGATCGCCGTCGACGTCCAGCTCCCCGGTGACGTACGCCTGTGCAGCACCGAGTTCGCCGGGGCTCCACAGCAATCGACGAAGGGCGCTCGGGCTCCGCAACAGCACTCGCGGTGCCGACGCATCTCCCGCAACGGATCCGTCCCACGCCTGCAGCCGAACGGGAAGCGGACCACCAACCAGGGGTTCGATCAGCTCGGCAATCCGGTGTGCGACACCGACACTGCGGTCGGTCCGGTCGACGGAAAGTGTCGAGGTGGTCATCGGTTGTCCCTTCGGTCGAGCACGATCTGCTGAACATCGAGGTATCCGGATCGAAATCCGGCCTCCGAGTAGCACAGGTAGAAATGCCACATTCGCGCGAACACCTCGTCGAAACCGAGCTCCTCGGCCTCGCTGCGGTATTCACGGAAGCGCCTGTCCCACTGAGCGAGGGTTCGCGCGTAGTGATCGCCCATCGACAGACGCTCGCGAACCCGAAGCGAAGTGCTCTGCTCGGTCACCTCCTCGATGGCCCGCACGGACGGCAGGAATCCGCCGGGAAATATGTACTTGTGGACCCAGGTGTACGTGTTTCGGGTAGCCAGCATTCGGTCGTGCGGCATCGTGATGGCCTGGAGGGCAACCCGCCCACCCGGTGCGAGCAGCGCGTCGATCGTCTCGAAGTACGTCGCCCAATACTGATGCCCGACGGCCTCGATCATCTCGACCGACACGATCGCGTCGTACTCGCCGTCGACCAAGCGGTAGTCGAGGAGATCGATCTGGATCCGGTCTCCGTAACCGGCAGCGGCACAGCGCTTACGCGCCAATTCCTGCTGTTCGGTCGACAAGGTCACCGACCGGACCGTCGCACCACGAGCTGCCGCACGGATGGCCAGCTCACCCCATCCGGTACCGATCTCGAGCACCCTGGTTCCCTCGCCGACGCCCGCCCGGTCGAGTAGCCGGTCGATCTTGCGACGCTGGGCGTCGGCGAGCTCCTCCCTGTCGTCGTCGTTTCCCGATTCGGCGAACAACGCACTGGAGTACGTCATCGTCTCGTCGAGAAAGAGTTCGAAGAGGTCGTTCGACAGGTCGTAGTGGCGCGAGATGTTGGATCGCGTGTTCTTGGTCGTATTCCGCTCGCTCCGTGGAGGCTTGGGGATATAGAGCCCTCGGAGGCGCTGCAGGGACTTCGGAATCAGGGACGCCATGCGCCGGGCGAAGACCTCGAGCACAGCAGTGAGATCCTCGGCATCCCAGTCTCCGGCCATGTATGCCTCACCGAATCCGATGAGTCCGCTGTCGCCGACCCGTGCGGCGAAGTCGTGTGGTCGATAGACGGTCATCAACGGTGCATCGGCCGAGCCGGCCCCGATGACCTCGCCGTCGGGCATCGCCACCCGAACCTGCAATCGCGCGACCGCGCGGCGGAAGAGGAAGTCGGCGACTGGTGCTGCGGCTGCAACCTTCATGCCACCGGGAACCTGGGCGATCTGAGGCCAGACCCGTGGATCCACCAGCGGGCGCGGAACGACAGCGGAACCACCGTACGGGTTCGACACAGAATCGGCCTTCGACACAGTTGTCATCTGTTGGCCCCTTCCTTCTGGAATTCTCGCGCCCCGGGAGGGGCAGGTTTCTGCACGATCTTCAGACCCCGCGCCCAGAGCCGAATGCCCTGCCAGCGGATCTGTATCACCACCCGTAACGGCGCACACGGGATCTCGAGTGCGGTGCGGAGAATGGACCGCGACGTCACCTCTCGACGACGGCCGTGGACGGTCGCCACGAACGGAGGCCGACCGGGTCGTTCGAGGACGATCGACAGACGGAGTGCGGCGTCCGGCTCGGGTAGCCGCATCGAGTATTCGCCGTCGACGTCGTTGAACGGCGATACGTAGAACTCCTTGGTCGTGCGGGCCGCACCGCGATGATCGGTGTGCAGCAGATACCGGTATCGCTCGCCGTAGGTGTTGTGCACCTCCGCCACCACGCAGCGGAGCTCTCCGTCGCGATCGTGACACCAGTACACACTCAATGGGTTGAACGTGTGCCCGAACACCCGCGCACTGGCCAACATCGTGATCCGTCCGCCGCCGAGGTCGATACCGCTCTCCGCCAGGAACGCGTCGACGTTCTGGCGGATGGTGGCGTCGGGGTCACCGAGGTGGTCACGGGGATCGAACGAGGCCAGCGGTCGCAGTATCCGGGGCAATTCGGGAAGAGCGTCGAGATCGACGAACCAGCTGTAACTCTTGTACGAGAACGTGTTTCGAATCGGCGCGCGTCGAATGTGGTCGATCCGAGTGCGATACAACGCCGCCCCGTGTGCGCGGGTGGTCGGCAGAACCGATGTCAGAGCCACGTGGCCCCCACCCGTTGTGCGGCGCGCGCGCCCGACAACGCACCGTCCTCGTGAAATCCCCAGCCGTGGTACGCACCGGCGAATACCACTGTGTCGGTATTCAATTCGGGAAGTCGACGCTGCGCTGCAACCGATTCGGGGGTGTACTGAGGGTGTTCGTAGGTCATCTCGTCGAGTACCGCGTTCGGGTCGATCCGATCCGCTCCACCGAGGGTGACCAGCATTCTGCGATCGGTGTCCCCCAGGCGCTGCAACCTGGTCAGGTCGTAGCTGACCAGCACCCGGTCGGGCCTGGCCGTGCACGACGGGAGGTGGTAGTTCCACGATGCACGCGCCCTGGTGTTCTTCGGCAACACCGACGAGTCCGTGTGCAGTTGCGTGTGATTGGTGGAGTACGGCATCGCTCCCAGGATGGTGTGCTCGAGGGCCGTCGGTTCTGCGAGCATTTTCAGCGCGGCACCGGGATGCACGGCGATCACGGCCGCGTCGAACGTGCGCAGGCGGTCTGCGGCGTCACGGATCTGCACGGAGTCCTCGGACCTGTAGACCGCGCGCACCGGGGTATCGAGCAGTACCTCGTCGATGTGCTCCGCAACCCGGCGAACGTATTCGATGGACCCGCCGGTGACGGTGCGCCAGGTGGGTGATCCTGTGACGGTGAGCATTCCGTGGTGGCGGAGAAAAGTGAACAGGTAGCGAGCCGGGTAGGCGAGAGCAGTATCCGGATCGCACGACCACACCGCGGACACCAACGGCGTCATGAAGTGGGATTCGAAGTACGCCGAGAACGAGTGATCTTCGAGAAACTGCGCGAGAGTCGTCTCGGACTCCACCGGTTCGGCACTGTCCAGCAGTTCGTTGGCCAGGCGATGAAAACGCTTGACGTCGAGCAACATCGAGACGAACCGTGGCTTGAACACCGCCGTACGTTGCGCGAGGATTCCGCTCATGCCCTGGCCGCCCGAGTACTCGAGCCCGCACCCGTCGCAGCGCACGGACATGCTCATGTCCGAATCCTGCGTCGGCACGTTCAGTTCGTCGAACAGGCGCAGCAGAGTCGGATACGTCCGGTCGTTGTGCACGATGAACCCGGTGTCGACGCCTACCGGACCGTCGGGGCCGTCGACATAGTGCGTGTCCGCGTGACCACCGAGCCGAGAGTCCGCCTCGTACAGCGTCACCGACGAGTTCTTCGACAGTGCGTATGCGGCCGTCAGGCCTGCGATACCGCTCCCGACCACCGCGATACGACGGCGCGTCACGACGGTTTGCCCATGCAGTCGGCCTGCGCATCGGCGGCGATACCGAGAACGAAGTCACGCGTCGCCCTCGACCAGAGCTGCGGATTGCGGAGCATGAAGTGCCCACCCGGAACGGAAAGGTAGCGAGCGGAAGCCCCGCGCGCCGCCGCACGTTCGACCGCACGGCGCGAGGTTCTCGGATCGGTCCACTTGTCTGCAGTCCCGTGAACGACGAGCAACGCATGATGCGCGCCGAATCCGTCGGCCTCCACACCCTCCGGCCACCACGGGGCCAAGGCGACGACACCCGAGATTTTCTGGGTCGTTCCTGCAGGCTCCACTCCCACGACAGAAGGGTCGTCGATCAGGGCAGCTGCGGTGCGGCCACCCATCGAATGGCCGACGACCACCACGTGAACGTCGGGATGCTCCGCGCGGATTCGGTTCAGCGCCCACCGGGCGTCCTCGACCGGAGACCGTTCGGGGGCGTTCCAGCCGCGGAACCGGTACTGCAACTGCTGCACCGAAATGTCGTGTGCGCGTCCCACGCGCCGAAGCATCCAGGTGAACGGCCACATCCGCAGACCGGCGAGGTGCCACGGCCTACTGCGCGCCCGGCTCACGTCCTTGCCGCCGCCGAGGACCAACACGACCAGTGCAGGCTCGGACACTCTTCTGCCGGTGCGCAGAACTGGAGTCGGCTCGTTGCTCATGCCGGTTATTCGGCACCGCGGCCGCTTCGGGTGGGATCGGTTCGGACGGGGCGATTGTGACCTGTCCGACAGAAAAAGAAGACCGGGCCGAGAGTGTGTCTCTCGGCCCGGTCTTCGTCGGTGGAGCTGCCGGGAATCGAACCCGGGTCCTCTGCTGCATTACCAGGGCTTCTCCGTGTGCAGTCCGCTATGCCTCTACTTGGATCTCCCGATCTCGCGAACAAGTCAGGATGACGATCCCAGCCACTGTTTGATGTTCCTCATCATCCCGCGGCCGGATGAATCGGTGAGCCCTCTAGCTGATGCCAGTACCCGGACCGAGGGCAAGCCCGGACTGACAGACACGCAGTCGCTACTTAGGCAGCGAGTGCGTAGTCGCGCTGATTGGAATCGGCGCTTATAAGGTTGCGATGACGCTTACGGTGGTCTCTCGCCTGCACCGACACGCTTCCCCTGACTCAACATACAAAGTCGAAACCGTTCAGCCCCGTATGTTCCCGAACACTGTGTCCGGGCTGTTCAGTGTAACGCCTCGCATGGCCACTTTCATCCCATTAACTGCCGGCACGGCGATCCGTCGCGCGCGATGCGGCATCGGCGTCCACACGCTGCACCACCGTGCGCAGCATTCGGCGCGCCACGACCAACCGTGCCGGCAGAGAGGCGTACCAGACCGCGCGACCGGCCAGACCACGGGGGAAGAACACCAACCGCTGCTCGATCGTCGGCTGCTTCGCCGTGCCGCCGACCGTCAGGTCGAGCCAGGCCTCGCCGGGCAGTCGGGTGGAGGACTTGAGCCGAGTGGTGTGTTCGGTGCCCGACGCGGATGCGTCGGGTCCGGTGACGTCGCGGTGCCAGCCGGTGAGAACGTCGGCGTCGGCCAATCGTTCGAGTGCGGGCCGGATCGCGGTCGACTTCGCTGCGCTTCGGGCGACGCGGGTGTCGGTGTAGACGACCTCGCCTGCCCACGCCGGATCCGAGGGCAGCGGGTCCGACGGTGCCGCGGTGCCGGTGGCGTCGGTCCACCGCGTCTCCACCTCACCGTCGTCGATCTTGCGCAGTGCCAATCTCACGGAGTCGCGGTAGCCGGTCAGACCGCCGTCCGGACGGGGTACGACGGCGTCGATGTCCATCTCGTGGCCGACGGCGTCGTATTGCAGTGACTCGATGAGCGGCATCGCCAGCCCGCGCGGAATGGGAGTCACCAGCCCGATCCAGTGGCCTGCCAGACGCGGCGTCAACACCGGGAGCACGATGATTCGACGCTGCCGCAGACCCGCGACGTCGGCGTAGATGTTCATCATCTCGCCGTACTGCATGACGTCGGGACCACCGATGTCGAACGTTCTGGATTCGGTGATCGGCGCACTCGCGGCCCCGATCAGGTAGTGCAACACGTCGCGCACAGCGATGGGTTGGATGCGGTTGTGTACCCACCGCGGAGTGGTCATCACCGGAAGCCGGTTGGTCAGGTGCCGGATCATCTCGAACGACGCCGAGCCGGATCCGATCACGACCCCCGCCTGCAGCACCACGGTGGGAACGCCCGACTCGATCAGAATGCGACCCACCTCGGCACGAGACTTCAAGTGTGGCGAGAGCTCACCGGTCGGCGGATGCAGCCCGCCGAGGTAGACGATGCGACCGACGCCGCACTCGGCAGCAACGGCCGCGACGTTCTCGGCGCTGTCGCGTTCGGTGTCGGCGAAATCCGAGTGCCCTGCGGTGCCCATCGAGTGCACCAGGTAGTACATGATGTCGACTCCGCTGAGCGCTTCCTTCAACGATTCCCGATCGCTCAGATCGCCCTGAACGATCTCGACATTCGCCGCCCACGGCACGTTGTCGAGCTTGCTGGGGGTGCGAGCAAGCACGCGGACCCGGTACCCCTCGTCGAGCAGACGCGGTGCCAGACGCCCGCCCAGGTATCCCGTGGCACCGGTGACCAGAACGCGGGGAGGGCGTCCGTCGTCCTGAACCACGGGGATGTCGGACGGCGAATCGGAAGCTGTCATAAACGAGGTCATTACCCCCGAGCGGTCCAGTTCAACCTGCGAGGGCGATCATCGCGATCGCGCCGAGCGCCAACGCCATACCGATCTTCTGCAGAGTGCCGACTCTTTCGCCGAGCATCACCATGGCCAGCAATACCGTCGCGGCCGGATACAGCGAGGCGATCACGCTCACCAACGAGAGAAGACCGTCCTGATAGGCGTAGATCAGGGCGGCGTTGGCGACCACGTCGAGCACGCTGACGAATGCCGCAAGCTTGAGCACGCTGCCATGCGGGGGCGAGAAGTGCCCGGACGCCAGAGCTACTACCCAGACCACTGCGGTTGCCGACGCACGCGACGCCGCAAGCGGCCACAGTCCACTGCCGTCGCCGATCTGGTGCAGAAAAATGAACGCGAAAGCGAACGTCACGCCCGAACCGACCGTCAACCAGGCCACGGTTCGGGTGAACTTCATCTCCCGACCGCCTGCCACTTCACCGGTCACCTCGTCCGGGGATTCCTTGCTGACCAGCACCACGGCCACCAGGGCGACGGCGATGCCGACGAACGCGATGATGCCGGGACGCTCGCCCATCGACAGCCCGACCAGCACCGGGATACCGGCGACCAGTACTGCGGTGACAGGCGAGACCACAGCCATCGGCCCGGCGGCGAGGGCAAGGTAGAACCACCACACCGCAACGCCGCCTGCGACACCCGAGGCCAGTCCCCATAGCATCGCCTGCAGCTCGATGGTGCCACCGACGAACGGAGCTACGAGCAGAACGATCACCAGCGACAGCGGGTAGGACACGATGACCACCCGGAGGGCGGCAACCCGGCGGGATGCGACACCGCCGACGAAATCGCTCACCCCGTAGCCGACGGCAGCTACCAGAGCGAGCAGAACAGCGGTCAGCGCATTCCCTTCACACGACGCCCCAGCTCACGAGTGACCTCGCGTTCGGCGGTGCGTTTGGCCAACGACTGTCGCTTGTCGTAATCCTGCTTGCCCTTGGCCAGCGCAAGTTCGACCTTGACCTTGCCGTCGGAGAAATACATCGACAACGGCACCAGCGTCAGGTTTCCCTCTTTGACCTTGCTTGCAAGACGATCGATCTCGCGACGGTGGAGGAGCAGTTTGCGGTTTCGCCGCGGCGCATGGTTGGTCCAGCTACCGAGCGTGTATTCGGCGATGTGCAGTCCGCGTAGCCAGATCTCACCGTCGTCGACGGTCGCGAAGGCGTCGACCAGCGAGGCCTTGCCGTCACGCAGACTTTTGACCTCGGTTCCGACGAGGGCAACTCCGGCCTCGAGGACGTCGAGTATGGAGTAGTTGTGCCGCGCCTTGCGATTGGTCGCGATGGCCTTGCGGCCCTTCTCTCTCACTGCAGGGCCCTTTCTCGAGCGTTCGCCACGTGGAGCGGTTCCACGGGCAACCGCTCCAGCATAGAACCGAACGACAAGTGAATTTATTCGCGCACGTACAGGCGCAGCGTGATGTACGCCGTCACCGCTGCCATGCCGACTCCCACCAGCGCGAGGAACGGCGAGACGAGGAGAACGTCGCTGTTCGATATCCGGGCCAGAATGTTGGCCTGATACACGTCGGATAGAACATCGTCGATGAACATGTTCTTCGCGGTGAACAGGCCGGCGATGGCGAGCGCAGATCCGATCAGTGCCGCCACCACCGCCTCGAGCAGGAACGGCAGCTGGGTGTACCAGCGAGTGGCACCGACCAGCCGCATGATTCCGACCTCGGTTCGTCTGGTGAACGCGGCGATCTGAACCATGTTGGCGATCAACAGGATTGCCGCGATCGCCTGCACCGTCGCGATGGCGAAAGCAGCGTTGCGCACGCCGTTGAGCACACTGAACAGGCGCTCGACCAGATCGCGCTGATTGAGCACGCTCTGCACTCCCGGTCGATTCTCGAAGTTGTCGTTGATCACCCCGAACCGCTCGGGATCACTCAGGCGGACCTTGAACGACGCGGGAAAGCTGTCGGCACTGACCAGTTCGGCCAGTTCGGGCTGATCCTTGAACACTCGCTCGGTTGCGTCCTTCACCGCGTCCTCACGGTTGAGGTACTGCACCGAGACCACCGATGGCGTGTTCTCGAGATCCGAGCGCAACGTCGCGCAGGTCTCCTGCGCACAGTCGGCATCGCTCGCCGAGATGTCGTCGGTGAGGAAGATCTGCACCTCCACCCGATCGAGGAAGATCTGCTGAGTCTTTCCCGCCATCTGCACCACGAGCAGTCCGCCGCCGAACAGGCCGAGGGAGATAGCGGTCGTCAAGATCATGGCGACAGTCATGGTGATGTTGCGGCGAAGTCCGGTGAAGACCTCGCTGAAGATGAAACTTGCGCGCATCGCGGAATCCGAGCCCTTCGATTCGTTCGGTCGTGAAGTCTGTGCGGTCCTGAAACGGCGGCGGCGTCAGCGCCCGACGCCGTAGACCCCGCGGGCCTCGTCACGAACGACTCGTCCGTTGTCGAGTTCGACGACGCGTCGGCGCATCGAGTCGACGATGTGGTTGTCGTGGGTGGCCATGAGCACAGTCGTTCCGGTGCGGTTGATGCGCTCGAGCAGCAGCATGATGTCCTGGCTGGTATCCGGATCGAGGTTGCCGGTCGGCTCGTCCGCGAGCAGTACGAGCGGACGATTGACGAACGCCCGAGCGATGGCCACGCGCTGCTGTTCACCACCGGACAGCTCGTTGGGCAGACGATCCGACTTGCCGCCGAGTCCCACGAGGTCCAGAACTTCGGGAACGGTGCGCTTGATCATCGAGCGTGGCTTGCCGATCACCTCGAGCGCGAACGCCACGTTCTCCACGACGGTCTTCTGCTGCAACAGGCGGAAGTCCTGGAACACGCAACCCATGCTCTGCCGCAGCCGAGGCACGCGTCGGGCCGCCAACCGGTTGACGTGAAAATCGGCGACGTGGATGTCGCCGGAGGTGGGCGTCTCCTCCTTGAGGAGCAGCCGCATGAACGTCGACTTACCCGAACCCGACGGACCGATCAGGAACACGAACTCACCCTTGTCGATGGAGACCGTCACCTTGTCCAGGGCAGGCCTGGTGGAGGTCTTGTAGGACTTGGAGACATTCGAGGTGCTGATCACGGGTCGCCAGTGTAGTCCTTACTCGCCGGTAACCGCCGGAACCGCTGGGGCGTCGCGGCGAGTCCCGAGAGACGGTAAAGGCCGACTCAGCGCGCGGATGTCGGCGCAGGTTGGGTGGGTATCAGCGACTGAATCGCCGGGGGAATCGGCACGCCGAACGGCGCGGTCGTCGTCGATGGCACAGTCGTCGTGGTCGCAGGCTGACCGGATTCGTCGACGCTTCCCGTCCCATCCGGATCGGCGGTGGCCGTCGGAGTGGGCGAGACCGTGGTTGTCGAGAATCGCGGCTCGGAGGTCTGCGGTTGGATGTAAGGGGTGGTTGCATCCGGGTCTACGGCGACCGGGCCTTGCACTGGTTCGGCGTCTCGTTCTGCGATGTCGGCACTGACCTGCCCGTAGAGCAGGCCTGTGAGCACGAAGCAGATCCCGAACGCGACGGTGGACGTGCGCACCCGGCCGTAGATCTTGTTCGGAATGCGCCACTGCCGCCAATTTCGTTGCGAGCGTTCGGTTCCGGCGTCGGGTGTACTCACTGGTCTTCCGTCCGATCTCGTCCTGACGATTCGGGTGCGACTCCGGCCGTACTCACGTCGGGGGCAACGTTGATGCCCTCGGGCTGCAGCGCAGCGGCCACTCTCACTCGAAGCTCTCGCCCCACCTGGAATTGCTTGCCCGGCAGCGTCCGTGCGACCAGGCGCACGTTGACCTGCCCCACCTCGATGCTCTCCACGCCCATCACGGTCGGTTCGTCGAGCAGGAGCGGACGCAACCGCGTATCGGCGAATGCGTCCCGGCCGACTGCACGGAGCAGCGCGTTGACCTGGGTGAGATCGGCGGTGCTGGGGACAGGAACATCGACGACGGCGCGCGCCCAATCCTTCGACAGGTTGATCGCCTTGACGATCTGCCCGTTGGGGACCGTGATGACCTCGCCGTCGACGCTACGAACCCGGGTCACTCGGAGCGTGACGTCCTCGACCGTGCCCTCGGCGTCTTCGGCGGAGCCGTTGACGGCGATCTGTACGACGTCACCGAAGCCGTACTGCCGTTCGGTGATGATGAAGAAGCCGGCCAGAATGTCTTGAACCACGCGCTGAGCACCGAAGCCGAGGGCGGCACCGATGACCGTCGCGGGTGCGACAAGACCGCCGACGCCGAAGCCGAAGCGGCGCAGTACCTCGATGGTGACCAGGATGTAGATGAGAGTGACCAGCACCCAGGTGATGACCTGAGCCAGCGCATGACGGTGTTTCGCGGCCTCGGATCGCACGAGCGCGTCGCTGTGCTGGTAGTTCTGGTCGATGCGGGCAGTGATCCGAGATCCGGTCCAGGTGACGAAGCGCGCGGCCAGCAGCCCGCCCAGGATGTACAGCACGATTCCGAGGCCGTTGAGCTTGACCTCGGGCGTCACGTTGAGCCAGGCCGTCATCGGATCGTTGGAGTGGAGCCTGCGCAATGACCGGTCATCTACTGCTCCCCTCGCATGCGCCAGCGGATTCCCGACTCCAGAAAACCGTCGATGTCCCCGTCGAGAACAGTAGACGGATTGTTCACCTCGTACTCGGTACGCAAATCTTTGACCATCTGGTACGGGTGCAGTACGTACGAGCGCATCTGATTGCCCCAGGAGCTGCCGCCGTCACCCTTGAGCGCGTCCATCTCGGCGCGCTCTTCCTTGCGCTTGACCTCGAGCAGCTTGGCCTGCAGCACTCGCATGGCCGACACCTTGTTCTGCAGCTGCGACTTCTCGTTCTGACAGGTCACCACGATGCCGGTCGGGATGTGTGTCAATCGAACGGCGGAGTCGGTGGTGTTGACCGACTGCCCGCCCGGGCCGGACGAGCGGTAGACGTCCACGCGAATGTCGTTCTCGGGGATCTCGATGTGGTCGGTGGTCTCGACGACCGGAAGAACTTCCACCTCGGCGAAGGAGGTCTGGCGTCGACCCTGGTTGTCGAAGGGACTGATGCGCACGAGCCGATGCGTGCCCTGCTCCACCGACAACGTGCCGTACGTGTACGGGGCCTTCACAGCGAACGTGGCGCTCTTGATACCCGCTTCTTCGGCGTAGGACGTGTCGTAGACCTCGACGCCGTAGCCGTGCTTCTCGGCCCAGCGGATGTACATGCGCATGAGCATCTCCGCCCAGTCGGCGGCGTCGATTCCACCTGCGCCGGACCGGATGTTGACCAGTGCGTCGCGCGCGTCGTATTCGCCGGACAGCAGGGTCCGTACTTCCATGGCTGCGATGTCCTCTCGGAGCGAGGCGCGTTCGGCGTCGGCGTCGGCGGTGGCCGATGCGGCCGCCTCGCCCTCCTCGCCCTCGGCGAGCTCGTACAGAACGGGCATGTCCTCGAGGCGCTGGCGGAGCTCTTCGACCCGGCGAAGCTCGGCCTGCGCGTGGGAGAGCTGGCTGGTCACCTGTTGAGCGTGTTCCTGGTCGTTCCACAGGTCCGGCGAGGCCGCCTGATGTTCGAGTTCGTCGATGCGTCGCCGCAGTTCCTCGACGTCGAGGACCGACTCGACGGTGGAGAGAGTGGTGTCGAGCTCGGCGAGGTCTGCAGAAACGTCGGGATGCACGAGAGTCAAGGTTACCGGCACGCGAACCCGAGCCCGACCGCCCCCGATTCCGCCGGCCCGCACGAGCCGGACGGAGACCGTCGTCGAGGGTTCGAACCGCGGTGATTTCAACTCTCGCCAGGCCACCGGTCGACTGCTAGCTTTCGGCTCATCGGCATATTCGCATGTCGACATGCCTGTCACCGCCCGGTGCCGGCCACACCCGCAGTCCACAGGAGCGTCGTATGACCGTCACCGATCAGTACCTCGAGAACAACAAGGCCTACGCCGCGACGTTCGACGGTCCCCTACCGCTCCCGCCGTCGAAGCACGTCGCCGTGGTGGCGTGCATGGACGCCCGACTCGACGTCTACCGCATTCTCGGTCTCGCCGACGGAGAAGCCCACGTCATCCGAAATGCCGGTGGCGTGATCACCGACGACGAGATCCGCTCGCTGGCCATCAGTCAGCGTCTGCTCGGCACCAAGGAGATCATCCTGATCCATCACACCGACTGCGGCATGCTCACATTCACCGACGACGAGTTCAAGAAAGATCTGCAGGACGAGACCGGCATCGAACCGAACTGGGCCGCGGAGTCGTTCTCCGACTTGGACAGCGATGTTCGCCAATCGCTCGCCCGCATCGAGCAGAGCCCGTTCGTCACGAAGCACGAATCCATTCGAGGCTTCGTCTTCGATGTGGCAACCGGGAAGCTGAACGAAGTCACCGGATAGGCCCGACCACACAGATCGCCGTATGCGAGACGCCGTGTGCGCGGCGATAGTCTTCTCCCGTGACCGACTACGCCGCTGATCTCTCTCTCGCCCTCCGACTCGCCGACGAGGCCGACGCCATCACCCGTCGACGTTTTCTGGCCATGGATCTGTCGGTCGATTCCAAGCCCGATCTCACGCCCGTCAGCGACGCGGATCTGGCGGTGGAGACGATGATTCGCGCCGAACTCGGCTCGGAGCGTCCGGCAGACGCGTTGCTGGGCGAGGAGTACGGCGGCACGGCCACCTTCAGCGGCCGCCAGTGGGTCGTCGATCCCATCGACGGCACCAAGAATTTCGTCCGTGGCGTTCCGGTGTGGGCGACCTTGATCGCCCTGCTCGACGACGGCATACCTCGCGTCGGAGTGGTGAGCGCGCCTGCTCTGAACCGGCGGTGGTGGGCGGCACTCGATCTGGGAGCCTGGACGGCATCGGACGGGGGCACCCCGCGCCGGATCGAGGTCTCGAAGGTCGATTCGGTGGCGTCGTCGAGTCTGAGTTTCTCCAGCCTCAGCGGGTGGGCCGAACTGGGTATCAGGGATCGGTTCCTCGATCTGACCGACGCCGTGTGGCGGGTGCGCGGTTACGGCGACTTCTTCTCGTACTGCCTCGTCGCGGAGGGGGCAGTCGACATCGCCGCCGAACCCGAGGTCTCGCTGTGGGACCTGGCCGCCCTCGACGTTCTCGTACGCGAGGCCGGGGGCGATTTCACCGCGCTCGACGCCAGCGCAGGACCACACGGGGGCAGCGCCGTGGCCACCAACGGCCTACTGCAACACCAGATCCTCGCACTCCTGTCCCCCAGCGCGAAAAATCTCGCCTAGAGAACTGCAGCCAGAATCAGCGCGATCAGCGGCGTGATGCCCTGCACGAATGCGGGCCGGAAATACTTTGCTCCGCCGGTGGCCAGAACGAGCGCTGCGCCGACGATGCTCGCGCACGCGAAGTAGACGATGGCGTCTCCCGCGGATCCGCCCACGACGAGGCCCACCACGATGCCGACGGCCAGAAACAGGTTGTAGAAGCCCTGGTTGAACGCCATCGGCTTGGTGATGTCGGCGTCGTTCTGGCTGGCCACGCCGAACCTTGCCCATACGGCCGGCTTGGACCAGAGCACGCTCTCCATGACGAAGATGGCGACGTGGAGGGCCGCGGCGAGGGCGGCGAAGACCTGGGCGATCGGATGCACGCGAACAGCCTGTCACACCGATACGACGGGTGATACGAAAGGTCGTTCGAGTGTCGAGCGCCACCGGTACTTACTCGACAGTAGACAGCTAACTTACTCGGGAGTAAGATCTGTGAAGTCCGTGCCCGACGCCGAGGAACTGGTGATCATGAGCAAGCAAGACAGTGTGGTCGACGCGAAGGCCCCGAAGGTGCCCCGCGATACTTCTGCGGTTGGCCTCAACCCGTTCAAGAGAGATGCGATCGGAACCGCCATGCGCGTTCTGACCGCCATCACCGGATCGGAACTGGCGGAGAAGTACAACCTCCGCCAGACCATCGACCGGGTGACGTACGAGAGCACCAAGACCGGGTTCAAGACCCTCGGCGCTGCCAATCGCACGTTCGCCAAGGTCACCGGTGGCGGCAAGCCCAAGCGTCTCGACGACGGTGCCGCCAAGAACCTCAGCTACTTCGACCTGACGCCCGACGACGAACAGCGCATGATCGTCGAGACGGTCAAGGAGTTCGCCGAGGAGATCCTCCGCCCGGCCGCCTTCGACGCAGACCACAGCGCCTCGTCGCCCGAGGATCTGGTTCGTCGTTCCGCCGAGCTCGGCATCACGCTCATCAACGTTCCCGAGGAACTCGACGGGGCCGCCAGCGAGCGTGGCGCGGTCACCAATTCTCTCGTCGCCGAGGCACTCGCCCACGGTGACATGGGCTTGGCACTGCCCATCCTCGCGCCCAGCGGTGTCGCCGTTGCGCTCACCCAGTGGGGCACCGACGCACAGCAGAAGACCTACCTCCCCGCATTCGTCGGCGAGAAGGTGCCGAACGCAGCAGTGGTCGTCAACGAGCCCCGCGCACTGTTCGATCCGTACGCGTTGCAGACCAAGGCCGTTCGCTCCCCCAGCGGCTACAAGCTCAACGGAGTCAAGAGTCTCGTACCCGCTGCCGGCAGCTCCGAGCTGTTCGTCATCGCCGCAGAACTCGAAGGCCGTCCGGCATTCTTCATCGTCGAGTCCGACTCCAAGGGCCTTGTCGTCGAAGCCGACCCGAGCATGGGCCTGCGCGCAGCAGGCCTGGGTCGCCTGATCCTGACCGACGTCGCAGTTCCCGAGTCGGCACTGCTCGGTGACGGTGACGCAGATCAGCGGGCCGCCGAGTACAGCGCCGCCATCGGACTGGCGCGCCTCGGCTGGGCATCACTGGCCGTCGGCACCAGCCAGGCCGTACTCGACTACGTCGTTCCGTACGTCAACGACCGTGTTGCCTTCGGTGAGCCGATCAGCAACCGTCAGGCCGTGGCCTTCATGGTCGCCAACATCGCCATCGAGCTCGACGGCATGCGGTTGGTCACGCTGCGCGGTGCGTCTCGCGCCGAGCAGGGACTGTCGTTCACTCGTGAGTCCGCGCTGGCTCGTCGACTCGCATCCGAGAAGGGCATGCAGATCGGTTCCGACGGCGTGCAGCTGCTCGGTGGTCACGGTTTCACCAAGGAGCACCCGGTCGAGCGTTGGTACCGCGATTTGCGGTCCGTCGGCGTCGCCGAGGGCATCGTTCTCATCTAGCTCGCCGCCCCGAATTCCATGGCACTCACCCAAGGACATACACGATGATCAATCTTGAACTTCCCAAGAAGCTTCGGGCGCAGGCGAATCAGGCTCACCAGGTCGCTGCCGAGATCTTCCGCCCGATTTCCCGCAAGTACGACCTCGCCGAGCACGAGTACCCGGTGGAGCTCGACACCATGGCGTCGATGGTCGAAGGCATGTCCGACGCCGGTGGCGAAATCGGCGGAGCCGCCGGTGGCCGCGAGAAGGACAGCGAGTCGGCCAAGCCCAGCAAGACCGCGAATGCCAACGGCGGCAACATGTCCGCTCTGGTGAACGTGATCGAGACCTGCTGGGGCGACGTCGGCCTCACGCTGTCGATCCCCTACCAGGGACTCGGCAACTCGGCTATCGCGGCGGTGTCCACCGACGAGCAGCTCGAGCGCTTCGGCAAGGTGTGGGCGTCGATGGCCATCACCGAGCCCAGCTTCGGATCGGACTCCGCGGCCGTCACCACCACCGCTGTCCTCGACGGCGACGAGTGGGTGCTCAACGGCGAGAAGATCTACGTCACCGCCGGTGAGCGTTCCACCCACATCGTGGTGTGGGCAACGGTCGACAAGTCGCTCGGCCGCGCGGCCATCAAGTCGTTCGTCGTCCCGCGTGACGCTCCGGGCCTGTCGGTTGCCCGCCTCGAGCACAAGCTGGGCATCAAGGCCTCCGACACCGCAGCCCTGCTGCTCGAGGATTGCCGCATCCCGAAGGACAATCTGCTCGGCACCGCCGAGGTGAACGTCGAAAAGGGCTTCGCCGGCGTCATGCAGACCTTCGACAACACCCGCCCGCTGGTGGCAGGTATGGCAATCGGCGTCGCACGCGCGGCACTCGAGGAGCTGCGATCCATTCTGGTGGACGCCGGAGTCGACATCTCGTACGAGACGCCCGCCTACAACCAGCACGCGGCAGCCGCAGAGTTCCTGCGCCTCGAAGCGGACTGGGAGGCAGCACATCTGCTCGCACTGCGTGCGGCGTGGATGGCCGACAACAAGGAGCCCAACTCCTTGCAGGCCTCGATGTCCAAGGCGAAGGCCGGTCGCTCGGCCGTCGACATCACGCTCAAGGCAGTGGAACTGGCAGGCACGTACGGCTACTCGGAGCGCCCACTGCTCGAGAAGTGGAGCCGCGACTCCAAGATCCTCGACATCTTCGAGGGAACCCAGCAGATTCAGCAGCTGATCGTTGCTCGTCGAGTGCTCGGAAAGACCTCGGCAGAACTGAAGTGACTCCTGGCTCGTCGTCGAGCCGAGAATCAACCACACAACGGCACCGGACATTGCGTCCGGTGCCGTTGTGCGTGCGCAAGAAAGAAAACTCCGGAGCCGATGTCGATATCGTGGTCTGTCGAACGTCGTCATCGTGTACGGCGACTCGCGCCGCGACACCGAGGTACCGAACCCAGGAGCGCACCATGAAGTACATCGTCTTGATCAACGCAAACACCGCACCCGGAGCAGCACCGGGCTGCAGCAGTGTCGAGGACTGGATGACCTACGAGAAGGAGATGAAGGAGGCGGGCGTCTACGTATCCGGTCACGCCATGGCCGACCTCACGACAGCCACGGCCGTGCGCGTCGATGCCACCACCGGAGAACGCACCGTCACCGACGGACCGTACGCCGAGTCACACGAAGTACTGGGCGGCTACGACGTCATCGACGTTCCCGACCTGGACGCTGCACTCGAATGGGCGGCCCGATGCCCGGGCTCCCAGGACGGCGGCACGGTGATCGTCCGTCCCCTAGCCGAGTTCTGAACCGCCGAAACCCGACGTACCGGGTTCTTCGGTGACCGATGCCGAGGTTCGTCGAGCGCTCGACTCGGTCTTCCGAGCCGAGCGCTCGATTCTGCTCGCCTCGCTGGTGCAGCGGTATCGCGATCTCGACCTCGCAGAAGAAGTGACCTCGGACGCCATCGAATCGGCGCTGAAACACTGGCCGGTCGATGGTGTCCCGGCCAGGCCTGGTGCCTGGTTGCTCACCACTGCCCGGCGGAAGGCGGTCGATCGCCTGCGGCGCGACCAGAGCCTGGCCGCGAAAGTCGGAGTGCTGCAGGCGGATACGGATCGTAGCGAACCGAGTCACCTGAATTCGCTCGACGACAGTCTGCCCGACGACCGACTGCAGTTGTTCTTCACCTGCGCGCATCCGGCCCTCGCCGCCGGTGACCGGCTCGCACTGACTCTCCGATGCCTGGCCGGTCTCACCACCGGCGAGGTGGCGCGGGCGCTGCTGATCCCTCCGGCCACGGCAGCGCAGCGAATAGTGCGAGCCAAGAACAAGATTCGCGTCGCACGGATCCCGTTCCGCCTCCCGGGCCCCGACGAATTGGCAGACAGGGTGCCGATGGTGCTCGAGGTGGTCTATTCGATCTTCACCGAGGGCTATTCTGCGACGTCGGGTGATCACGTCGGACGAATCGATCTCACCGACGAGGCACTCGGGATGGGCCGACTCCTGCACGCCGCATTGCCGGGCGAGCCCGAGGTGACCGGTCTACTGGCGCTGATGTTGCTCGTCGACGCACGACGCGATGCTCGAATCGGACCGGACGGTGAAATCGTGTTGTTGGCCGACCAAGACCGTCGACTCTGGAATGCCGCGTTCATCGCCGAGGGTACGAACCTTGTGGTCGAGGCCCTCGGCGGCGGCCGGAGCGGTCCTTACGCCGTGCAGGCGGCCATTGCTGCACTGCACGACGAATCACCGGACGCCTACAGCACGGACTGGCCTCAGATCGTTGCCCTGTACGACGTGCTCATGACGCGGGCACCGAGCGCGGTCGTCGCGCTGAACCGGGCGGTCGCGCTTGCGATGCGCGATGGTCCAGCAGCCGGGCTGCAGGAATTGGATCTGCTCGCCGATGAGCCGTCACTGCGCCGCTATCACCCCTATCCGACGGCGAGAGCCGATCTGCTGCAACGACTCGACAGGTTCGAGGAGGCGGCTGTCGACTATCGACGAGCGTTGGATTTCGCCCGAACCGCACCGGAGAAGCGCCTGCTGGGACGTCGGCTCGCGGAGGTGAACACCTGCCGCGCTCAGGCCGACAGCACCACGTCCACCTGACCTGCTGTCAACGGGCGGTCTGCGTACACCGAGCGAACTGCGTCGGCGTCGGGATTGCCGACGTCGGGTCCACGGGCGATCAGCTCCAGGCCCGCGCGCTCGGCCACCCGGGCCGACGCGACGTTGTGCTCGGGGAGGTACGCCACGATCGGCAATTCGGGCTCGGTTCGGTGCGCGCACTCGACTGCGATCTCACACATCTCCGCGGCGTACCCGTTGCCCTGTGCGTCGGGATGGAGGCGATAGCCAAGATTCCAGAAGGTGTTCCGCCGCTTCGAGCATCCGCCGTAGCCACTGATCGTGCGGTTGCCGCGCTCACGAATGATCCAGGTGGACAGTCCGTCCCGCCGCCACTGCTCCGCCCAGCTCTGCAACATCCGTTCGGTTGCACCGGGACCGGTATGCCGCAGGCTGGGAAAGTGCGTCCACGACTGCGGGTCGCTGCAGATCGCGTACAGCGCATCGAGATCCGTGCCGACCGGCTCGTCGAGATCGAGACGCGAGGTTCGTGTTCGCACACCGTGAATCCTAGGCGGAAGAAGTCTGGTAGACCGGTGGTACACGATCGAGCGAAGGGTGTGACCGTCATGGCCGAGTGGATCAAGAAGATCGAAGAGAACGCGAAGAGCCTCATCGCCGAGGCAGAGCAGGAACTGACCGCACTCGAGGGTGTGGACACCGTCGACCTCACAGCTGACGATGCAGACACGACCGACGGCGACACCCCTGAAGCGGTCACCAGCGACGATGCGCGAGAGCAGGTCTCGGACTGACGCCATGACGGACCGCCGTCCGCGGCCGCAGTGGACGGCTCAGTCGTCGAACACGGACCAGCAGATACTGTTTCTTCTCTGCTGATCTTCCAGTACCAACTCCCGCACACTGTTCGGTAGTCGTTCTCGCTGCCATCGCAGTTCCTCGCGGCCCGTGTTCGTCTCCGCACCTGCAGGTGCGGCGGCCCGTACCGCCTTGATGGCATAGGCAGCCGCCCCCAGGTCGTGCTCGGGTACGTGAGCTACACACGCCGCCTGGCCGGCCGCATATGCGGCGAAGCGCTCGGCACCGCTCAGCGGCCGTGCCGCACCCATGGCATGGCCACCGAGAGCGCGGGTAGCCATCATCGCGAGTTCGCCGCGCGTCCATTCCCGAATGCCCTCGATTGCCTCACGCGGCCGCGAGTCGGAGGGTTCGACAGTCTCGAACAAGTGGAGAACATGTTCCGCGCACTCGGCCGCCCAGAGCGCGAGACTCCGGTGATCGTCGTCGGTCAGAAGTCCACCGCGACGCACGGTGACGAGGCGAGAGTCTCGGACGGCGGGAAGAATCATGTGAGTCGATCCTCCCAGCGGTGTCGCGTTCGGCCGTCGCCCGAACGGCCGGTCATGCGTCCATCAGAGCATGAAAAAAGACCCAGGACATCTGTCCTGGGTCTTTTTCGGTGGTAGCGGGGACAGGATTTGAACCTGCGACCTCTGGGTTATGAGCCCAGCGAGCTACCGAGCTGCTCCACCCCGCGTTGCAATTACGAAGTTACTCCCGTGTGTACAGCCAATGCAAATCACATGACTTCTCGGCGCTCTCACGCGCTCGAACGAGTGCATGACAACGCGTCACAGCGCGCGGTTATCACGTCGGAGGCGGTTCAAAATAGTGCTCCGCGTCTCTTTTGATGCGTGTTTCGAGTCACATAACGGTGGGGTTACAGACTTGAAACAATACCGCCACAAGTTGGTCTGAGCTGCGAAAACACCTACTTTCGTCCCAACATGTGGACACCTGTCATCCCATTCCGGCTCAGTGACGGTGAGCAGATCCTCGACTACCTTCACGGACGGCCCTAAACCGCTGGGCCTGCACCACCCCGCCGCTCCTTTCGCTCTGCCCCGCGGGTGTGGTCCCCAAGACGTACGGGGGCAGAGCCGCGACGATACGAAGTGCCTGGTCGCCACCGCCATCAACACCGGCGAAACGATTGCAGGCCAGTCGCGCCAGTAGAGCGCGGAGAGGATTCACCCCGAATGACCACACTGAACAATGTCGGCAAGCGTGCACTCGGATTGGCCGCCATCGCAGGTGCCGCCGTAGCAATCCCCCTCGGCCTCTCGGCCGGAACCGCCAACGCAGCCCCGAACAACTGGGACGCGGTCGCGCAGTGCGAGAGCGGTGGCAACTGGAGCATCAACACCGGAAACGGCTACTACGGTGGCCTGCAGTTCTCGCAGAGCACCTGGACGGCCAACGGCGGATCCGGATCACCGGCCAACGCATCCAAGGCCGAGCAGATCCGCGTCGCGGAGAACACTCTTCAGACCCAGGGACCGGGCGCATGGCCCGTGTGCGGTCAGCAGCTGAGCAAGGGTGCCTCCGCTCCCGAGCCCGAGGCAGCTCCCGCACCGGCACCGCAGCCGGCTCCCGCACCGGCACCGGCACCGGCCGTGGCTCCCGAGGCCGCAGCGGCCACGCAGGCTGCACAGGGCGCATTCGACGCCGCGTCCAAGCTTGCCGACCAGTACGGCCTGAGCACCCAGTTCCAGCACCTCGTTGCTGCCAACGCCCCGGTGCTCGCGCCCATCGGACGCTGATCCACCCGGCAGTTCGTCGAACTGCCACACACCTTGCCGCTGTGCCCCGCGCACGAGCCAGGTGACGAACGACAAAAGAGCCGCCTCACCGTTTCGGTGAGGCGGCTCTTTCTCGTTCACATCATCGTGCGGTGAACGTGTCGATCAACTGCCGGTGCTGTTGTACGTGTCGACCGCGGTCTGCAGGTTCTCGAGCGCAGTGCCGAGTTCCGCCAGATCTCCACTCTGCTGCGCAGTGCGCACAGCGGAGAGTGCAGCGTTCAAACCGGTGACGGCAGCATCCCTGGTCGTCGAACCGCCGGTCGTCGGCGCAGGAGTGGCCGGGGTCGACCCGCCGTCGGACGGTGTCGTCTCCGGTACGGCACCTGGCTGCGTGGTTCCGTCGGTCTCACCGGGTGCCGTGACGGTACGACCGGCACCTGCTCCGAAGACCTGCTCGATGGCTTCGGGCAATGTGGCGGCATACCCGACGCGGCCCTCGTACGAGACCAGCACTCGAATCAACTGCGGGTACGCAGAGGCCTCGTTGGTACGCGAGGCGTACACCGGCTCCACGTAGATCAACCCGCCGTTACCGACCGGAAGGGTCAGCAGGTTGCCGAACTCCACGGTGTTCTCACGGCGCACGATGCCGAGACTCTCGGATACGTCCGTGGTGGTCGTCATCTGGTTCTGCACCTGGTTCGGACCCTGAGTGGAGGTATCCGTCGGCAACCTCAGCACCGTGATCTTGCCGTAGTTCTCCGGATCGGAATCCGCACTGACGTATGCGCCCAACACCTCTCGGCGGTAACCGACGAGCGCGCTGGTCAGCTGGAACGACGGCTGATTCTCCTCGTTGGAGATGTCGGAGGCGACCACGTAGTACGGCGGCTGCTTCGCCGCGGTGTTCTCTGCGGTCGGGTCGGTCGGAACCTCCCAGAACGCGTTGTTCGTGAAGAACTCCCGCGGATCGTTGACGTGGTACTTGGTCAGCAACTCACGCTGGACCTTGAACAGGTCCTCCGGGTAGCGGAAGTGGTCGCGGAGTTCGTCGGACACCTGGTCCTTCGGGATGACGGTTCCCGGGAACACGCCTTCCCATGCCTTGAGCACCGGATCGTTCTCGTCCTGCTCGTAGAGCTTGACGGTGCCGTCGTAGGCATCGACGGTGGCCTTGACCGAGTTGCGGATGTACGACACCTCTCGGCTCGGCAGCGCACGCGTCGTCGTCGACTCGATGCTGTCGGCAGTGGCGTCCTCGAGCGACATCCGCTGGGCGTACGGGAAGTTGTCCAACGTGGTGTACCCGTCGATGATCCAGACGAGCTTGCCCTCGACGATCGCCGGGTAGGTCGATCCGTCCGTGGTCAACCACGGTGCGACCTTCTGTACGCGGTCGCGGGGGTCACGGTTGAACAGGATTTTCGACTCGTCGCCGATGACGCTCGAGAACAGGATGTTGCGCTCGGCGTACTTGCTGGCGAAGACGAGTCGGTTGAAGAAGTTGCCGACGTCGACGCCTGCTGCACCGGTGTAGGTGTAGCTCTTGCTGTCGGTGTCGTACTCACGGGGCTCGCCGGTGGAACCGACGATGGAGTAGTCCGCGTCGGAGTTGGCGATGACCGGGCCGAAGTAGATACGCGGCTGGTCCAGGTCGCCGGGGCCGTCCTTACGGATGGTGCCCTCGGAATCGTTCTCGATCCAGTTGACCTGGTAGTTCGGGTAACCGCCACGCCCACCGCTGGATTCGTCGGCGACGGCCTCGTCGACGGAGTTGGCCGGCGCTGCGACGAAGCCGTTTCCGTGCGTGAACACGGTGTGGCGGTTGATCCAGTCACGCTGGTTCGCGTCGAGCGTCTGCGGTGAGATCTCGCGAGCTGCAACGACGTAGTCGCGCAGGTTTCCGTCTGCATCCGGGTAGCGGTCGACGGCGAGCGTGTCGGGGAACCCGTAGAAGTTACGGATCTGACGCTGCTGAGTGAAGGTGGGGGCGAGGATGTTCGGGTCGAGCAGTCGGATGTTGGACATCGTCGCAGACTCGGCTGCGACCTCGCCCGGGCTCAGAGTCGCCTCACCGGAGTAGTCCCGGTAGGTGACCTGCTCGTCGGTCAACCCGTACGCGTCTCGGGTGGCCGCGATGTTCCGCTCGATGTATGTGCTCTCCTTGTCGGCCGCGTTCGGGCGCACCGAGAACTGCTCCATCACCAGCGGCCAGACGGCACCGATGAGGATCGACGAGAGCACCAGCAAAGCCGTGGCCAACGCCGGGATCCGGAGATCACGCAGGAATATGGCTGCGAAGAAGGCGATCGCACAGATCACCGCGATCGCCAGCAGGATCAGTTTGGCCGGCAACACCGCGTTGATATCGGTGAAGCTGGCACCGGTGAACGTGGGTTCCTTACGACTGCTCGAGAGCAGCGTGTACCGGTCGAACCAGTATGCGACGGCCTTGAGCAGAACGAAGGTGCCGGCCAGAACGGCGAGCTGAATGCGTGCGGCGCGGGTCAGAGCACCCTCGCGTCCGGCCAGTCGAATCCCGCCGAACACGTACTGAGTGACCAGGTTCGCGAAGAACGCAACCAGGATGGCAACGAACAGCCAGTTGAGAACGAAGCGGTAGAACGGGAGGTCGAACGAGTAGAAGCCGACATCCAGATTGAACTGCGGATCGGTGATCCCGAAGTCGCCGCCGTGGAGGAACAACTGCACGGTCGCCCAATTGGTCTGGGCGATCATGCCGGACAGGAACCCGAACACCACTGGAATTCCGATGCCGAACAGGCGCAATCGGCTCATCACCGTGGTGCGGTACCGCGCAATCGGATCGTTGGGCCCGGCGACGGGCACGAACACCGGACGGTTGCGGTACGCCACGGCAAGCGCCGCGAACACGATGAGTCCGACGACCAGTGCGACGACGACGAAGATCGCCAATCGCGTCAGCAGTGTGGTGGTGTAGACGCCGCGGAAGTCGACCTCTCCGAACCACAGCCAGTTGGTGTAGATGTCGATCAGACGGGGACCGATGAGCAGCAAACCTGCTGCTACCAAGGCCAATACGAGCAAGATCCGGCTGCGCCGTGACAAGGACGGCATACCGGTGGGGGGCCTCATGCCCACGTGCCACACTCCAACTTCGGGCGACGCCGACGGCGCCGCAGATGACTTCGGCGGCGCACTCGCCGTGCGCCGCATGTCCGTTTCGCCCTACTGTACGTACGTTGATCCTACGGCTGCGACACCCGTACTGCGTCCGCGCCAGGCCGCAGGTCAGGAGCATCGGCATCCAGTGAACCATTCGGATGCGAGGATAGTGCGGTGAGCAACGACAGCAACGGACTGCCCGGCCAAGACGATTTCGGTAGCGAGTTCGACCCCGAGTCGGGTGGGCAGGACGTGGCCGAGGCTCTGGCTCGATGTGCCCGCGAGGTGGCGGATTTCGTCGATGCAGGTGGGTGGCACCAGGCACCACAGATGTTCGCGTTGGTTCCCACTGCAGCGCTCGCCGCGGCCGAGCCGGGACTCCTCGACGATCTCGCCGACGGCGCTGCCCTCACCCCGATCCAGCAGCATTCACTCCCCGAGGACATCACCGGCGGCTCCCCCGCCCTGGACGAGTTCCTCGCCACCTCGACATGGCCCGAGGGTGTCGTCGGATGCGCCCTGGTTCAGGAGATCGTCGTACTCCCCCCGGCTGCCGAATCGACCCTCGACGATGCCTTGATGCCGTTGCTCGCCGATCCCGATGCGGCCGACCAGGCCGCGCGCTCGGCCGCCGAGAACCACCCCGAGAAACGGGATGCTCGGTTGATCGTCGCGGTCCTCAAGGACGGTCCGTCCTTGACTCTGCTGCAGTTGCACCCGGACGAGGACGCCGATCCGTTCGCGCCCATCGATCTTCGCATCGCGGAGGACCTGGCCCCCAACGTCGTGCACGGCCTCTACGCAACGTTCGACGTGATGGAAGACGACTAGCGACAGCGCTGGGTCAGCTGCAGGACGGTACGTCGCCGCCGGACCCGATCGCCTGCAGCGAGTCGACCGCACTGTCCAGCGACTCGACGCGGACCAATCTGAGGCCGTCGGGGACGTTCTGTTGCGCCTCACCGCAGTTCGCGTCCGGCACCAGGAACGTGGTGGCTCCGGCTTCGCGGGCGGCGATCAGCTTGTACGGAATGCCGCCGATGGGGCCGACCGTCCCGTCGGCGTCGATGGTTCCCGTCCCCGCGACGAACTCTCCGTTGCTCAGCTCACCGGGACTGAGCTTGTCGACCACGGCCAGGCTGAACATCAGACCGGCCGACGGTCCGCCGACATCGGCGAGGTTGAACTTCACGTCGAACGGCACGTCCGGCTGCTCTTCGGGCGTGACTCCCAGGTATCCCAGGGATGCATCGTCGGGCCGAGCACCGAGGACCACCGCACTGGTCTGCGTCGAGCCGTCTCGCACGTACTCGATGTCGAGAGAGTCACCCGGCGCTCTGGAACTGACAGCCTCGCGAACTGCCGACGCGGTCGCGACGGGCGTACCGCCGACAGAGACCAGCGTGTCCCCCACATTCAGCACGCCCGCAGCAGGGCCGTCCTCGGCCACACTGGCCACCGCCAGTGACACCGGCAGATCCAGGTGGTGCAGAGCAGCCAGTTCGGCGCTGGATTCGGACTCCTCGAAATCCGCCTGATTACCTTCCTGCACTTCTTCTTTCGTCTTGTCCGGCGGATAGACCTCCTCGCGCGGAACGAGTCCTTGCCTGCCGCTGGCCCAGAAGCCGAGAGCCTCGAACAGATTGAGCTGATCGCGCACGGCCACGGTCGTCATGTTCAGGTGCCCCGTTGTCGGGTCGACCTCGGTTCCGTCGATCTGCACCACGGGCACCCCGTCGACGTCGCCGAGAGTGTTGTACGTCGGGCCGGGGCCGAGGGCGGCGAACGGAACGGTGACGACCGAGCCGGTGACGCCCAGCACCACCACGGGTACCAGGGCAGCGACAAGAGTGGCGATCCTTCGGTTCACTCCGTAGACACTAGATCCGAATACGGTCGACGGTGCAGACCGCCCCTACCGAGTGCGTCCGTGCCGACTTCCCACGGGTCCCACTGTTCGCCGTCAGCGTGACGATCCACCACTCTCTCCGTTCGCCGGGCTTGTACCGTTGAGTCATGAGCAATTTTGGTTTCGGTGCCTCCGACGACGACCCGGACAAGAAGAAGGATCCGGACGGCTCGGGCAACCCTGCCGGCTTCGGGTTCGGTGGCGAGGGATTCGACCCAGCACAGCTGGGCCAGATGCTCACCCAGTTCGGCCAGATGCTCAGCGGAATGGGAGCTGCAGGCGGGACCGGTTCGGGACCGGTGAACTACGACCTGGCCAAGCAGCTGGCACGCCAGCAGATGGGCGACTTCAGCCCGGTGTCGGCAGGCGAACGAGAGGCCATCACCGACGCAGCGCACCTGGCCGAGCTGTGGCTGGACGGGGCGACGACGCTGCCCGCCGGTGCCACGAAGACCGTCGCGTGGACACCGGTCGACTGGCTCGACAACACGATCGACACCTGGAAGCGCCTGTGCGACCCCGTCGCCGAGCAGATTTCGGGCATGTGGACCTCCGGCCTTCCCGCCGAGGCCCAGCAGATGGCCGGGCCGATGATGGGCATGCTGACCCAGATGGGCGGAATGGCCTTCGGCTCGCAACTCGGCCAGGCTCTCGGCCAGCTGTCCAAGGAGGTTCTGACGTCCACCGATATCGGCCTGCCCCTCGGACCGTCGGGAACGGCGGCGCTGCTGCCGTCGGCCATCGCGTCGTTCAGTGAAGGACTCGAGCAGCCCGATCGCGAGGTGCTGGTGTTCCTTGCCGCTCGTGAGGCCGCACATCAGCGGCTCTACAGCCACATTCCGTGGTTGCGGCAGCGGGTTCTGGCCACCGTCGAGGAGTACGCGCGCGGCATCCGGATGGACTTCTCTGCCATCGAGGAGGCCGCCGCAGGACTCGACCCGTCCGCACTGACCGACCCGTCGAAGATCGAGGCGATCCTGCAACAGGGTGCCTTCGAGCCACAGACCACGCCGGAGCAGAAGCACGCACTCGAGCGTCTCGAGACGCTGCTCGCCCTGGTCGAAGGCTGGGTCGAGACGGTGGTTGCGGCCGCTCTGGGCGAGCGCCTTCCCGGTGCCGTCGCGCTCGGCGAAACCATCCGGCGCCGTCGGGCGTCGGGAGGCCCGGCCGAACAGACCTTCGCCACGCTGGTCGGTCTCGAACTGCGACCCCGCAAAGTCCGCGAGGCAGCCGATCTGTGGCGTCAGCTCCTCGCCGCATCCGACATCGAGGGACGTGACGGTGTGTGGGCACACCCCGATCTGCTGCCCGACTCGTCGGACCTGGACAACCCCGCGGCGTTCATCGACAGGGTCGTCGGCGGTGGCACGTCGAGCTTCGACGACCCGATCGCGCAGCTCGAAGCGATGGAGGCCATGGAAGCCAAGGAGCGAGCCGAGGCTGCCGAGCGTGCCGCCGAAAACGACGACAAGGGCACCGATGGTGATCCCGAGAAGGGTTCATCCACAACCTGACCCCGCCGGTCTCGCACCACTTCGATCGAACGCGTCGAGCGCCTGCTCGGAGGCACTTCCACCCTGTGGATAACGTGCCCCGAGCGGGCGCTCTTCGCTGTCGGCGCTGTCAGAGTGTGTCTCATGATCACACCGACCGTTCGACTCGATCCAGCGGTGGCAATTCTGCCGCGACGAGACGGCACCGTTCAGTTGGGCTGGAATCCCGAGACCAGCGTCGTCGTCACTCCACCTCCCGGTGCCGAGCCGGGCTCGATACTCGAAATACTCCGACTCCTCGCCGCGGGCCATTCCAGACCTCACATCGTCTGTCACGCAATGACATTGGGAATGTCCGCCAATCGGACATCGGCGATGCTCGGAGAGTTGGAGGATTCTGGGCTGCTGATGCACGGCACGAGCGAACCGGTGGTGCCCGACGCCTCGCTTCGGGCCTCGCAGTCCGGACCGGGGGCGGTGAACACCGTCCACCTCGTGGGGCGGGGGCCGATCTCGGACGCGTTGGCCTCCGGCCTGAGTCGCACCGGTGTCACCGTGACCCGGACCAGTCTGACTCCGACGCGCTACCCGCACTCGGTGGTGAGGTCGTGGAACTACGACGTCGTGGTACTGGCCGACGATCTGGTCGCCGAACCTCGGCTGGTGACCGACCTGGTGCGTCTGCGCATCCCACATCTGCAGGTGCGGCTACGAGACGGGAAGGGCATCGTCGGGCCTTTCGTGCTGCCCGGTCGGACGAGTTGCCTGCGGTGCGCTGATCTGACGCGCTGCGACTTCGAGCCGGAGTGGCCGCATCTGTCGGCCCAGCTGCTCGGCTCGGTCGGCCAAGCGAGCAGCGCGACGGTGTTGGCCACGGCAGCCTTCGCGTTCGCTCAGTTGGAGAACCTCATCGGCCGATCCGACGCCGCGCTTCCCGAGACTGCGGACTGCACGATGGAACTGGACTTCGCAGCAACCGGAACCACCGTGCACAAACGACCGTGGTCCAAGCACCCGCACTGCGATTGCTGGTACTGACGAATCGCGCTCGCGGCGAGTTCACCTCGACCGATAGGGGTCGGCGCGGGGCGGTCCGAGCAATTGTCGGAAGGTTCAGCCATGATGGAGCTGTGTCTGACATACCGCGCCGTGGATCGACTCGTACTGCCAAACTGGCCAGCATTCCCCTCGGAATGGCCGGTCGTGCCGCCGTAGGGTTCGGGAAGAAGCTCGCGGGCGGCAATCGCGACGAAATCGATGCGGATATGGCCGCCAAAGCAGCAGAACAGCTCTTCTCCGTTCTCGGGGAACTCAAGGGCGGTGCCATGAAACTCGGGCAGATGCTCTCGGTGATGGAAGCGGCCGTTCCGGAGGAGTATTCGGAGCCGTACCGCGAGGCGCTGACCAAGCTGCAGGCGCAGGGCCCGCCCATGCCCGCGAAGACCGTGCACCGGGTGTTGGACCAGCAACTCGGAACTGCGTGGCGGTCACGTTTTCTCGATTTCGACGACACAGCGATCGCCTCTGCGAGCATCGGGCAGGTGCACAGAGCAACGTGGTCGGATGGCCGCGATGTCGCGGTCAAGATCCAGTACCCCGGTGCAGACGATGCATTGCGCTCCGACCTCAAGACGCTGTCGCGGTTCGCGAACCTGTTCAGCACGGTGCTCGCAGGCACGGACGTCAAGCCGGTGCTCGAAGAACTGACGGCTCGTACCGAGGACGAGCTCGACTACCGTATCGAGGCGGCCAACCAACGTGCCTTCAGCAAGGAATTCGCGGGCGATCCCCAGTTCGCCATTCCCAAGATCGTCGCCAGCGCACCCAAAGTCGTTGTCAGCGAATGGATGACGGGTCGGCCGCTGGCCGATGTGATCGCGAACGGAACGGCCGAGGAACGTAACCAGGCGGGCGAACTGCTCGCGTTGTTCGCATTCGTGTCTCCGGCGCGGGCGAAGTTGCTGCACGCCGATCCTCATCCGGGCAACTTCATGATGCTCGACGACGGACGCATGGGTGTCATCGATTTCGGTGCCTGCGCTCCGATGCCCGACGGCCTCCCTCCGGTTCTCGGCAGAATGGTCTCGCTCGCGCGTGACGAGAAGTTCGACGAGCTCGTGGTGTTGTTCACCGAGAGCGGCTTCGTGGTTCCGGGCCGAACGGTGACGGAGAAGGAGATCGAAGACTATCTGCGTCCCTTCACCGATCCGATTCACACCGAATCGTTCCACTTCACCAGGGCCTGGCTGCAGAAGGCTGCGGGCACCGCGACAGATTTCAACAGTGCGCAGTTCCGCACCGTTCGCGCGTTGAACATGCCGGCCGAGTACGTGATGATCTTCCGGGTGCTCGGTGGGCTGGTCGGAATTTGCGCGCAATTGGACGCCTACGCGCCGTACATGGCCATCCTCACCGAGTGGCTGCCCGGCTTCACCGACTGATTCGTTCGGCGAAACCGGGCACCGGTCTCGGACATCATGCTGCGTTCTTGCGCGGACGTCCTCGGGGACGCTTGCGGGCGATGACGACACCCTGCTCGAGGATCTCGCCGCCCCATACGCCCCACGGCTCGGCGCGGTCGAGCGCCGCGCTCAGGCACGTACGGCGGATGGGGCATTCGGCGCACAGCGCCTTGGCCTGCTCGAGTTCGGCAGGGGTGTCGGCGAACCACATGTCGGGGTTCGCCGCTCGGCAGGGCACCGACAAGGCCAGTTCAACCGATTCGGTCGAATACTGTGCAGCGTAGGCACTCTCGGACTCTGGTCGGCATGTCGTCCGGATCGTGGCGGTTGACACGTCGGTCTCCTCTACTTTTCGTGCGGCGTCGTTATCGGTTCGAGGGGTGATGCGAACCTGTCGGCCTCACGCTCGGGTAGAGGAACTACCTGAACGAGAAAGGCCACGGTCCGCGAGTGCGGGTCCGTGGCCTGGTGGGGCTTGTCGAAGCGTCTACCGACAGTGAAGTCGGTATCTGCTGTCGAGCACGGACGCACATGGTGCGCGGTGACGTCGGGCTGCCTGAGCAACGGCTTTCGCTCCTGGTGCCAGGGCGACCTGGGCGGAATTCGACCCCGAGTCCGCATATGCGGACTCCTGCATGGGGCCGAAAGCAGAGGAACGAATCCACGTCTGCGCAACAGAGCCTGCGGCGGCGGCATGAGTGCCGAGGGGGGCAACTCCGAAAGGTGCCGTGCCGAGGACAGGGCTGAACGCGACGGTTGCGTCGGCAACGGCGGCGTGGAATGTGTTGATCATTTTTTTCAGCTCCTGTTCTGGTCTCGTAGGCGGATTGGACGGTGCGCGATCTCCCGCGGCACGTGAAACAGACTAAGCCCCCCGCCGATATCTGCACAAGTTATTTTCTACCTGCGGTTTTGCGGCGATTTCCCTACCTTCGCGTCACGTGTCCGAGGCCCGCACCACGGTGAGGACTTCTTCTCCGAACCGTTCCAGTTTCTTGGCCCCGATTCCCGGAATCGCCACCAGCCCACGCTCGTCCTGCGGTTGCTGTTCCGCGATGGCCGTCAGCGTGTTGTCGCTGAACACCACGTACGCGGGCACCTTGAGTTCGCGGGACTTGTCCAATCGCCACGACTTCAGCGCGTCGAGCAGGGCGATATCGACGTTCGACGGGCAACTGTCGCATCGACCGAGCATGGTCGCGGACGTGCCGATCAGGGGCTTGCCGCACAACCGGCACTTGGGACCGGACTTCTTGGCGGCAGGCGCGGCGATACGCGAGGCCGGTGAGTCCTCGGGAATCAGACCGTTGAGAAACCTCGACCGGCGCCGCGATTTGCGTCCGCCCTCGTTGCGGGCCAGCGCCCAGGACAGATGCAGGTGGACGCGAGCTCGCGTGACACCGACGTAGAGCAGCCTGCGTTCCTCCTCGACGGCCGCCTCGTTGTTGGCGCTGGGGTCGTTGCCGATCGCGTGCGAGATCGGCAACGTGCCGTCGGCGAGACCGACGATGAACACCGCGTCCCACTCGAGACCCTTCGCAGCATGCAGCGAGGCGAGGGTGACGCCCTGGACCGTCGGTGGATGCCGCGCCTCGGCACGTGCGGCGAGCTCCCCCAACAATTTTTCGAGGGTCAGCTCCGGCTCGTGCACCAGAAGTTCTTCGGTGAGCTGCACAAGACCGCCGAGCGAGGCCCACTTCTCGCGGGCCTGCGCGCCCGTCGGCTCGGTTGCCGTCAGGCCGAGCGGGGCCAGCACCGCTCGCACCAGAGCCGGTAGTCCCTCGCCCGCCTGCGCGCCGTCGGGCAGATCGTCGCGACCGCCTGCCTGCCGCAGCGCGTTGACTCCCTGCCGCACCTCGGGTCTGGTGAAGAATCCTTCGCCGCCGCGCACCTGATAGGGAATCTTCAGCTCGGTCAACGCCTGTTCGTGTGCCTCCGACTGTGCGTTGATGCGGTACAGAATTGCGATCTCGGCCGGCTCGACGCCCTTCGAGATCAGCCGCTTGACCGCACGCGCCACACCGTCGGCTTCCGCAGGCTCGTCGTCGTACTCGAAGAACTCCGGCTCGGGTCCCGGCTCACGCTGACCGATCAATTGCAGTCGGGTGCCGGCGATGCGACCGCGAGCGGCTCCGATGACGCGGTTCGCCAGCGACACCACCTCGGGCGTCGAACGGTAGTCGCGCTCGAGCCGAACCACGGTGGCCTCGGGGTACTTCCGTGAGAAGTCGAGTAGATACCGCGGAGATGCGCCGGTGAAGGAATAGATGGTCTGGTTCGCGTCGCCGACGACGGTGAGATCGTCACGCTCGCCCACCCAGGCGTCGAGCACCCGCTGCTGCAACGGCGTCACGTCCTGGTACTCGTCGACGACGAAGCAGCGGTAGCGCTCGCGGAACTCGTCGGCCACCGACGAATGTTCTTCCAGCGCGGCGGCCGTGTGCAGCAGAAGGTCGTCGAAATCGAGCAACATCCCATCGCCGCCGCGGGACTTGAGCTCCTCGTAGCCGGCGTACACGGCGGCGACCTTGTTCGCGTCCATGGGAACGTCACGGCGATTGCTCGCCGCGATGCGTGGATAGTCCTCGGGTGCGATCAACGATCCCTTGGCCCATTCGATCTCTCCCGCGAGATCACGGATCGCGTCCGTGGACGTCGACACCCCGGCACGGTTCGCCGCCTGCGAGACGACGGTGAACTTGCGATCGAGAAGCTGCCACCCGGTGTCGCCGACCACCTGCGGCCAGAAGTACTTGAGCTGGCGCATGGCCGCGGCGTGAAACGTGCGAGCCTGCACCGGAGGACCGTCTCCCCCGACGCCGAGCTCGCGCAGACGGCCACGCATCTCGCCGGCCGCGCGCGCGGTGAACGTCACCGCCAGCACCTGCCCCGAGGACACGTGCCCGGCCGAGACGAGATGGGCGATGCGTCGGGTGATCGTGCGCGTCTTTCCCGTGCCTGCACCGGCCAGAACGCAGACCGGGCCGCGGGGAGCCAGTACCGCCGCGGATTGCTCCGGATCGAGTCCGGCGGTCATCGCGTCGTCAGCCATGAGGTCCATTGTGTCAGTGCGTACCGACAGTTCCACCCGGGGCCGAACCGGGCGGCGAGTCGGCCGATGCAGGTGTCGGTCGGAACAATCGGGTCGGCGCTCCTGTTGACTGTTGGCGTGACCACTACCGAGAACACCCCGCAGACCCCGGCCGCGCTGACCGTCTACTCCACCACGTGGTGCGGTTACTGCCGTCGGCTCAAGACCCAGCTCGACCAGGCCGGAATCGAGTACGCCGAGATCGACATCGAGCAGAACCCGGAGTCGGCCGACTTCGTCGGCAGCGTCAACAACGGCAACCATGTGGTGCCGACCGTGCTCTTCGCCGACGGATCGACGGCGACGAACCCCACTCTGGCCGAGGTCAAGCGCGCACTGTCGCTCTGATCGGCGTCAGGCCGTCGCCGCCCACGCCTCGAGCATTCCCCGAGCGATGGAGATCGAGCCCGGGAGAAGCAACCGGGAGGTCGATTCCGATCCCCAGTCGCCCAGCTCGAGCGCGGCGAGAACTTCTGCTCGATCGAACCAATGGGCCTCGGCGATCTCGCCGTCCTGAAAGTGCAGCGGTTGCTCCGGGTCGGCGACGGCGGAGAACCCGATCATCACCGAACGCGGAAACGGCCAGGGCTGGCTACCCAGATACTCGATGTCGGAGACGTCGAGGCCCACTTCTTCTCTGATCTCCCGCGTCACACAGGTTTCCAGCGATTCACCGGCCTCGACGAAGCCTGCCAGCACCGAGAAGCGACGCTCGGGCCACGCAGGTGCTCGCGCCAGCAGCACCCGATCGCCACCGTCGTGAACCAGACAGATCACCGCCGGATCGGTACGCGGGAATTCCTCGTGACCGGTGGACGTGCTCGTCCGCGACCACCCCGCGCTCGACGGAACCGACGGTGCACCGTCCAATGAGCTGAACTGCGCGCTCGCATGCCAATTGAGGATCGCCAGGGCACCGGTCACCATCGACAACGCGTCGCTGTCCAATCGATCACCGTCGGTACGCAAGTCGCCGACCGCGCCTGCCACGACCTCCACCCGGCGAGCCCACAGGTGTCGATCGCCGTGAATTCCGAGAAAGACCGCGTCGGCCGTCGGCTCGGCAGCGACGTCCGCGGCGGGGTCGAGCACCAGTCCGTTCTCGTCCACCGCGAATCTGCCTCTGCCGTCCACGTTCAGGATGCGAGCAGTCGGCCAACCCGCTGCCAACGCTGCGGTGTCTCGGCGCAGTTCCTCTGCCCTGTTCAGTGGCGATCGGGACAGTCGAGGTGGGTGGGCGAGTTGGAAGTTCGGCACGCGCACGACCCTACTTGGCCTCGCCTAGTCACCCACGCGACGGATGTAGAGCAAGCGATCGGATGCCTCGACTGCATCGACCTCAGGAGTGCCGACTCGGAACAGTTTGCCGCCCCGCACCACTCCGAGAACGATGTCGGTGAGGTGCCGCGGAGATCCACCCACCTCGTCGCGTTCGACTTCGCGCTCGGCAATGGCGAAGCCTGCCTCCGGGGTCAACAGATCTTCGATCATCTCCACCACGGAGGGGGTCGACGTGGCGATCCCGAGCAGGCGGCCCGCAGTCTCCGAGGACACGACCACCGAGTCGGCACCGGACTGACGCAGCAGGTGCGTGTTCTCCGCTTCTCGGATGGCCGCGACGATCTTCGCCTTCGGAGCGATCTCGCGGGCGGTCAGAGTCACCAGCACCGCGGTGTCGTCCCGATTGGTCGCGACGATGATGGCCGCCGCATGCTGAGCTCCGGTGAGTCTGAGCACGTCGGACTTGGTCGCCGAACCGTGAACGGTGACCAGGCCCAGGGCCGATGCGGCGTCGAGAACCGTCTGATCGGTGTCGACGACGACGATGTCGGACGCCGACACGCCGTCTCCGAGCATCGCGTCGACTGCGGTACGGCCCTTGGTGCCGAAACCGATGACCACGGTGTGATTGCGCACGCTGCGTCTCCATCGCTGAATTTTGAATGCCTGCCGGGACCGCTCGGTGAGAACCGACAGCGTGGTACCGACCAACAGAATGAGGAATAGGACCCGGAGGGGTGTGATGACCAGGATGTTGACCAGTCGCGCCGACGGGCTCATCGGTGCGATATCGCCGTATCCCGTCGTCGACAGCGACACGGTTGCGTAGTAGAAGGCGTCCAGGAAGGACAATTCGCCGTTCTGGTTGTCGCTGTAACCGTCGCGATCGAGATAGACGACGAACGCCGCCAGGAACAGGATCCCCAGCGCCATCAGAACCCGCTTGTAGATGGCGCGCCACGGACTCGATTCCAGTTCGGGTACCCGGAGCACTCCCACGAGCGCGAAGTCGGGCTTGTCGGTCAGCGCGCCACTGTCGCTCAGGCGCGCCCGCAACCTACCTGCCACGTCGCCCGCCGAGGTACTCACCGAAGTCGAGATCATTCACGGCACGCAGCGTAACCCCATGCCAGGCTTCTGTGCCGACGACGCTGGGTGTGGCACGGTATGGGCATGACACAGAGATCGAGTCAGGCAGCCGCACTGCGCCTCGCGGGACTGCTGGCCGGAGCGGGAGTTCTGCACTTCGCCACGCCGAAGTTCTTCGATGCCCAGGTACCGACGGCCCTGCCCGGCTCGGCGCGGACCTACACGCAGGTCTCGGGCGTCGCCGAACTCGCCGTGGCCGCAACGCTTGCCGCACCGCGGACCCGTCGACTGGGCGGTGCACTCGCAGCGGCCCTGTTCGTCGTGGTCTTTCCCGCCAACATCAACCTGGCGTGGAAGTACGTGCAGAGCCCCAAGACCTCGCCGGCTCTCAAAGCAGCGATGCTCGCCCGACTTCCGCTGCAGATCCCACTGGTCACCGAGGCTCTGAAGGCTCGCCGGAACGCACCGTAGCCCCCGGCCGCTCGGACCCGGCCGGCCCCTCGAGCAGCTGGGCCAATTCCGTTGCGTCCGGCAGGTTCTCGGGCGAGATGGTGTGACCGCTGCGCACGTAGTGGAACGCTGCGCGCACTCGATCGAGCGGAACCGGTTCGGTGCGCCCGATCGACATCAGCTCGGCCCACGCCAGCCGGTAGGCCGCAAGCTGCATCGCCACCGCCCGCCGCTCCGACGCCGTCGGCTCTGCGCCCGTCTTCCAGTCGACGACGGTCCAACCGCCGTCCGGGTCCGCGAAGACTGCGTCGATGCGCCCGCGCAGTACTGTTCCCGCCACGGAGGTCTCGAACGGCACTTCCACTTCGACGGGGCTGCGGAGCGACCAGTCCGATTCGAGAAACGCCTGCTGGAGGGTTTCGAGGTCCACGTCGGCCGAGGCCCCGGTGTCGGCCGAGCCCGGCAATTCGTCGAGGTCGAGCAGTCGGGTCGCGCCGAACCGCCGCTCGATCCAGGCGTGAAACGCGGTTCCTCTACGCGCCAACGGGTTCGGCGGGAACGGGAGCGGCCGCCGCAGGCGCGACGCCAACGCATCGGGGTCCGCCGCGAGGTCGACCAGCTGCGTCACCGACAGGTTGCCGGGAAGAGCGACGTCGACTCCCGCGACCGATCTCGCGGCCCGCTCGGCCAGCAGAGTATCGACGTCCGCGGCCCAGTTCTCGGGGTCGTCCTGGGTTCGATCCTGGTCGCCGTCACGCTCTTCGCTCGGTGTGGCCGAGACATCTGCCAGCGCGCGCAGTACCTCCTGCGCACCGCTCTCGATTGCTCCGCGTCTGGGACCGAGTGGATCGCGTGGCCAGGACGCGGTGTGCGGTACCGCCCCGAGCGGGTTCGACGCCCCGTCGTCCGGGGCCGGGGCCCACTGCTCGATCACTGCTGTGTCGGCGAATTGCTCGATGTGCGTGTGCAACTCGTCGAGAAATTCCGATGGCCCACGCGGCTTCGTGGCGGTCTCGTCCCAGTGATGCGCAGATACCAGCAGCACCCGTTCGGTTCGGGTGAGTGCCACGTAGAACAGTCGGCGATCCTCTGCGAGTCGACGCCTCGCCAGCGCATCCTTGTGACCCTTGACGGCGTCCTCGAGGTCCTTGCGGTTGTGCAGCCGGTCGAGTTCGAGGACCGGAACCCCTTCCGAGCCTTCGCCGTCGAGTGCGCGGTCACCGCGCAGCGACGGCGGCAGCTCGGCCATCGCCCCGAGCCAGGTCGAGGATGCGTTCGAGGACGGGAACACGCCCTTCGCCACGTGCGGGACCGCCACCACCTCCCATTCGAGGCCTTTCGCAGAATGGACGGTGAGCACCTGCACGCGATGGGGGGCGACATCGACCTCTCCGGGGGCGAGGCCGTCCTCGACCGTCTCCGCAGCGGCGAGGAACGACAGGAATCCGGTGACCGTGGCGGACGGATTGTCGGCGTAATCGGCCACCACATGGGCGAATTCGTCGAGATGTTCACGTCCGACCGCACCGTCGGTGCTGATCGGTGTGCGGGCCTGAGCTTCGACACCGATGCCCATGATCCGTTCGATGTCGCCGACCAATTCCGTCAGCGGCTGACCGATTCGATCGCGCAGTAGGTGCAGCTCGCCCGCCAGGGCGACGATCCGGCGATGCCCCACCTCCGAGTACCGCTCGGCCGGACCGGGATCGGCTATCGCGTCGGCCAGGCCGGCCTGCTCCGACTGCTCGCCGGGCAGGGCGCTACCGAGCGCCGCATCGAGTGCCTCCGGGTCGTCGACGCGACCCGCGGTGCCGTACCCGCCGCGGATTTCGAGTTCTCGGGCCCGCTGCGAGAGTGCCCGCAGATCCGTCGGCCCGATCTGCCACCGAGAGCCGGTGAGGATGCGCATCGCCGAGCTACCGGCAGTGGGGTCGGCCACCAGCCGCAGCATCGCGATGATGTCGGCCACCTCGGGAACGTGCAGCAATCCACCGAGCCCGACGACCTCCACCGGCAACCCGCGGCTGCGCAGCACCTCCGCGATCGGCTCGGCATCGGCGTTGCGGCGCACCAGAACCGCGGCGGTGGGCGGGGTGCGATCCTGCTCCAGGGCAGCGCGGTACTCCCCCGCGATCCGGTCGGCGATCCACTCTCGTTCGTCAAGAACGGTGTCGGTGACGGCCAGTCGTACATCGCCGGGAACCGCACCCGGCCGGGCCCGCAAGGTCGGCACCGGCACACCGACGCGGCGCAGTGGGTCGGTGATCAGGTTGGCCAGCGTCAAGGCCTCGGGCGGATTTCGCCAGCTGGTGAGCAGCTCGAGTCGAGGTGCCGGACTTCCGTCGGCCTTCGGAAAATCGGTGGCGAACCGAGGCAGATTTGCTGCCGATGCGCCGCGCCACCCGTAGATCGACTGCATCGGGTCGCCGACGGCGGTCAGGGCCAACTGCGGGTCGCTGCCGGAACCGAACAGAGACGACAACAGGACGCGTTGGGCATGCCCGGTGTCCTGGTACTCGTCGAGCAACACGAGCCGGAAGCGTTGCCGTTCGGCGATTCCCACCTCGGCATGCTCGGCAGCGACCCACGCCGCCATCGACATCTGCGAGCCGAAATCCAGTGCGCCCTCGCGCCGCAGTGTCTGCGCCAGCCGTTCCACCAACGGCAACAACCCGATTCGTTGATGTTGCGCGTCGAGGATGTTCAGCAATTCCTTGGTGGGGCCGCCGCGTTGTCGCGGCCCCGGCCCGAGAGTGTGCACCAATTTCTCCAGCTCCACGTGCGCGTGGCGCAGATCCTCGGGATCGACCAGATGCTCGGCCAACTGACCGGAGAGTGCCAGTACGGCCTCGGTCACCGACGTGGGGTTGCGGTCGGTGTCGAGGTCGCCGTCCCAGGTACTGACGACACGGTGGGCCAGCTGCCACAGTTCGGTTTCCGAGAGCAGTGTCGCGGACGGTTCGATCGGCAACAACAAACCGTGCTCGGTGAGCAGTCGACCTGCATAGGAGTGATAAGTACTCACTTCCGGCTCGGCACCGAGGATTCGCTCGCGCAGTGCCAGGCTGGGGTCGAGTGCGCGCACCAGGTCGGATCCGGCCAGCCGAGCCAGCCGAGCTCTGATCCGAGAGGTCAACTGCTGTGCCGCTTTTCGGGTGAAGGTCAGACCCAGAACCTGATCCGGGTCGACGAAACCGTTGGCCACCATCCACACCACGCGGGCAGCCATGGTCTCGGTCTTGCCGGCACCTGCCCCCGCGACGACGAGTGTCGGGCCGGGCGGCGCTGCGATCACCGCGGCTTGTTCGTCGGTCGGTGGATGCTTCTGCCCGAGCGCGCGGGCGAGCTCGACCGGCGACACCCGCACCGAACCGGTCCGTGTCTTCGTCGATGTCGTCACTGCTCGGTCACCTGCCTACCCGTCTCGTGTGCCGGGCAACTGGATTTGACCGGGCAGTGCCTGCAGCCGTCGTTGATCCGCGCCTCGAACGTGGGTCCCTGTGTTGCCGATGCGGCCTGGTGCACGGTGTCTCGCCACTCCTCGAGTTTCTCCGGTGTCGGCACTTCCTGGACACGCTGCGTGGCCCCGTCCTTGTTGTGGGGCTTGGCGACGAACACCAGCCGCGCTCCGCCCGGCTCGCCTGCAGGCTCGCCCTCGATGGCACCGGCTGCCGCGGCGACCTGGTAGGTGGCCAGCTGATGATGGCCCTGGGCATCCTCCTTGGACATGACGGTCTTGGCCGTCTTGACGTCGATGATCACCGGTCGGCCTTCGGGATCGTGCTCGAGCCGATCGATGCGACCGCGCAACGCCACCGCCGGCTCGTCCTCCGAGCGAGCCTCGAGTATGCCGTCGACGCGCACTTCGACTCCGGCCTCGGTGAGCTCGCCTCGACTGCCCTGCAACCACGTCTCGAACGTCTCGAGCATCGCCCCGGTTCGGTCGAGCTCGTGCCGTGAGTACCACTGCGATCCGAGATCCACTGCATCCCATGCTGTTTCGAGAGCGCGACGGAGTTGCTCCGAAGGTATCCGACCGGCCACCGCCTGGACGAGAGTGTGCACGAGCGTGCCGGTGACCGCATGGGTGTTGGTGCCGTCGTTGCCGCCGTGACGTTCGAGCATCCACCGGAGCGGACAGGTGGTGAGTTGTTCCACCGTCGACGGGGACAGCGGCACCGGGCCGTCGCCGAGCTGCCACAGCGGCGCGTCGGTGCTGGGCCCTGCCACCCCGAACCACTCGTCGGGATGCGCGCCGCGGACACCGGCCGCGGCGAGTGTGGCCAGATGCCGCGCCGCTCGGGCTCGCTTGTCCGGATCCTGCTCGGCGACAACGGGATCGCACACCACACTCCGGAGTTCGGCCACCAGCATGGGCAACGCCAACACTCGGTGTTCAGGCTCCGGCCCGGGCAGCTCGAGTGCCGGATCCGACTCGCCTCCGCCGTCGATGCCGCGTAGTTCGTCCACGAATCGAGACCGGACCAGGTCGGCATCTCCGGTACTGGAATCAACGGCCGTGACGAGCAAGGTCGATCGAGCGCGACTGCACGCCACCAGAAACAGCGTGCGCTCCTCGGCCAGCAGCGGTGCCGACTTCGACAGTCGCCCGTCGAGCGCCGCAGCCGCATCGACCTTGCCGGATACGAGGTCGACCAGGGTGTCGGTGCCCAGGAGGCTGCCACGCGACCGCAGACCGGGCCACAGCCCTTCCTGCACCCCGGCAACCGCGACGAGCTCCCATTCCCGACCCGCAGCAGAATGCGCACTCAGCAGCGTCACCGCGTCGGCCCGGACCGTGGGGCGGTGTGAATTCAGAGTAGGAATCTCTTGCTGCGCAATGTAATCGAGGAATCCACCGATCTGAGCCCGCGGCAACCTGTCGACATATGCTGCCGCCGCGTCGAACAGCGCCACCACCGCATCCAGGTCGCGGTCGGCCTGAGTACCGGCCGAGCCACCCCAGGCGGACGCGGTGGACCAACGCCGCTCGAGCCCCGAGGCCTGCCACGCCGCCCACAACACGTCCTCGACACCGCGGCCCGCGCGGGCGAGCGCTCGTGCCTTCCGGATCACACCCAGGGCTCTGCGCAACGGGGCGGACTCCACATCCGAGAGTCCGCCGGTCCACCCGGCGCTCCCCCGCGCGTCGTCGGTGAGTACGACTCTGAGCAGCTCGGCCGAGTCGCGCTCGCCGCCCGATGCGAGTTCGAGCCTGCGCACGCCCCGGCGCAATCGCCGCAGACCCACCGGATCGGCTCCGCCGATCGGCCCGGAGAGCAACGCCAGTGCATCTTCACCGTCGAAGCTCGGGTCGGAGATCGCCCGCAGTACCAGCAGGAGACCCACGGCCCCGTGCTGGCGGTGCAGCGGTAGCTCCGAGGTCGGGGTGATCATCGGCACCCCTGCGCCGTGCAGAGCCCGACGCAACGGCGCGAGGGTGCGCGGCACGGAACGAACCACGATCGCCATCTCGGACCATGGCATGCCGTCGATCAGGTGGGCACGACGCATGGCGTCGGCGATGATCGCCGCTTCCTTCGCGGGCGAGGACACGACGTGCACTCGCGCTGTCGGTTCACCGAAGCGGGCGGTGCCCACCGGTTCCGGACAGCGGTGCCGACCGAGCCCGGGCAGCCGTCCGGCGACGATGTCGGTCAGCTCCGCGACCTCGGGCACGGACCGGTGATTGCGAGTGAGCACGACGCGGCGCGGCGAGTCCACCTCAACCAGGTCGGCCACGAAGGCGGGATCGGCACCCCGGAAAGTGAACACGGATTGATCGGGATCTCCGGCGACGACGGTGGATTCGGTATCGGTGCCGATCAGCCGAACCAGCTGTGCTGCTTGCGGATCGAGGTGCTGCGCGTCGTCGACGACGAGGTGCCGGAGGCGGGCGCGTTCGCTGCGCAGCAGTTCGGGATCGGTGGCGAACGCCATCAGCGCGGCACCGATCAGCTCGGCGGCGTCCAGACCCGGTGCCGTCGCTCCTGCCGCTTCCACTCCTACGGCACCACGCAACAACATGGCCTGCTCGTATCCGGCAGCGAATCTCCCGACGGCAACCCACTCGGGCCTGCCGTGTTTGCGACCGAGTTTGACGAGGTCTTCCGGACCGATCCCGCGTTCGGCTGACCTGAGCATCATGTCTCGCACCGCCGTGACGAATCCCGCGGTGCCCAGTGCCGGACGCAGCCGCTCCGGCCAGTCGCCTGCCCCGTCCTCGAGATCGCCGCGCAGCATCTCGCGCACCACGGCGTCCTGCTCGGCACCGGTCAGCAATCGCGGTGGCGGATTGCCGTACAGGGAGGCCTGTAGCCGCAGCACCGCGAAGGCGTAGGAGTGCACGGTGCGTACCAACGGCTCACGAGTCGCCCGCAGTGCGTGATCGCCGCTGAAGAGACCCGAGGTGATGACCTCGCGCACCGCGGTTGCCGCCCGTTTGGACTGCGTGAGCACCAGAACCGACTCCGGATCACCGGTGACGATGCGCGAGACGGCGTAGTCCGCGACGAGCGAGGTCTTACCCGTGCCGGGGCCACCCAGGATCTGCCACGGATTCCATCGTGGAGCGCCTTTCGCGGCCTCTGCTGCCGAGTCGGGTGTCGACGACAGCAGCCCAGCTGCCGATCCGGTCCACTCACGTGCCGGGCGAGCGACCTTGGGTGCACGGACGAGAGTCACCGTCGCGCCGTGTCTGCCGTCCGAGCTCATGACACAGATGCAATCACGAGCCACCGACACATCGGCCGCCGCCCGGACGGAACCCTGGAGGAGATCAGTCGAGCAACCCGTCCCGCAATGCACGCAGAACGGCGCTGGTTCTGTCGTTGGCACCGAGTTTGAGAATGGCCGACGACATGTGGTTCTTGACGGTTCCCTCGGCCAGATGCAGTGCGTGGGCTATAGATCTGTTGGTGTACCCGCTTGCGACGAGCCGGAGGACGTCGATCTCGCGGGCAGTGAGTGTGTCGGCGACTCCGACGTCGCTAGGGCGGTGCTTCCCGGCCCGAAGAGCGTCCAGCAGTCTCTCGGTGATGGCAGGTTGTGCCATTGTTCGACCGGCCGCGAGTTCACGTACAGCACCGCCGAGCCGCTCGAAGGTCACGTCCTTGAGCAGATAGCCCTTCGCGCCCGCGCGCAGCGCCCCGAGCACCAACTCGTCGTCGTCGAACGTCGTCAGAACCAGGACCGGAACCCGAATTCCTCTGTCCTGCAGGGTACGAAGCGTCCACAGGCCGTCGAACCGCGGCATACGTAGATCGAGCAACACCACATCGGGAGGATCGAGTTCGATCGACGCGACCGCAGCAGCGCCGTCGTCCGCCTCCCCGGTCACCTCGATGTCGGGGTCCAGTTCGAGCAGGCTGCGGATACCCTGCCGAACCAGAGTGTGGTCGTCGACGATCAAGACCGTGATCACGGTGCGGGCACCGTCGCCTGGACCACGAACCCGCGATCGACCGAAAACGTGACCGTGCCGCCCAGTCCTTCGATGCGCTCTCGGATTCCTTGCAGCCCGTGCCCCGGCTCGAAATCGGCCGACGCCCGACCGTCGTCGCGCACCGAGACCGACAGCGCACCGGTCGGATCCGCGCGTACCTCGATCCACATCTCATCGGCATTCGCATGGCGAATGGTGTTGGTGATCATCTCCTGCACGCAGCGGACCACCGCCACCGCGCGAGCGTCGTCGACCCTGATCTCGGGGTCGACCGTCAGATGCACGACCGGTTCGGGCAAGTGCGCAACCAGACGATCGAGCGACTCCCCCAGCACCGGGGTCCTGCTGCGCACCTCGCCGACCGTCGACCGGACGTCGCCGAGCAGGTCACGTGCGATGGATCGGGCCCGAACGACATGCTCGCGCGCAGGCTCGGAGACCTGATGGGACGCCACCTCGAGCTCGAGGCTCAGTGCGGTGAGCTGGTGACCGAGCACGTCGTGCAACTCTCGCGCGATGCGCAATCGCTCGTCGGCACGGGAGGAATCGTCCAACAACGCACTGGCGGTACGAAGTTCGGCGTGAGCGACCGCAAGTTCCCGACGCAACCGAGCCTGTCGCAGCTGCGCGGTCACCGACAACGCGCTGGCCACCTGCAGCGCTGCATAGATCGACATGATCAGCGCGATCTCCGAGATCCGTCCACCCCGGATCGCAACCGACACCCCCACGCAGCAGGTGTAGACCGCAACGATGACCGCCACCGACGACCCGGTCACCCGATACACGGCGAACGTCGAGGTGAAGACCAGCAGAATGGGCAGCCAACCCGCCGTCGGGGCGGTCAGCACCAGAACCGGTGCCAGCACCACCTGCGCGGCGAAGCATGCGCGCACGAGACGATCCGGCAGCCGATCCTCCCACCACATGCCCGCGGTCTGCGCCGACAGAAAGGCCGCGAACAGCGCAGCCCAGACCCACAGTGGAACCTCGAGCTCGTCGGCGATCGACCGATCGAAGACGACGAGAGCGCCCATGACGACAGCGAGCGCAGACACGAACGCACCGGCCAGAACGTCGGGTCCGAGGCGTCTCATTCTGTCGACCCTATCGCCCGTTTCGTCCGCACACCCCTGCCGAAAGTCACGATCACGATCGGTGACGATCGGCACCTGTGCGCAGTCCAGGGCGGATCTAGCGTCGAGTTCGAGACAATCGAGAAGGGAGCATCGGATGGCAGCGATCGACGTTCGAGACATCACCCAGCGGTATCGGGGGCGCACCGCCGTGGCAGGCGTCAGCCTCACGATCGCCGAAGGCGAGACGCACGGCCTGCTCGGGCGCAACGGTGCCGGCAAAACGACAATGGTCGAAACCGTTGCCGGCCTTCGTAGACCGAGCTCGGGTGCCGTGCGAATTCTGGGACTCGATCCCGTCACGGACCGCGATCGAGTGCGCGCCGTTCTGGGGGTACAGCTGCAGTCCAACGACCTTCACACCGCGCTCACCGTTGCCGAACTGGTCGATCTGTTCGCCTCTTTCTACCATCGGCCTGCCGATCGCGACGCTCTCGTCCGTGCGGTGGGCCTGCACGAGCACCGCCGGGTGCGCTACGAGCGGCTGTCCGGAGGCCAGCAACAACGGTTGTCGGTGGTCCTCGCCCTGATCGGTTCCCCTCGGGTCGTCATGCTCGACGAGCTCACCACCGGACTCGACCCGGACGCGCGGCGCACCGTGTGGCGACTGATCGAGGACCTTCGCGCAGACGGCGTCGCCATCCTGCTGGTCAGCCACCACATGGACGAAGTGCATCGCCTGTGCGATCGCATCACCGTTCTCGATCGTGGGTCCGTCGTGGCGACCGGCACACCGGATTCTCTGATCGCCGACGCCGGCCTCGGAGGCGACCACCGGGCCACCCTCGAGGACGCATTCCTGACGCTGACCGCACGGAGTTCGACATGACCGCACACGACATTCACGCTGCACCTCGCCCTGGCCTGCGTGCCACGCGCGCACTCGTCGGGGCCGAGTTGCGCATGGTCACCCGGGACACGGCCGGCCTGATCGTCCCCATCGCACTCCCGGTTCTGGTACTGGTGATGAACGGCTCGGGTACTTCGGCGGAAATCATCGGTCCGGGCGAGATGACCGCGTTCGATCGGTTCGTACTACCGCTTGCCCTGACCATGATCGTCGCCGTCATCGGCATCGTGAACATGCCGAGCTTTCTTGCGCTCTATCGCAAGTCCGGCGTGCTCAAGCGCCTGTCCACGACACCGATCGGACCGACGCAGGTGCTGGCTGCACAGGTGATCACCAGCGCCGTCCAAGCGACACTCGGAATCGGCATCGCACTGGGCACTGCGGCCGTGCTCTTCGGAATCACGCCCCCGCACAACCCGATCCTGGTTGCGGCAATTCTGATGCTGGGTGCCGCGGCGATGTACTCGCTGGGGATCGTGGTGGCCGCCGTCGCACCGACAGCGAACTCGGCCGTCGCGATCGGCCTGACCCTGTTCCTGCTTCTCGGTGCCACCGGCGGGCTGTTCGGACCGGTCACAGATCTGCCGGACCCGGTGATGGCCATCGGGGAGGTACTTCCCTTCGGTGCCACCGTCACTGCGCTGGGATCTGCCTGGGCCGGAACGCCTGTCGACATCGGCGGAGCCATCGGACTCGTGGTCGCGGTGATTGCCGGAACCGCATGCGCGATCCGGTTGTTTCGCTGGTCCTAGCGCGATGCGGCATAGTGGTCGGCGTGCCCGAGTTGAATCTGCATACGTTCGGACCCGCAGACGGTCCCGAAATCCTCGCCGTTCACGGTGTGACCGGCCATGGTGCCCGCTGGTGGGACCTCGCCGACAATCACCTCCCCGAAGCCAGGATTCTGGCTCCGGATCTCATCGGCCACGGACATTCGCCGTCCACGCCACCCTGGGACATCGACGCTCAGGTCACCGCCCTGAAGTCCGTGCTCGACGCCCATGCACGTGGCCCGGTCGTGGTCCTCGGACACTCGTACGGCGGCGCGTTGGCCGTACATCTCGCGCAGAGGTTCCCCGAAGCGGTACGTGCCCTGGTTCTGCTCGATCCCGCGATCGCGTTGCCGCCGGAGGAATTGCTCGAGGTGGCCGAAGCGACCGCGAAATCCCCCGACTACACCGACGCCGACGAGGCGCGCTCGGAGAAGATCCACGGGGCGTGGGCGGATGTACCGACCGAATTGCTCGACCGCGAGGTCGCCGATCACCTGGTCCCCGCCGACGGCGGCAAGGTCGCATGGCGAATGTCGATTCCGGCGATCGTCGCGACGTGGGGCGAGCTCGCGCGTCCGATCGTGGTTCCCGCCGAGTCCGTCCCGACCATCGTGGTGCGGGCCATGCGCGTCCAACCTCCCTATGTCACAGAGGAATTTCTCTCGGCGCTGCGAGATCGACTGGGCGATAACCTGCGTACCGTCGAACTCGACTGCGATCACATGGTCGGCCAGGCCAAGCCGGTCGAGGTGGCCGAGCTGGTGCGATCCGTGCTCTAGATGGCCCCGATCACCGAAGACCAGGTCGAGCGAGTTCGCGCGTTGGTCGCGTCCATTCCCTCGGGATTCGTCGCCACGTACGGAGACATCGCGGCCGCTGCCGACCTGTCGAGCCCTCGCATCGTCGGATGGATCATGCGCACCGATTCCGCCGACCTGCCCTGGCATCGAGTCCTCGGCGCAAGCGGAAAACCCGCCCCGCACCTGGCCTCGAGGCAGCTCGAGACTCTGCGCAGCGAAGGCGTGCAGATTCACGACGGGCGGGTGCCACTGAGCTCGATTCGATTCGACTTCGGGGCGCTCCCACCGTCACCTGCACCGACCACTAATCTCGGAGAATGAACATCAGGGACGCACTCGAGCAGTTCGATCCACGCCCCACGGCGAAGTTCGCGCTGTCGAAGGCGAGCACCTTCGTCGCCTCCGCCGGTCTCGTCGTCGACGAGGTCTCGGGCACCAGGGTGGCGGGGCACATCGATTTGACGGACGAGCACTTCACGCCGTGGGGCGTCGTCCACGGCGGCGTCTACACCACTGCCGTCGAGAGCGCCGCCAGCATCGGTGCCAGCGAAGCGGTCAAGGATCGTGGCGAGTTCGCGGTCGGCGTACACAACGGCACCGACTTTCTGCGTGCCAGCAAGGGCGGCCGCGTCGACGTTGTCGCGGAACCGTTGCAGCAAGGCAGAATTCAGCAACTGTGGCTCGTGACGATCACCGCCTCGGACAGCGGAAAAGTCATTGCACGCGGGCAGGTTCGCCTGCAGAACGTGCCGCTGCCGACATGACAGAGCTCGCACCGTGACACAGCCGGTCTGCGACGCGATCGTCCTCGCCGGCGGCCGAGGGTCCAGGATGGCAGATCCCGAGCACCCCACTGCGCCGCAGGAGGTCGACAAGCCTGCCATGACCGTCGGCGGTCGTCGCATGGTCGACATTGCCGTGGACGCAGTATCGGGCTGCCGCAGAACGGTTCTGGTGGGTCCGATCCGTACCGGAGTACCCGAGTACGTGGCGCAGACTCGGGAGTCCCCCGCGGGCGGTGGGCCCGTCGCCGCCCTCGCCGCGGGACTGCGATCACTCGACGACCGTGCAGATCCGGAGGGCACTGCAGATCTGGTGGTGGTCATCGCGTCGGACATCCCGTTTCTCGACGCCCAGGCGGTCGATTCGTTGATCGATTCGATGCAGAACACGCAGGCCGACGCCGTCTTCGCGCGCGACGATGCGGGTCGCACGCAGTTCCTGCTGGGAGTCTGGCGGTATGCCGCGTTGCGTTCCGCTGTGGCACAGCCGGATTCGGTGGAGGGCGCGCCCATGCGCACCATCCTTCCGGCCGATCATCTGGTGATCGCAGTCTCCGGTGTCGAGGACTGCGACACCCGCGCCGATCTTCTCGCCGCCCGCCTGGCCGCACGGCCGTCGGAAACGCTCGAGGTCAGCGACGCACTCCACCGCATTCGGAGCCGGATCCCCGCCCTGCCGATCAGGCGAATTCCCCTGCAGGACAGCGCCGGAACCGTCCTCGCGGAACCCCTCGTATCCCAGACCGCGTTGCCCGCAGTCGACATCTCCGCGATGGACGGGTACGCGGTCTGCGGCACCGAACCATGGACGCTCCGGTCCGACATCGCGTACGCCGGAAGCGCCGACATCGCCCGACTCACCGAAGGAACGGCCGTGCGCATCGCGACCGGCGCTGCGCTTCCGCCCGGAGCGACATCGGTGGTTCGCGACGAACACATGACTCGCGAGTCCGACGATTCGGCTCGGCGGATTCCGACGGCTCCGCAATCCGACGACACGCGTCGGCGCGGCGAGGACTGGCTGCCCGGGACCGAACTCGTCGCAGCATTCACCCCGATCGATGCGGCCGTACGGTCACTCGCCGCCAGTGCCGAGGTGTTCGAGGTGGCGGTGCGCGGTCCGGTACGCGGACGAGTAATCATCAGCGGCAACGAGATTCGATCCACCGGACCACTCGCTCCCGGCGAGACCAGGGACGTTCTCGGGTCGGTGTTGCCGGAGTATCTTGCACACTGCGGCATCACCGTCGTCGATGTGACGCTGCTCGACGACTCTGCGACGGGGTTTCGAGACGTGCTGACCCGAACCCAGGACGTGGACGTGATCGTCGTCGTCGGGGCAACCGGAGGCGGGGCGGCCGATCAGCTCCGCGCGACCCTCGCCGGCATCGATGCCGAAACCGTCGTCGGACGAATGCGCATGCGTCCCGGCGGTTCTCAGATCACCGCGGCACTGCCCGACGGCACGGTGGTGCTCGGCCTACCGGGGAACCCGCTGGCGGCCGTCGGTACCGCGATGCTCACCGCGCCCGCCATCGTCGATGCCCTGACCGGGAGAACGGTGCGCCCATCGCGGATCGGCCTGTTGTCCAACGTCGCCGAGGTTCGGTCCGCGACTCCCCGCATCGTCCCGGTCACCGCGGACGGCACGCGGTGGCGAGCAGATACCCAGGTCCGCACGGCGCACCTGGGTCACCTCGTCGGCCGCGACGCACTGGCTGTGATTCCGGCCGAGGTCAGCGCCGACGAGCCGGTGACAATTCTTCCGCTGCCGCACCGCTAGATTCACCGAGAGAGCGAACACCCTCGCGATACCGAGCGACAACGAGATCGACGATCGCGGCATGCACTCCGAGGGGTTCACCGACGCCGTCGGCCCCGGCGTCACCCAAACGAGTGTGAAAGAGCCCGCGCGCCAACAGATACGACGCCACGAACACACGTGTGTGCCCGGCTTCGCGCAGAGTCGACACCGCGTCGGACACGGTGGGAGTACTGGTGGCGACGTACCCGATCCGTACCGGGACCCGAGCGACGTCGGCCAGCATCGCTGCCGCGCGCCGGTGTTCTTCCAACGCTCGAGCGTCGGAAGATCCTGCGGCAGCGAGCACGATGCAGTCACCCGCCTGCCATCCTGCATCACGCAATCGGTCCAGCATGACCTCGGCCAGCACCCGGTCGGGTCCGAGAGCGCGGGTGACCGCAACCGACGTGTGGGCGCTGTCGGCGATCTCTCGCGGCACATCGGTGTGGACGTGGTAACCCGATGCAAGGAAAGCGGGAACCACGACCGCCGACTCGGGGGTGTCACGCAGCACCTCGGCCGGGGACGGCCCGAGTACGTCGACGAATGCCACGCGCGTGGTACCGATCTGCGTCGAGACGGCATCGGCGAGTGCGGCGATCATCTCGACACCACGGGGGTTCCGGGTGCCGTGTGCAACCAACACCAAAGTCGGTGTCATCAGTACTTTCCCCCTTCTACGACGGCCGCACGTGCGCGCACGGCAGGCTCGTCGGGATCGCAGTCCGTTTCGGTCTCTATGTGATCGAGTGCGATGCGATAGCCACGCTTGACCACGGTCTGGATCGCTTTCGGCGCGCCGAGCGATGACCTGAGTCTGGTCATCGCGGTTTCCACCGCATGGGTGTCGCCGCCTCCGCCCGGCAGCGAGGCCAACAGGTCCTCACGGGAGACGACGCGTCCGGGATTGCGGGCCAATGTCTTCATCAGTGCCATGCCTGCCGGGGACACCGGTCGAACTTCACCGTCGACCACCACGCACTTACCGCGGACGCTGACGACGTGCCCGCCGGCATGCAGCCGGCCGGTTCGCCTCGGCAGTTCCTCGGCGATGTGCCGCGCGAGTGCCCCCAGACGCGCCCGTGCGGGCTGCGTGGTGGCCACGTTCAGTTGCTCGAGGGGCGCGGCCGTGACCGGTCCGACGCACACCGGCAGCACCCTCGATCGCATGGATTGCAGCAGAGGTTCGAGCACGCCGTTCTCGTCGGCGCGCATCAGCATCGACGCCACCGCCGGTGCCGAGGTGAAGCTGAGGGCGTCGAGATCGCCGACGACGACGGCTTCGATCATGCGGTCCATCGGGCTCTGGTCGTCGGGCGCGGTCCAGCGGTACACCGGCACCGGAACCACTTCGGCTCCTGCGCAGCGCAACACCTCGCAGAAGTCGGGAACAGGCTCCCATTCGGTGGTCGCGCCGTGCAGCTGCACGGCGACGCGTTTGCCCTCCACCCCTTCGGCGAGCAGATGTTCGAGTACCTCCGCCGAGGACTCCGAGGCGGGCGACCATTCCTCGCGCAGATCGGCCGCTCGGATGGCACCTTTCGCCTTAGGTCCGCGAGCCAGCAGGCGCGACGCGCCGAGTGCGCGCCCCAGTTCTTCTGCCCGACCCCACCCGTCCGCCGCCTCGATCCAGCCGCGAAATCCGATTCCTGTTGTGGCGACGGCGATCTCGGGCGGATCAGCGATGACGGCGGCGGTGACGCGTTCGAGTTCGGCGTCGTCGGCCAATGGGATGATGCGAATTGCGGGGGCATGCATCACGGTGGCCCCGCGCCGCTCGAGCAGAGTCGCGAACTCCTCCGCCCGACGCGACGCGGTGATCCCGACGGTGAACCCGGCCAGAGGCGTTGCTGCCCCGGCGATTTCGCTCACGTAGAACCGCCGCGCACGAGCACGACGCCCTCGACGCAGGAGACCTCGAAGGATCCGAGGGTGACCTCCGGGTCATCGAGGCAGCGCCCGTCGGCCAGGGAGAAGACCTGCTTGAGCAGCGGCGATGCAACGGTGGGTTCGCCCCCACGGTCTCCCACCAGTCCGCGTGACATCACTGCTGCACGTCCGTACGGATCTATGTTGCCCACCGCGAACAGTCGTCCGTCGTCGAGCAGAAACAGCGCTGCCTGGGTGCCGCCTCGCAGGAGCACCGCCACTCCGCGCCCTGGAATCAGCGCGTCGAGTGTGCAGGCCGGGGTCCAATCACGAGCGATGCCGTTCGGTACCGCTGTTGGTGACTTCACTGTTGATGAATCGATGACAGTCATGGCGCACCTCCTGATCAGCTATTCCACGTTGCTTGTGTTTCTGACCCGTTAAGTCGCGATTACTCGTCTGTGCACATGCACTCAGTTTCGTGACCTGCCGGTTGTCAGCTCCCGCGTCGGCTCACGCGCCGATGCGCGGCATTCCCATCAGCACGGGTACCTTGCGCGCCCCGGACTCGTCGAACGCGATGGTGGGGTCGGCCTCGTCCGGAGCATTGACGAAGGAGACGAATCGACCGAGCTTCTCGTCGTCTTCGAGCACGCCTGCCCACTCGTCCTTGTATCCGGCGACATGGCGTCCCATGTCGGCCTCGAGCTCCGCACCGATCCCGAGACTGTCCTCGCACACGACCGCTCTGAGGTGATCGAGTCCCCCGTCGAGCGATTCGAGCCACGGTGCCGTGCGCTGCAGCCGATCGGCAGTGCGCACGTAGAACATGAGGTAGCGGTCGATGTAGCTGACCAGGGTTGCATCGTCGAGGTTGGAGGCCAGCAATTGAGCGTGCTTGGGTGACTGACCGCCGTTGCCGGCCACGTACAGATTCCAGCCGCCCTCCGTCGCGATGATTCCGACGTCCTTGCCGCGAGCCTCGGCGCATTCTCGTGCGCAGCCCGAGACCCCGAACTTGATCTTGTGCGGCGACCGCAGACCTCGGTAGCGGTTCTCGAGATCGACCGCCATCCCCACCGAATCCTGGACGCCGTAACGGCACCAACTCGATCCGACGCAGCTCTTGACCGTCCGCAGCGACTTTCCGTAGGCCTGGCCCGATTCCATACCCGCATCCACGAGGCGCTTCCAGATCGCCGGTAGCTGCTCGACACGGGCACCGAACATGTCGATGCGCTGACCTCCGGTCACCTTGGTGTACAGCCCGAAATCGCGGGCGACCTCACCGATGACGATCAGTTGCTCGGGCGTGCACTCGCCGCCGGGCATCCGGGGCACAACCGAGTACGTGCCGTTCTTCTGGATGTTGGCCAGGAAGTGGTCGTTGGTGTCCTGCAGCGACGCCTGCTCGCCGTCGAGAATGTGATCCGAGGAGGTCGACGCGAGGATCGACGCGACGACGGGCTTGCAGATGTCGCACCCCGTTCCCGCACCGTACTTGGCGATCAGCGAGGAAAAGGTGCGGGTGTTCGTGGCCCGCACGATCTCGAACAGCTCGGCCCTGGACTGAGAGAAGTGCTCGCACAACGACTTCGAGAGGACCACACCGGACGCGGCGAGCAGCGACTTGATCGAGGGCAGGCATCCGCCACAGGTGGTGCCCGCGGTGGTGCAGCTCTTCACGGCCGCCAGATCGCAGGCCCCGTCGGCGATCGCCGAGCAGATGGCACCCTTGCTCACGCCGTTGCAGGAACAGATCTCGGCGTCGTCGGGAAGTGCACCGATCCCGACCTGTTCGGCCGCCGGTGAGATCAGGGCTCCCGGGTCGCCGGGCAACTCGCGTCCGACGAGCGGACGCAGCAGCGAGTACGCGGAAGCATCGCCGACGAGGATGCCGCCCAGGAGGGTCTTCGCGTCGTCGGTCACGACGAGCTTGGCGTACGTGCCCTTGGGCGCATCGCTGAACACCACCTCGAGCGCACCAGGGGTGGCAGCCATCGCGTCGCCGAAACTGGCGACGTCGACACCCATCAGCTTGAGCTTGGTGGACATGTCTGCACCCGGGAATTGTGCTGCGCCGCCGAGCAATCGGTCGGCCACGACCTCCGCCGTCGAATATCCGGGAGCGACCAGCCCGTAGCACCGACCCTCGACGGCGGCACATTCGCCGATCGCGTAGACGGCCGGGTCGGAAGTACTGCAGCCGATGTCGACCATGATGCCGCCGCGCTCACCGACCTCGAGGCCACTCTCGCGTGCCAGCCGATCCTGGGGACGCACACCGGCGGAGAACACCAGCAACGCGGCGTCGATGGTGCTGCCGTCGCTCAGCTCGACCGTCAGGCCGGCGCTGTCGTTCTCGGAGATCGACGACGTGCCGACTCCCACATGTACATTCAGCCCGAGTTCGGTGACGAGGCGGGCCAACAGCGCACCGCCGCCCTCGTCCACCTGCAGCGGCATCAATCGTGGAGCGAACTCGATGACGTGCGGGGTCATGCCCATCTTCTTCAGCGCGTTCGCCGCTTCGAGCCCGAGCAGGCCACCGCCGACCACCACACCGACGGCTCCCGGTCCCGCAGCGTCGGCGCGGGCACGGATCTTGTCCAGGTCGTCGAGGGTGCGGTAGACGAAGCACGCGGGCAGGTCGTGTCCGGTGATCGGCGGCACGAACGGGTAGGAACCGGTGGCGAGGACGAGAGCGTCGTACTCGACCGTGTCTCCCGCCGAGGTCACGACGGTGCGGTGGTCACGGTCGATGCGATCGGCACGTACTCCGGTGCGCATCTCGACGAGTGTGTCGCCGGGATAATCGTTGCCCGCCAGAGCGAGTTCCTTGTGGTCCCAGGCACCGACGTAGGACGACAGTCCCACCCTGTCGTACGCCGCCAGTGCCTCCTCGCACAGGACCGTGACCTTCCACTCGGCCGCCTCGTCGCGCGCACGCAACGCTTCGACGAATCGGTGTCCGACCATCCCGTGACCTACCACTACCGCGTTCTTCATTGCGGGTCCTTCCGATCTACGTTGCCGTGCAGGGCGTTTCGTCATTGCCGGTGATGGATCCTCAGACGGCTACCGGTGCGTCGGCGGAGTCGGTCTTGCGCAGGTAGATCGCCCAGGTGACGATCGCGCAGACGATGTAGAAGCCGAGGAACACCCAGAATGCGGTGGTCGCGGACTTCGCGGTACCCGAGTACGACGCCCGCAGCACCAGGTTGATTCCGACGCCGCCGAGAGCGCCGATCGCACCGGCGATACCGATGAGGGCACCGGACATCTTGCGCGACCAGTGCTGCTGCTCGTCGACCGTCATGCCCTGAAGCTGAGCAGATTTCGCAGCGAAGATGGCGGGGATCATCTTGTAGACCGATCCGTTTCCGAGGCCCGAGAGCAGGAAGAGGGCGATGAATCCGACGACGAAGAGCACCATCACCGTTCCGCTGGCCGCCCCGGGAGTCGAATCGTCCCAGGTGCTGGCCGCGACCAGAATTCCGGTGGCGAACGTCATGGCCACGAACGTGTACAGGGTGATCTTGCCGCCGCCGATCTTGTCGGCGAGCTTGCCACCGAACGGCCGCGACAACGACCCGAGCAACGGTCCGATGAAGGCGATCTGAGCGGCCTGCAGCGATGCCTGCGCCTGCAGAGCGGGAGTTGCGGGTGCCCCGTCGGTGAGTCCGGCGAGGAAGTTGATCTGCAGTACCTGCCCGAACGCGAAGCTGAAGCCGATGAACGATCCGAACGTGCCGATGTACAGGAAGGCGATCCACCACGAGTCCGAGAACTTCAACACGTCGATCATGGAGCGCCCGTTGGTCTTCTGGTTGTCCAGGTTGTCCATGTACAGCGCGGCACCGACGGCGGCCAGCGCGATGAAGACGAGATAGACGGCGCACACGATCTCGGGGGCGGTGTTACCGATGGTGGCGATGACCAGCAAACCGATGAGCTGGATGACGGGCACACCGATGTTGCCGCCGCCCGCGTTCAAGCCGAGAGCCCATCCCTTCTCGCGCTGCGGATAGAACGCATTGATGTTCGTCATCGAGGACGCGAAGTTACCGCCGCCGAGTCCGGCGAACGCCGCAACGATGATGTACGTGGTGTACGACGCCGGGTTCAGCATGAAATACATCGTCAGCACGGTGGGGATCAGCAACACCAGAGCACTGAAGATGGTCCAGTTACGCCCACCGAACTTCGCCGTGGCGAAGGTGTACGGAATCCGCAGGATCGCGCCGACGAGTGTGGGGACGGCCACGAGGAAGAATTTGCCCGCGGCGTCGATGCCGTAGACCGACAACGGCATGAACAGCACCATGACCGACCAGATCGACCAGATCGAGAATCCGACGTGCTCGGCGATGACCGACCAGATCAGATTGCGCTTGGCGATCTGCTTGCCGCCGGCCTCCCATGCCTCGACGTCCTCGGAATTCCAGTGCGCGATGTGATGATTGACGGAGACGGGAACCGTTCCGGGCGGAACGGTCGCCGTGGTGGCTGAGCCGGCATCTGCCGAAGCGCTGCGAGAAAGGCTGGTCACGTGTGGCCTCCTGATCGGTGTGTGGACCGAACATAGGAAAGCCATGTTGCAGCGGCGCTGCGTGCGATGACTCGGAAGATTAACTCGGTCTCACGCGATCACGGGCACCGACGTGAGATGAAGCGTCAACGGTCGCCGTGCGTCACCAGGTGTCTTCGAGCATCCTCGGTCGGCAGCACAGGAACCCTCCGACCAGCAGAACCGCCACACACCCGGTCAGCAGCACCAACGAGAGTCCCCACCCACCGGACTGCGTGTGCAGCAGCCCGAACAGAATCGGACCGGTCGAGGACACCACGTAACCCAGTCCCTGAGTGAACCCCGACAGCGAGGACGATCCCACCGCGGTACGCGTCCTGAGGTTGATCAGCGTCAGCGACATCGGGAAGGTCATCGTGCCCAGCCCGACCAGGCACACCCACACGACCGTACCGGCGGCAGGCGACCAGTGCAGACCCGAGAAGCCGCCGAAATAGCAGACCGCGGCGACCACCACGAGGCCGAACGGATTGCGCACTCGCGCACAGAGAGTCGGTGCGGCCAGCGACGTGACCAAACCCATCGCGCCGAAGGCCGCGACAGAAGCACCGGCCAAGCCTTCTCCGATCCCCGCATCGATCAACAGCGTCGGCAACCAGGTGAGCATGGAGTACGTGATCAGGGAGGTCATTGCGAACATCATCACCATCCCCCACGCCAGCGAGGATCGATGAATTCGGCCGCTCGGTTCCACGCGCACCGCGGCCGATCCGGACTCGGCCGAGACGTCCTTCTCGTCGTGGCCGCGTCGGGCCACCACCACACCGAGCCACGGCAGTGCGGCCGCGACGCCGACCACGGCCCAGATCCCGATGGACACACGCCATCCGTGCGCGTCGGCGATGGGTACCGCGAGCAGCGGCGGGACCATGGTGCTGATCTGCATGACGCAGATGTAGACGGTGCTCACCACAGCGAGACGATCGGAGAAGTACCGCTTGACCAACGGCGGGATGACGACGTTCCCGATTCCCATTCCCGCGAGGGCGATCGCGGACAGGGCGAGCAACGAGGCGGTGTTCGGCGCGAATGCACGGGTGGCCATGCCGATGGTGGTCAGTGCCATGGCCAGCAGCGCAGCTCGCTCGAGACCGGTGCGCTTGGCGAGAAACGGTGTTGCCAGACCGAACACGGCGAACATCGCCGGGGGCAACATTCCGACGACGCCGACAACCGTGTCGCCGAACTCGAGGTCGGTGCCGATCCTGCCGAACAGCGGGCTGATCGAGGTCACTGCCGCCCGCAGCGTCAGTGCTGACAGAACGATCGCGGAGAAGACGAGAATTCGCCCGCGCAGGAGCGAGGTACCGACGGTTCGGGCGGCGGGGACGGTAGGCGCACTCACCGCGTAATCATAGGATGACCGGATCATTGGGTGCAAAGCATTACTATCGACGCTGCAACGTCCCCGGCATGAGGAGCCCACGTGCGGCAGGTCCAGCGATCGAGCCTGATCTCCCAGGTGACGGCTGCGCTGCGCGAGGAGATCACCTCGCAGCGATGGCCGGTGGGTACCCGCATTCCCACCGAACCCGAACTGTGCGAGATGACCGGCACCGGGCGAAACACCGTGCGTGAAGCAGTGCAGGCACTCGTCCACGCAGGCATGGTCGAACGCAGGCAGGGTTCGGGCACGTTCGTCATGACGTGCTCCGACCTGGGAGGAACCTTGGGAAAGTACTTCTCGGACGCTCGGCACCGCGACGTCACCGAGCTACGCGAGACACTGGAAGTCACCGCGGCGGCTCTTGCCGCCGACCGACGCGACGACGACGACATCGTCGCCATGCTGAGCGCACTGGCCGATCGCAATGCGGCGTGGTCCGACGAAACGCCGCTGGCGGATGCCGTTCGGATCGACGCACGCCTGCACCGCGCCATCGTCGCGGCCAGCCACAACGCCATCTATCTGGAGTTCTACGATTCACTGCTGCCGGTGATCCACGACGCCATGCGCCACCATGCCATCGAGCACGACGACGACTACATCGACGAACACACCGCACTCGTGGCGGCGGTCATCGACGGTGACGCCGCCCGCGCGATGCATGCCGCTCGGTCTCTGTTCCACGAACTCTCCGAATCACCGGCTCGCGCAGAGGAACTCCCGGCTCGCGCAGCAGAACTCACAGAATGAGGCGCACCAGATCTGCTGTTCGTGCCAAGCCGGGGAAGGCCTCCGACGTCGAACGTGGGTGAAGCGCGTGCACTGCGAGACGAAAGATCAACGCGCGCAACAACATCTGCGGCCATTCCGGTAGATCGTCCCAGCGGCCGACCAGACCGTCGTCGGCGTCACCCCAGGAGAGGGCGTCCACCACGGCCACCCCGGCAGCCCACGGCGCGGGACGCCAGTACGGGGTGATGTCACTGATTCCGGGGGCATCGCTACCGGAGAACAACACCGTTCCGAACAGATCACCGTGCACCAACTGATCAGGCGACTCGACCGGCTTGCGTAGTGTCGCAAGCTGTTTGACCAATTCCAGGCTGCTCTTGCCATCGCTGGACGACGGCTCGGGTGCGCCTGCACCGCGAGCCGAGCGCAGCGGGACCGCCTCCCATGCAGCTCTGTCGGCAGCAACGAACACGTCCACGTCGGCCCACGGCGCCACGGGCGGCTGAACCAGGAATCGGGGTCGCTCGAGTTGCGCGGTCGCCGCATGCAACCGCATCGACAACGAGATCACCTCGTCGTGACGGGGCTCCGGTTCACCGGCGACGAACGTGTCCGCTCGCCAGCCCGACACGACGTAACGGCCGTCGGTGGAACGCACCGGTCGGGCGAGACGAACCCCGTCCACGGTCAAGGTCTCGCGCACCTTGGCCGACCACGCGGCGCGGGCATGGTCTGCCACCGGAGACAGCACGACGTCACCCAGACGCCATCCACCGTCCCAGTCCGCGCCGAGAGGTGCAGGCTCGACATCGCGCAGCCCGAACGTAGAGATCACGTGCTGAGGAGGTTCGACAGAGCTCACGAGCGCCACGCTACCGCCGATCGCGGTGCCACTGCGAACGACGCGCACACACGGACCGCATCAGTACATGGGCAGACCGGGATCGATCTGCTTGGCCCACTCCACTATTCCGCCGTGCAGATGGGAGGCGTCCGAGAAACCGGCACCGACGAGGGCGGAGAGCACCTCTGCGGACCTGATGCCGGTTTTGCAGTAGAGCACGATGGGGATGTGCTGCGGGAGATCTGCCATTGCGGCCCCCGACAGAATTCGATCCTTGGGTATCGAACGCGCACCGTCGATGCGGACGATGTCCCACTCCACCGGCTCACGCACGTCGATGAGGGCAACCTCGCGACCGGCCTGCATCATTGCGTGCAGCTCCGCCGGGGTGATCGACTCACCGGTGGATTCGGTGGCCGGGACCACTCCGCAGAATGCCTCGTAATCGATCAGCTCGGTGATCGGCGTTCGATGCGGGTCCCGAGTCAGACCGACGGTTCGATAGCTCATCGCCAGGGCGTCGTAGATCATCAATCGGCCCAGCAACGTCTCGCCGATTCCGGTGATCAGCTTGATGGCCTCGGTGACCATGACCGACCCGATCGACGCGCACAGCACCCCCAGCACCCCACCCTCGGCGCACGAGGGCACCATGCCCGGCGGCGGAGCCTCGGGGTAGAGGTCGCGATAGTTGATGCCTGCGTCGCCGGGGGCCCGATCCCAGAACACCGACACCTGCCCCTCGAACCGGTAGATCGAACCCCACACGTACGGGATTCCGACCAGGGCGGCCGCGTCGTTGACGAGGTATCGGGTGGCGAAGTTGTCGGTCCCGTCGAGCACGAGGTCGTACTGCCGAAAGAGCTCGAGCGCGTTCGACGAGTCGAGTCGAACACGGTGCAGCGCCACCTCGACGCCGTCGTTGAGTTCGAGAATCGAGTCCCTGGCGCTGTCGGCCTTCGGACGACCCACGTCGGATCGGCCGTGAATGATCTGCCGTTGCAGGTTCGACAGTTCGACATCGTCGAATTCCACGATGCCCAGAGTTCCGACACCGGCTGCTGCGAGATACAGCAGCGCGGGTGAGCCCAGTCCCCCGGCACCGACGACGAGCACGCGGGCGTTGCGCAGTCGCTTCTGACCGTCGGTTCCGACACTGGGGATGATCAGGTGCCGGCTGTACCGCGCGACGTCCTCGGGCGTCAGTTCGCCTGCGGGTTCGACCAGCGGAGGTAGGTGGACCACGACGCAGCGACGCTCCTCGACTCGACACGGCGGCCGGTGACCCGATCGCCACGTTCGAATCTAACTCAGCCTGTCCGACTCTCGACCGATCAGCCTCGCGGGTAGGGCCACGGATTGAATCGGCACGTCTTGCCGTCCATGGGCACGACGCCCGCCGGGTCCAGTCGCGCGATGTCGTCGTTGGACGTCCCGAACGTCTGCTGCATCATCACCGGGGCGAGCCCGCCGTCGGTCTCGCACGGTTGGTGCTGCTGATAACCGATCGCGTGGCCGACCTCGTGATTGATCTGGTACTGGCGGTACGAGCCGATGTCGCCCTGGAACGAGATCGCCCCGCGCACCCACCTCGGCTCGTTCAGCACCACTCGCTCGATGCCGGGGTTGTAGCAGGACACCTCGAGTTGGATGTCGTAGCCACAGGCCTGCCGGATCGACATCTGCGACGTCAGCGAAATCCTGAAGTCGGGATCGCCCTGATCGATTCGACGGAATCCGAACCGTGGGTCGTTCGTCCAACTCTTGGGGTTGGCGAGGGTCTGATCCACCAAGCGGCCGAACGACTCGTCGCCGCCGAACCCGACCGTGTCCACGCCGTCCTCGACCTCGACCGTGTAGGTGAACACCCGCTCGGTCCCCTGCCCCACCTGCTCGGTGGTGCCAGGCACGGTGTGCCACGTTCCGGCTCCCTGCACTGCGAACGGACCACCGTCGGGCAGCTCACCCGACGAGATCGACGCCGCGAAATTGCCGTCGGCCTGCGGCGGCACACCGATGATTCCGGTGCCCGACGTCGTATCCGAACTCAAGGTGCCGAATCCGGGATCGGCGTTGGTGGACTGCGCGACAGTGCCGGTGACGGGGTCACCGGTGCGCACGGCATCGAAGACGACGAGTGCGGTCACCACGATCAGAATCGGCACCGCGTACGCCCGCCATCCATAGGTGGACGCGAACTTTCCGAGCTTGCTCTGCTTCTTGACGTCGCGTTCCGGACGACGACTGCGCTGCTTGACCTCGCGTTGTGTCGGATCCCACTGAGCGCGGAGCGGTTGATGCGACCCGCGACTTCCCACTGTGCGTGGGTAGTCGTCCGACCGATCGTCGTACCCCTCGTCGACGCCGCCCGACTGCACACCACCGCGGATACGCGGCCCGCCTCGGTCAGTCACTCGCTCACGATCTCACAATCCTCACCGCCCGCCGCTCGGCACGCCGATACCGGGACGGGAACTATCGGGTTTCAGGTACGAAAACATCGTACGAACAAACCGCTCGACGTGATCCGGTATTGCTCACTTTCCGCAACGGTCCCCCAGGATCCCGTGAGTGAAGGCAGCCACGCGTATCGTTGCCCGTGATCTGCGCTACGAGCGGTCCGAACCGACGGCCACCCGCCGGAAGTTCATGCCGGACAGTTCGTTGTCGAACCAAGACGAGCGCAGTTGTCGACGCGGATGGGAACAGAATTCATGACAGATCTCGACGACCGGCGGTCTTCCGACCGGCCGGCCACCACCGGCAATCGCCGCAGCGCACGGTTGCCGCGCGATGCCCGTCGGGCGCAACTGCTCGCTGCTGCGAGCGAAATATTCGTGACCCGCGGATATCACGCGTCCGGAATGGACGAGATCGCCGAATGCGCGGGCGTCAGCAAGCCGGTCCTGTACCAGCACTTCCCCGGAAAGCTCGAGCTGTACCTGGCGGTGCTGCAGAGCTACGTGGACACTCTGATCGCAGGAGTACGCCAGGCCCTGCGCTCAACCACGGACAATCGGCAGCGCGTTCGTGCTGCGGTGCTGGCGTTCTACGACTTCGTCGACACCGACACTCAGGGATTCCGCCTGGTCTTCGAGTCCGATCTGATGGGCGACCCGCAGGTCAACTCTCGCGTCGAGCAGGCAACCGAAGCGTGTGTCGACGCCGTCTTCGACCTGGTTGCCCACGACTCCGGACTCGATCCCTACCGGGCCCGCGTGCTGGCCGTCGGTCTGGTCGGTGCAAGCCAGTTCACCGCTCGGTACTGGCTCGAGGCCGACCGGCCGATTTCCAAGGAAGACGCCGTCGACACCACGGTGTCGCTGGCCTGGGGCGGTCTGTCACACGTGCCCCTGCAGTCACCGTAGATACCGACCCACGAACGCAACACGCCCCTCACTCGATTCGAGTGAGGGGCGTGTCGTGCGTTCCGAGCAGTCTCAGGCGGTCGCGAATCCGACCTTCCGAGCATCGGACGGACCGATCTCGACGTACGACACCTTGGAAGCCTGGATCAAGAACTTGCGTCCCTTCTCGTCCTCCAACGACAGCACTCCGTCCTTACCGGCGAAGGCGGTCGATACGAGCGCTTCGACCTCGGCCGGGGACTGCGTGCTGTTCACGACGAGCTCACGGGAACTCTCCGAAACACCGATCTTGACCTCCACGGTCAACCTCCGAACTCTCGACAACTCTGCTCACGCCAGGCTAGTGCAGCGGCGTCGAACCAGACGCCCGACGCCCTGTGCTGTCAGCGAACACCGCCCTGTGCTGCCGGCGAACACCGGCCACAGCGGTCAGTCCAGTCCGAGTGAGGACATCCGTTCCGCGTGCTGCTCCTGCATGCGGTCGAACAGTGCGACGACACCGTTGAGGTCTCCCGACGCGGTGATGACGAGATCGGTCAGTGACTCGCGCCGCGCGAGCACGAACTGCGCCTGGGTGATGGCCTCGCCGAGCAGACGACGACCCCACAGCATCAGTCGCGCCTTCTCCTGCGAGCTCGCGCGAACCCGGTCGGACACCTCGTGCACCACGAACTCCGAGTGCCCGGTCTCGGCGAGCACGTCGCGAACGATCTCGGCCACGTCGGGGTCGAGACTGTGCGCGATCTGCCGGTAGAAATCGGCCGCGATGCCGTCTCCCACGTATGCCTTGACCAGTGACTCCAACCACGTCGACGGAGTCGTCGACTCGTGGTACTCGTCGAGGGCGCGAACGAACGGGTCCATCGAGGCGTAGACGTCGAGACCGCGGTCCGACAAGGCCTTCTGCAATGTCTCGAAATGGCTCATCTCTGCAGCCGCCATGCTCGCGAGCGCGACACGACCCTCCATGGACGGAGCCATCCGTGCGTCGTCCGCCAGGCGATAGAACGCAGATATCTCGCCGTATGCGAGCACCGCGAACAGATCCGGGATACCGGGGTGATCGTGCGCGATCGCCGGCTCGACTCGGTCCGACTCGATGAGCGTGGTGGGTGAAACAGAGGACGACGGCTCCGACGAATGGGCTCCCATGCGGCAATCGTAGTCCCGTGCCCGACGCCTCGTCTCGGCGCGCGCCGGACCCGCCGTGACCTGCCGACAATGGAGAAATCCGTTCGGCAAGCTACCATGGTGCTCGATCGTCGCTCGCGGACCGATGAAACGGACCGAAGAATCACGCGACGGTCATCGATAATGTGTGCGCACCTGATCCGGGTCGCCTCGACAGCTTCGCCGCAGCGGACATCGCAGTTCGCGGCCGCGCTGAGGCTGACGGCGACATCACATCGGATCGAGGGCATCGACTTCGGCCGGCAATAGGCCTATGCCCTTCCTCGTGCGCACGTTCGACCACGAGGAAGGCCAGTCCCCTGAGCAAGATAGTCATCGACCAAGAGTCCGACACCGGCGACACCACGCTGTCGGCGCAGCTGGACGACACGCACGTACCCCCCACTTTCGCCGAGCTGAACGTGGATCCCTCCATCGTTCGCGCGCTCTCCGAGATGGGAATCGAGCGCACGTTCGCCATCCAGGAGTTGACGCTGCCACTCGCCATCGCGGGCGACGACCTCATCGGTCAGGCACGCACCGGAATGGGCAAGACGTTCGGCTTCGGTGTTCCCCTGCTGCACCGACTCGCCACGGACAACTCCGGCACCTCCCCGCTCGACGGCACCCCCCGCGCCCTGGTGATCGTGCCGACCCGTGAACTGTGCGTTCAGGTCAGCTCCGACCTCGAGAACGCGTCCAAGTACCTCAGCGGCGCGAACGGTCCCGTCAAGGTGCTCTCCATTTACGGTGGCCGTCCGTACGAGGCGCAGATCAGCGCGCTGCAGAACGGCGTCGACGTCGTCGTCGGTACCCCGGGCCGTCTGCTCGACCTCGCCAAGCAGAACCACCTGATCCTCGGCAAGGTCGGGGTCCTGGTTCTCGACGAGGCCGACGAGATGCTCGACCTCGGGTTCCTCCCCGACATCGAACGCATCCTCGGCATGGTGCCCGACAAGCGTCAGACGATGCTCTTCTCGGCCACGATGCCGGGTCCGATCATCACCCTGGCCCGGACGTTCCTGACGCAGCCGACGCACATCCGCGCCGAAGAGGCCGAGTCCTCGGCCGTCCACGACCGCACCGCCCAGCACGTCTACCGGGCCCACGCCCTGGACAAGGTCGAGATGGTCGCCAAGGTCCTCAAGGCCGAGGGTCGCGGCGCGACGATGGTGTTCACCCGCACCAAGCGCACCGCCCAGAAGGTCGCCGACGAATTGGCCGAGCGCGGATATTCGGTCGGTGCCGTGCACGGCGACCTCGGCCAGGTCCAGCGTGAGAAAGCCCTCAAGTCGTTCCGAACGGGCAAGATCGACGTTCTGGTGGCGACCGACGTCGCAGCACGCGGTATCGACATCGACGACGTCACCCACGTCATCAACTACCAGTGCCCCGAGGACGAGAAGACCTACGTGCACCGCATCGGCCGCACCGGCCGTGCAGGACGCACCGGCATCGCGGTCACTCTGGTCGACTGGGACGACATCCCCCGTTGGCAGCTGATCGACAAGGCTCTCGATCTCGGCATGCCGGATCCGGTCGAGACCTACTCGAGCTCACCGCATCTGTTCACCGACCTCGGTATCGCCACCGACGCCACCGGCACCGTACGCAAGGCACCCTCGCGCGCCCCGGAGAAGACGGACGAAGACGGCGAGGCGACAGCAGCGCCTGCGGCCGACGCGTCGACGGCGACCAAGCCGCGCCGCTCGCGCAGTCGCCGTCGCACCCGCGCAGGTCAGGACGGCGACAACGCCGCCGCCACCTCCGTCGCATCGGCCGATTCCGCACCAGCCGCGAATTCGGTTGCCGAGCAATCGGATACGTCGGATGCGGGGTCCACAGGCACGGTGACGAAGACTGCTCCGCGCCGCCGCAGGCGTCGTCGCCCCAGTGGATCCTCCGCCGATGCCGGACCGTCGACTGCGAGCGCATCGGAGTAATCTCCCGCCGTGCTGGCTCCAGAACGTCGGACGAGAACCGACCTCGTCGTCGCCGCCGTCATCGCAGTGGTCGTGGTGGTTGCCGCGAGCATCGCGTGGTTCACCGGTGATGCTCGCGGAACTACATCGATGCCGGCCGACGAGCCACTGCCTCAGGCCGAACCCGCAGCCGCGGTGCCTACGGCGCTCACCGAATTGTGGCGCGCGCCGAGCGCAGCAACGGATTCGACGCGAACCCCGCTTCCTGTCGTCACCGGATCCACGGTGGTGACTGCGGACGGGGGCTCCGTCCTCGGCCGTGATCCACGGTCCGGTGAGCAATCCTGGTCGTACACACGCGATCTCCCGCTCTGCTCGGTGGTCGCGTCGTGGAACACCGCAGTCGCGGTCTACCGCGACGACCGCGGCTGCTCTCAGGTGACCGAACTCGACGGAGCAACCGGAGAACGCAAGGCACAACGCACATCCGACGCCGACGATGCGATCCGACTGTCCTCCGATGGCACGTACGTGACGTCGAGGGGCGACACCCGCATGGAGCTGTGGCGGTCGGACATGGTTCGCACCCTCGAATACGGTCGCGTCGATGCCCCGGTCAATCCGGGCAGTCAGCCCAGAACCGGGTGCACGCTGCTGTCCTCGGGGTCGACGAACGCACGGACGGCCGTACTGGAACAGTGCCCGGGAGAGACTGCGGCCCGATTGTCACTGATCAATCCAGCACCCAAGGACGCGAGCGAACCCGAGGAGTACGGGTCGACGGTGGTACCGGAACTCGTTCCCGGACCCGACGCACCGACTGCCGGGCGGATCATCGCGATCACGGGCAACATCGTCGCGCTGTACATCCCTGCGGAGAACGGCGCGCCCGACCGAGTGGGACTCTACGACGACACGGCCGCGAAGATATCCGAATTCATTCTCCCGGCCGTCTCCTCCGCTACCCGGGACTCTCCGAATGTGCCTGCGACGAAGGCAGGTTCGGTGCTCACCTGGTTCACCGGTGCGGGGGTCCAGGCGTTCGATGCCAACAGTCTCGGTCCTCTGTGGACCGTCCCCGGAGCGCTCGGAAGTGGAGCGGTCATGGCCGGCCGACTCCTCGTACCCGTGCCCGACGGCATCTCGGTGGTCGATCTCGCCACCGGCGCCTCGACGGCCGACATTCCGGTCGACCGAGGCGACTACGACGGACCGATACAGATGTCGGTGATCGGTGATGTGGTCGTCGAGCAACGCGGTTCCGACGTGGTCGCTCTCGGCTGACGCGCCGGCACGGGCCTCGGTCTACTCCGCCGGATCGTAGGTCTTCAGATCGGCTCCGCCGTCCCAGTACGCCAACAGATTCTCGGCGAGTTCTCGATAGGCCTGCGCGCCCTTGTTCTTTCGGCCCGAGAGTACCGTCGCGCCCGATGCACTGGCCTCGGCGAAGCGTACGGTTCGCGGAATCGGCGGCGCGAGAACCGGCATCGAATAGCGGTCCGAGACATCGCCGAGCACATCCCTGCTGTGCGTGGTGCGGGCGTCGAACAGTGTGGGAAGGGCACCGAGCAACGCCAGATCGGGGTTGGTGATCTGTTGTACCTCGGACACCGTTCGCAACAGCTGCCCGACCCCGCGATGCGCGAGAGTCTCGCACTGCAGAGGCACGAGCACCGACTGTGCGGCGGTGAGGCCGTTGAGGGTCAGCACTCCCAGCGACGGCGGACAATCGATGACGACGACATCGAAATCCTCGAGGATCGGTGCGAGCGCCCGCTTGAGTGCGAATTCGCGACCCGCACGCATCAGCAGCAACGCTTCCGCGCCGGCGAGATCGATCGTCGCCGGCAGCAGCACGATTCCTTCCGCGGTCTCGATCAGTACGTCCTCGACCTTGGCATCCCCGGTCAGCACTTCGTGGACCGAGGAATCGAGCTTGTCCGGGTTGTGTCCGAGCGAGAACGTCAGACAGCCCTGCGGATCGAGGTCGACCACCAGGACTCGTCGATCGAGAGCATGCAGCGCAGCCGCGAGCGAAGCCACCGTGGTGGTCTTGGCGACGCCGCCCTTCTGATTCGCTACCGCGAGAATTGTCGTCACGGCCCTGATCCTTGCCTACATCGAGCCGATGAGCGAGGGTTCGGCATCTCTCGGGCGCGTCAGTGCAGCGCGATCGGTGCCGCGGACCGCTCGGTCACGTGCTTCGTTCGGGGCAGGAAGAAGGCGGGAACGAACGTGAGGACGATCAGAACCAACGCAACCATGAAGGTGGTGCCGAAGGCCCTCGCCGAGATGTCGAAGGCCTCGACCTGGCTGGTCGCGGTCAGTGCGGGCTTCTGCTGAGCGGTCAGCACCACCGACATCAGCGCAGTACCGATCGACCCGGCTGCTTGCTGGACGATGTTCATCAACGTCGAGCCGCGTGCAACCGTCTCGTCGGTCAACGTCTGCAGAGCAGCCGTCATGATGGGCATCATCGTCGAACCGAGGCCCAGTCCCATGACGAACAGTGCGCCGATGAGCAGGGAGTACGAGGTGTCGGTGCCGACCTGCGTGAACACCGCCATTCCTGCGGTGATGAACACCATGCCCACCAGCACGATCCTGCCGGGACCGAACTTGTCGGCGATCACTCCGGCGATCGGCATCGCGATCATCGCGCCGATGCCCTGTGGTGCGAGCAGCAGCCCGGCGGTCAACGTCGTTTCGCCGCGAAGCAGGAAATAGCTTGGGAACAGCAGACCCGCGCCCATGAAGGCGACCATGAAGAGCGTCGTGGTGATCACGGCCACGGTCAGCGATCTGTTCCCGAACAGCCGTAGATCGATCAGGGGATGCTGCACGCGCAGGGCATGGAATACGAACAGGACGATCAGCACGAGCCCGACGATGACCGGGACCAGCACCTTGACCGCGAGAACGGTTTCGGTTTCGACGACCGAGGACGCGCCGTAGAGGAACAGTGCCAGGCCGGGCGAGAGCATCAGCATGCCGCGGAAATCGAAGGACTCGGACGGAGTCGGGTTGTCCTTGGGGAAGATCATCACGGCCGCGATCAGGGCGAGGATGCCGATCGGCAGGTTGATGAGGAAGATCCAGTGCCAGCTCGCTGCCTCGATCAGCCAGCCGCCCAGGATGGGCCCTGCGATCGGCCCGATGAGCATCGGTACACCCAGCACGGCCATCACGCGACCGATCCGCTCCGGGCCGGCGGCGCGCGTCATGATCGTCATGCCCAGTGGCATCAACATGCCACCGCCGAGTCCCTGCAGCACTCGGAAGACGATGAGCGACGTGATGTCCCAGGCGAAGCTGCACAGCACCGAACCGAGAACGAACAGCACCAACGCAGTGATGTAGAGGCGCTTGGTTCCGAACCGATCGGCAGCCCACCCGGTCAGCGGTATGACGGTGGCCAGGGCGAGCGTGTAGCCCGTCATCGTCCATGCGGCGTTGGCGTAGGTGGTGTCGAAGACGTCGGTGAACGTTCGGAGCGCGACGCTGACGACGGTGACGTCGAGTATGGACATGATGGCCCCGAGCACAACCACCCCGGCGATCTTCAACAATGCGCCGTCGAGCTTCTCCGGTGCATCGGACGACGCGGGCTTCTGCAGGTCGGTCATGGTTCTCCAGGTCGATGAGAAGGAGCTGTGAGGCGGGCCGGGGCGCACGACGGGCAGTGCTGCGTCGCCCGAGAGGGGGGAAGATTCGAGACGAATGTAACCGGCCGGTAGGTCTGTACTCAATCGACAAATCGGACACATCCGTAGGCCACCTATGACAAGGGCCACATTCGTACGGCAGGCATGATCGTTGCATGACCACACACGGCGGCGTCGAGGCAGGCAGAGTCGTTCTACTCCGACACGGCGAGACCGAATGGGCGCTGGCCGGTAAGCACACCGGCAACACCGACGTTCCTCTCACGAGTACCGGCGAGCAACAGGCCGTCGAGGCCGGATCGCTCCTCCGACTACTGAACCTGCGCGATCCCTTGGTGATCACCAGTCCGCGCGAGCGCGCCCGTCGAACAGCCGAGCTCGCGGGCCTGCAGGTCGATCGAACGTGGGATTCGTTGTCGGAGTGGGACTACGGCGACTACGAGGGCATCACGTCGACGCAGATCCACGAGACGGTGCCGCACTGGACCGTCTGGACTCATCCGTGTCCGGGTGGTGAGTCCATCGGCGACATCGCCGTGCGCGTCGAACTGGTGCTCTCGGTCGTTCTGCCGTTGTTGAGCGGCCGCGACGTCGTGCTGGTCGGCCACGGCCACTTCTCGCGTGCACTGATCGCCGGCTGGACCGAGGCCCCCATCACCGAGGGCAAACGCTTCGCCCTCTCGCCCGCCGCGTACTCGTTGCTGGGATTCGAGCATTCGTTTCGCCAGCTCGTCGCACACAACGTGCACCCTTCGATTCTCACCGCTGCCACGGCACCGAAAGGAAACCCACGATGATTCGCCGCGCCACGGAGGCCGATGTTCCCGCCATCACCGCTCTCGTGCACGAGCTCGCCGCCTACGAGAAGTCGTCCTCGCTGTGCACCGTCCGAGACGAGCAGCTTCGCTCTGCGCTGTTCGGAGCTCAGCCGTCCGTGTTCGCGCACGTCGCCGAGCACGAGGGGACTGTGGTGGGGTGCGCGCTGTGGTTCTTGAACTTCTCCACGTGGGACGGAGTCAACGGAATCTATCTGGAGGATCTCTACGTGCAGCCCGCTGCGCGAGGAGGAGGCTTCGGAACCGCCCTGCTCGCCGCGTTGGCCGCCGAGTGCGTCGATCGGGGGTACACGCGGTTGGCCTGGTCGGTTCTGGACTGGAACACTCCGTCGATCGGCTTCTACCGATCGCTCGGGGCAGAGCCACAGGACGAGTGGACCACGTTCCGCCTGACCGAGGATGCATTGGCCGACCTGGCGATTCAGGCGCGTTGAACGACTACGTCACCGGAGGTCGTCGTCGACGTCGCTGTACTCGGCGGCCATCCACCGGGAGGACGGCGGGCTGAACAGCAACACGAGCACGCCGACGACCACGACTCCGAGGGCGACGCCGTAGACGGTCTGATGCGATCCGGTCAACAGCGACCACACGACGGGCAGCAGCAGGAGCTGTACGACGGTGGCGATGGATCGTCCCCAGCGTTTTCCGAGGAAGAGGGCCACGCCTGCCGCCCCGACTCCGATGCCCAGGACGCCGAACCACCCCGCGGTGCCGTACCCGTTGGCCACGGCGTTGTCCCCTTCTCCGGAGAACGCTCGGACGAGCAGGACGATCGCGGCCACCAACGACGCCGCGCCCTGCGCTGCGACGAGCGCCCCGGCGGATCGAAACGTGGCCGGCGGGGTGAGGTTCTCGGGTGAGGTGGACACGCGACCAGCCTAGGCAACCGGGAGTGAAGCCCGCGGAACGACCCTGGGCCGAGAGTGGAGCCTGCGGAACGACCCAGGTGACCGGAGTGAAGCCCGCGGAACGACCCAGGTGACCGGAGTGGAGCCTGCGGAACGACCCGGTTAGTGTCAGTCCTCGTGCGTGCGCTGCTGATCGTCAATCCCAATGCGACTTCTACGACGGCTGCGGCTCGGGATCTGTTGGCTCATGCGTTGTCGAGCCGGGTGCGGGTGACCGTTGCGCAGACGACCCATCGTGATCATGCGTCGGAGCTTGCTCGGGGTGCCCGTGAGGACGGGATGGGCCTGGTGATCGTTCACGGTGGTGACGGGACGGTCAACGAGGTGATCAACGGTTTGCTCGGGGTGCCGTTGCCGACCTCGATGCAGGCTGTGACGATCGGTGCGATTCCGCCGATCGCGGTCGTTCCCGGCGGTAGTGCGAATGTGTTCGCTCGTTCGCTCGGTATCGAGGCGGATCCGGTGGCGGCGACGAATCAGTTGATCGGGCTGCTCGATGCGCGGGCGCGACGGACGATCGGGTTGGGGCACTGCGACAATCGTTGGTTCACGTTCAATGCGGGCATGGGTCTGGATGCCGACGTGTGTCGGGCGATCGATGCCAGTCGTAAGGATGGCAAGCCGGTGTCCGCGACGCGCTATCTGCGGTCGGCGGTGCAGGAGTTCTTCAAACACAAGCGGCGGCCGGCTCGGTTGACGGTGGAGGTTCCGGGTCGGGATCCGTTCGAGGGTGTGCATTATGCGTTCGTGTCGAATTCGAGTCCGTGGACGTATTTGAACGCCAGGCCGGTGCACACCAATCCGGGTACCGGTTTCGATTCGGGTCTGGGAGTGTTCGGCATGCGCTCGACTGCGTTGTTCCCTACCTTGCGGGTGTCTCGCCAGTTGCTTGCGAAGGGTGCAGAACCGAAGTCTCGCAAGCTGATTCGAATCGACGATGTGCCGAGTGTCAGAATCTCCTCGACAGAGCCGGTCGGTTTGCAGATGGACGGGGACTACTTGGGCGAACGCACCGAGGCCGAGTTCTTCTCCACTCCCGACGCTCTGGAAGTGGTTGCGCCGAGCATGTGAGGGTCGCAGACATAGAGCCCCTACTGCGACGCAGAGCGCACTTTCTGTGAAATCACGAGCGAAATCTGCTCACTCGGGGTACAAAGGAGCGCAGAAGGCTAAAGCGAGCCTAACAGAGTGAGCTTGACCACGGTCACGCGCGTACCCCTTGACTTCACCTGAGTTCGTGAAAGCATTCACAAGCAACAGTGCGGAAACATTGGTTACCCACTCGTGAACAGAAGAGAAACGAAACGGCGCTTCGGCGCCCGGTAAGGAGCAGAGGATGGACTGGCGCCACAAGGCTATTTGTCGCGATGAAGATCCGGAACTATTTTTCCCGGTGGGAAACAGTGGTCCGGCGCTCGCGCAGATCGCCGATGCCAAAGTCGTCTGTACTCGGTGCCCCGTCACCGCTGAATGCCTGTCCTGGGCACTCGAATCCGGCCAGGATGCAGGAGTATGGGGCGCAATGAGTGAAGACGAGCGCCGTGCACTCAAGCGACGCAACGCACGTACGCGCGCACGCAGCTCCGTCTAGGACGCTTACGCAGCAATCAGCAGGGCCCGGTATCCACCAAGCGGATACCGGGCCTTCTGCGTTCCTCGGACCTTCTGTGTTCCACGGGCCGTCGACGAGCGCGTTACGCACTGTTCACAGAACGTGCATCAGGGCCTCGGCACCCGCCGTCCCAGAGGAACCCTCAACATCGCGTCGGTTCCCCCACCCGCCGACGGATGCAGACCGAGCGATCCGTTCAGTTCCACCGACACGAGCGTGCGCACGATCTGCAGCCCGAGACCCTCCGAGCGTTCCAAGGAGAACCCTGGGGGCAACCCACGCCCGTCGTCGTGGATGACCACGTCCAGCCACTTCGCGGACCGGTCGGCTCCGATTCGGACGACACCGGCCGACCCGGCGTCGAATCCGTGCTCCATCGCGTTCTGCACCAGCTCGGTGAGGACCATCACCAAGGGCGTCGCCCGTTCGGCCGAGAACACTCCGAGTTTGCCCTCGCGCACCACTCGAACCCGCGGATTGACCGTCGCCACGTCCAACATGATCGGCACCAGACGATCGACGATCTCGTCGAGGTCCACTTCCTCGTCCACCGACATCGACAGCATTTCGTGCACGAGTGCAATGGACGTCACCCGACGGACCGACTCGGACAACGCCGTCCGCGCTTCCTCGTTCTCGAGTCGCCGCGACTGCAAGCGCAACAATGCCGCCACCGTCTGCAGGTTGTTCTTCACTCGATGATGGATCTCCCGGATCGTCGCATCCTTGCTGAGCAGAGCACGATCGCGTCGCTTCACCTCCGTGACATCGCGGATCAGCACTGCCGCACCGGCCGACCTCCCCCTGGGCTGCAGAGCCAGCGTGCGCACCAGAACGGTGGCACCACGTGCGTCGACCTCCATCCGGTGGCCCACGTTGCCGCTGAGCGACGACCTGATGTGGTCGGACACCTCCTGTGAGTCGAAAGGGTCCGTGACCAGAGACCGGGTGACCGAGGCCAGATCTCGACCGGACAACTCCGTCGTCAACCCCATCCGGTGGTACGCCGAGAGCGCATTGGGACTGGCGTAGTCCACCCGGCCCTCGGTGTCGACGCGGATGAATCCGTCGCCTGCCCGCGGGGACGAGTTCACATCGGTGCGCTCCTCCGGGGTGGGAAAGGTCCCCTCACTGATCATCAGACACAGGTCGTCGGCACATTCTCGATACGCCACCTCGAGCGCGCTCGGCGGTCGCAGCTGGGCGGGATTGGTGTCGCGGGTCAGCACCGCGATGACGTGCTCTCCGCAGCGCACCGGAATGCTCTCGGTCCGCGTCACCACTCCTCCGTGCACGATTTCCCGCTGCTGCAGCGCGACCATCACGTCGGGGTGCTCGGATTCGGAGATCGTCGTTCCCACGATGTCGTGAGTGAAGACCGTGGGCGCGGTGGTCGGCCGGCACTGGGCCACACACAGTACATCCGCGGTTCCACTGGACACGTCGTCGGTGCCGACCCACAGCAGCACGTCGGCGAACGACAGGTCGGCCAGCAGCTGCCACTCGCCTACGACGCGTTGAAGGTGGTCTACCGCGACGCCGGGAAGGTCCGTGTGTTCGGCCAGAAGGTCACTGAGGGTCGACACGAGATCTCACGTGACCGTTGCTCAGGAGACGACGGCGATGAGGTCGCCCTGCTGAATGACGTCGCCGACAGCGACGTCCACCGACGTGACCGTCCCGGAGGTCTCGGCCAGCACGGGAATTTCCATCTTCATCGATTCCAGGATCACGAGGGTGTCACCGACTTCGACGGCGTCGCCTCGGGCCACGACCACCTGAAACACCGTCGACACCATCTCCGCGCGAACGTCCTCGGACATCGGCGAACCCCTCTCTCACGTCACCACGAACTGCGCTGGACACCCATCGGAGACCAGGCCCGTCACAGTAAGCCAATCACACGTGGGAGACTGTAGTGAACAAACGAGAGGAGCCCATCATGGGAAAGCGTGGACGTAAGAAGCGTGCTCGTAAGGGCAACAAGGCCAACCACGGCAAACGTCCGAACAGCTGACGGTTTGCCACAAGCCGCGAGGGGCCGAGAAGCAACTGCTTCTCGGCCCCTCGTCGTTGTACGACCTGCGACTACTCGGAGTCGGTCTGGCGAATCAACACGGTTCGTCGAATCTCGACGCTGAGTCGTTCGCGCAGCCCGGCGGGTGCCTGGTCTCCCCCGCACTTGCGCGAGATCAGCCGCTTGACCTTCTCTTCGATTCCGTAGGCCTCGAAGCAGGATCCGCATTCGTCGATGTGCTTCTGCAGACGGGACCGGCTCGCCTCGTCGCATTCGTTGTCGAGCATCACCCATACGTCCGCGATCACTGCCGAGCAGTCGAGGCGCTCGAACTGTGCGTCGCCGTCGGCTCCGCCGTCGATCTTTCCGGTGCCCGTCACTGGACTACCTCCTGCTCGTGCCGGTCGACTGCGCCGTCCCGGTTGAAACCTCGCTCACGCGCGACCCCAGCCAGCAGGCCCCGCAGTTGCTTGCGTCCGCGGTGCAGACGCGACATCACCGTGCCGATGGGAGTGCCCATGATCTCGGCGATCTCCTTGTACGGGAACCCCTCGACGTCGGCGTAGTACACGGCCATCCGAAACTCTTCGGGAAGGGACTGCAACGCTGCTTTGATGTCGTCGTCCGGCAGCGCGTCCAGGGCCTCGACCTCGGCGGACCGCAGGCCCGTCGACGTGTGCTCGGCGGTGGCGGCGAGCTGCCAGTCACTGATCTCGTCGGTCGGGTACTGAGCGGGCTGACGCTGCTTCTTGCGGTAGGAGTTGATGTAGGTGTTGGTGAGAATTCGGTACAGCCACGCCTTGAGGTTCGTGCCCTCACGGAACGATCGGAACGCCGAGTAGGCCTTCACGAACGTCTCCTGAACCAGGTCCTCGGCGTCGGCCGGGTTACGCGTCATTCGTAGAGCTGCGCCGTAGAGCTGATCGAGCATCGGCAACGCGTCGCGCTCGAAGCGCTCGGTCAACTCTGCCTCGGTCTCGGCAGCTCTGCGCTCCGCGATCGCCTTCTCGTCGTCCACGTCAGCGACGGGATTGCTGGCTTCTGTCACGCTGATCCCTTCGATAGCTTCCACCGCCCAGGCTACCGCGCCCGAAGTCGACGTCTGCGAAGAGATCACCCCCTTCAACGCGAGGGGCCGTCCCGCGGTCAGCACTGCCATTCGTCATTCCTTCCGCCTGCATGCGTATCTGTTGTTGCACAACACGGCGTCGCGCCGCCGTGTTCCCGCCGGGTCGCTAGAGTCCCGTGAATGGCTGCGTCCACACCCGCTCTCGCGCTGCTCACCGCACGAAAGGTGGCCCACACCGTGCATTCGTACGATCACGATGCACGGGCGCAGTCCTACGGCGAGGAGGCGGCACAGATCCTCGTCGACAGGCTCGGCGTTCGTCCCGAACAGGTCTTCAAGACTCTCGTCGTCGAACGAGCGGATCGCACGCTGGCGGTGGCCATCGTCCCGGTGACCGCGATGCTTTCGCTCAAGGCCGCGGCCGCCGCTCTGTCCACCCGAAAGATCACCATGGCCGACAGGGCTGCCGCCGAACGCTCCTCCGGGTACGTCTTCGGCGGTATCTCACCTCTCGGCCAACGCAAATCCCTGCCGACCGCGATCGACGTCTCGGCCCTCGATTTCGAGACGATTCTGTGCAGTGGAGGTCGACGCGGGCTGGAGATCGAACTCGCACCAGCCGATCTGGTCCGACTCACACGCGCTACATCAGCGCCCATCGCCGCGCGCTGATCCCGAATGAGAGAAGATGGACGGGTGAGCAATTGGACAGCCCCCGCCGCCGTCGCACCCGTCGACGCGACAGTCACTCTGCCCGGATCGAAATCGATCACCAATCGCGCACTGATCATCGCCTCGCTCGCCACCGGTTCCTCGACGATCACCGGTGCCCTGCGCAGCCGTGACACCGATCTGATGATCGACGCCCTGGCAACCTTGGGTATCGAGATCGTCGCCGCGGACGACGACAAGACGGCGTTGCGTGTGACTCCGGCACCGCTGCACGCAGGAGCCGTGGAGTGCGGACTGGCGGGCACCGTCATGCGCTTCGTGCCGCCCCTGGCTGCGCTCGCCGCAGGCGAGGTGTCGTTCGACGGCGACGAGCAGGCACGTATCCGTCCGCTCGACACGATCCTCGACGCTCTTCGCGCGGTGGGGGCCGAGATCGACGGCAGCGCGCTGCCGTTCACGATGCGCGGCACCGGCTCGCTGCGCGGCGGATCCGTCGACATCGACGCCTCCGGCTCCTCGCAGTTCGTCTCCGGTCTGATGCTCTCCGCGGCGGCATTCGACGAGGGAATCGAAATCCACCACATCGGCAAGCCCGTTCCGTCCATGCCGCACATAGACATGACCGTGGACATGTTGCGGCGGGCCGGGGTGCGCGTGGACACCCCCGAGACCGGTGGAGACGCGAACACCTGGCGGGTGCACCCGGGTCCGGTCGCACCCATCGAGTGGAGCATCGAGCCGGACCTGTCCAACGCCACCCCCTTCCTCGCTGCAGCGGTGGTGACGAAAGGCCGAGTGCGCGTACCGAATTGGCCCGAATCGACCACTCAGCCCGGCGACGTCTTCCGCGAGATACTCGCGCTGATGGGAGCTCGGGTCGACCTCACAGCAGGAATTCTGACTGTCGAGGGCCCGGATACGTTGCACGGCATCGACTTCGATCTCCACGATGTCGGCGAGCTGACGCCGACGGTCGCGGCACTGGCCGCACTGGCCGAAGGGCCGTCGATTCTGCGCGGCATCGCCCACCTGCGCGGCCACGAGACCGACCGACTCGCTGCACTGACAACCGAGATCGTTCGACTGGGTGGGAGCGCGGTCGAAACCGACGACGGCATCCGAATCGATCCGGTACCGCTGCACGGAGGAGTCTGGCACTCCTACGCCGACCACCGCATGGCCACCGCAGGCGCGATCATCGGACTGCGTGTACCCGGCGTGGAAGTGGACGACATCGGCACCACCGCCAAGACCCTCCCCGGCTTCGAGATGCTGTGGGACGCAATGTTGTCCGCATCCACACCCAGTGGGGTCGGCTCCTGACCGCGCGCCGGTACGACGAGTCCGACGTTCGTATCCGACCGGGCAAGAGTTCGCGTCCACGCACCAAGACTCGACCCGAACACAACGACGCCGAAGCAGGCATGGTGGTCTCGGTCGACCGCGGCAGATGGGGCTGCGTCCTCGGCGGCGACCCGTCTCGTCCGGTTGTGACCATGCGCGCCCGTGAGCTCGGTCGAACTCCGATCGTGGTGGGAGACGAGGTCGGTATCGTCGGAGATCTGTCGGGCAAGGTCGACACTCTGGCCCGAATAGTGCGCGTGGCCGAGCGGCGCACGGTGTTGCGTCGCACCGCCGACGACACCGACCCGTTCGAGCGCGTGGTTGTGGCCAACGCGGACCGACTGCTCATCGTCGCGGCGCTCGCGGACCCACCGCCTCGCACCGGCTTCGTCGAGCGCGCACTCGTGGCCGCGTACGTCGGTGGACTCGAACCCGTTCTGTGCCTGACCAAGAGCGATCTGGCCGACCCCGAAGAATTCACCGCGGCCTTCGCCGATCTCGACGTACCGGTGGTGCTGGCAGGTCAGTCCGAGGACCTCACGGAGCTGACCGCCATGCTCACCGACAACGTGACCGCTCTCATCGGGCATTCGGGCGTCGGAAAGTCCACGCTCGTCAACAGATTGGTGCCCGACGCCTATCGCGCCACCGGAGTGGTCTCGGGCGTCGGGAAGGGTCGTCACACCTCGACGCAGTCGGTGGCGCTACCGCTGCCCGGCGGCGGTTGGGTGGTCGACACTCCCGGCATCCGGTCGTTCGGCCTGGCGCACATCTCCCCCGAGAACGTCGTCGCAGCGTTCTCCGATCTGGCCGATACGATCGAGAACTGTCCGCGAGGATGCACACATCTCGGCCCACCGGCAGATCCCGAATGCGCCCTCGACTCACTCACCGGAGATCCGGCCCGTCGCGTCGCGGCCGTGCGCCTGCTCCTCGAGGCCGTTCGAACGAACGAAGCCTGGTAGCAACGAATTCCGTTCCGGAACAGGTTGCCACCAGGCTCGAACTCGGCGGAGGGCTTACGCGGCCCTACCGACCAGCCGACGAATTCCCTTGCGCTTCTTCGTTTCTGCGATGGCAGTGCGCAGACCACGACGCTTGCCGGTCTCGGGATCGACGGTGAACAGGCCGGCGGGAGCATCGGCCCACTTGCGCTCCGACGCGGTCTCGGGGGCGTCGTCGCTCGTTGCCTTCAAGTACTTGTTGGGCAGCGACAGCTTCGCGATGGTGCGCCACGACAGGAAGTACTGGTGCACGATCGAACCGGTCGTGTAAGGCAGGTCGTACTTCTCTGCCAGTTCGAGCACTCGAACCTTGATCTCCCGCAGGCGGTTGCTGGGGAGGTCAGGGAACAGGTGGTGCTCGATCTGGTAGCACAGGTTGCCGCTCATGAACTCCATGACGGGACCGGCATTGAAGTTCGCGCTGCCGAGCATCTGACGCAGGTACCACTGGCCCTGAGTCTCGCCCTCCATGTCGGACTTGGTGAACTTCTCGGCACCGTCCGGGAAGTGTCCGCAGAAGATGACGGTGTTGGTCCACACGTTGCGCATCATGTTGGCGACGATGTTCGCGGTCAACGTGCTCTTCCAGGCGGGACCGGTCAGCAACGGATGGAGGATGTAATCCTTGCCGATCTGCTTTCCGACCTTCTCGAGCACCTCACGCCGCTTCTGCTCGAATTCCTCGCGCGGCACCCGGCCCTTGGCCACCTTGCCCAGTTCGAGGTGCTGAAGCGCCACACCGTACTCGAAGAACAACTGCAGCAGCAGGTTGTAGACGGGGTTGCCGATGTTGAAGGGCTTCCACCGCTGATCGCGGGTGACGCGGAGCAGACCGTAGCCGACGTCGTCGTCCATGCCCAGCACGTTTGTGTACTTGTGGTGGATGTAGTTGTGCGTCTGCTTCCAGTGAGCCGACGGCCCCGTGTTGTCCCACTCCCACGAGGTGGAGTGGATCTCCGGGTCGTTCATCCAGTCCCACTGGCCGTGCATGACGTTGTGGCCGAGCTCCATGTTCTCGATGATCTTCGCAACCCCGAGCATGGCGGTGCCGACGAGCCACGCGGGACGCCGGCGACTGGCGAAGAGCACGGCCCGGCCACCGATGTCGAGGGATCGCTGCAAGCGAATGGTGTTCTTGACGTACCGGGCGTCGCGTTCACCGCGGGACGCTTCGATGTCACGCCGGATGGAGTCGAGCTCGTGGCCCAACGCCTCGATGTCGGCATCGGTCAGATGCGCGTATTCTTTGACGTCCGTAATCGCCATGGGAAACAACCTCCTGGCAGTCGTGAACACACAGCTCGCGTATCAGGCCATGTGCAATTCCGTCACCTACCGTATCGTAACTTACGGTCCCGTAGGTTACGAGCGGAAATCTGTGTGACGATTCACAACGGAACGCGGTCACCCGAGCGTCGGAGAGCTTTGGCCTGACGCTTGGCTTCCTTTTTCGCGTTGCGCAAGCTCACGCGCGCCTCCTGCATTGCCGAACGCAGGCCTCGACGCTGCCCGGTGAGCGGATCGATCCGGAGCGCATGGACGGCGGGCGAATCGCCGACCCGCCATCGCCGCTCGGACGACGTCTCGGGAGCGTTGTCGGACGTAGCGCGCAACCACGAGTCGGGCAGCGACAACTTGTGGATGGTCCGCAGCGCCAGCAGGTACTGCTTGCCGAGCGACCCCGTGGTGTAAGGCAAGTCGTACTTCTCGCACAGAGCGTGCACCTTCTCGGCGATCTCCGAGTACCTGTTGCTCGGCAGGTCCGGGAACATGTGGTGCTCGATCTGGTAGCAGAGGTTGCCGCTCATGAACGCCATGACGGGACCGGCCTCGAAGTTCGCACTGCCCAGCATCTGACGCAGGTACCACTCGGGCCGTGTCTCGGTCTCGAACTGGCCGATCGTGAACTTCTCTGCTCCGTCGGGGAAGTGACCGCAGAAGATCACCGCGTACGCCCACAGATTCCGGACCAGGTTGGCGGTGGCGTTGGCGGTCAACGTGGACTTCCACGCCGGGCCGGACAATGCCGGGAACAGGACGAAGTCCTTACCGACCTGCTTGGCGATCTTGCGGGCGAAGGCGCGGCTCGCCGGAGACTTCAGCAGACCCTTCTCGTCCTCGCCGTCCAGCTGCTTCTGCGCGTCGTAGTCGTGCAGTGCGATGCCCCACTCGAAGGTGGTGGCCAGCACGATGTTGGCGAGCGGCTGAACGAGGTTGATCGGCTTCCACGGCTCGTCGCGGGTCATGCGCAGGATGCCGAAGCCGATGTCGTCGTCCATGCCGACGATGTTGGTGTACGTGTGGTGCGAGTAGTTGTGAGCGCGTTTCCACTGCTCCGACGGTCCGGTCTGGTCCCACTCCCACGAGGTGGAGTGAATTTCCGGATCGTTCATCCAATCCCACTGCCCATGCATCACATTGTGGCCGAGCTCCATGTTCTCGATGATCTTGGCGACACTGAGCATCGCCGTACCTGCGATCCAGGCCGGCCGATACTTGCTGCCGAGCAGCACCGCGCGGCCACCGAGCTCGAGCAGCCGCTGCAGCCTGATGGTCCGACGGATGTATGCGGCATCGCGCTCGCCGCGGCTGTCTTCGACGTCTCGACGAATCGCATCCAGTTCACGACCGAACGCTTCCATGTCCGCTTCGCTGAGATGAGCGAACTCTTTGATGTCGGTGATGGCCACCGGGTCCTCCAACAGTTGAGTGCAGTGCCCGAAATTCGGGTTTCGACGTGGGCAACCTACGTGAGCGTAACCGAACAGCCTGAGAAGGCTGTGTGCGAAAAACAGACCTACAGTTCCAATGTGCAGTCGCCCGCAGCTGCAGAAATGCACGTCTGGACGCGATCGCCTTCGCTGTGTTCCTTGCCGGATCGCAGGTCGATCACATGCCCTGCCGTCAACGGCACCACACACGTCTGGCAGATACCCATCCGGCAACCGAACGGCATCTGAACTCCGACGTTCTCGCCGGCCTCGAGCAGACTGGTCGCACCGTCGACGGTGGTCTTCTTGTCCGACTTGGAGAACGTGACGGTACCGCCTGCACCCGAGGTGTCGGCTCGAGAGATCTCGAACCGCTCCAGATGAAGCCGGTCCTCGATACCCTCACGCTTCCAGGTCTTCTCGATCTCCTCGAGCAGTGCTGCCGGGCCGCACGCCCAGGTGTCGCGCGTGCGCCAGTCGGGATAGAGCTCGTCGAGCGAGGCGAGCGCGAACTTGCCGTCCGATCGAGTCAGCTGCACGTGCGAGGTGAAGTTGGGATGAGACTTCTCCAGCGCGGCGATCTCGGCGGCGAACATGACTTCGTCCTCGGTGGGTGCCGAGTGGATGTGCACGGTGTCGGGCATGTCGCCGTGCCGGTCCAATGCCCGCAGCATCGAGATGATCGGGGTGATGCCGCTGCCTGCGGTGACGAACAAGATCTTGTTCGGCGGCGGCACGGGCAGCGCGAAATTGCCCTTCGGGGCGGCCAGCCGAACGATGGTTCCCTGTGGCACACCGCCGACGAGGTGCGAGGAGAGGAAGCCCTCCGGCATCGCCTTGACGGTGATGGAGATCAGCTTGTCTTCCCAGTTCGGTGGGGAGGTCAACGAGTAGGAGCGCCAGTGCCATCGCCCGCCGAGGTGCAACCCGATCCCGATGTACTGGCCGGGCCGGTAGTCGAAATTGAAGCCCCAACCCGGCTGGATCACCAGGGTCACCGCCGTGGCGGTTTCCTTCTCCACTCGCACGATGCGACCGCGGAGTTCGCGTGCCGACCAGAGAGGATTCGCCAGATGCAGGTAGTCGTCGGGCAACAAGGGAGTGGTGATGCGGGTGAACGCACCACGCACCATGTTCAACCTCGGACGCCTGGGGGCCGATACACCGGCCGCCGGAGCCTCCAGCCACTTCTTCAGATCCATCGGGTGTTCCATCCCCTCGATCGAGATACTGAACCGCTTGCGGTCATCGAGGTTACGCTACCGTAGGTTCGGGTCCGGGAACACCTGTGCCGGTGTGAATCGTGGGCGAACGAACACGGCGGAGTCACAGCAGTTCGAGCAGAAACGACAACTCTTGCGGGGCATACCAGGCGAGGGTGTGATCCTCGGCGTCTCCGAGCACGAACTCCGCGTCCGCGTCACCCATGTCCGCGGCATCGACCGCAGCGACGGCCTTGGCGACCGCCGATTCGGCCCCTTCGAGATCGACATGGACCGACGCGACCTGATCCATCCGCAACGGTTCCTTCAGCCGCACGACGGCATCGTCCAAGTCGGGGCGCAGAGTGGGATCGTCGACATCGGCCGCGATCACCGCCCGCCGGTACACCACCCCATCGGCGACCGTCCCGGTGTCGTTCTCGTCGTCGACTGCCGCGGCGATCAGTCGCAGAGAGGCCCGAGCGGCCTCCCCCATCGCCACCTCGGAGAGCTCCTCGTCGTCGCCGGACGAGTACGCCTCACGCAGCGTCGGTGTCACCGCGAAGGCCGTGCGCGAGACCGGGCTGAACTCACCCTCCGCCGACAGCACTCTCAAGAACTCCAGCGTCGCCGGAACGTAGACACGCATTGCAGAAGACCTCACACTCTCGATTCGTTACTGGCGTCGACCAACTCTTCCAGCGCCTCGTGCAGAAGCGCCGTGACGACATCCACATCGGGCATGGCACCACGGTCTGCATTGAGCCCGAAGAACACGTAACCGTCGTAGGACGTCAACCCGATGCTCATCGCCTGGTTTTCGAACAGCGGCGACACCGGATACATCTCGAGCATGCGCGCACCGCCCACGTACAGCGGGAACTGGGGCCCGGGGGCGTTGGTGACGATCAGATTGAACACCCGCTGAGACAGCCGACTGCCCGCTCGCGCGCCCATCGCATGCAGGCTCGCAGGCGCGAATCCGGAGATCCGCATCAGTGTCTGTGCGGTGACGCCTCGACTCTGCTTGGCGTGCGCCTCGGTGGCGTGCGCGATGTGCGAGAGCCGCACCACGGCATTCGATTCACCGACGGGTAGGTCGACGAGAAACGACGAGACCTCGCTGCGATCTTCCTCGGCAGGCTCGACCGGCCCGGCCGCCTCTCCGAAACCGACCCGATCAGCCGAGACGTACACCGACATCGGCACCATGGCCCGCACCGTCGAGGACGCCGTGACGGGCTCGCCCCGCGAGAGCAACCAATTGCGCAGTGCCCCGGTGACGACAGCGAGCACCACGTCGTTGATCGAGCAGTCGAACCTGTTGTGGATTCTGCGGTAGTCGGCGAGCTCGGTCTTGGCCACCGCGAATCTGCGGTTTCGGGAGATCGGGGCGTTCAGTGGACTCGACGGTGCGCTCTGGGTCGCGGTGCGCAGCACCGCCGCGACCTTCGCTGCCGCCCGCAAGGCTTCACCCGCTACACCGGCAGCGCCGTGGACCGCGCCGCGCAGGGCCTCGACGCTCTCCCCCGGACGTACCACCAACTCGGTCAACGCATCGATGACCAACGCCGAATCCTTGGGCTCGCGCGCAGGCATCCAGAGTTCCTCGGCCATCGGCGGCGGATTCTTGCTCGCATCCAGAATGACCTGACCGATGTCGAGAGCGTGTTCGCCGTCGACCAGCGCCGAGTGGGACTTGGTGAAGACGGCGAAGCGATTCTTCGACAACCCCTCGACCAGGTACATCTCCCACAGCGGCCGAGTGCGATCGAGTGGGCGCGAGGTCAACCGCGCGATCAGATCGTGCAACTGATCGTCCGAACCCGGCTTCGGTAGTGCCGAACGACGGATGTGGTAGGTGATGTCGAAATCCGCGTCGTCGACCCACACCGGCCTGGCCAGACCGAAGGCGACCTCACGCACCTTCTGCCGGTACCGAGGAACCAATGCCAATCGTTGCTCGACCAACGACAGCAGACGGTCGTAGCTGAAACCACTGCGCGGAGTCCGGAAGATGGCGAGCGACCCGAGGTGCATGGGGCTACTACTGGCCTCGAGAAAATAGAACGACGCATCCTGCGCTGTCAGCCTGGTCGCCATCGCGTGTTCCAGTCCCCGTCCTCGCGTGAAGTACGCGCCGATTCCTGTGGCCGAGCGCGCGGTGTGCTCGAACCTAGAGTACGTGGCGGAAGATTGCCGGTCTCGGGGTCGGTCGAGGACCGTGTCGCGTGATGTTCCCGGGTTCCGACGGGAACCGAACGCGCTCTCGGACCGTCAATGTCGGTGTGAGCGTCATCGAATCGAACGAGCCGCCGGACATCGCGGACACGTCGGCCCCGGGCTCGAGACCCCGCGCCGAACATCACAGCTTTCTCTCGCGTGCCGCACCGTTCGAGCCACCGCTCTGCTCCGGCGCCGTGCACACGTGGGATCCAGCGGCACCCGCCGAACCGCCGCAGGCCCGCCACCGACCAACAGTGCGCAGCAACCGTTCTCGACGACGCATCGAGCCACCCGATCGGCCACCGGTGCCCGCCGATGCACGCTCGAGTGCCGACCGCGCGATGCGCATGATGATCGAGGTGATCGACCGACGACGCAGCGCAGACCAGTTGTCGGCGTTGTTCACCGCCTCGATGATCGACCTGGTGCGCACCATAGTGCGGAACCCACCGCCGGGCCGACGACTCGGCTTCGCTGCCGTACACCGAGTACATGTGGCGTACCAGTCGGATGTCTCCGCGGAGATCTTCGGCTCCTACACCCGCGGCCCGCGGATGTTCGCCTTCGCCGGCCGAATCGAGCTGGCCATCGACCCACGCCGCCCCGGGTGGACGGTTACATCGTTGCGAGTGGGGTGAGGGTCGCGTCGCCCGGTGGCGACGCGACCCTCGTGCACTACTTCTTGCGCTTGGAGCGCGCTGTCTTCTTGGGTGCCTTGCTCTGAGTCCTCGCCGCTTCGCGACGCTCGCGGCGAGTGCCCTCGGCCGCGGACTCGCTGCCGGACGTGGACGGCCCGGCTCGGCGCACGGCAGTGCCACCGCCCTCGGCCGGCCCGGAGAAGGTCAGTCTCTGCTCTTCCTGCTCGTCGAGACCCTTGGCCCGCAGAGCCGAGGGCACCGCGGGAGCCGTAGGTGCGGGAGCAGTGGGGGCCGGAGCAGAGGTGGCCTGAGCAGTGGGGGCCGGAGCCGTCGGCGCGGGTGCAGCGGCGGGTGTCGCGGCCGGGCGGCCGGAGCCCACCGGGGAGGACAGTCCAGGAGCCACCGCGAGACCTGCCGACGCCGCAGGGCCGGTCGGAGCCGGTGTCGCCTCGACCTGCAGGTTGAACAGGAATCCGACCGACTCCTCCTTCAAGCCGTCGAGCATGCCCTGGAACATGTCGTAGCCCTCACGCTGGTATTCGACCAGCGGGTCGCGCTGCGCCATCGCGCGCAGGCCGATGCCTTCCTTGAGGTAGTCCATCTCGTAGAGGTGCTCGCGCCACTTGCGGTCGAGGACCGACAGCAGCACTCGACGCTCGAGTTCGCGCATTCCGTTCTCGCCGGCGATACCGTCGATCTCGGCCTCGCGGTTGGCGTACGCAGATCGTGCGTCCTCGAGCAATGCCTCACGCAACTCGTCGCGGCTCAGATCGCCCTTCTCGCCGTCCTCGTTCTCGCCGGCGAGCACCTTGTGGTCGATTCCCACCGGGTAGAGAGTCTTCAGCGCGGTCCAGAGCTGCTCCAGATCCCAGTCCTCGACGTAGCCCTCACCGGTGGCACCGTCGACGTAGGCGGTGATCACGTCGGTGATCATGCCCTCGACCTGGCCCTCCATGTCGGCACCTTCGAGGATGCGGCGGCGCTCCTCGTAGATGACGGTGCGCTGCTGGTTCATCACCTCGTCGTACTTGAGAACGTTCTTGCGGATCTCGAAGTTCTGCTGCTCGACCTGCGTCTGAGCGCTCTTGATGGCCTTGGACACCATCTTGGCTTCGATCGGGACGTCGTCGGGCAGGTTGAGCCGGGTCATGATCGACTCGAGTGCGCCACCGTTGAATCGACGCATCAACTCGTCGCCGAGCGAGAGGTAGAAACGCGATTCGCCCGGATCACCCTGACGACCGGAGCGGCCTCGGAGCTGGTTGTCGATACGGCGAGAATCGTGTCGCTCGGTACCGAGGACGTAGAGACCGCCGGCCTCGCGCACAGTATCGGCGTCGGCCTTGACCTGCGCCTTGACCTCCTCGAGCGCAGGCTCCCAGGCAGCCTCGTACTCCTCTGGGGTCTCGACCGGGTCCAAGCCCTGCTTCCGGAGCTGCAGATCGGCGAGGATGTCCGGGTTGCCGCCGAGCACCACGTCGGTGCCTCGACCGGCCATGTTGGTCGCCACCGTCACCGCGCCCTGCCGGCCCGCCTCGGCGATGATCGTCGCTTCCTGCTCGTGGAACTTCGCGTTCAACACGTTGTGAGCGACACCGCGCTTGGTGAACTGCTTCGACAGGTACTCCGAGCGCTCGACGCTCGTCGTGCCGATGAGGACCGGCTGGCCCTTCTCGTGCCGCTCGACGACGTCGTCCACGACGGCGTCGAACTTGGCCTCTTCCGTCTTGTAGATCAGGTCACCGTTGTCCACGCGGACCATCGGACGGTTGGTCGGAATCGGAATGACACCGAGGCCGTAGATCTGATGGAGCTCGGCGGCCTCGGTCTCGGCGGTACCCGTCATGCCCGAGAGCTTGTCGTAGAGGCGGAAGTAGTTCTGCAGGGTGATCGTCGCCAGAGTCTGATTCTCGGCCTTGATCTCCACCTTTTCCTTGGCCTCGATCGCCTGGTGCATGCCCTCGTTGTAGCGACGTCCCACCAGGATGCGGCCGGTGAACTCGTCGACGATGATGACCTCACCGTCGCGGACGATGTAGTCCTTGTCCTTGGTGTAGAGCTCTTTGGCCTTGATCGCGTTGTTGAGGTAGTTCACCAGCGGTGAGTTGGCGGCCTCGTAGAGATTGTCGATGCCGAGCTGATCCTCGACCAGTTCGACGCCTGCCTCGTGTACACCGATGGTCCGCTTGCGGATGTCGACCTCGTAGTGGGTGTCGATCTTCAGCATCGGCGCGATACGGGCGAACTCTCCGTACCACTTGCTCGACGCGTCGGCCGGTCCCGAGATGATCAGCGGCGTACGGGCCTCGTCGATGAGGATGGAGTCGACCTCGTCGACGACGGCGAAGTTGTGGCCGCGCTGCACGAGGTCGTCGAGCGAGTGCGTCATGTTGTCGCGCAGGTAGTCGAAGCCGAACTCGTTGTTGGTGCCGTAGGTGATGTCCGCGGCATAGGCGGCGCGGCGTTCCACCGGGGTCATGCCGGAAAGGATCACGTCGACCGAGAGACCGAGGAAACGGTGCACGCGGCCCATCCACTCCGAGTCGCGCTTGGCGAGGTAGTCGTTGACCGTCACCACGTGCACACCCTCGCTGGAGATGGCATTGAGGTACGCGGGCAGAACACACGTCAGTGTCTTGCCCTCACCGGTCTTCATCTCGGCGATGTTGCCGAAGTGCAGGGCGGCACCGCCCATGACCTGAACGTCGAAGTGTCGCTGCGACAGCACTCGCCAGGAGGCCTCACGGGCCACGGCGAATGCTTCGGGCAGGAGCTGATCCAGGGTCTCGCCGGCGGAGTACCTCTCCCTGAACTCCGCGGTCTTGCCGCGCAGTTCGTCGTCGGAGAGGCTCTCGACGTCCGGAGACAGGGTCGAGACGTGGTCGGCGATGCTCTTGAGCCGCTTGACCATGCGACCTTCACCGACACGGAGCAGCTTGGAAAACGACAGCGACGGCACGGGCTTTCTCGTCCTCGATCCTCGGTTCATGGGTACTGGTACCAACAACACTGCATACTGCACGAGCTCACGGGTTCGTCACCACGACATCTGCGCGGCGGGTAACCCGAACGCGTCCATGGTAGGCGGTGTCGCTGTGAACCCGGCAGCCCGACTATCGGTCGTCGGAGATCGCCGGTCGGCCATTCGGACAACACCGACACAGCACTGCAGGCTCGACGTGGGGATCGAGTCTCCGGCGTCGAGCCTGCAGCGGTGAAAAGATTTCACGGACGGCGAACGTGTCGAGCCGTCCCGCGCGGTCCGATCAGGTCAGCCTGATCAAGCCGTAATCGAAGGCGTGCCGTCGGTACACGACCGAGGGGCGATCGCTTGCGCTGTCGTGGAACAGGAAGAAATCGTGGCCGACGAGTTCCATTTCGTACAGTGCGTCGTCGACGCTCATCGGTGCGGCCGAGTGAATCTTCGTTCGCACGATGTGCCCCGGGCCGCTCTGGTCGTCCTCGAACGAGTCGAGTTTCGTCTCGGGGTCGAGTGCCAGCGTGTCGTCCTCGGCGAGTTCGGCAGTGGCCTCGGCGACGGAAACGGGCCTCTTCTCGCCGTAGTGAACCTTGCGACGGTCCTTGGTGCGCCGGAGTCTGCTCTCGAGTTTCGACGTCACCGCTTCGAGTGCGGCATAGAAACTGTCGGCGCACGCTTCGGCTCGAACGACCGGCCCCTTGCCCTTCGCGGTGATCTCCACGCGTTGACATGCCTTGGCCTGGCGGCGATTTCGTTCGTGCTGCAGTTCGACGTCGAACAGGTAGATGGAGGGGTCGAAGCGCTCGAGGCGAGCCAGTTTCTCGGAGACATATATCCGGAAATGATCCGGTATCTCGACGTTGCGGCCCTTGACCACAACGTCCGCATTGCTCTTGGGGGGTTCTTCGGAGGGCTTCTCGTCGAAGAAAACCGAGGCTTGTGAAGGGGTCGTCACGCGTACCTCCAGATATCGGCCACGCCCACTGTTGGACGTGGCAAGTGTGCATGCCGAATGGGGAACCTTCCGGCATCAAAGTCCGGGGCATCACCTCACATCTGGTCCAGTTGGGGCGTGTCCGCGACGTTAGTCGGTCATCGACTCGTGTGCCACCGTTCACCCCGAATTGGTTGTCGGCGTGTCCCCCTCCATCACATTCAGGCACTCGCCACCACCAGCGCTCCGGACACCGGCACTTCCAATTCGGTTAGCACTCTTACCGATTCGGCCAACGTAGCGCCGGTGGTCACGACGTCGTCGATCAGCAGAACGGTGAAGTCGGCCGATCGCGTCACACGTGCGTCGCCTCGCGGACGTGCCACCCCGACAGCCTCGATCCGGCCTGCCACATTGTGCTGACGTTGCCCCGCCGACAGTCCGACCGAATCACGGACTCCGCCGCTCATGCGGAGCAACTCGGGAACGAGCACTCGTTCCGGTGCCAACCGTTCGGCAGCGATTCGAGCGCATCGCAGAACGGGATCGCCCCCGCGAGCCCGTGCCGCACGAGCCCGAGAGGGCGCGCAGATCAGAATCAGCGAACTCAGCTCGGGTGGATCGATCTCACCTGCATCGCGTAGGTGTCCGACGGCCTCGGCGAGCGCTCGCCCGAAAGGCCGGGCCACCGACCGCCGACCTCGCTCCTTCAGAGCGATCACACCACTGCGACGCGGCCCGCTGTACGTACCGAGGGACCAGCACGGCACACCGGGATCGACTCGTGGCCGAACGGCGATGGGCGGGACGAACAGGGCCAGAGAACACACAGTGCACCAGTGCTCCCCCGGCACACCGCACCCGGCGCACTCGAGGGGCAGAACCAGATCGAGGAGCGTCCGCATGAACGCGGAGTCTGCACGGGCCCACCGACAGACAGCTGCGGCCGACGTCAGCCGGGCAGAATGGGCACTGCTTTCACTCCGGCCAATCCGGTGACCTCACGCCAGTACCGATCGCCGACCGGATCGGCATTGTTGAGGGCGAACACGGCGCGTGCATCGGCCACGTACTCCGTCTCCGGCGAGGCATCGACCGCCAACACCGGAGTGGTCAGGTTGCGTGAGGGCAGCGGATCCATCCGGGATCCGTCGACGGTCACCTGGACCACCGGTGCGTCGGTGGCGACCCGCGCGATCACGATGGTGTCGCCGGTACTCCAGTCCAAACTCGTGGCGTCGCTACCGAGTCCGATGGCCACGGCCCTCGGCTCGGTGAGGGAGTACACACCCGAGGGCTCGCGGACCACCGTCGCCACGTACACGACGCCGTCGACGATGAGCGCCGCTCGCACTCCGTCTCGGGCCAGTCGCAGTTCGGTGATCCGGTTGCCGAGTGTCGTGACGGCGGTGGCCTCGACCGGTATCACCGATACCTGTCCGGTAGAGGGATCGCGGGCGGCTCGGATGACGTTGGTGCCGTCGATCACCGCCCACGCCGCGTTGTCGTCGGCCCCCCACGTGGGCCGCGTGATCGACTGTCCCTCGGCCACCGGGAACGCGCCGCCGTCGTAGCTGCCGACCATGAGCGTGCTCGACGGCGCGGGGGCAGGCCGTCCGGTGTCGGCGACGCCCGCCACGAGCGTGCCGTCGTTGGACAGTGCCACCGAGCGCAGGTTGCGGGCCTGTCCGAAGTACCCGGGAGCGGGGGTCGTCTCCGCCTCGTCGACGCGCAGCAAAGTGCCGGACGCGAGTGCGTGCAGTCCGACACTGTCGTCGGTGCTGCCCAGCGGATCGAAGGAGTCGACGCCTGCGGTGGTCCACCCGTCGGGCTTGGTCGTGTCGATGGGTTGGCCGTCGGCAAGCAACACGTACGGCCCTGCCACCTCGGCCGAGGCGAGCGTCCAGATCACTTGAGCGGCAAGCAGTTCACGGTCGCGGTCACCCTTGTTCTGCAGGCCACCGAAGTCGATCTTGATGCCACCGAGCCCCACCCCCACCTGTGCGGTCTGACCGTCGGCCTTGGTGATCGGCCCGCGAATACTCACGTCGTCGGACAGTTCGTTGCTCACCGCGGCCGACAGCGCCGACTTGGGACCGTCGATGAGCAGCTGTACGAGTTGGTTGGCGAGCTGGTCCTGCGATCCACTGGTCCAGCGCACATCGGGCACGAGCACGCCACCGAGCGGATCGACGAAGTACAGCGATCGCTGCTGATAGGTGTTCAGAAACGCGGATCGATCGATGACGACGCCGGGCGGCAGTTTCGAGATTCGCCACTGCCCGTCCACGCGTTCCATCTCGATCGCGGCGTCGAAGGTGTCCGAGCCGGCCTGGTACTCGCCGCCGGACGCCAGCATCCCGGCCGTCGTCGAGCGGATCGTGAACTGCGCGGTATCAGCGGTACGTGGACCGGACAGGGTGTCGATCCGGTCCGCGACGACCGTACGTGCGCCGTCGTCCCAGGTTCCCGACGCCTCCTCGGTGAGAAACTGCCGGGCGGCCTGGTGCCTGTTGGCCGAGACGGCGCTGGCCTCGAAGAAGTCGTCCAGCAAGCGATCGGGCTCGCGTCCCGGCTCGGGAGCCGGAGCACTGGTGGGCACGGCCCCGGCGGTCAAGGTGCCGATGGCCTGAGGGCTGGACGACTCGGGAAGGCTGGCGCATCCGCCCACGAGGGCGACGACGAGCGCGCACATCGCCAGCACTCGGGTGCTGCGACGACACGAGAAGATCACGTCGCGGGCTCCGACGCGGATGTCTTCGATGCGGTGATCGCGGGAATCGGTTGTCCTTGAGCGAATTTCTTGGTGCTGGGTTTGAGGGGCAGTGGGGATCCGATCACCTTGTGCCCGCGCACGAGCGGCAGGGTGAGTCGGAAACATGCGCCTTCGCCTACTGCTCCCCACGCTTCGAGCTTACCGTCGTGCAGGCGGGCGTCCTCGACGCTGATCGCCAGCCCAAGGCCGGTACCGCCGGATCGTCGAACACGGGAGGGATCCGAGCGCCAGAACCGGTTGAACACCAGCTTCTCTTCACCCGGTCGCAGACCGACTCCCTGATCTCGCACGACGAATGCTGCCGCGTCGGCGTCCGAGCGCAGCCGCAGCAGGACCGGTTTGCCTTCACCGTGGTCGAGTGCGTTGGCCAGCAGATTGCGCAGAATCCGTTCCACCCGTCGGGGGTCGACCTCGGCGACGACTGCGGTCTCGGGCATGTCGACGATCACTTCGGTACCGGTCTCGCGCGCCAGGTGCCGCACGGTCGACACTGCCGCTCGGGCGCACATGCGCAGGTCGAGCTGTTCGGCGGCCAGTTCGGCGACGCCCGCGTCGTGGCGGCTGATCTCCAGCAGGTCGCCGAGCAGGGTCTCGAACCGATCGAGCTCGTTGACCAACAGCTCCGAGGATCTCTTGAGAGCAGGCTCGAGGTCGTCGCTGGCGTCGTGGATCAGGTCTGCCGCCATCCGAACTGTGGTGAGCGGGGTGCGCAGTTCGTGGCTGACGTCGGAGGTGAATCGGCGCTGCAGGTTTCCGAATTCTTCGAGCTGGGTGATCTGTTTGGACAGACTCTCGGCCATCTCGTTGAACGACATCGCGAGTCTGGCCATGTCGTCCTCGCCGCGGACGGGCATGCGCTCCTTGAGCCTGCCGTCGGCGAACCGCACCGCGATCCTCGACGCCGAACGAATGGGCAGGACCACCTGACGTGCGACGAGCATCGCAATCGCCGCGAGCAATACCAGCAGCACCACTGCGCCGATGAACAACGTGCCGCGCACGAGAGAGAGCGTGCGATCCTCGCTGGCCAACGGGAAGATGAGATAGAGCTGCAGGGCCGAGATGTCGGATCCGGTGGGAGATCCCATGATCAGCGCAGAGCCGGAGTAGCCGCCGTCACTGTCGGTGACCGTCGCATACTGCGAGCTGATCAGGCCCTTCTTGACGAAGTCGCGCAGGCTGTTCGGGATCTGATCGACCGGACCGACCGAGGCCTCTGCGCGGGTGGCGTCGCCTTCCACGATCAGGACCGGATCGAACGATCCCGCCGACCCGGTGGTCGACGCGGCGTCGAGGTCCTGGTTCGTCAGCGCCGCCCTGGCTCGTTCGAGGCGCGTCGCGAGCCCGCTCGAATCGTCGGCTCCGGCGAGGTTGCCCTCCACTGTGGTCCGCGAACGGTCGAGTTCCTCGGTGGCGGCGGACAGCTTCGCCTCGAGTAGTCGATCGGTGATCTGACTGGTCAACACCACCCCGAGGATGAGGATGACCACCAGGGACAGAGTCAGCGTCGACACGACGACGCGCAGCTGTAGTGATCGTCGCCAGGCATGGCCCAGCGACGTACTCAGCGAGCGAAACCAACGCAGTACGGGAGAGAACTTGCCGTTGATTCGCCGCCGAGAATGGGAGAAACGGATCACGGCGGTCCGGCCTTGTAGCCGACCCCCCTCACGGTCAACACCACCTCGGGGTTCTCCGGATCCTTCTCGACCTTGGCGCGCAGCCGCTGCACGTGCACGTTGACCAGTCGGGTGTCGGCCGCGTGGCGGTAGCCCCAGACCTGTTCGAGCAACACCTCTCGGGTGAACACCTGACGCGGCTTGCGTGCCAATGCGACGAGCAGATCGAACTCGAGTGGAGTGAGGGAGACGAGTTCGTCGCCGCGACTGACCTTGTGAGCCGGCACGTCGATGACGATGTCCGCGATGGACAGCAGTTCGGCGGGTTCGTCCTCGGTCCTGCGCAAGCGCGCGCGAACCCGGGCGACCAGTTCCTTCGGCTTGAACGGCTTCATGATGTAGTCGTCCGCACCGGACTCGAGACCCAGGACGACATCGACGGTGTCGGTCTTGGCCGTCAGCATGACGATCGGCACGCCCGAATCGGCGCGCAGGACTCGGCACACGTCGATGCCGTTCATGCCGGGAAGCATCAGATCCAGCAGCACCAGGTCCGGCCGGTTCTCGCGCACGGCCGCCAGTGCTTGAGTACCGTCGCCGACCACGAAGGGCTCGAATCCCTCACCGCGCAACACGATGGTGAGCATCTCCGCCAGAGCCGAATCGTCGTCCACAACCAGAATCCGAGGCTTCATGGTCCTATGGTGTCACTTTCCGAACGCCTGATGGCTGATTGAACATGTCGGCGGCGAGTCGATCGGGATCCACGTCGGCGGTGACGACGTGCCACGGCGATACCCAGTGCGAGGCGGCGAGCCTGCCGTACGCAGCCGAGGTTCGGCTCTGCAGTGAGCCGTCGCGCTCGTAGACATCCCGGGTGCGGGCGGCGTCCGCACTCTCACGGGCCGCAGCACGCTCGGCGGCGAGCGCCACCGGGACGTCGAGGAGAATCTGGACATCGGGAACGGGCACAGCGAATCGGTCGAATTCGAGTGACCTGATCCACTCGACGGCCTCGCCGTCGGCGGACTGCTCGAGCCGAGCGGCGGTGTAGGCGGCATTGGATGCCACGTACCGATCGAGAAGAACGATATCGTTGTCCGAGAGCAGCTTTCGGATCTCATCGCCCGCGTCCCGGCGATCGAGCGCGAACAACAGGGCCATCGCATGCACGCTGCTCGCGGTGTCACCGTGTTCGCCGTGCAACGCCTCCGCGGCCAGATCGGCGTGAACCGACCGGCCGTACCGGGGAAACCCGATCCGCTCGACCGACAGGCCGTCACGCTCCCACGCCGAAACGAGTCGACGGGCGAGCGTGTTCTTGCCCGCTCCGTCGACTCCTTCGATGACGAACAGTTTTCCCACTACCGGACCGGTCCGTCGGTCAGTAGCGGTAGTGCTCGGGCTTGTACGGGCCCTCGACGTCGACTCCGATGTACTCGGCCTGCTCCTTGGTGAGCTTGGTGATCGAGCCGCCGAGCGCTTCGACGTGGATGCGCGCGACCTTCTCGTCGAGGTGCTTGGGCAGGCGGTAGACCTCGTTGTCGTACTCGTCCGGCTTCGTCCACAGTTCGATCTGAGCGATGACCTGGTTGGAGAAACTGTTGCTCATGACGAACGACGGGTGACCCGTGGCGTTGCCGAGATTGAGCAGACGGCCCTCGGACAGCACGATGATCGAGTGCCCGTCCTTGAACTGGTACTCGTCGACCTGCGGCTTGATGTTGATCCGCGTGACATCGGGGGCCTTCTCCAGACCGGCCATGTCGATCTCGTTGTCGAAGTGACCGATGTTGCCCAGGATTGCCTGGTGCTTCATCTTGCGCATGTGCTCGAACGTGATGATCGACAGGTTGCCCGTCGAGGTGATCACGATGTCGGCCTGCTCGATGAATTCCTCGACCGTGCGCACGTCGAAGCCGTCCATGAGCGCCTGCAGCGCGTTGATCGGATCGGCCTCGGTGACGGTCACACGTGCACCCTGGCCCTTGAGCGCCTCGGCGCAGCCCTTGCCCACGTCGCCGTAGCCACAGACCAGAACGGCCTTGCCGCCGATGAGAACGTCGGTGCCGCGGTTGATGCCGTCGATCAGCGAGTGGCGGGTGCCGTACTTGTTGTCGAACTTGCTCTTGGTCACCGAGTCGTTGACGTTGATGGCGGGGAACGTGAGCTCGCCCGCAGCCGCGAACTGGTACAGCCGCAGCACGCCGGTGGTGGTCTCTTCGGTGACGCCCTGTACGGACTCGGCAACCTCGGTCCACTTGGACTTCGACGCCTCCAGTGAACGACGCAGCAGGCCGAGGAAGACCTTGTACTCGTCCGAATCGTGATCGTCGTCGGTCGGCGGGACGACGCCTGCCTTCTCGAACTGCGCGCCGCGCAGCACCAGCATCGTGGCGTCGCCACCGTCGTCGAGAATCATGTTGGCGGGCTGATCGGGCCAGGTGAGCATCTGCTCGGCCGCCCACCAGTACTCTTCGAGGCTTTCGCCCTTCCAGGCGAACACCGGGACGCCCTTGGGCTCCTCGACGGTGCCGTACGGACCGACGACGACGGCCGCCGCTGCGTGGTCCTGGGTGGAGAAGATGTTGCAGGACGCCCACCGGACCTCGGCTCCGAGTGCAACCAGCGTCTCGATCAGCACCGCGGTCTGCACGGTCATGTGCAGCGATCCCGAAACTCGCGCTCCCTTGAGCGGCTGTACGTCGGCGTATTCGCGACGCAGCGCGATCAAGCCGGGCATCTCGTGCTCGGCGAGCCGGATTTCCTTGCGGCCGAATTCTGCGAGCGACAGGTCTGCGACCTTGAAGTCGATTCCACCGCGGTGATCCACGGTGAGTGCCGATCCTGACGTAACTGAGGTCGTCATCTTGCCTCTCCTGTTGACTGAGTGTCTGCCGTCCAGGCTATCGGGTCCGCGCACTCCTGGTTCCGGCTGCCCGGAGGTGCAGCAGCGGAGCATGCGCAACGACCCGATTGTCGAGAACCCGCTCTATCCGTTTCGTCCGGCTCGCGCCAGGATTCGAGCCCGTTTGCGAGGCAGGATGTTCGCGCGGGTGATATCTCCCTGGTAGTGCGCCAGTACCCGCCGGTCCATCACTCGACGCCACAGCGGCGGAATTGCGGCGAGCATCACCATCGAGGCGTAGCCGGCGGGGAGCTGAGGAGCCTCGTCGCACGAGAGCAGGGTCTGATAGCGCTTGCCTGGATTGGCGTGATGGTCGCTGTGTCGCTGCAGGTGGTACAGGAAAATGTTGGTACAGATCCTGTCGCTGTTCCAGCTGTGGCGGGGCGAGCACCGAACGTACTTCCCGCGATCGTTCTTCTCGCGGAGCAGGGCGTAGTGCTCCACGTAGTTCACCATCTCGAGCAGAACGAATCCGACGACGGCCTGCAACAGAAGGTACGGCGCGATGGACCAGCCGAACACGATCAGCAGCGAGCCGAACAGCACGACGCTGAGCAGCCACGTGTGCAGCAGCGCATTGGTCGGGCTCGCGACCGAGCGGCCCTTGCGCCGAAGCCGCTGCGACTCGAGCTTCCATGCGGAGGTCAGGCCGAGGATCGTGCTGCGCGGCACGAAGCTCCACACGCTCTCGCCGAGCCGTGCGCTCGCGGGGTCGTCCGGGGTTGCCACTCGAACGTGATGCCCTCGGTTGTGCTCGACGTAGAAGTGACCGTAGAGCGTCTGCGAGAGGGCGATCTTGGCCAACCAGCGCTCGTGCTGCTCGATCCGATGTCCCAGTTCGTGAGCGGCATTGATACCGGTTCCGGCCACCAGGCCCACCGTCACGGCGAGCCCGATCTTGTCCACCACGGTCAGCTCGCCGTACGCCCACATCCAACACGCGACGATCAGCCCGACGAACTGAATGGGAAGGAAAAGGTAGGTACACCAGCGGTAGTAGCGATCGTTCTGCAGTTTCTCGCTCGCCGACTCGTCCGGGTTGTGCCCGTCCTCACCGGCGATCAGGTCGATCACCGGAATGATCACGAAGAACACCAGCACGCCGCTCCACCAGAACAGCGATATGCCTGTCCAGTAGACCAACTGCGACGGCAGCAATGCCGACGCCGGGGCCAACAGCCCCAGCATCCATAGATAACGTTTGTTGTCCTGCCAGCGAACCGACCGTTCACTGGCCTTCGAATCCCGCCCCCCGAAAGCGACACCCGAACCCTCCAACGAAGGAATTCGGCCGTCCACACTCACTGTTTCAACACCCTCTCATCGAACTTTTTGAGTCCTCCAAGTCTGTTTTCGAGGGTATAACATTCCAGCGGTTTGATGTGACGCTATCTAAATTCAGGCGAGAATCGCTGGTCAGGACATCAATCGGCGCGTAAGCCCGGTCAGTGCTCCGACTTCTCGATGCGAGATTTCTCGGCTTCGCGCTGTCCCATCACCGAGTGCCGCCTGCTGTACACGACGTAGATGACGACACCGGCGGCCATCCAGACCAGGAAACGCAGCCATGTTTCGACCGACAGGTTCAGCATCAACCACAGGCAGGCCAGGACCGCGAGGATCGGCACCAGGGGAACCCAGGGAACGCGGAAACCGCGCTCCAGGTCGGGGCGAGTTCTGCGCAGGACGAGAACCCCGGCCGAAACCAGCACGAACGCGAACAGCGTGCCGATGTTCACCATTTCCTCGAGCGTGCCGAGCGGAACGAACGCAGCGAGCAGGCCGACGATGACACCGACCAGAATCGTGGTCCGGACCGGCGTGCCCTTCTTTCCGGTGTGTGCCAGTGCCCGCGGCACCAGTCCGTCTCGCGACATCGCGAAGAGCACTCGGGTCTGCCCGAGCATCAACACCATCACCACGGTCGTCAGACCGGCGAGTGCACCGAAGGAGATGATGTTCTTGGCCCACGTCAGCCCGTTCAGCTCGAATGCCGTCGCCAGCGTGGAACTGTCACCGGCCAGGTCGGTGTACTTGACCATTCCGGTCAGAACCAGGGTGACGGCCACGTAGAGCACGGTGACGATCGCGAGCGATCCGAGGATTCCTCGCGGGAGTGCCTTCTGCGGTTCCTTGGTTTCCTCGGCGGTCGTTGCCACCACATCGAATCCGATGAAGGCGAAGAACACGAGGGACGCCGCGGCCAGCAGTCCGTAAGCACCGAACGTGCTGCCGCCTGCTCCCGTGACGAACGAGAAAAGAGACTGATGCAGTCCCTCGCCCGTGGAGCCCGGTTGCGACGGCGGAATGTAGGGGTCGTAGTTGGCGACCTTGATGTAGAAGGCCCCGAGCACGACCACGAACAGAACGACGATCACCTTCACCGCCGTGATGACCAGCGACACCCGTGAGGACAACTTGGTGCCCGACGCGATGAGCACCGTCAGGACCACCACGATCAGCAGTGCACCCCAATCGAAGTTCAGTGAGCCGATCTCGAGCACCGGAGCGGCCGTACCGAGCAGATCGCCCAGATAGAGCGACCACGCCTTCGCCACCACGGCGGCTGCGAGGCCGAACTCGAGGATGAGATCCCATCCGATGATCCATGCGATGAACTCACCGAACGCCGCATACGAGAACGTGTACGCACTTCCGGCCACCGGCACCGTGGATGCGAACTCCGCGTAACACAGCGCCGCGAGGCCACATGCGATCGCCGCGAGCACGAAGGCCAACGACACTGCCGGTCCCGCAACGTTTCCGGCCGTCCGCGCGGTCAGGGTGAAGATGCCGGCACCGACAGCGACGGCGACGCCGAACACGGTCAGATCCCAGGATCCGAGTTCTTTCCGGAGTTTCGTGTCCGGCTCGTCGGTGTCCTGGATCGACTGCTCGATCGATTTGGTCCGGAACCAACCCGTCGTACGTGGGGTCTTCGCGGGCCGGTCTGCTCTGGTCATCGGTTCTCCGTATCGCCACTTCAACTCGGTGACGGATCACCGAGCTCATCCGTCACTTCTTCACTGTGGCATCAGACTATTGCCTCGCGGCACGCCATTTGCACAATCGCGCGGTTCGAAGCGACAGATGCCGGCGACACGCGATCTACAGGCGGCCGACGGAGGCCACGAACACCTCGGCCTCGCCCGAATCGGCGGTCACGGTGATGGATTCGTCTGCAGCGGGTATCCAGGCCGAGCTGCCCTGCGGCACCGTCAGCTCGAACTGTCGGCCTGCGGTACCGGCCACGACAGTGCCACTCGTGCACAGCAGAATTCTCGGACCGGAGCCGGGAACGGAGACCGTCTCCCCCGCAGCAACCGCAGTTCGGCTCAACGCGAATTCGGGTGCAGGCGTCGGATACAGGTAGGTCGGCCGATCGCCGACCCCCGGGGTGATGGGCGAGATGTCGGCAGGCTCGAAATCCAGCACGCGCAACAGTTCCGGGACGTCGACGTGTTTGGGAGTCAGTCCGCCGCGCAACACGTTGTCGGAGTTCGCCATGATCTCCACACCGGTACCGCGCAAGTACGCGTGCAGGTTTCCGGCGTCGAGGTACAGCCCCTGGCCGGGAGTCAGTGTCACCCGATTGAGCAGCAGCGCCGCGAGCACTCCGGCGTCACCGGGGTACGACTCCCCGAGCTCGAGCAGAGTTCTGGCCTCGGCGGCGAATCGTCCACCGTCGGTGCGAGCAGGACCGGAGAGATAGTCGATGCATCCCTGGGCGACGGCGGGCAGGATGTCGTCCAATGCCTGCCCGGGCAGCGTGATCCACGAGGTGAACACGGTGCGCAGCCCGGAGGCATCGGGCTGGGCGGCCAGCAGGGTGCGATACCCGGCCAGCGCGGGGACGGCCAACGCGTCGAGCAGTTCGACGGTGTCGGTGGGACGCCGGAAGCCCGCCAACGCCTCGAACTCGGTGAGCGCGACGATGAGCTCGGGCTTGTGATTCGGATCGCGGTAGTTGCGTACCGGAGAATCGATGGGGACACCCGCGGCGTTCTCGCGTGCAAAACCTTCACGGGCCTGAGCACTGCTGGGATGCGCCTGCAAGGACAACGGCTCTTCTGCGGCAAGCAATTTCAGCAGGTACGGCAGACGCGAGTCGTAGTGCTGCGCAGAACCACCCAGGTGGGTGGCCGGATCGCCGTCGATCAGCGTGAGCAGTGGCGTACTGCCACCCTCGTGCACCACGTGCGCGGAGTCGGCCGGGTGAGCTCCGAGCCAGATCTCTGCCTCGGGATGATCGGACGGGACCGGGCGGCCCTGAATCCGAGCCAGTGCGGTTCGCGAACCCCATGCGTAGGACCGAACCGCGCCTCGCAAGAGCTGCACTAGCTACCGCCCATCAACAGCAGATACGCGGCAGTGGTGTCCAACCGCGTCGCCAACACGGACATCGTGTCGAGCACCGAGAGTCTAGCCGGATCCGGTGCCGCTGCGGGGTTGTCGAATTCCGATCTCGCGCGCTCGCCGCCGAACAGAGCCTCACTCGAATCGGCGAGCAACAATTCCGACTCCGGGACACCGGCGATTCGTCGTTCGGTCATCGCGCGATCGGCGTCCGAGGCCACCACGATCACGCGCATCGGCAGCGCCGGCGGTGGCCCGTCGAGCTGCTCGTCGTGAAATAACGAGTCGAATGTCTGTGGCGTGCGGGACGATTCGACGACGGACGCCCGGATGGACGCGGCAATGACATCGCCCAACTCCCCCGCACCGACGACGACACCCGCCACGCGCAGCAGCACCTCGCTGCCGTGCCGAGCCACCTCGACCGCGACGGGACTGCCCCCGGTCAACACCACCCGCCGTCCGTTCAACCCACTGGCGAGGGCCTTGGCCGGATTGTGGAACATCTCGTTGGACGGGCTGTTTCGTACCGCCTCCGCGTCGAGCAGGTCGGCAAGACGAGAAAGATTGGGCAGCAACGTCTTCCACGAGCCGCCGGCAACCGCCCCGAGTACCGCGACGAACGCAGCGAGGTAGCGCATCAGAGCATTGTGGTCACGGACTGCGATTCGAGGTGGCAGCCACATGACTCTGGCACCCCGGACGGCACGCAGCGGCCCCTCCTCGGGAGCGACCACCACGACTTCGGCACCACGCCGGGCTGCCGCGTCCACCGACTCGGCCAAACGTGGATCTCCGGCGTCGTCGCCTGCCACCACCACCACGTCGAGTGGGCCGATCCACGGCGGAGTGCCGGTGCTGCGTACCAGAGGGACCCCGAGGCGATCACCGAGCGCGGCGACGAGCAGTGACGCCGCCCGACTGCTCCGCCCGTCGCCGGTGACGATCACCACGCTCCGGGGACGCAGATCGGCCAACCGGGCGAGGACCGACTCGTCCACTGCGGTCGCGACGGCACGCACCTGTGCGCCCGCCAGCGCTGCGCTGCGCAAGGAGCCCTCGCGATCGGCTGCGATGAGAGCATCCGAATCGTCGAGATCGACCAGAGACGACACTGCCGTCATGGCTGCGACACCTCCCCTTACGTCACCCGCTCGAAACGCCTGCATACCCACTCACGAACCCTCGGTAACCACTATTCCAGTCCGGCGCGAACGATGCTCAATATCTCCGTCGAAAGCGCATCGACATCGGCTCCGGTACGTGCTTCGACGTTGAGCCGCAGGAGCGGTTCGGTATTCGAGGCCCGCAGGTTGAACCAGGCACCGTCGGCCAGATCGACCGTCACTCCGTCGAGTCGGTCGATGCCCGCAGTCCGATCGGCGAATGCCGCCAGGACCGCCTCGGTGCGTTCTGCGGCATCGTCGACGGTCGAGTTGATCTCGCCCGATGCACTGTAGGTCTCGTAGCTGGCCATCATTTCCGACAGCGGACGATCCTGTGCCCCGAGTGCGGCGAGAACGTGCAGCGCGGCGAGCATGCCGGAGTCCGCACCCCAGAAATCACGGAAGTAGTAGTGAGCGGAATGTTCGCCGCCGAAGATCGCTCCGGTGTCGGCCATCTGCTGCTTGATGAAGGAGTGCCCCACCCGGGTGCGAACCGGTGTGCCTCCGAGCTCGGTGACCAGTTCCGGTACCGCGCGCGAGGTGATCAGATTGTGGATGATCACCGCGCCCGGCTCCTTGGCCAGTTCCCGTTCGGCCACCAGGCAGGTGACTGCGGACGGCGAGACGGGGTCGCCCTTCTCGTCGACGACGAAGCACCGATCCGCGTCGCCGTCGAAGGCGAGTCCGATATCGGCACCGGTCTCGACGACGAAACGCTGCAGATCCACCAGGTTCGCCGGATCGAGCGGATTGGCCTCGTGATTGGGAAAGCTACCGTCGAGCTCGAAGAAGAGCGGCTCGATCGTCACCGGCAGTGGCCCGAACACCGCGGGCACCGTGTGTCCGCCCATTCCGTTCCCGGCGTCAACGGCGATCTTCATGGACCCGATTCCCGACAGATCGACCAGGTCTCGGACGAACTGTGCGTATTCGTCGAGCACATCTCGGGATGTCGCTGTTCCGGACGGTCCGTCGAACTCCGGTACCCCGTCCACCAATTCGGCTTTGACCGTGGCCAATCCGGTGTCCTGGCCCACCGGCTTGGCACCGGCGCGGCAGAGCTTGATCCCGTTGTACTTCGCCGGATTGTGACTGGCGGTGAACATGGCTCCCGGGCATTCGAGCATTCCGGAGGCGAAGTAGAGCTGATCGGTCGACGCCAGCCCGATGTGGACCACGTCGAGGCCCTGTGCGGTGACGCCGTCGGCGAACGCCCGAGACAGCGCGGGCGAGGAATCACGCATGTCGTGGCCGATGACCACCGAGCGCGCGGCCCCTGCCTCGTCACGAACCAATCGTGCGAACGATGCACCGACGTCACGCACGAACGCCTCGTCGATCTGCTCACCTACGACGCCACGGACGTCGTAGGCCTTGATGACGGCGTTGACGGACTCTGCGGTTCGGGCCACGAAGATTCTCCTGGTGATCGTTGTCGACGACGCCGCTCATCGGCGTCGGATATCGAGCGTCGGTAGCGGTGCGATCCACACCAAGTATCGGCAGACCGTCGCGATCCGTTTCGGTCCTGCTCCTCGAACCTTGCCAGACTCAGGACGGACCGGCCAGTCGGACCGATGCACACCACACTCGGTGTGCTCGGGCGGCTCAGGACGTGGGGTCGGGAAGAACTCGAAGGTGCCCGCGCCTGCCCGTTCGGACGGCCGGAGCGGATCTGCGTTCGGTCTCGGACGGCCGTGAGGCCGAGCGGTCGGCGCTGTCACGGTCCTCGGAGCGGATGCGATCGCCGCGACCGGCCTCGCGTACGGCCTCCGCGAGGGCCGTCAGATCGTCCTCGTCGGGGCTCGACGTCGAGTAGCCGCCTTCGTAACGCACCAGTTCCCAGCCCTTGGGCGCGGTGGTGGTCGATGCGTGCACCTCGCACAGATCCCAGGAATGCGGTTCGTCGACTGTCGCGAGCGGTCCGACGACCGCAGTGGAGTCGGAGTAGACGTATGTGAGCGTCGCAACGGCAGAACGGTTGCAACCAGGCCTGCAGCAGCCACGCAGTGATCTCACGAGTGCAGAGTATCCGGTGGGTGCAACCGACCGAACGACCGACACACCGGACGAGCGCGATAACCTCCCCCTATGCCTCGATTCTCATCCGCGCGCAGGATCACTTCTCGGTCCGTGGCTCGGCACGGCCGCGGCGTCCGCGGACCGGTTCTGCCCGAGGACATCCCGGCCAGGCGCTCACGAGCCGAGAAGTTCGACCGACTGGTGCTCGAGGCGTTCGCGCGGATCGATCATCGCTGGCACGAGAAGCTCTCGAAGCTCGACATCGCCGTGGACGAGGTACCGAAGATCAGGGCGTTGGATCCGGAATCGGTGACGTGGCCACCGGAGGTGGTGGCGGAAGGTCCGGTACCGCTCTCGCGATTGGTACCCGCAGGCATAGACAAGCGCGGGGAGACGACACGCGCCAGGGTGGTGCTGTTCCGTCGACCGCTGGAACGGCGCGCGAAGCACCCGGAGGACCTGGAAGATCTGTTGTTCGAAGTTCTGGTCGAGCAAGTGGCCACGTATCTCGGCATCGACCCCGACGAGGTCGACCCGGCCGGGGAGTGAACGAGCCCTCGGGGCCCGTCGGAACCGGGCTTCTCAGCCGATTCCGCGCTTGAGCCTGCGACGCTCCCTCTCGGACAACCCGCCCCAGATACCGAACCGCTCGTCGTTGGCGAGCGCGTATTCGAGGCACTCGTCCTTGACCTCACAGCCGAGGCAGATGCGCTTCGCCTCGCGGGTGGAGCCACCCTTCTCCGGGAAGAAGGCCTCGGGGTCGGTCTGCGCGCACAGAGCACGCTCCTGCCACTGGTCCTCGATCTCCTCGAACATCTCGTCGAAACCCGCGACGAGACTGAGGAACGGCTTGGCCGGTGGAACCGACTCGGCGACGAACGGCATCGAGTCGACGTCGGAATCCGACTCGAGTTCGACATCCGAGTCGCCGTCGATGACGTCGACGTCGTTGTCGGTCTCGTCCGTTCGCTCGACGTACGCAGAACCCGCGTCGATCGAGACGCTCGAATCTGCGCCGATGCCGGACTCGGTTTGCGGCGCGTCGTCGACAGCGCTGAGGTGTGCAGTGGGTCCGCCCCGCTGATCACGTGTCACGTGCTGGTCATACATCGCTTCCGCCTCCTCACCTGTGGTAGCGCAGATACTTTCGGTCCTCGTGTTCTCGAATACCTTGCCCCACGCCGGTATTCGATCGAGCTGGTCCAACGTGCCGGTCCGACTCTCGACCTCTACTCGACGTCCAGTCAGGGACGAAGAGGAAGGGAACGAGTGTTCGAAACCAGGTTCGCTGCAATCGAACTCGTGCTGCGAACACTGAATGACATACCTGTGATTAGACACGTCCAGGTGTGTCGCGGTCAAGCCGATCGCACAAATCCAATACCATCACATGCCCGAAATCGGCGCTCTCCCCGGATCGAAGCCCGTCCCGTGCGTGTCGCATCGGTTCTCGCCGTCGCAAACGGTCCACGCGGACGTTGCGGCCCCGGGTGGGCGCTCACCCCACACCACCGCAACCCCACTAGGCTCGGGTGTTGTGAAAGTTACTGTTCTGGTCGGTGGCGTCGGTGGCGCTCGGTTTCTGCAGGGCCTGAAAACGTTGTTCGGCGACGAACCCGAGCACGAGATCACCGCAGTGGTCAACGTCGGCGACGACGTGTGGATGCACGGGCTCCGCATCTGCCCGGATCTCGACACGTGCATGTACACCCTCGGCGGAGGAATCGACACCGATCGCGGCTGGGGTCGCATCGCGGAAACCTGGAACGCTCGGGACGAGTTGGCGGCCTACGGTGCCGATCCCGACTGGTTCGGACTCGGCGACCGCGACATCGCCACACACCTGATCCGCAGTCGTATGTTGCGCACCGGCTTTCCGCTGTCCGCCGTCACCGAAGCCCTGTGCAACCGTTGGCAACCCGGAGTCCGGCTCCTGCCCGTCACCGACGATCGCTCCGAGACCCACGTCGTCGTCACCGATCCGGACGACCCGAGCGGTGAGCAGCAGCGCGCAATTCATTTCCAGGAGTGGTGGGTTCGGTACCGGGCACAGATTCCCACCCACAGCTTCGCCAACATCGGGGCCGAACAGGCAACTCCGGCACCGGGAGTCGTCGAGGCGATCGCCGAGGCCGACGCCGTCGTCCTCGCTCCGTCCAATCCGGTGGTGAGCGTCGGTGCGATCCTCGCGGTGCCGGGTATCCGCGGGGCCCTTCGCACGACGGCCGCCAAGGTGGTCGGCCTCTCCCCCGTCGTCGACGGTAAGCCGTTGCGCGGCATGGCCGACGAGTGCCTGTCCGTCATCGGAGTCGAGACCACGGCGCAGGCGGTGGGCCGTCACTACGGAAGCCGAAGCGGCACCGGCATTCTCGACGCATGGCTGGTGCACACAACCGATACGGCAGTCGTCGACGGTGTGGACGTGCAGTCGGTTCCGTTGCTGATGACCGACCCCGAGACCACTGCGGCGATGGCCCGCACCGCTCTGCGCGCAGCCGGACTCGACCTGTGACCGACACTCACGATCCCGATTCGATCCGGTCGACACCCGAGGATCACGCTCCCGGCGGCTCGATCGAGATACTGCCGGTGACCGGGCTCCCCGAGTTTCGGCCGGGCGACGATCTGGCTGCGACCGTTGCGGACCGAGCGCCGTGGTTGCGTGACGGCGACATCCTGATCGTCACCAGCAAGATCATCTCCAAGGTCGAGGGCCGTCTGGTGCAGGCACCTCGTGATGCGGACGAGCGAGATGCCGCCCGCAGAGTCCTCGTGGAACAGGAAGCCGTGCGCATCGTCGCACGCAAGGGCCGAACCCTCATCACCGAGAATCGACTCGGCATAGTGCAGGCCGCGTCGGGAATCGACGGCTCCAACGTCGACGGTGGCGAACTGGCGCTGCTGCCTGAGAACCCCGACGCCAGTGCCGCAGCGCTGCGCACTGCACTCGGTTCGCTGCTGGGGGTGACGGTCGCCGTGGTCGTCACCGACACCATGGGGCGCGCATGGCGGATCGGCCAGACCGACGCCGCCATCGGTGCCGCGGGCCTGGGCGTCGTACACGCGTACGCCGGAGCCGAGGACGGTCAAGGCAACGAGCTCGTCGTCACCGAGGTCGCGATCGCCGACGAGCTCGCTGCCGCGGGCGATCTGGTGAAGGGCAAACTCGGTGGGGTTCCGATTGCCGTCGTACGCGGACTGACTCCCGTCGACGACGGTTCGACCGCTGCGACGCTGCTGCGCGGCGGCGAGGACGATCTGTTCTGGCTCGGTACCGCCGAGGCACTCGATCGTGGTCGACGCGAGGCGCTGCTGCGCCGACGGTCGGTGCGCTCGTTCACCGACGAACCGGTCGACCCCGACTCCGTTCGTGCGGCCGTTGCCGATGCGCTCACCGCCCCGGCCCCGCACCACACCCGTCCGGTTCGGTTCGTCTGGGTCAGGACCCCCGCTGTCCGGCGTCGGCTGCTCGAGACGATGCGTGAGCAATGGCGAGCCGATCTGGCCGGCGACGGGCTGAGCGAGGAGCGGATCACCGCCAGACTCGGCCGCGGCGACATCCTGTTCGACGCCCCCGAGATCGTGATCCCGTTCTGCGTGCCCGACGGCGCGCACTCGTATCCCGACGAGAGGCGTCGAACCGCGGAGGACACGATGTTCACCGTCGCAGTCGGTGCGGCCGTGCAAGGACTGCTCGTCGCCCTCGCGGTGCGTGATCTGGGCAGCTGTTGGATCGGTTCGACGATCTTCGCAGCCGATACCGTGCGCGCCGAACTCGGCCTGCGTGCAGATTGGAAAGCGATGGGAGCCATCGCAATCGGGCACCCCAGCGAATCCCTGACCGTTCGGGATCCGGTGGTTCCCGGGTCGTCACTGTTGGAGCTCTGACGTGTCGGCGTCGACGCCGCCTCACTCGACTCTATGGAGTTCGGTCGGGGCATCGCTCGATCGATGGGCACCGTCCGATTCGAACGACGAATCGCTCCGGCACACGATGCTGGCGTTTCTGCACAGCAATCCGGATGCTTGCCTGCGCGCCAACGAGGCCGGCCATTTCACCGCGTCCTCGCTGGTGCTCGACACGTCGGGAACACATGTGCTGCTGACGCTTCATCCGAAGGTCGGTCGGTGGATTCAACTCGGCGGCCACTGCGAACCGACGGACGAGACGGTCGTCGACGCGGCGCTACGGGAGGCCACCGAAGAATCCGGCATCGATGATCTGACGATCGATCCGATGCTGCTCTCCGCCCACACCCACCCGATCACCTGCTCGCTCGGTAAGCCGACGCGGCACCTCGACCTCAGGTTTCTGGTCCGGGCACCGGACGGCGCACGGGCAGTACGCAGCGAGGAATCGACGGATCTGCGCTGGTGGCCGGTCGATGCCCTGCCTGACGACGCCGAGCGCGAGACGATCGACCACCTCGTCTCACTCGCCGCACGTCGCCGGTAGAGACAGCCCGACAGGCCCGATCGTCGGCAGATCGACTCTGCCGGGGATCAGACGTCGGTGGAGAAGCGGACTCCGCCGTCGGGCAACTTGACCCCGGGCCACACGCGCGCGCCGCGGAGCAGCTCGCAGCGGGCGCCGATGTCGGCACCGTCGCCGATGACCGCGTCGCGCACCAGGGCGCGGGGTCCGATACGGGCACCGAAGCCGAGAATGGATCGCTCGACGACGGCCCCTGCCTCGACGACGGCACCGTCGAACACGACGGCTCCGTCGAGACGGGCACCCGCTCCGATCTCGGCACCGCGTCCGACGACGGTTCCGCCGATCAGCAGTGCGCCCGGTGCCACCCCCGCGCTCGGGTGAACCAGGGACTCGCCGCGGTCTCCGTGCAGCGCCGGTGACGGCGCGATGCCGCGCACCAGATCGGCCGAGCCCTTGACGAAGTCCTCCGGTGTTCCCATGTCGCGCCAGTAGGCACTGTCGACGTGTCCGTAGACCTTCTTGTCCTCGGCGAGCAAGGCGGGGAACACTTCTCGCTCCACCGACACCGGACGACCGGCCGGAATGGACTCGATGATCTCGCGCTTGAAGACGTAGCAACCGGCGTTGATCTGATCCGTCGGCGGATCCTGCGTCTTTTCGAGAAACGCTGTCACTCGGCCGGATTCGTCGGTCGGCACGCAGCCGAACGCGCGCGGGTCGCCGACACGGACCAGATGCAACGTGACATCGGCATCGGTGTTCCGGTGCGTATCGAGAACTGCTGTCAGATCGGTGCCGCCCAGGACGTCCCCGTTGAAGACCATGACGTTCTCCGCGCGCAGTCGCGGCAGAACGTTCCTGATGCCGCCACCGGTACCCAGCGGCTCGGTCTCGAAGACGTATTCGAGTTCGATACCCATCGAGGATCCGTCCCCGAAATGCTGCTCGAACACGTCGGCTTTGAACGACGTGCCGAGGACGACGTGCTCGATCCCTGCGGCCTTGATACGCGCCAACAGATGGGTCAGAAAGGGCAGTCCTGCGGTGGGCAGCATCGGTTTGGGTGCCGACAGCGTCAGCGGCCGCAGCCGAGTTCCCTTGCCGCCGACCAGAATGACTGCATCGGTACGTGCGGCGACCGATGGGGAACTATCCGACATGTCCAGCCTCTGTTCTCTCGTCCGTGAGTCGTCCATCACCTGCGCGGGCCCGAAGCGCCGAATTCACAACGATCTTCGAGCGAAGACCGAGACCTGCGCGCAGCGCCAATCGTAAGGGAGCCTGCCACGTCCGGGCGTGTCTGTCGGCCTGAAAGCGGTATGCACTGGTGTGATGTGCCGGCAACATCACTTCCGGATGCCGTCCTGCCGCATGCCCTTTCGAGTGGGTGACCTCGACATCGGGAACGTAGACGTTGTGCCAACCCGCTCTGCCGAGCCGGTCACCGAGATCCACGTCCTCCATGTACATGAAGTATCTGGAGTCGAATCCGCCGATCGAATCGAACGCCGAACGCCGCAGCAACAGGCACGATCCCGACAGCCACCCCACCGGCCGCTCACTGACCGTCTCGTTCTCCTGGCGATATCGCCGAGTCCACGGATTCTTCGGCCAGATCTTGCCGAGTACGGCGTGGCCGGCTCCGGACGTGAGATCGGGCACCGACCGCGCCGACGGGTACCGCGAGCCGTCGGGCTCGCGAATGAGCGGTCCGAGAGCACCGGCCCGCGGCCACCGCGCCGCCGCGTCGAGCAGGCCGTCGAGCGATCCCGGATGCCACCGCACGTCGGGATTGGCCACGACGACGAACTCGATGTCGGGGTCGATCTCGGCCACCGCGCGATTGACGGCTGCGCCGTAGCCGATGTTCGCGCCGGTGCGCAGCAACTCCGCCTCTTCGAACGCGATCTCGGCTGCCTCGGGTGTGCCGTCGACCGAGCCGTTGTCCGCCATGATCACCCGAAGGGGACGCGTCGTCGCCTCACGTAGAGACGTCAGGAACTGGTCAAGGTATTCGCCGGGTGAATAGGTCACGGTCACCACGGCCAGCTCGGAACTCACGCGGGCAAGACTAGCCCGATCTCGCCTCGAACCCTCATGTCGACTGCGCCAAGGCTGCTGTCAACGCGTCCGACCACGGCCGCGCCGGGGTCAGACCGGCATCGACCCACGCGGTCGGTGAGAGCACCGAATATGCGGGCCGAGGTGCCGGAACGACGTATTCGGCGCTCGAACACGGCGTCACGCGCTCGGGATCGGCACCGATTCCCGCGAACACCGCGCGTGCGAGGTCGAACCAGCTGGCCTGCCCCGCATTGGTGTAGTGCAGCGTTCGTGCGCGCACAGCAGGGTCGGCTTCGATCTCGAGCAGGCCCGACGCCAGATCGAGGGCGAACGTGGGCGAACCGATCTGATCGTTCACCACCGAGATCGTCTCGCGTTCGCCTTCGAGTCGGCGCATCGTGGTCACGAAATTCTTGCCCGTGTTGTCGTACACCCAGGCGGTTCGCACGACCACGGCCTCGGGAAGCTCCTCGTGCACTGCGAGCTCGCCGGCGAGCTTGGTGCGTCCGTACGCCGACTGCGGCGCGGTCTTCGCATCGACCTCGTACGGTTCGATCGCTGTGCCGTCGAACACATAATCGGTGGAGACGTGGATCAACCGGGCTCCGACACGCCCGCAGGCGCGCGCGAGATTTCGAGGGCCGTCCGCGTTGACCGCCGACGCCCTGGCCTCGTCGGTCTCGGCGGCATCGACGGCGGTGTACGCAGCACAGTTGATCACCGTCGACCCCGCGCTCACCGCGGCAGCGACGGCGTCGGGGTCGGTGATGTCCAGGTCGGCGGACGAATATCCGCAGACCTCGGCACCGTCACCTCGTTCGGCGGCGAGAGACATCACTCGGCGGCCCAACTGGCCGTGTGCACCGGTCACCACGATCGCATTCACGGTTGCCAAGTGTGGCACGCCGCGTTCGCTTCGGCGAGGCAGCGACCGGCGACAAGTAACCTTCGAACGGCGGGGGGAGAACAACGAAGTAGGCAGGTTTCAGGCCGGCCGGAAACGAGAGAGGGTCGTCACGGTGCCACGAGATCCAGGCACGCCCGGAGGTGAGCGCACTCCCCCGCCGAGGCGGAGCGCTACCCGGCGAACCGACGGTCCCCGAGCGCGCACCACGGGCCGCCCCGACGATCACAGCGGCGCTGCCCACCGTTACCGCGACGACGAACGCCGTGGAGAACGCCGCACCGGAGAACGCAAACAGGTCGCACCCGGCGAACGCACAGGTAGATCGCGCCGGCCGGATCGACGCAGCCCTCGCGGTGGCGTCGAGCGACCCGAGTCCGACGGCAGGTCGCCTCGCGCCGGTGGTACCCGATGGCCCGCGACCCACGTCGCGGTCGCAGTGCTCTCGATCCTCGTCCTGCTGGTGACCGGTTTCGCGTGGCGCAGTGTCGACAGCCTGCGCTCGAATATCGCCACCGCGGGTGGTCTCGGTCTCGGCGGTGCCGCCGACGGTGCCGTCGACATCTTGATGGTCGGCACGGACAGTCGAACCGATGCCCACGGCAACGCGTTGTCCCCCGCGGAACTCGCCTCTCTCAACGCAGGTGAAGAGGTGGCGTCAAACACCGACACGATCGTCCTGATCCGCGTCCCGAACGACGGTTCGTCGGCCACCGCAATCTCCATCCCGCGAGACTCGTACGTCGAGGTACCCGGCATCGGCATGTCGAAGATCAACGCTGCGTACGGCGCCACCAAGGAGAACAAGCGGCTCGAATTGGTGGAGCAAGGGGTCACGGACGCCGATGCCGAATCCCAGGCGACCGAAGCCGGTCGTGAGGCCCTCATCGATTCGGTCGCCAACCTCACCGGCATCACCGTCGATCACTACGCCGAGGTGGGGCTGCTCGGCTTCGTGCTGCTGACCGATGCCGTCGGCGGTGTCGAGGTGTGCCTGAACAACCCTGTGCAGGAACCACTGTCGGGTGCGAACTTCCCGGCGGGCGAGCAGAACCTCTCCGGTTCGCAGGCGCTGAGTTTCGTCCGACAGCGACACGATCTTCCCCGCGGAGATCTGGACCGCATCGTGCGCCAGCAGGTGTTCATGGCCTCGCTCGTGCGGAGTGTGCTCAGCGCCAAGACACTGAGCAACCCCGGCAAACTGGGCCAACTCAGCACTGCGGTGCAGCGATCGGTGACACTCGATTCCGACTGGGACATTCTGCAGTTCGCCACTCGCCTGCAGGATCTCGCCGGCGGCAAGGTCAAGTTCGAGACGATCCCCGCCGTCGACATCAATGCGACGACCGACTACGGCGAGTCGATCGTGCAGGTCGATCCCGCTGCGGTGAAGAAGTACGTCGAAGGACTGCTCGCCGACGGTAATTCGGCGGAGACCAACGCCGAGAATGCGGACGCCCCCGATGTCGATCCGTCGACCGTGACCGTCGATGTCGCGAACGACAGCGGTATCGACGGCCTGGCCAACGGTGTCGCCGGTTCGTTGACGGCGTTGGGGTACGTCGACGGCACCATCGGCAACTACGAGGGCACGTCGATCTCGGCGAGCCGCATCCAGGCTGCCGATGTGGACAGCGATGCTGCGCGCGCCGTCTCGGCAGCGCTCGGCGGACTGCAGATCACCGCCGACGACACCTTGTCGGCAGACACCATTCGGGTGGTACTCGCGAACGACTATGCGGGACCCGGCTCGGGCCAGGCCGCAACTGCGGAAACCATTGCTCCCGAATCGGGTACGGCGGTTCCCGAGGCACCCGCTGCTCCGATCGACGCCGGCTCCACCGGTCCGATGTGCGTCAACTGATCGGTGCCGCTCACAGTGTGTGAGTCGGTGTCGTCGGGCGTCATCTAGGGTCGTGGGGTGGCTTCGAATCTGACTCAGACCCTGCTCGACCCGATTCTCGCCGCCGATCCGGCCGGTCCGCGCGTCACGTTCTACGACGATGCGACCGGTGAGCGAGTCGAGGTGTCCGCGGTGACCCTGGCGAACTGGGCGGCCAAGACCGCCAATCTGTTGCGCGACGAGTTCGCCTTCGAGGTGGGTGGCAGGGTGAGTGTGCTGTTGCCCGCGCACTGGCAGACGGCTGCCGCGCTGCTGGGAGTCTGGTGGGCAGGCGGCGAGGTGGTCATCGGGGCCGACGACTCCGTGGACGTGGCGATGGTGTCGGGCGATCGGCTCGACGAGTCTCCCGAGGCGGACGAGGTGCTGGCGTTCTCGCTCGACGCATTCGGCAAGGCAGTCCCCGATCTGCCGATCGGCATGACCGACTACGCGACGTCGGTGCGGGTGCACGGCGATCAGTTCAGGGTCGCGGGCTCCGGGAGCGCAGGCGCGGCGCTGGACGGGCGTTCGGTGGACGAGGTACTCGCTGCCGCTCGTGAGCGGGCAGACGCACGTGACTGGACGGCCGCGGACCGGGTCATGTCCAGCGCGTCCTGGACCACGGCCGACGAGCTGATCGACGGTCTGCTCTCGGTACTCGTCGTGGGTGCGTCACTGGTTCAGGTGGCCAATCCGGACGAGGCGAAGGCGCAGCGGCGCGCCGAGACCGAGAAGGTCACCGCCACTGTTGCTCAGCCGGGCTGACGGTAGCCGCCGTCGGCGAGTCCGGCCTCGATCTCGTACTTGTTGGCCGGGCCCCGATGTCGCGCTTCTTCGGCGAGGTAGCGGAACGGGAAGGTGAGCCCGAAGTTCGCCCATTGGTCTGCATGTACGGCCTCGTGCCGCAGTACCCGACGGGCGGTGTTGCCCTTCGTCAGATAGGCACCGCCGAATGTCGTTCCGCCGCGCCCGAATCCACCGCGCAGCCCGGTGCACACGAACAGGGAGAATTCGTCGTCGAAACGCGCCGTGCCGCGCCAGAGACGGGCATAGAGCAACGCAAGCCGCGTCACGAACATGGACTGCCGACTACCGCGACCCGCGCGCCGGATCTGCTCGCTCCGAGACACGATTCCGCTCACCCGAGCAGAGTGGTGCGCAGCGCTTTGTCCTTCTCCAGCACCATGGCCTCGAGTGAGGCCTGGAACGCGGACATCCGTTCTTGCAGAGCCGGATCGGATGCACCGAGAATTCGGACCGCGAGCAACCCTGCGTTGCGCGCACCACCGATCGAGACCGTGGCCACGGGAACACCGGCGGGCATCTGAACGATCGAGAGCAGCGAATCCATGCCGTCGAGGTACTTCAGGGGCACCGGCACACCGATGACCGGCAGCGGCGTCGCCGACGCGACCATGCCGGGCAGGTGAGCCGCTCCCCCGGCCCCGGCGATGATCACCTTGATGCCGCGGCCTGCGGCATCGCGGGCGTAGTCGAGCATGCGCTGCGGGGTTCGGTGCGCCGACACCACGCCGACCTCGAAGCGAATACCGAACTCGGCCAACGCTTCTGCAGCAGCTTCCATCGTGGGCCAGTCGGAATCGCTGCCCATGATCAGGCCGACGGCAGGAGTGGAGCCTGCGGAACGACCATCGGGGGCAGGAGTGTTGTCAGTCATTGTGCGGGTCCCATCCGTCGGTCCATTCGGCGTGTGACATCCAGTGCGCTGCGCGTTCGGCTCGCTCGCGCACCGAGGCCACGTAGGCGGGGTCGGCGAGCGAACCCGACTGCGCGCCCAGGATGTTCACGTGGCCGATCTTGCGATCCTTGCGCTCGCCCTTGCCGTACAGATGCACCTTCGCATCGGGCATCCGGGCGAACAGGTGATGCAGCCGCTCGTCCATCGTCATCTCGGGGGCCTCGGGCGCGCCCAGAATGTTGGCCATCACCGTCAGCGGAGCGAGTGGGTCGGTGTCGCCGAGCGGGTAGTCGAGTACCGCGCGTAGGTGCTGCTCGAACTGCGAGGTCCGACACCCGTCCATGGTCCAGTGACCGGAGTTGTGCGGTCGCATGGCGAGTTCGTTCACCAGGAGCTTGCCCGAGGTGGTCTCGAACAGTTCGACCGCGAGGTCTCCGACCACACCGAGCGCACCGGCGATGTCGAGAGCCAGCCTGCCTGCGAACGTGGCGACGTCCTCGTCGAGGTCGGGCGCCGGCGCCAGCACCACGGCGCACTGACCGTTGCGCTGCACCGTCTGCACGACGGGCCACGCAGCTCCCTGGCCGAACGGTGATCGTGCAACCATGGCCGACAGCTCGCGGCGCATGGCGACCTTCTCCTCGACCATGAGCGGTACACCCAGGTCGAGTTGAGCGGTGACGATCGCCTCTGCTTCCTCGGCGTCTGCGGGCATCCACACTCCACGCCCGTCGTAGCCGCCTCGTACGGCCTTGAGCACCACCGGCCACCCGTGCTCGTCTCCGAACGCAATCGCGTCCTGCGCCCACGACACCTCCGCGTAGGCGGGGCCGGGCGCACCGAGTTCGGCGAGCTTGCGACGCATGCGCAGTTTGTCCTGGGCGAATATCAACGCGCTCGGCGGCGGTTGCACGTTGACGCCTTCTGCCACGAGAGTCTCGAGGTGCTCGGTGGGCACCTGCTCGTGGTCGAAGGTGAGCGCATTGGAACCGGTCGCGGCCGTGCGCAACGCATCGAGATCGTCGTGGTGCCCGAAGACGACGTCGGGGCTGACCTGAGCTGCCGGCTCGTCGGCACCCGCGGCGAGGACGCGAAGAGTCTGTCCGAGCTCGATCGCGGACTGGTGAGTCATTCGGGCGAGCTGACCGCCGCCGATCATCGTCACCACGGGCATTCCGGTCGACGACGGGCGCGCAGCAGTGGGGCGCGGTTCGGTACCTGTCACGGCTCACCATGGTGTCATGTCGCACGCGTTCGGTCCGACCCGGCGTCTCGCACCGGAGTCCGCATGCTGGGCGAGGACCTGTGGAAACCCTGATGATCGGAGCCTCGGTTCGGCGAACCCGGGGTGTGTTTCGTAGACTTCACCGTTGTGCCGACGATCGCAAGCGTGCTCCAACGCTTACCCACGCCCATTCGGGACCTCGCGATTCGGCACAGTGAGCTGATCAAGTTCGCCATCGTCGGTGGCACGACGATGGTCTTCGACCTCGTCATCTTCTATTCGCTGAGCCTGACGGTGCTCGAGCAGAAGCCGGTGATCGCCAAGATCATCTCGGGTGTTCTCGCAACCCTGCTCAGCTACTTCCTCAACCGCGAATGGGCCTTCAAGCATCGTGGCGGACGCGAGCGGCACCACGAGGCACTGCTCTTCTTCGCGATCAGCGGCATCGGCGTGCTCATCGCAGCCGGTCCCCTGTGGATCGCGAACAACGTCTTCGACATTCGCGACGCCAGCGAATCCCTGACGACGCTGGTCATCATCGACTTCGTCCTCAACTACATCATCGGCAACCTGCTGCAGATGGCATTTCGGTTCTGGGCATTGCGCCGCTTCGCGTTTCCCGAGGACAACGCGCGGACGATCCTGGAAGTCGACGCCGAACGCAACGAGGACCCGACCGACGCGGCGGACGTACTCGACCAACCCTGAGATGCTCAGCGTGGTTCGCGGCGAGGCACGGCACGCGACGGTTCACGCCACGCAGGCAGGAACACCGAGAAGAGCGCGGGACGACGTCGCTGCAATTCCAGCCTGCCGCCGTCCGCCTCGATGAGAGCCCTGGCCAGAGCGAGGCCGACACCGGTGGAACCGGCTCCGGAGAATCCACGGTCGAAGATGTGCGGAGCAAGTTCGTTGCTCACCCCGGGCCCCTCGTCCGAGACCTCGACGCAGACCAGTCGTTCACGGCGTCGCTCGGTGCTCTCGACGGCCGAGACGGCCCGAACCGCCACCGTGCAGGCCCCGCCGCCGTGCACCAGAGAATTGTCGACCAGCACCGAGACCGCTTCACGCAACCGCGATCCGGTCACCGAGGCCTTCAGATCCACGTCACCCTTGATCACCAGGGTCCGGCCGACGTCCTCGAAATTTCGCTGCCATTCGACGACGGTGCCGATCAGTTCCTCGACCACCGAGACCTCGTGCGCGTCGGCCGCGCCGTCACTACGAGAGGATCGAACGAGCTCGTCGATGGCAAGGGTCAGTCGGTCCACCTGATCCATCGCCTCGTTGGCCTCGTCGACCACCGCCGGATCCGGGTGCGTGGATATTTCGTCCAGGCGAAGGCGGACAGCGGTCAGGCGGCTGCGAAGTTGATGCGAGACATCGGCGACCAACGTGTGTTCGCGCTGCAGCCGTCCGGCGATCTCGACGGTGGCCGAGTCGAGAACCTCCGAGACCCGATCGAGTTCTGCGATGCCGTGCCGTCGTGGGTCCGGCCTGAAATCACCCTCGGCGAGGCGAGCAGCTCGCCGCGCCACATCCTGCAGCGGATCGGCCAGCCGCTTGGCTGTCAGGACGGCCACGACGGTGCCTGCCATCGCTGATGCGAGGACGACGAGAGTCACCGCTCCGAGCGCCTGGCGCTGCAGGGAACGCATGTCGTCGGACGGCACTTCGAGGCGAAGCGAACCCGAGGTACCCATCGACAGCGACTCCACGAGCGGTCGAGGCACGGACGACTGCCCGATGTCCGCGCGCGATGCGGCATCCTCGGGGGTGGGGTAGATGACCACGAGCCGGCCACCCTGCGGGATGGCCAACCGGAGCGAGCCGATGTCGAGCTGGCCCTCGATCAGACCCGCCGACCCTTCCTGCGAGATGATCTCCGCCGCCATTCGATCCAGGCGTGCCTGCAGGTCGTTGCGGGTGAAATCCTCCACCCACAACCAGGCGGTGTACATCAGGGGCAAACCGAGCAGCAACGCCGTCATGACGACGACAGCGAGAATCGAGACCAGAATTCGGCGCCGCATCGACCGCTAGTCGCTGTTGATGCGGAAGCCGACGCCGCGCACCGTCGCGATGCGACGCTCGGCCACGGGTCCTTCGTCGCCGATCTTGCGACGCAGCCAGGACATGTGCATGTCGAGGGTCTTCGATCCGCGCAGCTCTGCGTCGCCCCAGACCTCACGCAGGATCACTTCACGAGAGACGACTTGGCCCGCATGGTCGAGCAAGACCTTGAGCAGCTCGTATTCCTTATTGGCGAGAGATATCTCGGTGCCACCGACCAGGACGCGTCGGGCAGCGGGTTCGAGGCGGATGGCACCGACCTCGATCGGGGAATCCTCCCCGGCACCACGGCGGCGGAGCAACGCACGTACGCGGGCCATGAGCTCGGCGAGCCGGAAGGGCTTGCCCACGTAGTCGTCGGCACCGGCGTCGAGACCCACCACGAAGTCGACCTCGTCGGTTCGTGCGGTGAGCATGAGCACGGCAACCTCGGATCGGTTGGCACGCACCTGCCGACACACTTCGAGGCCGTCCATCCCCGGCAGGCCGAGGTCGAGTATCAACAGGTCGAATTTTCCGTCCAGCGCGCGCTGAAGGGTGGCGGGGCCGGTCTGTTCGACGGTCACCGTGTAGCCCTCGCGCCCGAGAGCTCGGGACAGGGGCGCAGCGATGGCTTCGTCGTCTTCGGCAAGCAGCACGTCGGTCACATCGGTCACCCTACGGTTCGAAGGTGAGAACAGCCTGTGTTACCTGCGTTTCCCAGCTCGCCAACCGGGCTTGGAGTCGCCTGCCGAATCCTCCGGCATCGGCTCGAATGCCGCCTCCCGGCCGTGCACGGATTCGCGACGGTACTCCATCGAGTCGAATACCTGCTGGTAGAGCAGGGAATGCACGCGTTGCACATGCGGAATGTCGTCGAACTCGAGTGGATCGTCCGATGCCGAGGCGATGATGAGCGTGCCGGTGCGCAACATCCGGTCTATCAGCCCGTGTCGAAACTGGACGTTGCTGATCCGGCTCATCGGAATGTCGATGCCGGAGTGGGTGAGCACGCCCTGCCTGATCAACACTCGCCGATCGGTGACGATGAAATGCGTGCACTTCCAGCTGATCAGCGGCACCAGGCACCGCCATACGACGACCGCCGCCCACAGCACCGCCGTGGCGATCATCGCGACGTTCGCGGCTGTCGATTCGAGCCGTGCACTCGCGGCTCCGAGGCCGACGCCTGCCAGGCCCGTGACGAGGACGAAGGTGACCGACGGTAGGACGAGCATCTTCCAGTGAGGGTGATGATGAAGCAGGAGCTCTTCCTCGTCGGCCAACGCGTCCTGTGGATAACCCACGTGCACTCCTGACTACTCGCTACGACTTCCGTCGAGTCGACATGGTCTCACGAGAGGGGTCGGAGATGAGTGACATCACCGGCCGCCACGGCGAGCACCGACGGGCGATCGGACCCGGGTTGCTCCACCTCGATCACGATGCGGCCGTGCTCGTCGACGTCGACCGCGGTTCCGATCTTCTCGTCGCCGCCGGGCAGATCGACTCGCACGCGTTGCCCGATGGTGCCGCACCTCTCCCGGTACCGGTGGGCGAGTGCATCGGTGTTCCAGTTCGAGTCCCGCCACGAGTCCACCTCGGCGGCCATCCCACGCAGAATCGCCCGAACCAACGTGTCACGGTCGAGAACCGCAGCCCCCTCCAGCGCCAGTGACGTCGCCGTCGGCACCGGCAACTCGTCGACCGTCATCGACACGTTCACCCCGAGCCCGATGACGACCGTGGGCGACGGTCCGTGCGCGGCGACCTCGGCCAGGATTCCCGAGACCTTCTTGCCACCGATGAGGACGTCGTTGGGCCACTTCAGCCGAGCATCGACTTCACCGACGGTGCGTAACGCGTCGACCAGAGCGATTCCGGTCATGAGCGAGACCCACCCGAGCACCGAGGGATCGATTCCAGGGAACTTCAGCAGCATCGACACCAGAATCTGTGACCGCGGCGCGCCGGAGAACGGTCGCGAATGCCTGCCCCGTCCGCTGTCCTGATGTTCGGCGATCAGTGCCGTCCGGTCGGCGTAGTTCGCGGCCCCCGCGATCAGATCCGCATTGGTCGAACCGGTTTCCGTCACCACGTCGACCCGAGACCAGGAAGCCTGCGGGCCGTCAACCAGTGCCCGGCGAAGCGCACGAACGTCCAGCGGCGGGCGATCGAGGTTTGTCCACATGCGCTCCAGCATATGGGCTCGACGACAGGCCGACGGCTTGTCGCGAACCACCCTCGGTCGGGGCGCAGATCACACTCGCAGTTAAAGTGGTGCCCCATGACCAGCGTCCAGGATTCCACTGCACCCGGGTCGGCCGAAGCACCCGATATTCATACGACTGCGGGTAAATTGGCCGATCTTCGTAAACGTCTCGCGGTTGCGGAGATTCCCTCCGGTGAGGCGGCGGTGGACAAGGTCCA